>QULU01000037.1:2686-46753 GCA_003481775.1 Clostridiaceae bacterium OM02-2AC
ACTTTCAACTTTTTTAAGTGTAAAACTTCCGTTCCTTTCCTTATTATATGTGATTTACATATTTTACAACTGCACGTCTCTGCTGTCAATGGGCTTTGCTTTTCGACAGGCGGGAATGGAAAAATCTATGAAAATTTTTCATTTTTCACGAAACGAAAAAAACGGTAAAATATACATGAAATCGCTTGCAAAAATCATAAAATAAGATACAATATAACTATACTAGAAGTGATGAAAGAAAGGGGCGTGTGTTTTGTGACAGCAAACAGAATCATGAAAAAACCTGACACAGACAGAGCATTCCCTGACGTACCTGATGAAGATGTACGTAGTTTCTTCGCGGCCTTAGAATGGATGTAAAGTGCGATTGCTTTGCGTCCGTTTTTTTATTCAGATGATTCAGTATAAACTAAAGGAGGAATTAAAATGGATCAGAAATTCAACAAAGCATTCTGGGATGCATGTGCAAACGGTGATTTTGCAACGGTATGTGCGGAAATCAAGAAGGGTGCTGACATCAACTATCAGAACGGTGATGGAAGAACGGGTCTGATGCGTGCTGCCAAGCGTGATTACAAGGATATCGTACGAGTGCTGCTGGATAATGGTGCAGAGGTAAATCTGGAAGATAATAAAGGAAAGACTGCCATTATGGGGGCAGCGAAAAAAGGAAATAAAACCATCTGCAAGAAGCTGATTGAAGCCGGTGCGGATGTGAATAGGTCAGATGATCGCGGCAGAACAGCGCTGATGCGTGCAGCTTTTCTGGGACATGATCGCTGTGTTGAGGTGCTGCTGGATGCCGGTGCTGAAATCAATGCGCAGGATGAGGTTGGCAGAAGTGCGCTAATGGAGGCCTGTGTAGCATTTAAAAAGGATGTTATCCGTATGCTGATAGAACGCAATGCGGATGTGAATCTCTGTGATAACAATGGCTGTACGGCATTGATGCGTGCAGCGTATGGTGGATATGTGGGACTTGTGGAGGATTTGCTGGCAAACGGTGCAGATAAGGATCTGATCGACAAGGAAGGTCACAAAGCAATCCACTATGTGCGGGAAGACTGTCTGGCTCAGCTGAAGCCGATTCTGAAGTAGGAGGTAGCCTGTATGAGAGACTATCTGAGCCATGAGGTACGAAATGTTGTCGTACTGGGACACAGCGGTGTCGGTAAAACCGCAGTTATGGAAAGCATGCTGTATTTTACCAAAGCGAGTGATCGTTTTGGTGTTACCAGTGAGGGAAGCTCACTGATCGATTATGATCCGGAGGAAATACGACGCGGTATATCCGTGTATGCATCGCTGGTGCCGATCGAGTGGAAAGACTGCAAAATCAACTTTATCGATACACCGGGCTATGCGGATTTTATTCGCGGTGCGGAAGCGGGAATCGCGGTTGGAGACAGTGCCCTGATTGTTGTAGATGCTAAGGATGCTGTTCAGCCGGGGACAATCAAGGCATGGGAGGCAGCACAGAAGCGCGCCATTCCGACAATCTTTTTTGTGAATAAGCTGGATGAAGAAAATGCATCCTTTGATCAGGCATATTCTGTTCTGCGGGAAACCTTCGGTAAGAGCGTTATCCCGTTTGAAGTACCAATCATGGAAAATGGAAAGACCATCGGCTCCGTAAACATTCTGCGTGACAAGGCATGGTATTTTGAAGGACCGCTGGCGGATCCAAACAAGGCGCAGCCGGTTCCGGAGGATATGACGGATATCGTTGCCGAATATAAGAATCAGATTGCAGAGGCCATCGCCATGAGTGATGATGAGCTGATGGAAAAATATTTCAGCGGAGAAGAATTCAGTGAGGCAGAGCTGACAAGAGGCGTACGTCTGGGTGTACGGAATGGAGAAATTCGTCCGGTATACAGCGGAAGTGCTACGCACAGTGTCGGAACAGAGCGTTTGATGGATCTGATTGTGAAATACTTCCCGACATATGGAGAAGCAGGCAGTATCATGGTCAGTGATTCCGAAACCAAGGAACCGGTCATGCTGGAAACAAATGAGAAGGAAACGCTGTGTGCACAGGTTTTCAAGACGGTTGTCGATCCGTTTGTCGGACGTATCTCCTATATCAAGGTGTTGACCGGCGTCATGAGCAGTGATTCCGTTGTATATAATGCGACCAAGGATCAGGTGGAAAAATTTTCAACCATCTTTATCGTTAAGGGAAAACACCAGACGGCAGTTGGAAAGCTGTTCACCGGTGACATTGGTGCTGTTGTCAAGCTGCAGGCTACACAGACCAATGATACCCTGTGTGAAAAGGGGAAGCATTATCTGGTAGATCCTATCCAATTCTCAGAGCCGATGCTCGGTATGGCTGTCTTCCCGAATTCCAAAAATGACGAGGATAAGATGAGTAGTGCCCTTGCACGAATGGTTGAAGAGGATCCTACGCTGCGTTTGGAAAACAACAAGGAAACCAAGCAGACGATTCTATATGGAATCGGTGATCAGCATATTGATGTTGTATTGAATAAGCTGAAGAACAAGTATAAAGTAGAGGTACGTCTGGAGACACCGAAGGTACCATATCACGAGACGATTCGGAAAACGGCGGTAGGTGAAGGTAGACATAAAAAACAGTCCGGTGGTCATGGACAGTTCGGTCATGTATTCGTGGAGTTTGCACCGAATCCGGATGAAGAAGAAATGGTATTTGAGGAAAAGGTGTTCGGAGGCGCAGTGCCGCGTCAGTATTTCCCGGCAGTGGAAACAGGACTTCGTGAATGTATGCAGCATGGTTTATTGGCAGGCTACAAGGTAGTCAATATCAAGGCAACCCTGCTGGATGGAAAATATCATGATGTCGATTCCAGTGAGATGGCATTTAAGCTGGCTGCCCGTCTTTCCTACAAGGCAGGTATTCCGGAAGCGAAGCCGATTCTGCTGGAACCGATCGTAAATGTTACCGTTAAGGTGCCGGATGAATTCACCGGAACGATTATCGGGGATTTCAATAAGCGCCGTGGAGCAATCATGGGCATGGATATGGTTGACGGCTATCAGGAAATCACAGCACAGGTACCGCTGGCTGAGGTTCAGAAATATCCAATCGAGCTTCGTGCAATGACACAGGGACGTGGAGTATATACACAGAGCTTTGATCGTTATGAGCCGGTACCATCCAATATTGCGGACGGCATCATTGCCCAGCATAAAAAGGAAGCGGAAGAATAAACAGAGACGGGGATCTGCATGGCAGATTCCCGTGTTCTTTATGAAAGAAGGTAAAGCATAAATGAAGACAATGATAAGAAATGCCCGGGTGCTTGTGCATGCACAGCGGTGTGTGAAGGAGGAAGCCGTTCTGATCGAAGATGGCACGATTTTGGATATCGCTTCGGAATGTGAGCTTCCGCATGCCGAGCAGGTTATCGATGCAGAGGGATTGTATCTGGCACCGGGGCTGCTGGATACACATACGCATGGAATCGGCGGCTTCGATTTTAATACGTGTCCTGCACAGGCAATGGAGGAAATCATCGCTTTGGAGCATGCGGAGGGAGTTACCGGATTTCTGGCCAGTCTGGTTGTGGAGAATCATGCAACAACGATGGAACGGCTGCGGCTGCTGGATCCATTGGTAAAGGATTCCTTTCTCGGTATTCATCTGGAGGGGCCGTATCTGAATCCGAAACAGAAGGCTGTTATGAAGGAAGAATTCCTGCGATTGCCGGATTGTGAAGAATTCCGACAGTTTCTGAGTGCCTCTGGACATATTTCCTCAATGACAATCGCACCGGAGCTGCCTGATGCGCAAAGAATGATCAAGGAGGGGACAAGGCAGGGCATTGTCATGAATATCGGGCACAGTATGGCGAATGCACAGCAGGTGAAACAGGCCCAAAGTAATGGTGCTAAGGGCATTACGCATCTGTATAATGCGATGAGTCAGCATGAGCACCGTAATCCTGGTGTGGTGACAGGTGCATTGCTTTCCAATTTGATGTGCGAGCTGATTGTGGATGGGTTTCATGTACATCCGGATGTCGTAGAGGCAACCTATCATGCGCTTGGGGATGATCGTATCATACTCATCAGTGATGCCAATCCATATAAGGCGGTAGCGGATGGAGAATATCCGTTTAGCGGCAAGAACATTGTCATTCAGGATGGAAAAGCTACGGTAAAAGAAACCGGTCGAATTGCTGGAAGCACGCTGGCAATGAATACTGCCCTGCGCAATATTTGCAGATATACCGGTTGCAGTGTGGAAAGTGCGGTGCGTATGGCGGCATACAATCCTGCAAAGCTGTATGGCTGGAAAAAAGGATCCATCGAGCCTGGCTATGATGCGGATTTGATATTGCTGGATGATGCATTTCAAATACACAGGGTCTGGCAAAGGACATATTTTATGTAGAAAAAAGCAGGAGAATTTATTTCTTCATCAGCAAAACAGCTTATTTGAGCATATATGCAGACTGCACACTTTCTTAGGATAATGCGTTTTTTATGAATGGTGGCTGCAGGTATACGTCTATTTCCAATAAGTGACACATGAGTATCTTCTATGATAACTGAACAAAAACGCTGATACCGGACTTTAACAGGGGAGGTATCAGCGTTTCTGTATGTGAATATCGCAGCTTGTATACATGTATTGAAGCATAAGGCTTCCAATGTACGTTCTTTTATACGAAGAAACGATGCAAAACAGCTATAAGGTGCGTAAATTTTGAATGATTTTCTCATCAATCAAGTGGTTGTCATGCTGCATTGCGAGTATGATACTGCCTGCATCGGGAGAAAGGATGGGCGCAGTCAGTGTTAATGACGGTTCTATGGACAAATATTCCTTTAACGGCTCCAGAATATAGCTTCCGCTTTTGAAGACACCGCCGCTATAGGAAACAGGGATGCTTTTGGAAGTGAAGGGCAGCTGTCGGTAAATTGCCAGATAAATATCAGCAAGCTCTCTTGCGGCTTCCTGAAAAATTTTCATTGCGACAGGATCATTTTGCTTTGCAAGTGTATACACCGTCTGTGACATCGCGGCAACTCTGGTTCTGTCAAAGTTCCAATTCACAACACAAGTAGTAAGGATATCACTGTCCTCTTGTAGATGATATTGCGTTTTCACAGCTTCATATAATGCAGTTTTTGGTTCTCTGCCATCGCTTTGTTTAGTGAAATGCTGAATCAGCCGACAGGCAATCCAGTAGGCACTGCCTTCATCACCGCCGAAGATATGGTGCCATCCTGCGCTTCTGCACAGCTGCCCCTGTTCATTTTTTCCAAGTCCTATGGAACCGGTACCTGCGATTACATTGATTCCTGCAGCTCCAGCCAGGGATCCTGCCAGCGCGTTTTCCATATCGTTGCCTAGCATATGCGGTATTTGTGGATAAGCTTTTTTGACAGCCTTTTCAATGGCGGGGCTGTCCTTTTCTATATCCCGATATCCTGCACAGGCGATAAACGCAGCGGCGATTTGTTCCACCTTAATCGTACTGCTGCTCAGGCAGTCACACAGGCCGTCCTGCATAACTTTGGTGACACCATCCAATCCACATTGCAGATAATGACAGGTGGGCTGTATGCTTTGCGCCTGTACTCTGCCAAATGCATCACAGATGATGAATTTTGTCTTGGTTCCTCCCCCGTCTATTCCCAGATAATAGTTCATTCTTTCATATCCTTTCGTGCTGTAGAGTTTCGTTCGATGAATTTTGTTGGTAACAGGATATTGAGTATCGTCTCATCATGCTCGTGAATCAGCTGATACAGCCGCTGAACCGAACGTTTTCCGATTTCGTGTGTTGGTACATCCACTGTGGATAACGGTGGAATCATATGTGCAGTGGTGGAAAGATTGTTGAAACCGATGATGGAAATATCTCTTGGACAGCGAATATCCATTTCATACAGCTTTCCAAGGATGACGGATGCGAGTGTATCGCTTCCCGCAAAAATAGCGTCTGGGCGATTCACCTGCAGCATCAGCTGTTCGGTTTCCTGCACACATTTTTCAATATCCCAATCGCAATCAATTACGATTGAGGGATCATAGGGAATTCCTGCTTTACGCAGAGATTCACGATATGCGATCATCCGCTTGCTATCTAAAAAGCTGGTATTTGGCGCTCCGCCACCGATATAGGCAATTCTGCGACATCCGCAGGCTAGAAAATGATCCATCACCTGGAAGGTTGCCTCAATATGATCAAATCCGACGTTGTTATAGTCGCAGCAATATGGATCGATTCCTACGATGTAAGGAATGGATGTTGTTAAAGCTGCGAAGGTATCCTTTGGCAAATCCTCCATTAAAAGCAGTCCATCCAGATTCTGTCTGCACATTTCCGATAAAATAGCGGGATCTTTTAATTCATTGTAATTTTTTATGGAAGAAATTGCCATCCCATATTTCGTGCTTTCCTCCTCCGCGGATGCTAAAATAGAATTGAAAAAGGGATCACCGTATTTCTCTGAAGTAACTGCCATGATACAGCCGATATTGTATTTACTGGTCTTGGCTTTGCTTTTGAAGGTGTAGTTCAGTTCACGGACAGCATCTTCAATTTTTTTTCGTGTAGCCTCTGTCGCTTTGAAGGATTCATCGTTGGATAGGATACGGGATGCAGTGGCAAGGGATACACCAGCCAACTTAGCGACATCGCGAAGTGTTGACATATAACCATCTCCTCTCTGTTTACTAAACATTATAGAACAAATTTAGAAAAAAAGCAAACAATTTAGTAAAAATATAACCTGTAAGCCTTTACAAATAGAAAATGTTGCGGTATACTGGGGTTGTGATCAACTAAACAATAAACAAATGTTTAGTAAACAAAGAAAGGAAACTGATTATGAAAAGGAAATTTGCATTTATTGGAGCCGGTTCTCTTGACTTTACCAGAGGACTGGTAAGGGATATCCTGACATTTGATGCTTTCAGAGACTGTGAAATCATGCTGATGGATATCAACGAAACACGTCTGAAATATGCCAAGGATGGTGTTATGCGCATTGTGGAGGCAGGAAGGTATCCTGCAGTCGTTCATGCGACAACTGATCGCAAAGAGGCTTTAAAGGATGCTGACGGTGTATTAATTACTATTTTGCAGGGAGGTGTTGAAGTCTGGCGGCATGATATCGAAATTCCAAAGAAATATGGAGTCGATATCTGTGTTGGAGATACACGCGGGCCATCTGGCATCTTTCGGTTTTTGCGTACGGCACCGGTTCTGCTGGATATCATTCATGATGTGGAGGTGCTTTGTCCGAATGCCATTGTATTGAATTATACAAACCCTATGGCAATGCTGGTCAGCTATCTGCAAACGCAGACAGATGTTAATGTCACTGGCTTGTGCCACAGTGTACAGGGAACAGCAGAAATGCTGGCAAACTGGATTGGAGCCGATCCAAAGGAGATTTCCTATACCTGTGCCGGTATCAATCATCAGGCCTTCTATCTAAATTACGAATGGAAGGGGAAAGATGCCTATCCGCTGATTCAGAATGCTATTCAGCGAGAAGAGGTTGCCAATGAGGAAATGGTTCGAATCGAAATGTACCGGCATCTGGGGTATTTTCCAACCGAATCCAGTGGGCACAATTCCGAATATAATCCTTGGTTCCGCAAACGCAAGGATCTGATTGAAACCTACTGTATGCATGGAACCGGATGGAATCCGGGAGCATATGCCTATATTTTGGATGAATATCTGGAACGTGAGGATACCTGGGAACAGGAGTACCGTGATTGGGTGAATCAAGGAGACATTGATTTGAAACGGGGAGAGGAATATGCATCCAATATCTTCAATGCCATCTTCGGAGATCATACACCGTATTTCTTCAACGGCAATTTGCGAAACAAAGGCTATATTCGAAACGTTATGGAAAATGCCTGTGTGGAGGTTCCGGTTGTTGCGACCAGCAAGGGGATTCATTCCATTCAGCAGATTACGCTGCCGGATCATCTGGCTCTGATGGTGGATCATTCTGCTCGCATCGAGGAGCTTGCTGTACAAGGAGCGCTAAACGGCGATCCACAGCTGATCTTTGAGGCGATACTCTTTGATCCATTGACGGCAAGTGTACTGAGTATGCAGGAAATTCACGATATGGTACAGGAAATGCTGCATAAAAACAAAGACTATCTGACGTATTTCAAAACACTGGATTTAAAGGATTAAGACGGGAGTAAATCAAAACATTAAAGCAAAGCGAGGAGAAAATCGATGAAAAAATTAGTTTGCTGTGGATTATCAGCGCTGTTAAGTGCAACGATGTTCGGCTGTAGTTCATCTTCCGGGGGATCTGATGGGGATAAGGTGGAATTGACCTTCTGGGGACACCAGAATGAACCATGGGCAGCTTCTTATCAGGAAATTGCCAGAGAATTTGAGGAAAAGAATCCGGATATTCATATCAATTTCGAATTCTTCCCATATGACCAATTTGAATCCAAGGTCCAAACATCCTTGATTTCCAAGGAAGGCGGAGCGGATATCTACGAGCTATGGGGCGGCTGGGGTCTGGATTTCGCCAGTACCGGAGCGCTTGCTGAGATACCGGAAAATCTGTCAAAGACCATTCATGACGATGTGTACCCATCTACGATTGGCGCTTTGGAATATGAAGGCAAGCTGTATGGTCTGCCAATGGAATTCAATATTGAAAATGGTGCTATGCTTGTCAATAAGAAGCTGATGAGTGAAAATAATTTAAAGACTCCTACCACCTGGAAGGAATTAAGAGAAACAGCGAAAAAAGCTACGAAAAAGGATGGGGACACCATTACAATCAAGGGCTTTGATTTTGTGAATTGGGATTCTGTTCCATATATGTTCCTGTCCATGATTCTGTCCACCGGAGGCACCTATCAAAACGAGGACGGTAGTTTCAATTTGCAGACACCACAGGCAAAGGCAGCACTGCAGGAGTTGTATGATATGGTGAAGGTCGATGGTGTAACAACGATGGAAGGTCTTGATGGCGGCGGTGATATGGAAGGATATCAGCAGCTGTATGCAGGAAATGTTGTTATGGTTCCGCGCGGTCCGTGGACAATTGCGGAGGGCATCACCTCCTTCGGCCTGGAATATGGAAAAGATTTTGATTATGTATCTATGCCATGGTTTGGTGATAAGCCGGCATTTGCCGCAGAAACTGGATGGTCTATGGCGGTTAATGGAAACAGCAAGCAACAGGAAGCAGCATTCAAATTTCTTGAATATTTCTTCCAGGATGATGTGCTGATGAAACATAATATCGCATGCTCTCAAATTCCTCCGAAAAAATCTGTCGCATCCAATCCGGAATTTATCAAACAGATGCCGTATGCCGAACCACTTGTAAAAATTCTTGACAAGTCGCAATTCATTGGTCATTTCAATACAGATCAGTTTAAGGAAAAGGTGAATGCAACCTTCCAAAAGCTGGTACGCGGTGATATTAAAAATGTTGATCAGGCACTAATTACTATGGAGAAGGAATTAAACGGTATTATAAAAAAATAATGCCAGTATAGGGAAGAGGACATCGCTCTTCCCTAATCTAAAAGAAGGTGAACCCATTGAAAAACAAAAAATTCGTTCTCATCGTCCTGATTCCAATCTTTCTCCATCTTATGATTTTTATGATTGGTCCCATTATCGGAGGTCTTGCGATATCATTCTTTGATTATAATCCTTTACGATCCAATAACCATTTCGTAGGTTTAGATAACTTTGTCCGTCTTGTACAGGATCCAGTATTCTGGAAAGCAACGAAAAACACATTGTTCTTCGTTGTGATTACCGTTGCACTGAATATCGTGATATCCTTGGGGATCGCACAGCTGATCAGTATGTTTAAATCTAACAAGACCCGAAGTCTCTTCCGTATGATTTTCTTCCTGCCATGTGTTGCCCCCCTGGTCGCCTCCAGTGTAGTTTGGGCAAAGAGTATTTTACCTACCACAAACGGACTGGCCAATATGGCATTGCGTACCCTTGGTTTAGCAGAGGTGAATTGGCTTGGAAACCCTGATGTGCTTATGTGGTCCATCATTGTATTCTCTATATGGGCAGATATCGGCTACAACATCATCCTCTTTACGGCAGGTATCGATGGAATTCCCGGTGAATTCTATGAAGCAGCCGATTTGGATGGTGCCAGCGGCTGGCAGAAATTCCGTCATATCACATTGCCGCTGCTGAAACGAACCTTTACATTTGTGACCATCATGACACTGATTTCTCACTTTCAGGCATTTGCGCAGTTTGCTGTCATGGCAGTACGTAACGGCCCGCAGAATTCAGGACTGGTTTTGACCAGCTATATTTATAAGACAGCCTTTGAAACTAAGGACATGGGATATGCTTCGGCAATTTCTCTGGCGTTGTTCATGATTATTATGGTTGTTTCCCTCATCCAGCAGCGTGCTAATAAGGTAGAATGGGAGTATTGATATGAAAAAACATAAAATGACGAAACAAAAGGCTGTCCGCTATGGTATCTTTATCGGCCTTGCAATCCTTGCAATTTTCTTCATCATGCCGTATTTCTGGATGCTGTCCAATTCTTTCAAAAGCACACAGGAGATTCTGGTTAATCCAAGACATCTTCTGCCGCTGGAGCCAACACTCAGCGGATATGAAAAGGTATTGACACAATCCCCGTTCTTCACCTGGTTTAAAAACAGTGCATTTATTACGGTGACAAATACCGTCATTATTCTGTTCACCAGCGCCCTGGTAGGCTATGTGTTCTCAAAATTTCAATTCAAACGCAAAAAGCTATTGTTTGCCATCCTGCTTGCCAGTATGATGGTTCCCGCACAGACAACTATGATTCCTTCATTCCTTTTGATCAATTCACTTGGATTGTATAACAGTGCAGGCGCTTTGATTCTACCCTCCTTCGTAAACGCCTTCGGTATATATCTATGCAAGCAGTTTTGTGATGAGATTCCAAGAGAGCTTATCGAAAGTGCTAAGCTGGACGGGGCAGGAGACTTCACGATTTTCTGGAAAATCATTATTCCTCAGATACGACCAGCACTTGGTGCATTGGCTATCTTCACCTTCCTGAATTACTGGAATGATTATCTGAATCCACTGATTATGCTGAATGAGGTTAAGAAAATGACGTTACCATTGGCTTTGTCCTTCTTCGCATCGCAGCATATGGCTGACCTTTCCGCAACAATGGCTGCTTCTGCATTGATTATGGTGCCGGTTACCGTCGTTTTCATGATTTTCCAGAAGCATTTCATCAAGGGTATCGCGATGACAGGTATGAAATAAAGGAGAGCAGATATGGCAAATTTAAGGTTAGAGAATATAAATAAGATATATGATAATAAGGTACAGGCTGTTTTTGATTTCAATCTGGAAATCAAGGATAAGGAATTCATTGTTTTTGTAGGTCCGTCTGGCTGCGGCAAATCCACGACGCTTCGCATGATTGCCGGTCTCGAGGAAATATCCAGCGGCAGTCTGTTTATTGATGATGTACTGGAAAATGATGTGCCAAGTAAGGATCGTGATATCGCCATGGTATTTCAATCCTATGCGTTATATCCGCACATGAGTGTCTATGATAATATGGCATTCGGTATGAAAATCAAAAAGGTGCCAAAGGATGAAATAGATAAGCGTATTCACGAAGCAGCGCGAATTTTGGAAATCGAACCATATCTGAAACGCAAGCCAAAAGCACTATCCGGCGGACAGCGGCAAAGGGTTGCTCTGGGGAGGGCAATTGTCCGCAATGCCAAGGTGTTTTTAATGGATGAGCCGTTATCTAATCTGGATGCCAAGCTGCGCGTGCAGATGCGTTCTGAAATCATAAAGCTGCATGAACGCATCGGAGCGACGACAATTTATGTTACTCATGATCAGACAGAAGCTATGACGATGGCGAGCCGCATTGTTGTTATGAAGGATGGATATATCCAGCAAATCGGAGCACCGAAGGAAATTTACGAGCATCCGGCTAATATGTTTGTGGCAGGCTTTTTAGGAAGTCCAGCTATGAATTTCATCGAGGGAACGTATAAGGAAGGTATGTTCTGCTTTGATGCACATTCAATTGAAGTAAATGATCTTGCGAAGGAGAGCCTGAAGACCTATGAGAATAAAAGAATTATCATGGGAATCCGTCCGGAAAACATCTACATGGAGGAAATCGTAGCACAGACCTATCCAAAATCTGTCATAGACTATCAGTTGGATGTAAAGGAACTGCTGGGAAATGAATATATACTGCATGGGACGATTGGTAATACGTCGATGGTTGCCAAAGTAAATGCGCGTATGGAGCTGCAGCCGCATCAGATGCTGAAACTGACAATAGATGCGAACCGTATGAATTTCTTTGATCCGGAAACAGAAGAGGCAATTCATTCATGAACGATCTCTATTTATCACAGTTTGACCCGTATGCAGAATGTATAACACCACAGCATCCGATATGCAAACCGAAATTTCCGGTATTCGATATGCATACACATATGGGCAATCTGGTTCCTGGCCCCGGTTATGCGGCACTGTATAATACTGCGGATTATGTCGAAGCTTTGCAGGATGCTGGCGTTGCACATATCGTGAATCTTGATGGTGTCTGGGGAAATGAGCTTGATGCCATGATTCGTAAGACAGAGGGATTTGAGAATTATATAACTACATTTGTATGGATCGATGTATCCAGAATTGATGATCCGGATTTCAAGCAATGGGTGCGTAATCATTTGATGGAAGCTTATCGGAAGGGAGCACGCGGTATCAAGATGTGGAAGGTCATTTCGCTGGAATACAGGGATACGTACGGCAAGTATATTCGAACAGATGATCCGCGTCTGGATGTTGTGTATCAAACAGCAGCGGAACTGCACATGCCAATTTTAATTCATATTGCGGACCCAGTAGCGTTTTTTAAGCCTGCTGATCGTCATAATGAACGCTTTGAGGAATTGAACTGTCATCCTGACTGGCAGTTTGGCAAATCGGGGCAGTTGTGCTTTGAAGAACTTATGGATATGCAGGATCGTATGGTGGAGAACCACCCGCAAACAACCTTTATAATTGCACATTTCGGCAGCTATGCGGAAAATCTGAAGCATGTTGCATTGCGTCTGGACCGATACGATAATATGTATGTGGATATGGCGGCGCGTGTAGCAGAGCTGGGGAGAGTGCCCTATTCCAGTAAAACATTCTTTGAAAAGTATTCAGAACGTATTGTATTCGGAACGGATTGCTGTCCGCTGGATCTGGGACAGCATTCCATTTATTACCGGTTTCTGGAAACTATGGATGAATATTTTCCATATCAGCCAAATGGCGAGCTTCCAGGACAGGGGAGATGGCGAATCTATGGAATCGGTCTATCGGATGAAATTTTGCGAAAAGTCTATTATCAGAATGCATGTCGTATTATGAATATGGATGAACAGCAGTTTTTGCTACAGAATAAATAAGCCTTGAAAAGCAATGGTTTTCATGCAACTGTTGCTTTTTTTGTACAGGATTATTACTGTCAAGTAAAGCTTTATTAAAATAGAGATTGTCAAAGTAGCTTTTTATGTTGTTTTCTGGTGTACAGACAGAGGATTATCTCGTCTGCATCATATGAGCTTTGTAGAAAATCATATGTGCGTCATATAAATATCCTTTAAAAAGAATGGTTGCAAAGTGACATTTTAAGCGCTATACTATAGTTGTATTCAAACGTATAACATAATAGATAGCGGACAGCAGGTTGAAAAACCTGCTTTTTTAGACTATTTTCATTAAAAAAATACACTTTTTCCTTAATATTTATCTATTTTTCTTCCATTCATATATGTATACGTTTTGAGATGGGAGGGATAGAGTACACGATTTTCTAGTTTTTAAATGTTTGGAAGATGGAAAAAGGAGGGTCTATATGAAAAGGTCTGTAAAGACAAAAGCTTTTGGAATTACAACATGTATAGCAATGATGATGAGTATTATCTCTTTGCCAACAGCACAGATTAACGCAGCAACGCCTAAGCCTACCAAAGAAACCTATGGTAATGTAGAATATGTTTTTGCAAATGGTGTTCCTATTACGATTACGGGAATAGATAATAACAAAAACATGATAACATGGGACGGCGGAGAAATGGAAATTTCGACAAAGGCAAATGTTTTTGGAGGGAGTCATAACTCTGCAGAAGTAATTCAAAATACATCTGTTACTATGGAGAGCGGTACTATTAATGCGTTAATAGGTGGAGGTCTTCATACATCTCATGTTGTGAATAGTAATGTTGTCATAAACGGTGGCAGTATACCAAGTCAAGTTGTTGGTGGAGGTGCATCATCTCTTGTAAAAGACGAGCATACATGGTATAGCGGTGATGCGAAAAATTCACCTTGTATCGTAGAGAATGCAAACGTGTTGATTAATGGTGGTTCAAATTACCTGTTAGTATTTGGCGGCGGAGAAGGAATAAGTAGAACAGATACTGCCACAACCACAATTACAGCAGGAGATTTCAGCAATGCCTATGTATCAGCAGGTGGTTCAAACGGATATACAGGAACTGCAACATTAAATATAAATGGTGGGACGGATTATAAAGTAATACAATCTGTGAATCGTGGCTCCATGAATTCAGCTGAATTAAATGTTACAGATGGAACTGTTCGAAATTTCTATTTAGGCGGTGAAACACCGGATAAGGGTGTAACAGGAACTATCGGAAGTGTAAAAGCTAATATCACAGGTGGAAAAATAACCAATCTTGAAAAAGGTAAATCCGGCAGTATTGAATTCACTAAGAATTCAAGCGCTATCTCTTTAACATATCATCGTTCATTGATTGGAAACGCAGCAAGTATAGTTGAAAAATTTGGAACAAGTGCAACAGATACATTTGATGACAGTATTAAAGGAATTACGTTAAATAAAACTGAGCTAACAGTTAAATTAGGCGATATAAAAGTCATTAAGGCAGATGTAGCTCATGGTGCAGATACATCATCCGAGCAAATGAAGATTGCATGGACTTCTAGTGATGAAAAGGTTGCAACTGTTGACTATCAGGGAGCAGTTACCGCATTAGCACCTGGAAAAACAACGATAACTGCAAGTATTGCAGGATACTCAGCTACATGTGTAATTACAGTTGAAAAACCAAAGGTTGAGGATGTAACTGTGCCGACGATTGATCCTGAAACTCCGGTTAAGGAAGTTACGGCGGGAGCTGATAAAACAACTGCTGCTACCGTTAAAGAAGAAGCTAATACAATTATCTCTGATATTATGTCAAACAAGACAACCACAAAAATATCAGAGGATACCGCAAAGAAAGTAAAAGAAGCTATTGCGGCAAATGAGGAAATCAACGTTGAAATTACAGCGAAAACACTGGAAAATGAGGAAGTAAAAGCAGAAGACCAAAAGAAAATAGAAGCGATTTTGGATAAAGATGCAACTGTTACCCAATATCTGGATCTTAGCGTTATGCTAAAAGCAGGAAGTAATGAATTAGGAACAATAAATGAATTTTCAAAAGCTATAACATTTACAATTGCAGTTCCTGAGAATTTGAAGGCTGAGGGTAGAGAATTCTATGTTGTACGTCTTCATGATGGAAAAGCTGAAAAATTAGGTACGATCGAAAATGCAGATGGAACATTATCTTTCTCAACAGATCGTTTATCAACATATGCACTTGTATATCAAGAGAAAAACGAAGATAAAGGTACTACTCCTGATCCAAAACCAGAAAATCCAGATCAAACACCTACACCATCAGAAAAAACAGAATTTACTGTTGTTTTTGTAGATAATAGCGGGGTGGTACTTAAAACTGAAAAGGTTGAAGCAAACAAAGCAGCAACAGCTCCAGAAGCACCGGCAGTTGAAGGATATCGTTTTGTGAAATGGGATACGGATTTTACAAAGGTTACTAAGGATTTGCTGGTAAAACCAGTCTATGAAAAAGTAACAGCTGCAGAAAAACCGGTAACCCCTGAGAAACCATCCAGTGATAAAAAATCACCGAATACCGGAGATTCAACAAATGCAGGTTTATTTACAGCATTTGCATTGCTTGGACTTGTTTCTATGGGAATTGTTGCAATTCAGCGTAAAAAAAAGCAACTGACAAAATAGCGTCTAGTTATAAATAAAAACCGGGACATTTGCCGGTTTTTATTTTGTCTCGTTCTGTTCCTTTAGATATGTGTCAACCTCATCAGACGTTAAATGTCTGATTTCAGCATTTGAATAGCGTTTAAATCTTTTCCTTTGATATATAGGCTTCTTACTGAGGCATACCTTATGTTTGTTTGTATATATTGCTGCTGCAGACGGACTATTGAAAATCTTATAAGAAATTCTTCCCTTCTTATCTTTTATTTCATAAATGCCGCAGTTTGTTTCTGCCGCAACATCTGCACTGCGCAGATACAGCTTGGCGATTTCCACTGTTTTGAAAGGGAAATTCCATCTTTGCAGACCGCTTTTCTCCGTCTTATTTATGCAGATGCATCTGCCACAGGTTCCACATATGTATTGCAGATGATTTTCCAGACAATCTCTGGTATTCAATATAGGTGTTGAGCGGTTATTGATGCCGTAGCATTCTTCACATTCCTTCATGACAGTTCTCCTTTTCAAATCACAAAGCTGATTGCCGTTATTGATTCCAGTAAGGCATTCCGCTGCTGTATATGACAAGTATACACTATGACACGCTGTCAGAGTCAAGGATCGTAATCACATATATAATTAGATATAGAAAAGATAGTGATAGCAATTCCTAGGGAGACAGGGAATGCCCAACAGAATAGAATGTTTAATCCATATGAAAAACTTTATTAAACAGAAAAAGGGGTTATTATCGCACTATAAAATGTTTCCTTTGCACATTTGCATTATGCAACAGCATTCGTATCTGTTTCATAAACAAGTAAAAGCCCTACTTAGGTACATTCGCTGCAATCATTTCCAATATTATTATAAATTTGGGGAACCAGGCAGATGAAAAACTGTTTTATAAGTGTAAGCTTATAGAACAGTTTCTCTACGTATTTATGTATTCTTATTGGCTAATCATAACCTGATTCTTTAGCTCCTGCAATGTATTACATGCCAGTATCAAGTTGGATACATTCTCTATCTGTTCATCGTTCAAAGAAAATAGCCAGACTGAGCAATCCTCATGGTATTTACTATTCAGCAACTGGAGCAGCAGTGATATCTTTCCTTCTATTCTACCTTTGTGTATACCGATTTTCTCTCCTTCAATTTTACCTTCTTTCATCCCCTCTTCAAAGCTGTCTTCCAAGCCATAGCGGTAACGTGCCTCTCCCATCTGAATGGCCATTGCGGTTGACCACAGCTCATCGTCCTTTTGCATTTCCTCGTACTTATCCACGAATACCTTCACCAGCCTTTCCTTTGACTTCAGTATATCATTTTTTTCATTATCTTCAAACAGGTATACCAATTGTTCAAAGTCATGCAGCCTCTGCATTTCCTTCTCCTTTACGATGTCATTGATTGCCGGCATATGAATATAGGTACGAAGGATGAGCGGATAGTAGCTTTCATTCTCTCCCTGCTCATTGCGCATTTGATATTGATTGATCAGATTTCTGTTGGTCCATGCTTACTCATCAATGAAAATAATCTGATATTGATATTTATCAAAATTCTAAACTAAAAGACAAATGAGCATGCAAACCATTATACAATCTTCTATAGGATCTTTCCGTATAAATTATCAGAATGTTGTAGGAGACGGCTTTTTTATCCCGTAAATAACTGCAATCAAAAGATTTTAAAGTATTTTCATGCAGAATCATGTTGCTATTTTTACCGCCGTTATTATACGCTGTGGCGTTCGCACATGGTTTAACTGTGTGAATGGTATATTTCATAAGCTCTTTCCCATAAAATCTTTTTAGTAGGAACCGCTTTATGATACAATAATGGCAGAGGTGAGCAAACATGAAGGAAATAAAAATTACAGATATCAAGGGCTTTCAGGTTGGTCAGGCAGACGATCAGGAGGCGGGAACTGGCTGTACCGTTATCCTATGCCAAGAGGGAGCTGTTGCGGGCGTTGATGTAAGAGGCGGCGGGCCGGCTACCAGGGAAACCGATCTGTTGCATCCTATCAACATGGTACAGAAGATTCATGCCGTAATGCTGAGTGGAGGCAGTGCCTACGGTCTTGATGCTGCCAGCGGTGCCATGCAGTATCTGGAAGAACACGATGCAGGCTTTGACATGCAGGTAGCCAAGGTTCCTATAGTCTGCGGTGCGAGCTTGTTTGATTTATCAGTTGGTGATGCACATGTCCGGCCAGATAAGGAAATGGGCTATGCAGCATGTGTGGATGCAGAAAATGATACAGTTTTAGAAGGAAATCACGGAGCTGGGACAGGAGCCAGCGTTGGAAAGCTGCTGGGCTTTGAGCATGCTATGAAAAGCGGTATCGGTACCTGCGGTGTACAGGTTGGCGATCTGCAGGTAGCTGCCATTGTAGCTGTGAATGCCTGTGGGAATGTTGTGGATTATGAAACAAATGAGCTGCTGGCAGGTGTTTATGATTCCCATAGTAAATCTATTTTGAAGGCACAGGATGTTTTGTTTCAGCAAATGGACGCTATGCGAAAACTGCCGGAAGGGAATACGACAATCGGCTGTATTGTGACCAATGCAAAGCTGGACAAGGCACAATGCACCAAGATTGCAGGAATTGCACATAACGGCTATGCCAGAGCGATTCATCCCGTTCATACGATGAGTGATGGAGATTCTATATTCGTACTAAGCAGCGGCGAGGTTGAGGTTATGCCTGATGCTGTAGGCATGCTTGCAACGGAAATGATGGCACAGGCGATCAAACGTGCAGTTTTACATGCGAAAGCAGCTTATGGTCTTCCAGCTCATTGCGATATCGTATGCAAATAACCTTTTATCACTGGGGCTGTCAGTGTCCTATCATTGCGGAAATGCTGGAGCTGTTTCAATGCTCTGCCATGGATGATGTGACCTGCATTGATATAACGGGACAGGAAAAGCTGGCATATGAAAAACAGCTGTATTATCCTTTTTTAACAATATTCAATCAACAGCTGTATTGGTATGGACCTGTTACCGCTGCGGTACTAAAGGGAATACGAAACGGAACCATCACAAGAGAGGAGCCGTTTATAATCGAACAGTCACATGAGGAAAAAAGAGGGAGTCTGCTTCCACTTACCAGCGATATTCTGCCATTGACCAGTCAGGGGTGTACAATGTGTGCAGACTGCGGTCAGATAAAGCGAAAATCAGATTTTCTAGCTTCCTGCGGACTTACCACATTTGGCCTTGTCCATCAGCTGCAGGGGCATATCGTAGGCGGCGCTGAATGGATGCCATCCAATCAGGTTCCTTATCCGATTCCTAAGGATGCACATACCGCTTTTCTTACCTGTGTATATCATTCCAGTGAGGAGGCAGATTATAAAGCCTGGCCTCTGCAGTGTCTGGAGAAAGAGCTGTGTAAAGCCTATCGAAGAATACTTGTAATCTGTGATGAGAAAAGCACGTTTCCCAATGGGCCGAAAAACTGGTTTGAAAAGCATGGATATCGTGATCTTGGCCTGATACAGGTATTGGATGGCTATGCAAGGCTGCACTTACTGGAAAAGAGATTAAGTGTATAAAATAAATGAAGAAGACAGCATCTGGCATATGTACGGATATTGTCTTTTTTGCTTTTTAGCAGCTGAATGTCACATATGTAAACTTTGATAGAAACCGCTTGTCAATCAAATGGATTGAACGTATCCTGTAGATATCCTTAACATACATAGTATCGTATACATTTAAAATTATAGGCTGAAAAGGAACCGGCTTTTACAGCAGACTGAGTTTCTTCTGTCCTTATGCTCCTCCTTAAATTCTATGATATCTCAGGAAGATGAAGAGCCTTCAAAGCTTTATGCAAGTAACAAATTCCTGTAAAGCTTTCTATACCTACAGGGCTTTGGCGGTGTACATCCGTATAGAATTGCCACTGTCCTCTTTGATCATGGATACATATTCCCATCCGCAGGCCTCATAAAATACGGTGTGGTCAGTGATGAGATAAAGCTGCGAAAGCCCTTCCCTGCCTGCCTCCCTGCGAATGTAATCCAGCAGCATCCTTGCATATCCATTCCCCCGCCACGCTTTCTCAACATACAGGGCGCATACATTCGGCGTCAAATCTTTACGCTCATGAAAATCATTGGCGATCAAACCTGCACCGGCGATGATGGTTCCTGATGCATCCAGGATCACATACCATTGCGGAAGGAAGGCAGTACCTGTCCTACACGCCTGCATACTTTCCACATAAGCCTGACAGGGAATCTGCCATTTGCTGTGAAACCACTGGGCTGCCACCTGCAGAAGCTGCGGCTGTTCACGCAGGGGGAGCACCGTAAAAGCTTTCCTTTCCATGATTTTGCCTCCTTTATATATCCCTATGATAGCACACGAAAAATGCAGAAGTCTATGTAATCGGTATCATGTGAAAAGTTACACAAAGTTATTGGCAGAGAATGGGAATTGTATTATAATAGATGCGTCATCCGTATATAGAAGATATTCTGGCAGGATCTGTCTGGACCTGTAAAGAATGGGACAATACGGTAGGACATCTTTCGATAAACATCGCATCCATAAGAGAGCGAGAGTAGGAGGACACATATGAAATCGAAAAAAACGCAGTACATGTCCATCATGGCCATGTTTTTGGCTATCCAGATCATACTGGTAGTCACTCCCCTAGGCTATCTGCCGATTGGGCCGATCAGTGCAACGACCATGCACATTCCTGTCATTATCGCCGGGATTGCACTCGGTAAAAAAGCAGGTGCACAGCTGGGCTTTGTATTCGGACTGACCAGTGTGCTGAATGCGACATTCCGACCGACACTGACCTCATTCTGCTTTTCCCCTTTCATAACGTTCGGAGGTATTCAGGGAAACTGGATGAGTCTGCTCATTGCCTTCATACCGAGAATTCTGCTGGGCTATCTGGCTGGGCTTATTTATGAAAAGCTTCGTAAGAAGGGGGTTAATGAAACCGTTGGAATCATTGCCGGAGCATTAACCGGAGCAATTACAAATACCGTCCTGGTGCTTGGCGGTATCTATCTGTTCTTTGGAAGCGCCTATGCGGATGCCATTCAGGTGGCGTATGAAGCATTGATTGCAGTTCTGCTTGGCGTTGTGGCAACCAATGGAATCGCTGAGGCGATTTTGGGAGCTGTTGCGACCCTGCTGGTATGCAAGGCGATAAAGCCGATAACAAGAAAATTCAGCTAAAGAAAGCTGCCCATATACATTTCAGAAGGATGGCGTACCCGATGGTAGGGATTTCCATCCTTTTTTTGCGGCTGCTTTTGGGAAGTATGCGAGAGCTGAAAGCTATCGTGAAAAATGCTGATGAAAGCTGGATTCAGGGAATATATATCATTATCATGCGGAGAAAGTGACTTTCTATTGTAAAACTTAATTATGAACTGTATACTTAAATCAAAAGATGTCAAAAATTGTAAATATTATCGGGGGAACTTGGAATCAGGCCTAGCTATTCGCTCAGCGCACACTGTGTTTGCGAATCATAGGCATAGAGGCATACCGCTATTGATTGGAATACAGCTGCATCCGTTCACTATCTCCATGGCACAGGTATATGCAGTACAACCGCTGCAGCTTGCATACCTGCTGTACACAGTCCCCAAGAAATGGAGGAGCAATGCATGAAAAGACTATTATCAAATATAAGAATATGGATCATACCGCTGCTTTTATGCATAGCTCTGCTTGTGACCGGAGTGATGTCTGTTCAGTCAAACAGCAGTCTGGAAGGCAATGCGCGTGTAATCAACTACACGGGAATTGTCCGCGGTGCCACGCAGCGACTGATCAAAAAGGAATTGAACCACACGCCGGATGATGCTCTGATTCAGCGTCTGGATGATATTCTGGATGGCTTGTGCAACAGCAGTGAGGAATACGACCTTGTACGGATCGATGATGAACACTATCATACCCTGCTTTTAAGGATGGAGCAGGACTGGAAGCAAATCAAGCAGGAGATATACCGCTATCGCAAGGGAGAGGTCAGCGGAACACGTTTATTTTCGCTGAGTGAGGAATACTTTGCGCTTGCCGATGAATGTGTGCTGGCTGCCGAGGTGTATACTGAGGATACAGTTCAGGAATCCAGAAATATTTTGATTTATACCAACATCATATTTATCGTGCTTGCGGGAATCTGTACTGTATTTGCCTTTTATCAGGAAAGAAGACGGAAACTGCTGCAGCTTGCGGAAGATAAAAACAGGCAGGAAAGCGAAAAGCTCGCCAGGCGTTTTCAGGAGCTGCTGGTACCAATCAATGAAATGTCGGAGCTGATGTACATATCCGATGTCAATACATACGATTTGCTATTTATCAATGAGGCCGGTAAGGAGATTTTTCATATCGATCAGCAGCAGCATTTGAAATGCTATAAAACATTACAGGGCTTCGATCAGCCCTGCGCCTTTTGTCCGAATCATATTCTAAAAGACGATGAGACATATACCTGGGAATATACAAATCCTTTAACAAAGCGGCATTATCTGTTGAAGGATCGCTTGCTTGAATGGGAGGGGCACCCGGCCCGTATGGAAATCGCTTTTGATATCACAGATTCCGTCAATGAGAAGCTGGCATTGAAAAACCGTCTGGAAAGGGATCAGGTGCTTGTTTCCTGTATCCGTGAGCTGTACCGCAATCCGGATTTGTCACAGGCAACGAATCACGTGCTGGAACAGCTGGGGAGATTGTTTCATGCGGAGCGTGCGTATGTTTTCTTATTGCATGACGACAGTATATCCAATACGGCAGAATGGTGTGATGAGGGAGTTCATCCGCAGATTCAGCAGCTTCAAAATCTGAATCAGGAGGATTTCCGTATATGGCTTACACAGTTTGAGCATCAGAGGAATGTTGTTATTCATGATGTGGAAGCATTACAGGCAGATATGAAGAAGGAATATGAGTTTTTGAAGCTTCAGGCAATCAACAGACTGATTATGGTGCCGCTGGAATTTGATAACCGGCTAGCAGGTCTGATTGGTCTGGATAATATGGATGCACAGCGGATTGAAAATGCCGTGACCTTTATGGAAACACTGCGATACTATGTCATGCTGGCGATGCGCCGGGATGAGGATGAAAAAGCGCTGTATCGGTTAAGCTATCTGGATGAGCTGACATCCTTTTACAATCGAAACCGCTATATGCAGGATTTAGCGAATTTCAATGCCTGTCAGGACGCAGTGGGTGTTGTTTATCTGGATTTGAATGGATTGAAGGAAACAAATGATCACCTCGGACATGATGCAGGGGATGAGCTACTGAAGGCGTGCGCTAACGTGATCAGGACTGGCTTTCAGCAAGGGGATTTCTATCGAATCGGCGGTGATGAATTTGTGATTATCTGTTGCGGTGTAGAAGAAGCTGCCTTTTTGGAGCAGCTGGAGCGATTGCGTGACAGCTTTGCGAAAAGCAGCTGCAGTGCTGCCATCGGATACCGGTGGGTGAAGGACTGTGCAGATATTCATGCAGTCATTCGCAAAGCCGATGAGAATATGTATGAGGATAAGAAACGGTTTTATGAGAATAAAAAGGGAAGCGGTGCCTATCGGTATCATGACTGAGGGGATTGCCTTCCGCTTGAAACCGCTGCAGCAGATGATTTCATGTTTAGAAAGAAAGTCCTGGGATCGGACTTTTTTTAGTATTTCATGTATACCAGTGGCAGTACGCCTTATCTGCCTCCATGATTTCATACGATGGTATGCTTAAAATATTGAATGTATTTGTACAGGCTGTGATTCACTGTCGGATAGCGTCCTGTGATCAGATATCGGAGAAAGTCTGGAAGTGGAAAGGAATTTTCTACATGTATTCCTGTCATAAACAGTTCGCTGCATATCATAGAAAGAGACAAAAAGGTCTGTGGAATTACAAAAGGCTGTTACAAGCGGTGCTGGTCTGTGCTTCTGTCCTGCGGTGACTCTGTTGGCGTGCGGTTGGATTTACAATATATATAGAAAAGCATCATCAGCCTTCAGCGTGTTTTATTTCTTTTGTGCATGATGTTTGCATTTATGGAAATACTTTTGTATGATAGGTATAGAAGGTGACTTTAAAAAATAAAGTAAATACTGGAGGTATTCACTATGAATGAAATAAAAGGCTTTGTGGGAACCTATGCGCCCGCAAAAGGAATCTATTCCTTCCTGTATGATGTGCAGAAGGATGCGTTTGTAAAGACAGATTTGTTTTATCCGGTCAAGGATGCAAAGTATCTGTCATATTATAAAAACAGACTGGCATTTCCCACACAGCTTGCGGATGCCAGACTCTGCGTACTTGCGGATGGCAGGGAGCTGCTTGCAGGCTTGGAAAACAGTACCGCCTGCTATGTCGTGCAGGATGATGCGTGTGTATATACCGTGAATTATCATGACGGTACCTTGATACGCTATCGTTTAAGTGCTGACGGGCTGCAGGAGGAACGCATCGTGCATATTCAGCATGAAGCAGGTGCTCATCAGGCGATTCTGACTGGCGCCACCATTCTGGTTCCCTGCCGGCTGCTGGATCGTGTCTATGTGTATGATCGCACAAGCATGGAGCTGATACGAGCTATTTCCTTTCCAAAGGGGACCGGTATCCGTCACGGTGTATTGGATGATCATGGGAAATTCCTGTATATGATCAGTGAAGACAGCTGTGAAGTATTTGAAATGGATATGGAACAGGGTGGTGTCATCACAAGAAAGCTTTCTCTGCTTGAAGAAGGCGAGCAGGGCGGAGGTGCTGCAATCCGTATCAGCAGCAGTGGCGATACGCTGTATGTCTCTGTACGCGGAATCAATCAGCTGTATGTTATTGATATTGCTCAATGGCGCATCTTGCAGCGTATTTCCAGCGGCGGTGATCATCCGCGTGATATCAATCTGTCCCCGCAGGGTGATTATCTGTTTGCCGCAAATCGCAGCAGCAACAATCTGGTTGCCTTCAAAATTGATTGCATAACCGGAATGCTGGAGGAAACGGCACATACGGATACGATACCGGAGGGTGTCAGCATCGTATTTTACGAATAGGAGGAAAAACGTATGAGAACGAACAATATTGGTATGGTAGGTCTGGCTGTCATGGGCAGAAGTCTTGCATTGAACATGGCAGATCATGGATATAAGGTAGGCGGCTATAACCGCAGCTATGCGGTGACAGAGCATATGCTGGAAACTTGGCCGCATGAAAATTTCACAGGGTACTCCACACTGGAGGAGCTGATCACATCACTGGAAAAGCCGCGTAAGGTCATGCTGATGGTAAAGGCGGGAAAAGCAGTGGATGCCATCATAGAACAGTTGATTCCATTGCTGGAGCAGGGGGATATGATTCTGGATGGCGGGAATTCCTTCTTCGAGGATACCATCCGCAGAGAGGCATATCTGAAAGAACAGGGACTGCATTATTTCGGTGTGGGAATCTCCGGTGGTGAGGATGGTGCGCGTTTTGGACCGAGCATTATGCCCGGTGGAGACAAAGCGGCCTATGAGGAAATCCGAGAGATTCTGGAGGCTGTCGCAGCGCGTGCGGAGGATGGTACGCCCTGCTGTACCTACATTGGAGAAAACGGTGCCGGGCACTATGTGAAAATGGTGCATAACGGTATTGAATATGCGGATATGCAGCTGATTGCGGAGGCTTATCTGCTGTTGAAGCACGTCGGACATTTTGACAATGCACAGCTTGCGCAGATATTCAGCGAGTACCAAAAGGGAGAGCTGAACAGCTTTCTGATTCACATCACCTCCGATATCTTCCGGGAGCAGGACGATAAAGGAAGCAAAGCGCTGGTAGACTGTATAAGGGATGCTGCACAGCAGAAGGGGACAGGACGCTGGACAAGCATCGAAGCCCTGAAGCAGGGGGTGGATGTTTCCATGATCACAGCTGCCGGAAATACCCGTGTTATGTCCAATAATGAAAATAGAAAAGAAGCCGGGAATCAGTATCCGCATATTGAAATTGCAGAGATTTCCAATCCGGATGCATTTCAAGAGGAGGTTCGTCAGGGCTTATATGCAGCAAAGATTATCGCCTATGCACAGGGATTTGACCTGTTGAAGCAGGCAAGTGCTGCCTATGGCTGGGAGCTTCCGTTAGGAAAAATCGCGTCCATCTTCCGTGCCGGCTGTATTATACAGGCAAAATTTTTAAATGATATTACCAGAGCATATGAACAGCAAACGGATTTGTCGCATCTGCTGCTGGATTCCTTTTTCAGGGATCGCATTGTTTCCTATGAAAAGAATTTACGACAGATTGGTGCACAGGCGATATTGAGTGGTATTCCGGTTCCTGCGATGGCCAATGCCATCAGCTATCTGGACTTGTTTCGTGCAAAGCATGTCGGAGCTAATCTGATTCAGGCGCAGCGAGATTATTTCGGAGCGCATACCTTTGAGCGCGTGGATGAGGAAGGCAGCTTTCACCATGAATGGAGGCGGTGGGCATGAAGCAGCTGACCTTTACCATATTCGGAGGAACCGGCGATTTGACCTTTCGTAAGCTGTTGCCTGCGCTGTATAATCTACAGGCGCAAAGCAAGCTGGAAGAGGATTTCTCCATCGTGATCATCGGACGCAGAGACTACGATCATGCAGGCTATTGTGAGGAGGTGGCAGGCTGGATCAAGCAGTTTGCACGTCTTCCATACCGCACAGATGAATTTGAACGCTTTGCCAAGCGGATTCATTATGTACAGATGGATTTTACAGAGCTTAAAAACTATGAGAAGCTGAATGCGTTTTACAAAGAACAGCAGCTGCAAAATCATGTCTTCTATTTTGCTGTGGCACCACGCTTTTTTGCAGTGATAGCAAAAGGTCTGGAGCAGGTGGAAAAAGCCTGCAGAGGCAAGGTCATCATCGAAAAGCCGTTTGGAGAAGATCTGGAATCTGCCAGAGTCCTGAATGAGGATTTGGAACGCTTCTTCACAAAAGAGCGCATTTTCCATATCGATCATTACCTGGGAAAAGAAATGGTGCGTAATATGCAGGCAATTCGCTTTATGAATCCGATTTTTCAGGATGTTTGGAATGCTAACTATATCGAGCATGTGCAGATCAGTGCCATGGAGACGGTCGGTGTGGAAAACCGCGGGGGTTATTACGATCAAAGCGGTGCTTTAAAGGATATGGTGCAGAATCATCTGTTTCAGATTTTAAGTATCACAGCCATGGAACAGCCGTCTTCCTTCTTCGGTGAGGATATGCATCAGAAGCAGCTGGATGTTCTGCATGCGCTTCGACCGGTGGAACAGCTGGATCTGAAGGACAGTGTTGTGCTGGGGCAGTATTTTCAATATCAGAAGGAGGATCGTGTGGCGGATGATTCCATGACGGAAACCTATGCGGCTCTACGTTTGTTTGTGGATAATAAGCGCTGGAAGGATGTGCCGTTTTACATCCGAACAGGAAAGAAGCTGAAGGAGCGTGAAATGGAGGTTGTCATCACCTTTAAGAAAACGAATCCGGATGTGGCTGCCAATGTCCTCTTGATCCGTATTCAGCCTACAGAGGGTGTATACTTTCAGTTCAATATCAAGAAGCCGGGGGACAGTGATGAAATTGTAGTGACCAGTATGGACTTTTGTCAGAGCTGCTCCGATATCAATCGCATCAACACGCCGGAGGCCTATGAGCGTTTGCTGGCAGCTGCTGTACAGGGGGATATCTCCTGGTTCTCACAGTGGGATCAGATTGAAAGCAGCTGGAATTATGTAGAACAGCTGCGACAGCGCTATCGAAAAGAGCAGCTGCCCCTTGCCACCTATATGGCTGGCAGTGTCGGACCAAAGGAAGCGGATGAGCTGCTGCAGCGGCATCAGCATACCTGGTCACATGCCGATGTCTGAGCTGGAAGAATTAAAACGACGCAGTGCACAGCAGGCTGCAGCCTATGTGCACGATCATATGGTGCTGGGATTGGGAACGGGAAGTACCGTTCGCTGGCTGATTGAAGAGCTGGGAAGACAAAAGGATAGACAGCAGCTTCAAATTGTTTCCTCCTCCCTTGTCTCCAAAAAGCGGGCGGAACAGGCAGGCTTATGGGTAGTGGAGCCGGATGTCATCGATCACATTGATCTTGTCATTGATGGTGTTGATCAGATCAATCCACGAAAACAGGTGATCAAGGGTGGCGGCGGTGCCCTTGTGCGTGAAAAGATACTTGCCGAGGAGGCAAAGCAGGTAATCTGGATCATGGATACAAGCAAACGTGTGGAAACGATCGAGGACTATGCACTTCCAGTGGAAATCGTACCGTTTTCCCGCTCCTTCGTGCAGCGAAAGCTAGAGCATTTGGGATATGCTGTGAAGCTGCGTATGCGAAGGGATGGGACATTTCTTACAGATAATCAGAATTATATTCTGGATGTGAGCATCCCTGCAGCCCACACAATTCAGGATGCTCATGAAGAGCTTATGCATATTGCAGGTGTTGTGGAAACCGGATATTTTCACCTCGACGCAATGTGTATTACGGCAGGGATGACAGAGGTTGCCCTATGGTAAGCTGTTAGTACCCCCTGCCTGCTGTTTCTTATTTGCTGCATGCAAGAAGAAACAGCTTTTTTATTTGATAGGAAAGTTCTTTCACAAGAAAAACTAAAGAAAAAAGCCAAAAAGTTATTTAAGAAGAACATTTTGGCTTAGAAGACATTATAAAAAATGATGATCAAAAGGGTAAATCTTCAGGATCAAATCCTGATTCCCATTGTTCAACTTTCTTTTCTTTATTATGCGTTGTGCAACCCGACATACAGCTGATCGCTGCTGTTTCTGAGGGCTTTTGGTTTAGAAAATACAATTTCGTGTAGTCCCATATGCGGATTCAGCAGGCGCTGTCCACTGCAGCCCTCATCTGTTTGAAAAGATTGCGCCCGGCACGGCTTTTGCCTGTGCTTGTAAGGTCTGCGGAAATATAGGATGTTATATGTATATATAGCTAAAAAGATATTGACAAAAGTGGTGTACTACTTGTATAATACACTTGAAGAGGTGATACGATGAACGTATTCAGCGATCTAAAGCTCAATAATAAAACAAGCGTTTATCTTCAAATCATCCAGCATGTCAAGCGTAAAATTCTGAATAAAAGCATTATAGCCTATACGCCGCTGCCGTCACGAAGAGAGCTGGCCTCCTTACTGTCCATCAATCCCAACACGGTGCAGAAGTCGTATAAGCTGATGGAGGAGGAAGGAATCCTACGGACAATCAGCAATGTAAAAAGCGTTGTATACGTTGATGAGCAGATCATGGAGCGCCTACAGCAGGAAATGATTCAGGAAACCGTGGATGAATTTATCGCCAACTGCCGGGAATGCGGACTACCGTTTCAAAAGGTGATTGCAATTCTGAGCACACGTTGGGACATCTGATTTTTCGTTTATAAAAAGTGTACTACTTGAGTAATACAGAAAGCGAGGGAACTTAGTATGCTGCATATTGAACATCTTACAAAGGATTACGGAAACGGTCAGGGGGTATTCGATATCTGTCTGGATTGTGAAAAGGGGCAGATCATCGGATTGGTGGGAAGCAACGGAAGTGGAAAGACAACGCTGATAAAAACGATTTTGCAGCTTCTGCCCTATCAGGAGGGCACGATACAGTGGAAGGAACAGATGATCAAGGATATCTTTGCAGATATCGCCTATATCACGGATACACTGAGCTTTCTGCCGGATATGAGTCCGAAGGCATATGGCGTATTTCTGAAGGATTTCTACCCGCATTTCAACAGCAACCGCTATGATCGCATCCTGCAGCACTTTGAAATTGACAGCCGTAAAAAGCTGAAAAAAATGTCTGCCGGTCAAAAGCTGAAGGTGGAAATCGCCGCCGGCTTCTCTCAGGGGGCACATCTGCTGTTGCTGGATGAACCATTTTCCAATCTGGATGTTTTCTCAAAGCAGGATTCAATCAAGATGCTGCTGAGTCTGTTGAACGATGAGGAAACCGTGCTGATATCTTCTCACGATATAGATGACATCGATCAGGTCATCGACCGTGCGGTGGTATTGCGTCGTGGCAGAATTGTACAGGATGTGGTCATGGAGGAACTGCACGAGCAGGGAATCACCTTGAAGGAATGCTTAAACGATATCGAAAAATATGATCCAAATCGCGTGAATCTGCTGTTTGAGGAAGGAAGTGAGTCACATGTTGAACTTCCGGACGCATAGAGAGCAAATTTCCAAGCTGATGTACTATCAGCTTCACCGCACCGGGAAAATTTACGCCTTGTTTGCTGTGACTTTGATTGCACTGCCGCTGATCACGATCATGCTGAAAGATATAAGCTATTTCCAGAGAGGCTATTATAATGAATTTCTTTTAAACCCGACGTGTGCACTTACCTTCCCCGTCCTTGTGCTTTTGTGGCTGCTGTATTCTATATTTGACTTGAAACGGCTGCACTGGAAATACAATGTACAGGACAGAGAGCTGATTCTCCCTGTTTCACGCATGGATTTGATCATTTCAAATGTTTTATTCACCCTGCTGAGTCTGTATGCATTGTACGTATTGCAGAGCATCGTCTATTATGCGGGCTATCAGCTGTATGAAATGAAATCTCCGCAGCATTTGTTACACAACGGATTTTTCCTCTCCATGACGCGGACGCAGTATTATACCGGAATGTTTCTTCCTTTGAGCATCAGCGGGTATCTGACGCAGCTGCTGTACAGTGTTCTGATGTCTTTGTTTGTCGTATGTATCGGAAGATTTGGCTTCCGTAAAAATAAAACGGCGCTGTTCATGATTGTGTTGTATGTGCTGTTTCCGTTTGTGATTTATTTTCTCGGTATGAATATGTCAATGTCGTTAGGTGAGGAGCCGACAGGACTCACGCTGCAGATATTAAAATTTTATGATGTGTTCGTTTATAAGGGCTGGTACCGTTTGTATCTGTGTATACTGGGGGCAGTCATGATTGCAGGTCTGTATCGGAAAACACGAAAATGTGCATGGTAGGCAGGTGATGGATATGAAAAAATATATGGGGTATCTGCCGCTCTGTATGCTGAGTATAATCATTGTCTTTTCTCTTCTGGTCTACAGCAAGCGGAATGATTTTGCTATCGGACTAAGCACGGTGGCAGCACAGGAAAATAAAAGTGTTGGTGATCCAGATACTATCAAGGATTTGAAATACTCCTTTTATATCATGGACGATTATCCGTCAATCAGGAACATAAATGCACTGGAAAACATATGGCGTGTAGATGCGGTTGGGGATACGTTTACAACGACCTATGACCCTGCAGGCTATATGGAGTATGAGAAAAAAAACGCAGAGAAGCAAATGCTGTATATGTATGCACAGGCACGCTATGATGCAAAAACAATGAATACCGGGGCTATGACAAAGGAATGCTCCACCTATGACGATGGGATTCCATTCTGCACATATTCCGGAAAGGTAGATCATCTGACCTATGATATTATCTTCGACAACAGCAGTTACGGATATGGAAATATAGTAAATTTTCCGGAGGTAAGGAAACGTGCGATTTTGCGTTCGGAAAGTGGTAAAAAGGATATCGAAGTCAATTATACCCTGCAGGAAGGCCAGGATGAGGATGACATCTCCATCTATTCTACATATGGCGGAGGGAATGCAGATGATATATATGGAAATCTGAAGGGAAGTGCCCTGCAGACAATCTATGATATTAAAATCAAAGATGATTTCTATGTAAGTGTGCGTGCGCTTGATTTTGATGTGAATCTTGGCAATCTGAAATTTGATAACGATCCAACCGGAATTTACAAGGTTGATGCACAGGGTAAGGTTACGCAAATCGTTCAAAAGGATATAAAAAAGGGCACCCTGATTTCTATGTGTGCAATAAATGATCATCTGGCAGTCGTCGAGGAGGAGGGCGGTAAGCTGTACGGCCGTCTGTATTCCACAGAAGGAAAGCTGCTAGATGAAATTCGGTTGGAAATGGATCTTGATCAAATCAGCAAGGTCATGGTGAGTGAGGATCAGGGGACACTGTTATTTCAGCTTCAATCGTTATACGATACCATGAAGTATACGATTGTAGTATACGATGTAAAGGACGATGCCTTCCAGAAGCTGGATCGCATTGTGATGGATATCCACACGGATACATCCATGTACGGATCCTATAGCTTGTATACCAGTATGCATTATGATCGCGGGAAGCAGATTCTGTATAGTATTCAGCTGAATGATGATAACGGACTGTATGTGAGTGCACAGACAAATAAAAAGGTTCTGTATAACAGCTTTCTGTATGGCGATTACAACGATGATACGTATCTGGCACTGTCGGACGCGACATCAAGTAATTCATATGATAATATCATTTTCTCCTTTCTGAATACACAGAGGCGTAGGCTGAGGGATCTTACTTCTCCGTTGGATGGTGGTGCATGATGAAAAAATATATGGGGTATCTGCCGATTGGCTTGCTCTGTCTCATTGTCCTATTTTCTCAGCTGATTTACACAAGGCGCAATGATTTCCATGTCGCGTTGTCTACGATTGCACAGGAGGGGGAACGTATAGGAGACCCTGAGGCGATTCGGGACTTCGCATATTCCTTTTATATCGCGGACACAAATTTCTCCAGCTCTAGCACCATGAGTCAGAATGCATGGCGTGTGGATGCTGTGGGAGATCAGTTCAAGCTGCGCTTTGATCCAGAGGGATATAAGAACGGACCATATCGGGGGAATGAAACCTCTGATTCATATTTATCTGTGGAAGCTGTTATGCCGTATAATGAAAAAACCATGACGATGGATGATGCGCATGGCAATTGCGACAGCTACGATCAGACTGGAGATTTTGGCTGTACCTATGAGACCAGTCTTGAGCGCCTGTCCTATGATGTGACTATTCAACGTCAGCGTATAGAGGGAAACAAGCTTCGTGCGGTAGGTAAGAAATTTACAAAGCATTATATAGTAAAGTCAAAGGACGGTAAGCCGTCAATCCCTGTTTCCTATCATGCAGAGGAAATCAATGGAGAGCAGAGATTCTTTGTGAATACCGGCTTCAGTATGGGAAATGCGGATGACCGCTATGGGGATTTAAAGGAATACAGTGCAGAGAGTGCTCCTATTGTAAATATAGAGCAGACCTCCTTTACTGCAATCGGTGCCCTGCAGTTTCAAGTGAACTTTGATCAGGTGGAATTTGAAAAGGATCCTACCGGTATTTATCGCGTGGATCCTTACGGAACGATAACCCGCATTGTTACCACAGATGTAAAAAAAAGAAACGATCATACGTATGAAAGCTTTTAAAGGAAAGCTTGTTACCATAGTTGAAAAGGGTGGAAAGTTGTATGTCAGAGTGTACAGCACACAGGGAAAGCAGCTCGATGAATTTCAGCTGCCAAAGGAGTTAACGCAAACCAGCAGAATCATGCTGCAGACAGAGGGAAATCACATCCTGATCGTGCAGGAGCCCATCTATGACAGCAACCGTCGTGAGGTGCTGATATATGGTTTGAATAAGGAACGTATTGCGTTGATTGACCACTTGGTGCTGCTGTCGCCGTTCCTTGGAGATATTGAAAGCGAATATCCGGATTCACTGATTCATTACGAGGAGAAAACGGGTGTGCTGTATACGCTTGTACAGGATAATTTTGAATTGTATGTTACTGCACAAAAGAAGGATAAAGCATTATACAGCAGCACCGTGCTGGGAGATTATATGGATGACAGCAGGCTTGATCTTCCTGATACAACACCGCTGAGCGGCAACAGTGCATATGAAAATATTGTAGGCTTCTTATTAAATACACAGAAACGAACCCTGCAAAATCTCAGCATTGTACAGGATGGTGCATCATGAAAAAGTATATGTGCTATATACTGCCTGTTGTCCTGCTGCTGCCGATTGCGGGAGCGCTCGGTGTCTGGTCGCAAAAGAACAATATGCAGATAGGTCTGCGGAAAACGGCTGACGGTGAATTTGATGTGATTGGGGATCCGTCCGCCATCAAAAATCTTTCCTATCAGTTTATGGTGACAGATGATTTGAATGTCTGGCAGGTTACGGGAAAGGGGGATACGCTAAAGGCTGCTTATGCTGCAAGCGATGTGCTGAGGGACCAAACCAATACAGTGGATATTCAAATTTCACCGGTGTTCGATGAGCATATCAAACAGAATTCCATCGAGAATCCCAACTTTGATCAACCAAGCGACATGGAGATCACCTATATGATTGCCGGTGTGGAGGATGTATCCTACCGCCTGTCCCTGTTTGATCCGCTAGCCAATGGAGAAAATAAGCAGAAGGATATAGCGTTTGAGGTACGGTGGAAAAAAGACAAGCTGGGCTCTTTGATTCAATGTGATTATTTTGATAACGACCCCAAAGGCTCTCTTTCCTGCTCTCTGCCCTCTCCTTTAGGTGATGACCTCTATCAGAATGCAAGAGAAACGACAGGTCTGACCTGTTGGTCTGTGGATGAGCATGGATATTTCATAGTATCCCCCTTGCAGTTTCTGTATGATTTTTCACAGGTTACCTTTGATCAAAATCCCGGCGGTATCTATCGATCGGAGAATGGCAAAAGCAGACGTATTGTATCACTGCCGCTGGGAAAACAGGATATTTTGGGAATAGTGAGCACCGAAAAAAACGTAACCGCTCTGGTTATGGAAAAGAAGGAATTGTATCTGTATACCTATGACAGCAGTGGAAAGCAGCTGGATCGCTCAGACCTGCATACTGCACTGCCGGATATCGCAGAGCCTGTACTGCAGCTGGATCAACAGGGTCATATCCTGTTTGGATACATGGATGGATTTGATTATGTTGCACAGGTGTATAAGCAGAAAAACGGAAGGCTGAAACAAATAGACAGCGTCAAGGTGTCCGTTGGTGCAAATAGCAGTGCACCTGTACAGCAGCAATACGATCAGGGTGTCTTGTATTGTATGCAGGAGGGAAGCCAGACAATACGCATACTGGCCGCAAATCATAAAGGGATGTTGTACAGCAGTGAGGTGTATGGCGATTATCAGGAGGATGATCTTTTGGGCTATCTGGATTTAAACAAAGGCCTGAGCTATGAGAACATCATACAGCGCTATTTGTTTGACGGTAAACGATACATCGTAAATATGAAGCTTTTGAGTACAAGGTAGGTGGAGAATATGACGAAGGAATTTGAGAATCTGAATCTGCTTCTGTTTTACCGATGGAAGCGAAGCTATAAATTTTACGGAATCGTATTTGCGTTGTATCTGGCATTCTGTTTGTTTTCCCTGCTGATAAAGGGAGAGCAAATCGGCTGGGTCCGCTATGAGGTATATTTCGGCTCACGGCCGTGTCTGCTTCTGTTTCTGGTTGCCCTTTGCGTGGTGATAGCTTATGGCGTGGCAACACTTTTATACATGCAGCTGCGCTCCAATGCCCTGCATCGCTATCTGATCCTTCCCCAGTCCCGTGTACCGTTTATGGTATCGGAGCTGCTCATGAATATCAGTGCCATCGTTGTACTGCTGTTGCTGCAGTATGCGGTGTATTTTATCGGATATCGCTACTATATGACGCTTGCCCCCTTCTATAACCTGAAAAACGGTTTCTATTTATCCATCGTCAGAAGCGGCATGCTGAAATACCTGTTCCCGTTGACAATCACCCAGCTTCTGATTATCGTAAGCAGTATTGTGACGGTATCCGCTATGAGTGTGTATCTGGGCGTATACTATCAGAAGCTGCAGAGCTATATCCTGTGCATTGCCAATATCGCCATCTTTCTGTTTGTGTGGGGGATGCCGAGTGGAATACAATTCGGGGTACAGCGTGGTATGCAGCTGGCTCTTATGCTGGTGCTGGCTGGTCTGATGGCACTGAGATTTCGCAATTCCATGATTCGCAATCAATATGGAGGTCGATAAGATGAAGCGCTATATGATTCTTTTACCTTCTCTGCTTGCTGTTTTATTGATTGTCTGTGCAGCGCTTTATCTGCATAAGCCAACCTTTGCCTTTACACTGGAAAAAGCAAGCGGAGATATGCAGCAGGTAGAGGGGCTGGAATATACGATGACAGTTGCGGATGCTTCCATGCGCTGGGAGCTGAGCGGAACAGGGAAAGACATCACCTACACGACCTCGTTTCTGAAGGAGGGCGAAGAGCTCTTTATGGAATATGAGACCTTCAAAGACGGCTTTTATCTCTATGTTCCGCGTTTATCACAGGGAAAACAGCTGTCTGATTATCCCCTGGAGATCACCAGAGACATTCAGGATGAGCGTTACGAGGAGCCTGTAAAAGCGGATTTTTACAATATAAAGAAGGTGGATGTCGATCTGCTTGTGAAAACAGATAAGGGATATGCCTGCTTTCCTAGCGGCCTGCAGCAGCAATTTCAAAGCCCCCGCAGCAATGTGGTGTATAACCATAAGGACAACCAGCTATATTTCCAAAGCAGTCCTGAAAAAGCAGGTATGCAGAAGGGCAAGGGTCTGCGCCACCCTTATGTAAACGTAAAGGATAAAACACTGGTTACGCTGTATGATGCCGGGAATGGCAGCAGTGGACAATATCGTGTATTTGAGGTGAAGAAAGCATTGCAAAGTGACGACATGCCGGATATCCAGCAGGCGCGGGAAGCGAGTGAGGTTGCAGTGTTTTTGAGCTTTGATGCACGCGTGCAAACTGTTTCGGATATGATCAGCTATCACGACCGGCTGTACGCAGCGGTTTTGCGTGATAATCAGGGCTGGCTGGAGATATACGATGCCTCCGGCAAGCTTCTGAAGGAGGAAAAGCTGCCAAAGAATACGGTGTTTCACCGATTCGATATACAGGATGGAAAGCTATTGATTCTGACCTCAAGACGGAATCAGAGCTATTTGAAGGTATATGATCAGGACAAGCTGGTGATGGATATAACCTCACCGATATCACTGTCTGACTCCAAATTCAAGCTGCAGGATGAGCGCTTGTATGCCTTGAACCTGAGACTTCCGGAAAACAAAACACAGCATTTTCTGGAAATCAGCGTATTTGATCAATCAAAAATGGTGTTTGACGGCTATGTGAAGGGAGATTATGAGGAGGATGAAAAAGCCTCTGCCTTTTACAAAAAGCTGCGTGATAAAACAAAGCAGACAATTCCTGCTATGCCGGATGTGGCGGTACGGGATGTGTATGCGTATGGCTTCAAGGAATAGATCGTGATCGGCATCACGGTCTTTTTTCTCCCGGAAAGACAGATGAAAAAAATTCTGTGGTAGAAAAAACCATCAGAATACCGTATACTAATAGTAGAACGCATAGAAAGAAGGAACACACATGAGCAATCTGCGCAGAGATTTGATTCTGTGGAGCGATACACTTCAGGATTTTCATCTCCCCCGCTGGGAGGAGCTGCCGAACTTTGATTTATATCTGGATCAGGTGATTACGCTGATTGAAGGGTATTTGCAAAATCTGTTCGATGAAGAAAAGGATACGATTCTGACCTCCGCCATGATCAATAATTATGTTAAGCTGAAGCTGATTCCCAAGGCGGAAAAGAAGCGCTATAACCGGATACATATCGCCTATCTGATTGCTATCACCATACTGAAACAGGTGCTGACGATCAGCGAGGTAAAGGAAGGAATTGAATATCAGGCGGGCATCAATGGTCTGAAGGAAGCCTTTAATCTGTTTTGTGAGGAACAGGAAGCGGCGATCAAGGCAGTGGCAAATCACTTGAAGAATCAGGACAGCACCTTTCTTCTAGAGGGAATCACCGTGCAGAATACGGCAATCAAGATGGCAACGATGTCCTTTGCGGGCAAGCTGGTCGCAGAGAAGATTCTGCATCTGCAAAATTCCTATACCACACACAGATAGACAGCTTCCTGTCTGCCTTTCGATAAGTTGTCAGATGAATGGATGATGGTACACATAAGAAAACAACAAAAAAGGGAAAACCAAGCGATTGTGTCAAAACAACGAAGCTGGATTCCCTTTTTCTAAGCCTATGAGAAAAGCTCCCACATATTTTCAGCACACGTATCAATGATGATTGTGCAGATGGTATGGAGGAGCTGTCCTTGCGGTTTCCACGACAAGGATGCGAATGCTTTGAAACTTACCAAAGGCCGGATCCTCATGCAGTATCTGCTGTATGGCACTCAGGCGCTTGGCTCCATCCACACACTGATAGCCCTTCTTTAGCTTTCGTACGTGGATTGGAAAATTGAGTCCGATGCGTTTCAGACTATCCTTCAGCGCTTCCGTATAGGGGCATTTCTCAAATTGTATTTCCGATAGTGCGGCTGCTTCTATTTTCATTTCATCACCAGAGATATTCTATCATACTTTTAAAAGAATCTGAAGAAATCTTAAACGCATACGCAAAACCTGTGAAATATGTTACAATAGGCAAAGGTGATAGGGATGAAGGATTTTTTTACATTTTATACGGATATCAAAGACATGGCTGTGCCGTTTACGGCATTTAGCCTCTACCATATGCTGTTTCTCGCTCTGGCGATTCTTCTGATTGCAATGCTGTTTTCTCATTATCGGCATCTGGATACCGGCAGACAGCGGCGGATGCAGGTGATGATGGCTGTTTATTTTCTGGTGGAGGAGCTGCTGTATACCACCTGGCTGTTTCTGTTTTGCCACGATCAGGTATGGCATCAGATACTGCCGCTGGAGCTTTGCTCATTGTGCGTTTATATGAATGCATTAACTGTATATCTGAAGAAGGATACACTGCGTTTTTTCAGTGGTGTTGTCGGTCTTTGTGCCGGTCTGATCGCAATGGTATATCCAGCCAATATCAGTGAGCTGTATCCGGTGCTGTCATATCGGACAATCAATTTTTACATACTGCATGCCGCCTTTGTTTTGTTTGCGCTCATACAGCTGCAGGATCGTACATTGCTGCAATACCATTATATGAAAAAGAATTTTCTGATTATCTGCGGCATGTTCACAACAGCGTTTATTATCAATCTGAATCTGCATACACAGTATATGTTTGTCGGTATCCCACCGAAGATCAGCTTCATCGCAAATCTGTATCACATTACGGGAATCATGATGTTTCTGCCTGCTGTGCTGCTGGCGCTGTTTCTCATTCAGTGCGCGGTTGTATTTCTATTGCGCAGAGTTTACCGTGTGAAGCAGGATATGCGAAGAACCGTGTGATAATTCTGTGAATTTCGGTCAAATAAGTTCCAAATTTTACCAGATTGTAATACAATAGGATTGTAAAGTTAAAAGGAGGATATTTGATTATGGCTAAATTTGTATGCAGTGTTTGCGGTTATGTACACGAAGGGGATGCAGCTCCGGAGTTCTGTCCGATCTGTAAGGCTCCCGCTGAAAAATTCACAAAGCAGGAGGGTGAAATGAGCTGGGCAGCAGAGCATGTTGTCGGTGTTGCACAGGGTGCACCGGAAGATATCATGAACGATCTGCGCATGAACTTTGAAGGTGAATGCAGTGAGGTTGGTATGTACCTGGCGATGGCACGTGTGGCTCACCGTGAAGGTTACCCGGAAATCGGAATGTATTATGAAAAAGCAGCATATGAGGAAGCAGAGCATGCAGCGAAGTTTGCAGAGCTTCTGGGTGAAGTGATTACAGATTCCACAAAGAAGAATCTGGAAATGCGTGTAGATGCAGAAAACGGTGCAACTGCAGGTAAATTTGATCTTGCAAAACGTGCAAAGGCATTGAATCTGGACGCAATCCACGATACCGTACATGAAATGGCTCGTGATGAGGCAAGACATGGAAAAGCATTCAAGGGTTTGCTGGATCGTTATTTCAAATAAAATAATCATAGGAACCGGACAGCTGAGACAGCTGTCTTTTTTTGCATGGGGAAAAGCAAACGGATAGCTTTGCGTGCAGGAGTACAGCTCTATGATCAGAAGGAAATGACTTGAAGTATATGAACGTATATAAGAGGCTGTCGGAATTTCATGAACATTTTCTTACAATGTAGGAACGTAAATTGACATTTTCCTGCAGATACGGTATACCTAAGGAAAAGGATGGATGACATGCTGAAACTGAACCATATCACATTGGAAAACATAGAGAAAACACATCGTATTGAGGATGTGTCTTTTCACTTTTCCGATACCGGTTTTATCAGTATGCATGGAGATGATGAGTCGCTGATGCTGCAGCTCGCAAGGCTGATTGCCGGTCTGCTTGTGCCCTGTAGCGGCTCCATCACCTATGGAGAAGACGTCATTGCGCAATTCACCCAGGAAGAGCTGTGCCGTTATCGAAGCGTAAGCACGGCGTCGCTATTCTGCGATTTTCAGCTATTGGAACAGCGCTCTGTGCTTGATAATATCCGCATGTCCTATGATGAGGATGAGCAGGAGCTGGATGAGCTGCTGAAGCAGTGGGGATTATATGGAAAAAAAGAGACCTGGATTGAAGATTTGGACTTTGATGACCATATCCGAATGGTGCTTCTGCGCATATTGCTGCGCCATCCCGGTGTACTCGTTGTTTATCCACCCAGCACTCCGTTTTCCGCAAGGGAATGGGGGAGAATGTATCCGCTGCTGAAAAAGCTGAGCACAAGACTTCTGGTAATTGTCATACAGGATGAAAACAGCTATACATGGAGTGATCGCATCATTGAATTTGAAGATGGCTATGTCATATCCGATTCCTGTGGGCAGGGGAATGCATACCGGCTGCAGCCGGTCCTTGAAGCACCGTTTCAGCTGCAGCCGGTAATGAGAAAACGTATACAGAATCGTCTGCATCATCGGTTTCGTCTGAAATATCTGTTACTGATGCTGCTGATACTGACATCCCTGATTCTTGTATCCACTGCTGTTTTTTCAACGACGCTGGATGTTACAGAAATTGAGATGCTGTATCTGAAGCAAAATGATCTGACCAGCATCGCAGTAGAAAAGCATGCCATTGGAAGCAGTGGAGAAATTTATGAAAAAAAATATGTTCCAATGCAGGATACGGATGTTCAAACACTGAAAGAGGAGCTAAAAGGAGATGTATTTGCCGGCTATGTTCCTGTTGACAGCAATATTGCCATAAAGTCCTCCTATCTGACCTCAGCAGACAGCTATGCAATCATCGAAATGGATACGTCCGAAAGGGCAGGCTTGCATAAAATTTATGGTCACTATCCAGTTAATATCTATGAAACAGCAATTACATATCAGACAGCGCTGGATTTGTTTTCTTCTCAATACGGAGTACAGCCACCGGAATTTTACCTGTATCAGGCCGTAAGCTGGTATGGGTTCCCGTTGACAGTGACCGGCATCATAGCAGACGATCAGCCCAATAGCAATCTTTCCTTGAATATGAGCGGCTACGCCGGAAGCACAACAGGCTCCTCCAGTTTGAACAGCAGTTCCTTATACGTATATCCCGGCTTCCATAAACAGCACAGCAATCAGAAGCAGCAGACCTTTGTTCCTTCCTCCAAGCGGTTTATCGACACGCTGACGCTGCGCTCCTATGAGGTGGGAAATCTGTATCCGATTCCCAGTGCCAATGCATATTATTTCTATGACGGAGAACAGCTGCATCTGGATAACGATGGAAAGAATCAGTCCATGGTTAAGGAGGATGAGGTCCTGCTGGACTTTTCCATGGCGCTGCGTCTGGGATATCGCTCCCGCTATCTGGAGGGGTATCGTGATAATGCAATGCCTTCCTGGGATATGCGGGAGGCTGATTACACCAGCTTTATAAAAAACTGGATTGGTAAAACAATAGAGGTACAGGCATATACCATCGATACGGCACCGGATGACAGTACGCTGATGAAGAAAACTGTGAAAATCAAGGGCTTTCTGTTTCCGATTACCTGGGAGTATAGAGAGGATTATCTGAAGAATGAAGGAAGCATTCTGATGAATAAGGAGGCGATTGCAGACTGCATGCAGCCCAATACCATGATACAAAGTGTTTATTTTCATTCAGAAAAGGAAGCGGATATGCGAAAAGCATTGCAGTATCTGCGACAGCATCCAACCTATTCTGCATTCTTCAGCCGTTCCCGACTGCTGCAGTTTTTCGTAGTCGATTTGAAAAAAATGAGCTTTCTGCTGTTTATCAGCGGTGGTATTGCCATGCTGCTTTCCATCGCTCTGCTGATGCATCTGCTGCAATCGATCATGGAGGATGGCCGAAAGGAAATGAGCATCTATTATATGTTTGGCGAGCGTATGCAGACACTGAAGGAATTTTATGTGCAGCATATTCTTGCACTTGTTCGCAAGCATACGGTCGCAGGCTGTCTGATGGCAACGCTGGTGGTGTCCGTGTTTGTCCTGATGATTTATATGAAGCTGTCGGCAGCAGTTACGATTTTGCTGTCACTGTTTCTGCCACTGCTTGTGTCCGCAGGCTATCTGCTTCTGCTCACCCTTCTTACCCAGCAGCTAGTGAAAAGAACATGCATTGTCGAAGAGCTGTTTTGTGATGAGAAAAACAGAAATATATGATAGAATAATCTGGTATAAGTGAGGAAGATTATGAACGAACAATTTTTAAAACGTATGCGGGAATATCTGCAGGAGGAATATGAGGAATATCTCAAAACGCTGGATGAGGACGCCTATCGCGGACTCCGTGTGAATACGGCAAAGCTGTCTGTCGAGCAATTTCACGAATTACAGGTATGTGCATGCCGCCCATCCTCTATCTGTCCGCAGTCCTTCTACATACCAAAGGATATAAAGGGGCTGGGGAATCATCCTGCTCATCTGGCAGGGCTGTTCTATATGCAGGAGCCAAGTGCAGCCAGTGCGGTTGAGGTTTTGGATGTACAGCGTGATGATTGGGTGCTGGATCTGTGCGCTGCACCCGGTGGAAAAAGCACGCAGATTGCTGCTAAACTGCAGGATACCGGTTTTCTTGTCAGTAATGAAATTGAAAGCAAGCGTGCACAGATTCTGTTATCCAATATGGAGCGCCTCGGATTTTCGCGAGGTATGATTACGAACACCCATCCACAGCAAATCGCAAAGGAAATGAGCGGCTGGTTTGACCGGGTGCTGGTGGATGCACCATGCAGTGGGGAGGGGATGTTTAAAAAGCATTCCAAGGCAATGGATGACTGGAGTGAGGAGCATGTGCAAGCCTGCGCGCAGCGGCAGCTGCATATTCTGGATAGCGCATATACGGCTCTAAAGGAAAATGGAACGCTTGTGTATTCAACCTGTACGTATTCTATGGAGGAAAATGAACAGGTGGTATATACATTTCTGAAGAATTATCCGGATATGGAGCTTGTGAATTGCGATGTTGCTTTTGGACGAAGTGGTCTGTCCTATCTGGATTTGGATAAGGAAAAGCTACGAAGAATTTTTCCTATGGATCAGGGAGAAGGTCATTTTGTGGCGAAATTCAAAAAGCACGGTGTGCAGGCGGAGAGTCGCAAACGAGAAGAAAAGCCGGCTGTGGTTCCGGTGTTTGCTGCACAGTTTTTAAAGCAGTCACTGCAGGAGCAGCCTGCCTTCCTATATGAGCAAAATGGTCGTATATACGCTATGCAGCAGCCTTTTTTGAAACTGAAGGATATCCGTATACTACGACAGGGCTGTCAGGTTGGCGAAATTGTTAAAAATCGTCTGGAGCCACATCAGCATTTCTATGTTTCTAATGCTTACGGCGCTGGCATAACACAGCGTTATACTATGGATGATACGCAATGTCTCAGTTTTCTACAGGGGCAACTGCTGCCGGTAGCGGGGTATAAGGGCTACACACAGATGCTGTGGAGGGGATATGCGCTCGGATTTGCCAAGGGAGATGGCATGGTGCTGAAAAATAAGTATCCTAAGGGACTGCGGGTTCACTAGCATTACTCTTTATTCGATATGGAGAAGGCGCGCATAGCGTCTTTTTTTGCGTCTGAAAGTTGATCAAACCTCTTTTTTAGGGGTATTTTTTGTATCTCTATCATTCTTTAA
>QULU01000038.1 GCA_003481775.1 Clostridiaceae bacterium OM02-2AC
AGCGCACGCTTAATCAGCGGATACCCTGGATTATCCTTTGCCTGACTCTCCAGATTGATGATCAGGCAGAGCTTCTCCTTGTCCGATGATCTCTTTTCTTCGCTTCCTTCAGCTTTATGTTTGCACGGCAAAGCTGCCTCAAACTGAATATCATATTTGATCTGTGATCCCGGTATGGCTTCATCCACGACCTCAATGCTTTTCTCATCGATCATTTCACTTTCTGTCGCTGACAATTCAATATAAGCTGGAATTTCCTCCAGTGGTGTATCCTCATATTCCGGTATGCAGCCCTTCATGACATAAGCAAGGATCTGCTTATTTGATAAAATCCTCTTACAATACTCATCGTACACTTTTTTATTTTCATTTTTTGTAATAGCAGAAGCAATTCTTGTAGTCTCACGCATAATCATATCCCTTCTTTCCTTATTTCATGGTCTCCTAGAAGAATATGATCCGGTGGTCCTCTGCTTTTGTTGTTATTTTTATGGTATATAGCGTATTTATTACAATGTCCGCCGATAATCAGCTGACTTGTATATCATATAGAAAAAGGTGTCTTGTGCTAAAATACTATATGAACGCGAAAAAAAGGATCCATTAAGCGGACATGTAGAATGGCCGGGGCTTTTGTAATCGTGATACATACATCAACATTATAGTGTTTAAATATTTTTTCATGGAACAGCCCCTCCTTTTTTGTATCATCAGTGTATCACAAATGCTTGTAAAGTACAGTAAAATTATTCAAATCACTCGTTCGTTAAGCAAGACGTTTCTGCTGTACTAGATAAACCTAAGAAAGCCTACTGAATTATCTGGTAAGAAACCTCTCTACATTTCTTTCACCAACAGTATACTGTAAGTACAATCTACAACAGCAACATGCACTTTATAAATCAAAAGACATAGAAACTATAAGACACCAGCGCTGGTCTGTTCCTATGTATCATACTGGATTAAGTTTACGAATTCCCATTTCATGGTGATTTTACTCACATTGTTGGCTTCATATTCAAGAAATTACTGAGAACAGTTATCTCTTATCATCTCCTGATTGTACCTGCCCCCCAGACTATCTGGGGGTTTTCTTATTCAAAAATGACGACATCATAATTTTGTCGTCATTTGAAATAAAGCATCCATAATTTCGTTCTTACGTCGCCTGCTGATTTTCAGTATGCGATCAATGCCCTGCAGATGCAGTTCAAACCCTCGAATGGAACGGATATATTCTATATTAACAATATTGGCACGATTGATTTGAACAAAGCGACTGTTTAATTCATTCATCATGCGCTCCATTGAATACATACGGAATATGTATTCACGATCCTTGGTATAAGCATAGATATCCTTGGAGAAATACTCCATATAAATGATATCTTTTTGTGCCAGCATCTCATAACCGCCATCTGTACGTATCTTGAAATCTGCGTTATCCTGTAAAAACTCAAAAGCATCCTGCAGGGTCCTTTTCAGCTTTTCATCTATTTTGGATTTCAAAACATAGCGAAATACGTTGATTCCAAATGCATCCTCCATACGATCTGCATAATTCGTTACATATATCACCAGTGTCCGTTCGTTGGCGATGTATTTAGCGAGATGAATACCATCCATTCCCGGCATTTCAATATCCAGCAGAAGTATGTCATATATATGTTTACTTCTCAAAAAATCATGAACATTATTATATGTATCTATGAAAAGCTGTTCCTCTAACTCAAAAGCTTCTATTTTTTCACGTATCATATTTGTATAGCATGGTTCATCATCCAATAATGCTATATGGTAAACGGTCTGCATATATATACCCCTGTCTTTTCCTCTATTGCCATTACCAGCAGGCGATGCTGCTGTCTGTTCTTGATTCACTTCCTGCCATCAGTGCACCATTATCCAGTCGCACGATAATTTGTCCGCGCCCGAAACTGGCAGTTTCCAAATCCACCTGAAGTTGATGACCGCGCTCCTGTAGCCTTCTTGCAATGTTGTAATCAAAGCTGTCCTCTATAATAAATTTTTTATCCTTTACCCATTGCCATCGTGGGGCATCCAGCGCCTGCTGTGGATTCAAATGAAAATCAATCATATTCATAACCACCTGCACATGTCCCTGCGGCTGCATGTATCCGCCCATAACGCCAAATGGACCAACTGCTTTTCCATTCTTTGTAAGAAATCCGGGAATGATGGTATGGTAGGTTCGCTTTCCGGGAGCAAGAGCATTAACATGATTGGGATCCAAAGAGAAATCATGTCCGCGGTTTTGAAGGGCGATTCCAGTGTCCTTTACTACAACTCCACTGCCAAAGCCCATATAATTGCTTTGAATGAAGGATACCATATTTCCTTCCCTGTCTGCTGTACATAAATATACGGTACCGCTTTTCGGCGGCATGTGAACTGCAGGCTGTTTGGCGAAATATGCAATTTCCTGCGAGCGCTCTCTGCCATAGGCTGTATGTAACAGGCTTTGTACTTCGGCTTTCATATGCTTCGCATCTGTGATATGATGCAAGCCGTCTGCGAAGGCCATTTTCATTGCTTCAAACTGATGATGAAACAATTCCTCATCCCGCTGGGCAAACTGGAATTCCTTTAATATATTCAATGCCATCAATGCGACAATTCCCTGTCCATTAGGCGGCAGCTCCCAAACGTCATAGCCATGATAGTGTACAGAAACCGGATCCACCCATATTGCCTTATGCTGCTGCAGATCCTTTTTTCGCAGATAACCACCGTGTGCAATACTATCCTCTTCGATACGCTGCGCAAGCTCTCCTTCATATAAAGAAGCTGCTTGTGTTTCTGCTATTTTCTCAAGTGTTTTCGCATGATCGGGAAGCTTAACCAGCTGACCGACTTGCGGTGCTGCTCGATCAAAGGTAAAAGTCTGAAACCATTGCCGGAACACTGGATCATCCTTTTTATCCGCATAGCTTCTGACAGCCATCTTCCACAATCTGGAAAGCTCCGGCGGTACCGGATAACCTTCACGGGCATAGGTGATTGCTGGTGCGAGTACCTGTGCAAAGGGCAGCTTTCCAAATCGATTGCTTAATTCTGCCCACGCCTTCGGTGCTCCCGGAACGGTTACCGGTGTCCATCCATGCTTCGGCATTTCCGTGATCCCCTGTTCCTTCAGTTTTTCTATTGAAATTTCCATAGGTGCACAGCCTGAGCTGTTCAGACCATACATGGCATTCTTGTACCAGACAATAGCAAAGGCATCGGAGCCGATACCATTTGCAGTAGGCTCAACAACGGTAAGTGTTGCGGCTGTCGCAATCGCGGCATCGATTGCATTACCGCCCTCCCGCAGGATTTGCAGACCTGCAGCGGCAGCAAGATTGTTTCCAGTGGCCACAACACCGTTTGCGGCTACAATCGGATAACGACCTCTGGCATAGGGTTGATGATATATATTGAACATAGGTAATCCTCCATATGTATTATTATATAGTGTAGCGCTTTCTCTTACAATCCCACACCCGGTGAAATATTTCCAATATCAAGGAAAAAACACCTGCACTTCTTGTATTTATGTTTGTTTTTTGTATAATATGGGTATTCTTTATATGGAAATGAGGGTGTTTATGAAAATTTACTGGGAACTGTTTTCTGTCTTTATGCGGATAGGAGCCTTTACCTTTGGCGGAGGTTATGCCATGCTGCCGCTGATCCAGAAGGAAATTGTGGATAAAAAGCATTGGGCCACTGAAGAGGAAATCATGGATTACTATGCGGTTGCACAGTGTACACCGGGTATCATCATGGTAAATACAGCAACGTTTATCGGCTTTTATGAGAAAGGAATCCTTGGTGCTATTATCGCAACGCTGGGTGTAGTTACGCCAAGCATCATTATTATTTTATTGATTGCTTCTGTGCTTACCACCTATTCCTCACTTGCAGTTGTTCAGCATGCTTTAGCAGGTATTCGTGTAGCGGTATGTGTACTTGTTTTGAATGCCGTAGTCAAGCTCTGGAAGAGTGGTATCAAGGATGCCTTCGGTATCGTGTTATTCGCCGTTGTCCTTGCCGCAATTACCTTTACCAGCGTATCAACCGTTCTTGTTGTTATCATCGCCGCATTACTCGGTGTGATTGTCTGTGCGTTGCGACGCAGGGAGGTAAAGGAATGAATCTGGAACTATTGCTGCTTGCCTTCTACGAATTTTTCAAAACCGGCCTGTTTGCCCTTGGAGGGGGACTGGCTACCATACCGTTTCTTACGGAAATGATGAATAAATATCACTGGTTTACTGCAGATATGCTGACTGACATGATTGCGGTGAGTGAATCAACACCAGGTGCCATCGGTATCAATATGGCAACCTACACCGGATATCATATCAATGGTGTGCTGGGCGGTATTGTTGCGACGCTTGGACTGGTTGCGCCAAGCATCATCGTAATCTGTATCGTTGCGCAGTTTCTGAAAAAATTTAAGGACAGTGAGCTGGTGAAATCTGTTTTCTATGGTATTCGTCCTGCTGTCACCGCACTCATCGCCTCTGCCGGTATAACGATTTTCATCGCTGCTTTATTTCAGGATAGCGAAAATTTTATAGAAATGGTCAAATGGCCGTGCATTCTGCTGTTTGCTGCTATCTTTTATTTATCCAATAAGCGAAAGTGGCATCCTATCTTATGCATTGCAGCTTCCGCCGCTGTGGGTATATTGTTTCAGCTTTAGGATTATGGGAAGCTTCGATCCTTATACCGAAATTTATATTATATATGACATAAAAGAAAAGGGATTTCGTTGTGGGTTCCTTCTCGATTGTAGGTAACCTTATAACAGGGAGAGTTCAACACCATTTGTTTATCAATAGAAGTTGAATTCTCCCTTTTGCATACACCCTAAAAGAAGAAAGAACCCGTTTTGTGAAGCGTCTCTTTTTCATAGGATAAGCAACTATAATGTTGCACATCATCCATTCTTGATTTGTCTGTTCTGCATTAACAAATAAATTCCTATCATAAAAACGACAAGATATACAGCAATAGCTATTCCTGCTATTGACGGATATAAAACATTCACACCGAATATATCATAGGCGTTATATTCTCGAAAAATATTCCATCCGCTCATAATCTGTGTAGGTAGCAAAAGCTGTATTTTATTCAACAGTGTGTAGTTATCATAGGGATATACGATCCAGCTTGTTATAACAATGAATACCAGTCCCGTGAGCATGGTTGGAATGGAGCGAGTACATTGTGAGAGAAGGCAGATGAGGTAAGCAAATGCCAGTGTGCCTAAATAACTGAAAGGTAAACGAAATAAATACATTTCCAGATAAGTCAAGCCATAAGGTGAGATGCTAAAACTCGAATTGAATGTCACATCCCATCCCTCCAAACCATACACGAGCTGACAGCCCATAAGATTCACAATCTGGAATATCAGCCATAAGACAGTCGTAACGAAGAATACAGTAAGCAGTTTTGAATAAATATATCTTTTCTTCCCATACTTACATGTCAGAATCATAGCGTCTGTTCTTCGCTTTTTTTCCTGTGCAAACATTCGATAAAAGCAGGCCAGGAGTACAAACCCCAGCGTGAAAGGCAGAAACTGATTCATGGATATCAGATAATCAACCCCCAGCGAATAACCTCCGGTTATCGGCTGATCCACCAGATTTTTTTGAATCATCTGTTCCTTCTGTTGAAGCTGAGCTTCACTGAGCGGATGATCAGTATATTTATTATCCTCACGAACATCTTCTACAAGGCTCCTTGTCATTTTGACATAGCCGATTTTATCAGCAAGAAAGGGAGCTTTTGTTTCCGGAGCATTCTCTTCCCCTCCTACCATCAAGATTACATTATCATAATTATACCGATTAGCAAGAACAGATTCCAGCGTATCATCGCTCTCCCATTCCGTTATTAATGCTGCTATCTTCTCATCACTGGCTCTGTATTTGTCTATGAATGCCCGATATTCCTTAGCTGTTCTCTCACGAAAATCATCATCTATTAGCGTAGCAGAAATTTGTCTGTTTTTACAATATGCAATGGTCTTTTCCCGCATAGCAATGCTTCCACCGTCAAAATATTGTTGATAAGTAGTAGCATCATACATGTATAGCTTATTTATAAAGACTGTAAGTGCAAGTAAGAGAACAACTGCAACCTTACGATTAAATACATATTTCTTTAACTCTGCTTGAATCATTGTTAACATAGGATCTCACCTCTAATCTTCAAAAGTTAATACCAAATGATTTTCCGGGTTTCTTATATGCAGCAATATCATAAAGACTGCAGACAAAAAAAGCAAAATCACAGGGACAGCATAGACTGCACGAACATATGTAAATCCTATATTCACATAATTCAGGGAACTGATCAGATAACGTCCGGATAATATATTGGATGGATGAAGCAATACCAGATTTTGCAAGCTGGTATTATTGGCAAACGGTGGTAGCAATAGAATCAAAACCATGATAATAATGCAGGTACTTGACTTTTTTGTATAAGCACCTATCAGAGCCATACACAAAGCGATAACCACTGATGCACTGAAGCTAATGATAGCCTGAACTGTGAAAAACTGTGCTGCAGTAAGCAGATAAGGACAGACATTCATAATAAAATCCTGAACAAATGTTCCTCCATCTCCCAAACCGAAAAAGAAAATCGTAAGTAATACGTGTATAGTAAGTAAACCGCACCAAGCCAGCATTCCACTGATCAGCGCTGCTTTTACTTTCACCCTTTGGATACCCTTCTTTCCATTTTTTGTCGTAAGCAGTGTTTCCATGACATGTGATTCATTTTCCTGTGAGAATAAAATGGAAAGCAGTACGATCATCATGATGCTATATGTTCGCAGCATGAAAACAGGGCCTTCCTGCAGAACAATCCAGCCTTTATTGTAACCAAAGCGATATTCCTCCCAGTTGTTTTCGAGTTTTTGATATGCCTGCTGAATTCTGGCAGTATCAAAAGCAGGCGCGCGCTGCTGCATTCTTTCGATTTCCTGATTTACGAATTCCGACAATTTCTCTTTGAAATGTGTATTTTGATATGCCCAGGACAGTGTTTTATATTGAGGCATATCCTGCGCCTCTTCAGTTAAACGATTTACCGGATTTTTATACAGCCTGTCTATTTTACTTTGTGCCCAGCCAACTTGCTCTCCAGCCTCCTGAAATTCTTTTTTGCTCATCTGATTCGATTTGTCCTCTGTAAATTTTTGATATTCTGTTTGTATGCTCCTCTGCCAGCTATCATCCATAATACCGCCATAGACATGCCCCCAATGCATATCCTCTTTTTTTGTTTCACCATTTGCTACAATCCCTAAGTTCACTGCATGAAACAGGATAACAAAACAGATGGCCGCCCATACAACAGGCCGCTTCCAGAGCTTTAACAATTCATATCTCAGCATGCTGTTTCCTGATCTCTGAATATCATAAGATACAAATCCTCCAGAGTGGCAGCCACATGCTGGGCATGATCGGTCGGCTGCTGCTGTGCAATCAGCCGTATTTGCAGTTGCTGTTCAACGGGTATCATTTCTGTAATGATACCCTTTTTACTCCACATTTCCACATCTGAAGGCGGTGCCAGGAACGTATACACCTTATCCTTTATATCTTTTAGTAAAGCCTCCCTATTCCCATTTAAGAGCAAAGTCCCCTCTTTCATAATCAGAATATCCGTTGCTATTGTCTCCACATCCGAAACGATATGGGTTGACAGTATAACGATTTTATCATTCGCACAGCGTGCCAGAATATTTTTGAATTTTGTACGTTCCTTGGGATCAAGACCTGCCGTTGGCTCATCAACAATCAGTATTTTCGGATCATTCAACAATGCCTGCGCAATTCCAAGGCGTTGCTTCATACCTCCGGAAAATGTACGTATTTTATGCTTCTTTTCTGCTTTCAGAGAAACCATAGCTAAAACCTCATCCACTCTTCTTTTAGCCTTTTCTTTTCCAAAGCCCTTTAGTGTGGCAAAATACATCAGAAAATCCTGTGCACTGAACTGTGGATAATACCCAAATTCCTGTGGAAGATATCCAAGGATATCGCGGTAATCCTCATCAAGTGCATGAATCGCTTTATCATCCAATTTAATAATTCCCTGCGTAGGGCGAAGGATATCGCACAGCATACGCATCAGTGTAGATTTCCCGCTTCCGTTTGGTCCCAGCAGCCCATAGATGCCGTTATGGAATTCGTAGGTAACATCGTTAACAGCTGTTTTGTCTTTATATTTCTTCGTAACATGCTCTACTGAAAGTTTCATTATTCTGATACTCCCTTCTAAATTGCTTCCATAAATATATACCTGCAGCCGTACACACGATGATAAATAGCAGTAATACGCTCCAGGATAGATAGAATATGATTTCAGATAGTATACGCATCGTTCCAAACGTCAGTACAAAGCATCCACTCATAAGACCAGGTCCTGTCCAGTGCCGTGCTTTTCGCAGGAACAGCAGAATTTCATCACAAACGAATACAAGAGAAAAGCTGATGGTCAGTATTAGTTCAAGATAACCTTCCTGCATATAAAAAACAGCAGCTATGCAGATAATGAATAGCATAGCGATAAACAGACATGCAAACATACGAATACGCGTAAATAAAATCTGTATGTAGCTATACCGGCAGCTACGTTCCAGCTCTTCCATCTGAAACTCCCCGCTTCTTGTAAACTGGGGAATTGTAATAACTAAAAACCCAATCATATAATACATCGTAATTTCCCAAATGCCTTCTCTGTTGTATTGTTCGGGTGTTCGATGGAAAAGATAGTAAATCGTAAATGCAGTAAGAGTAAATAATAGCAGTATATAGTATTTCGGTATGCATTTCCACTGCAGCTTCATTTGATCCCATGCTTGAGGAGCTTTATTCTGCAAGGGCAGTGTCTGTAGAAACTGCTCGATTTCGTCCTGCGGCGCATCCTTCACCGTGTAATAATCTAATATTTTTTTCATTCCTCTACCTCCCACAGTTTCCTGCATGCTTGTAATCCTGTCCGCACACGCGTTTTTGCCGTCGATACGGGGATGCTCAAAACCTCAGCAATCTGGCGGTATTTCAAGCCCTGATAATAATATAAAATAATACATTCTCTCTGCTTATCCGGCAGCTTATACAGAATCTCCTTCATACGGTAATAGTTCTCATCCACTCCATTTCGTTTATCCTCCAGCATATCCCACTGCTTATCGTCATATACCTGATAATCCTTATGCTTACGAAAATAATCCACAGACACATGATAGGCGATCGTATGAATATAAGTAGAAAATGCAGCTAAGGGAGAGTACCTCGGCAGGCTTTCAACAAATTTCAGAAACGTTTCCTGTGTAAGATCAGAGGCGATGCTTGTATTTCCAGTCTTACGCACGAGGTATTTATATATGGGTTGATACCAACGTCGAATGAGCTCTTCAAGCGCTTCCTGATCACCATGCTTTGCCCTGGATATCAATATGTTATCCTGCATCTACCATCTCACCTTTCTCCTCTTTATAGTTTAACGGATGAATAACCAAAAAGGTTTGGTTTTATTAAAATTTTAGAAAATAATTTAAAAACAAACTTTTTTATTATAGCTTACGTTAAATTAACTGTAAGCAAATTTTATATTATTTACAGGAAGAGGTCTGCTATGTTCACAAAATCCAGAAAAAATGCCTTTCGTTATTTATGCTGTTATTCAATCCTTATACTCTCAACTTTTCTAACAGTGTATACCAATTATCCATCCCTCGAGAATTCCTATCCGGGCGATTACGGTATCTATGCATTTTATAAAATGACTTCTATGGATATGCTGCTATTTGTCTTTACGGCTCTATTCATAATCGCACCACTACTTGTTTCAGCTACATTCTTTCAGATACAAAAAGGGTTTTCTAATTTCATTTTATTAAGAATTTCCATACAAGACTATCTAAAAAGGGTATTGATTAAATCTTTTTCAACTGGCTTCATCTTTTTTCTGATCCTGCAGATATCCATTATATTATATCTGCATTTCTTCTACGAATCAGTGATTCCCTCCCTTTTTATAAGTACTGAAATGTATTTCAGCAGGAATGCTGTTTTAGAATTATTAATCTTTGTTTTACTATCCTCTGCAGGCTATGGTATTTTTCTGATGTTTATCTCCACACTGTCCATGCTGATTAAAAACGAATATATCTTTTACTCCACAGGAGTTCTTGTTCAAATAACCAGTATGCTTCTATACCCGTGTACAGGTGCTGTGATAGTCCAACAATTAGAGCCTTATACCCGTCGTATGATTCCGATACGTTCTTTATTATCTTTCATGGTACCTGCAAATCTAATCACACCAGGGACAACCTTTCCATTAGAAGCGCATTACACTGGCTGGTATTCATTTACCAGTACAGCATTATTTTTTACATTATTGATATATTTGCTATATAGGCTTATATGCAGTCGTTATAAATACAACAGGATAAGGTGTATAGAACACAGTATCTGCGTACCATAAGAAATCATGCTGAATCTACAAGCGAAATGGAGAACGTATATGATAAAAATTGATAATATTCAAAAAAGCTTCAAAGGGAATACTGTTTTAAAAGGAATCCAATTGGAAATTCATGAAGGTGATTTAATTCATATAAAGGGAATCAATGGATCGGGAAAAAGCACATTACTAAAAATCATTGCTGGTTTGTTGATGCAGGATGAAGGAAGCATCCGTCTATCCAAAGGCACACAGATTGGAGCATTGATAGAAAATCCAAAGTATATCGAAACAGAAACAGCCGTTTATAATCTAAAATTTCTTTTTAATCTAAAAGGCACATATGAAGAAAGCACTGTAAAGAATTTATTCAGACTGTTTCAACTAGATTACGATTTGAAAACTCCCATAAAAAAATACAGTATTGGTATGCGGCAAAAGGTTGGCATTATTCAAGCAATTATGGAAAACCAGAACCTAGTCCTGTTTGACGAGCCGACAAGAGGGCTGGATGAAGCAAGTATTCATGCGTTTAATGAAATAATCAAAGCTTTACTCAGGCAAAAGAAAGCCGTCATTATATGCGCACATGACGGCGTTGATGATATCGCATTCACCCGCAAATTTGTATTAGAAAACGGCTTTCTGCATGAGCTTTGATTGTACTTTAATAAATGTAAATAAACAACCAAATCTGTAAAGTATACAATAACCTTAAAAGAATATAAAAGCAGAATCCTAAATGATGTAGAAATAAGCTTTCATGTTTCATAACATTCCTATAAAAAAGTCATAACAATAAAGAAGAGGTATCCGCATGTGGAAACTAAATAAATATTCATACAAATCGGGTTATACAATCCTAATGATTTTTGGAGGCTGCCTATCCTTATATTTTTATAATGGCTCGGATCATACGCCACTGAATCTTTATTATCTCACGAATCATTATGCAGGATTATATGGAGAATCGTTTTATTTTATACTTCTTGTATATCGTATATATATCTTTAAACAGCTCCGTAGTCTTACACTGATACGCTTAAAAAAACAGCAATTTTGTATACAGCTGTTTTCTCAATTTATGATGAATCTTTGTGTTCATTTTCTGATTTTATACGGTCCTACGCTGGTGACTGGCTGGTCCTATATAACCTCTTATTCTATGCTATACTCCTTTTTTGTATTGCTTTTCCTACAATATTTCATGATAGAATTAATAGCTCTTTTCATAATATATGCGAATAGCAGTACCGTATACATAGCCACCATTATCATTCTAAATCTCATAACTCATTATATTATCGTTCCCTTTATTTTCTTTTAGTATGTTATATATCGATAACGTCTTAAAACCTTCACAAAATCTCTTAGTCATACTTACGCATTTGTTGGAAATTCTGATAACTCCTGTCAGTTGATATTTGTATTTGACGGCCTTAAAACTTCTTCCAATTTTTATGGAGATTTATCAGTCGACATATACTAAATCATCAATTTAAATTCATAAAATCATAATATTTTCTTTTTTTATGTACATAAAATCATATTATTTTATGATTTTATGAAGATAACATCTTTTTTATAGTCTTTATTTGTCAGATTCGTTGTTATTGCAAGATGCTCTTCCTATCATACTAAACATACTCATTCAATAAGATAACATTTCAATTGGCAATACAATTTCCACTATAAATATTTTATGATTAACAGTTCTTGTAATAATGCCATTTTTCTCCTTCACCACTTCACAAACACGCTGAAAACCGATTCCGTGATTTTCTTTATCTTCTTTACTTGTAATAAGCTTCTGATTATCCATATGAATTTCCTCTATATTACAACTATTTTCTATACTAAGCCTTACCATGTCCGCTTTTTTTCTTGTTGAAAGCTTTATAAACCTTTTATTTTCTACGTATTTTTGAGCCTCTATTGCATTATCAATCAGATTTCCCAGGATTGTTGTCAATTCAAAAAGATTCAGAAAATCCAGCGTATTTTTAAAATCACACGTTAAATCAATATTTAGTGATTTTATTTTTTCTACTTTTGAATTTATCAGATAATTTAAATGCAAATTTGATGTTGAAAGAACATCTATAATTTCCATCTTTCCCATAATATCATGCAAATATTCCAATGCCAGCTCATCATCAACCTTAATCGTTGATTCTAGCATAATGAAATGATTTTTTAAATCATGCTTTAGTTTTCTATTCTCACTGATAGCTGCCTCAATTCTTGTGGCAAGCTCTGATCTGTATAGCTCAGCCTGTTCATGTAATTTCATATCAAGTAATGCCTTTTTCTGTTTATCCAGCATTTTTAAATAATAGAAGAAAACGAAAAATATTCCTATCATAAATATAATCAAAATATAATCTATACTCGTAGATAAGAATAAATTTTCCGGATCTACATTCGGCATAAAATCAATAACAAAGTAATAATAGCTTAGAAGAATGAGTGACATTACACTGAAAACCCACCATTCCTTATCTTCTAATACCATATGTTTAAGAACTTTACGTAAAACGATATAAAGCAAGAAATAAAAAAACGGATATAATAACATTAATGCATAGCTCAGCCATTCCTCATTCACAAAATTTATCATATACTGAAAAACTATGTTATTGAAAAACGAATAAAGAATATCCGCACTTTTAACAAGTGTATAGCCAAGTGATAAATAGAAGACACGCTTCCCTTTTGATTCCTGAAAAAGAAAAAACATAAAAAGTAATACGGCAAAATCTTCAAAAGTATCAGGACTATACCTAGCCACACCTCCAAATTCATCAATCCATGTTATATTTATAAAAACAAATATATTGATAATGAATAGTAAGATTAAAATCAAATAAAAAATGTACTTAAGCTTTATATTTTTCAAATAAATTCGTGTTTTCGTTAATTCAAATATGAAACCATAGCCAATGAATGTAACTGTGAAGTATGTTAACATATAAGCGTATAATCCGTTATCCATTATTATCACCCTTTGGTATAATAACACAAAAAAATAACTGATTAAATTGATTTTGTATGATTTGTTTTATACACAACTCCATTTATTATATGCTTAACATTGTATACTATTGTTTTCCCTGAATTTTTGATATTGCTGGACATATATTGGATTGTATATATTGCTCCACCCTTATCAATGATTTTGGCACTTGCTTTCCCTGAAGTTATTTTCTTATTTGTAATATTATATGTACCAATGACTGTATATAGACAGTATTTTGTTTTTTTATAATAAATTTTCTGTCTTGACCAGGTTACAGTGTTGGCTGAATAAAAAGTTATGGAAGGAATATCTTCCTGAACACTGCACACTATTTCCATCATATTGTCAGTTGTATGATATGGGTCCTTTTTGAACAATTCCCTTTGACTCCATACAAAATCACCAATATCATTTCCCTCCTGATCCTGAAAAACATAAGACTCAGGATTATCATAGTACCTTTGAAACATTTCGATTTCCTCAGCAAGATCGTTATCTTCAATATGATTTAGATTCATTTCTTCCGCAAATACCGATATGTTATTCATTGCCAATAATATTAAACATAAGATAATTTTTCGAGTAAAATTCATAATATCGATTCCTTTCCCAGTTAATAAATCATGTATTAAAAATGACTATCATCATTATCTGAAAAACCTCACAAAGGCTGTGGCCGCCTTGATGTATAGTGCTTTACACAGTCCTTTGCTTAGGTTAATTTTTAATGATTATGTTAAATACCATGTTATTATTTCATTTTCTCCATCCTCTTACTTTTACACATTATACGTAACAAACTATTTTACAATTCACCTGCTTTCTGAATATAGTAGGTATATACGATGAGTATTTCATGAACCTCGATAAGAATCGTGTAAAAATTCCTTTTTAGAATAAGAATATAGTTATAAAATGAAAACCATCATTTATAAATAAAAAAGTAATATCAGGGGGAGATAAATATAATATACTTAATTATTACATTATTTCAATCCTAATGTTATGAATAGCATCATTTCATATGTGAGTGAACAAAAATACCGTTTATCACAAATTTATAACCTTTCACAACAAAATCATTGCTAGTTATGAAAAATTAAATTATACTACCATCACACAAGTACTTGTTAAATAAAAAGGAGGGCTATATAAAAATGAATGCAATATTGAAAAAGTTTTTAATGTTTAGCTTTGTTTTTACTTTTGCAGTAGCGTTTACAGCAACGGCTTTTGCTGCTGTATCACCTTTAGTAACAATGGGTGTTCCACGTTTCGGAGGCTGGAGTAATTTCTCTGTTGAGAAAGAAAAAAAAGCTAATAAAAATGCGGATGGGGGTATTTATTTAAATACATCACCATATACATTTAATATATATGGACAACTTTATAAAGAATCCGCTAAAGATAAAAAGAATGAAAAAGCTTTGAATGGTAACATTACTTTATCTGTAAAAAAATGGAAGAGAAAACCATATTACGCATCACAAAAAGGAACAGGTAAATATAAATCTGCAATAACAAGTTCCACTCTTGAACCAGATTACAGATATATTACATATAAATTTGAACCTTAATTATTAAATAAATCAAAGACATGAATTATTCTGTCTTTGATTTATTACATTATTTAGAAAGGAGTTCTTTATGCTTTATTCCAAAAAACAAAAAATTTCTATCATACTATTCTTATTTGCTATTATAATACTTACCTTATTCCTAATAAAATTTCAATTAGATCCTATTTTTGAGGAGTCCACAATCAATAGAGGTGTTGAGGCCTACTTCGATATCAGCAATGCTAATAAAACAATATTTTATTTTTTAGCATTGATAATCATTACTCCGAATTTATTTACAATCAACTATTTTAAATATAAAAATAATTCATTCATTAACCTTATCACTGAAAGAATCAATCTCAAGACATATACTCTCAAAATAACAGTAAAAGTTTTTCTTGATTCCTTTTTATTTTACTTATTACTGAATGTTGCCATAATTGCGATGATACATTTCACCTATAGTCCTATTGATTTTACAAAAGAAACACTTACTTTTATTTTTTCGCCGAATCCTTTTCTGAACTTTGGCTTATATATACTATTTTCCTGTATTGGCTTTGGTATCTATAATATTTTCCTGATACAGATGATATACATTATAAAAAACGAATTCATGTTTAGAGCTTTCTCTTTATTGAATTTTATATTATCTCTTATTTCAGTAATCATGTTCAAGCAAATATTCCTTCAAACAGGTCTAAGCAATGAATTAGCCGGCGTGATTTCCAGTTTCATTACGCCAATGAATTTACTAACACCAGGATTACTATTTGAATGCTATGGTCTATTATCTTTTACCTTATCAGCAATATAGCATTATCCATTGTATTATGGAAAATATCATATAGGAGTATGATGCAAAATGGTTGATATATTGAAAAAAACATATATTAATAAATATATCCTTTTATTTGCAATCACTACCTGCTTATCTTTTTACTTTTTTTATGTGAGTAATCTATCTCTGGATGTATGGTTATTTACTTCAAAATATATATTTATATATTCAAATATTGTTTTTTCAATTTTCGCATTAAAAAGAATAAGTTTAATCAAAGCTGTGAGCACTCATATGAAAATAAGATTAAAGGATGAAGGTTTTACCTTATTCCTTATAAAAAGTATATTCATAAATATATTGATCTACTTTGTAATGACTTATTCCGTTTTCTTTTATAACCTTTTCTTTTGTAAAGATTACTTGCTTCTATTTTTATATTTTTTGATAAACCTGCTCATGCAATTTATCAACGAATGCATCATTATGTTTATTCTATATAAAAATAAAAGTGCTGCTTTATTATTACTTACACTATTCAATAATTTTCTAATACAATTCCTAATTTTAGAAAACATAGTCAATTAAAGACAAGGAGAACAAAAAATGCTAAAATTAAACTCGATAAATAAAGCCTTTAAACATCAAACCGTACTTAATGATATCAATTTAGAAATCAAAGAAGGTGAATTAATCCACATCAGCGGAATTAACGGTTCGGGTAAAACAACCCTACTCAAAATTATATCCGGTCTTATCAAACCTGAAGACGGACAGCTCATTCTTGACAGTTCAGTAAAAATAGGAGCGTTAATAGAAAATCCTACATTCATAGAAAATGAAAACATGGCTTTTAATTTAAGATTCTTGTATACGTTAACGCATAAATATGATGAATCAAAAGTAAAGGATTTAACAAAACTATTCTTATTAGACTATATTTCCAAAACTCCAATAAAAAAATACAGTTTAGGCATGCGCCAAAAAGTAGGTATTATTCAGGCAATCATGGAAAATCAAAATTTAATTTTACTTGATGAGCCAACTAGAGGTTTGGATAAAGAAAGTATAAAGATATTTAATAAAGCTATTTATAAATTAATTAAGGAGAGAAAAAGTGTAATTATCTGTGCACATGATGGTATAGATAACATTGAATTTTCAGCTGAATATGAAATTAAAAATGGCCAATTATATAAAATCAATTAAAGCAAAATATCTATTTGCTTATTGCATAACCTACTTTACTATTAATCTTTGTATTTATGAAAATGAATCAAAATTAGATATTATTTTGTTTTTACCTCATAATATCCTTCATTTTTCTTTATCCTCGCTTTTAATTTTAGCTCAAACTCTATTTTATGTAGACAATATCATGTATTACATCCACCTGGAAAATGAGATAAAAATACGAATCCATAACCAGTATAAGAACGTGATTATAAACAGATTATTTATCTGCTATCTACTGGAAGTCATCTTAAACACTTTAATTTTTGTATTTTTTTATCACATCGATATAAAAATAGAAGCATTGATACTTCTATTGACCTTTATTTACATAATGATTTTCACTTTCCTTTGTATATTCATGAAGAAGGATACATTTAAACATATCATAATAGTAAATTATTTGTTATCACTATTTATAAGATTTGCTATAACATCATTTTTAAAATAATTTCTTCTAGTGACAATGCCTTAAATATTTTTCATAGCATGACTTTCTAATGCTTCTGCTCACTTTAAACTTACTAGAGTTAACCATTTCAATCATATCACCTTTAAACCTGCTAATATGATGCATATTAACCCATACCCCTCTTCTTATATGAAGCAAAGAATCTAAGCTCATAATTGTATCTAAATCCTCATCATTTGAACGAATCATAATATCTTTATCTTTTGTCACAATATGTCTATAATTACCGTCGCTCATTACATAAAGAATTTGCATTAAATCAATTTTTATTCCTTCGGATTTCAGTAATACAAAATCCCTAGTATTGGAGTTAAGCTTAATTTTCACTTCTTTCAATACTCTAACCAGCTCATTTTTTAAATCATCTTTCACTATAAAATCAAATGGATGAAAATTATAACCTTCAAGCTTATAATTTTCATGGCTTGACATAAAAATAAAAACTGCATCTTTATTTTTTTCATATATTTTTTTTGCTATATCAAACCCAGATTGACTTGGCATTTCAATATCCAGGAAATAAGCATCATATGCAGTATCAAATAAAAAAATTTCATCTGTAGCATATGTACACTCAAAAGTATTTGGATACGCATCCTCAACTGTTTCCTGTATTTTCCTTTTTAAATATTTTATATCATCATCACAAAATAATAATTTATATCTGTTCATTATACTCACCCATCTTCTCATTAACATTATACCAAAATGTTAATGATATTTTTACATTCTCTATTTAACAGTTCTAATTCTAACGAAATGATTATCTCTCTGACATATCTGTCCATTTCATATCCTTTAAGAACCACCCCAGCAATACGATACCTTTCCCGATCGAACTAATCGTAATTGCCCACCAGACGCCATTCAGCCCCAGCCATCTTCCCAGCAATATCGCCATCGGTATTCGTGCACCGGTTAACGTGATACTTACAATGGATGGAGGCAGCGTTTTTCCAAGTCCGCTGAAAGCGCCTGCTGTTGTGATTTCCATACACATAAACAGCTGAGAAACACCAAGAATACGAAGATAATCCACCCCCATTGGCAACACCTCCGCCTCCTGAATAAAGACCTGAAAGATGAGCTGTGGAAAAACGATCAGAACAAGAGAACAGAACACACCCCAGGACAGCATGACAATCATGGAGAGCCGATACCCCTCCCGGATTCTATCTGTATTCTTCGCACCATGGTTCTGAGCCACAAAGCTGTTTAAAGCCGCCGCATAGCCTTCCGCAGTCATCCAGGAAATGGATTCGATTTGTGAACCCACCTTTTGTACTGCCACGGCAGCGTCTCCCCAGCCTGCAATCAATCTTGCAATGACCATGGAAATACCGGAAAACAACATACTCTGCACAGCGGAAGGTAATCCGATACGGAAAATTTCTCTTGTATGCTGTGAAGAATAAGAATGCAGTATATGGACATCACAGAACAAGACCGTATCCCGTAGTATGGTATACAGAAACAACAGCATAACCACCAGCTGTGCAAGTACTGTCGCAATTGCAGCCCCCGCAACACCCATCGGAGGAATTGCACCGAAACCGAAAATAAACAGCGGATCCAGCACGATATTCAAAACAAGCCCAATACCGGTTGCGATAAAGGAGGTTCTGCTGTTTCCCATCGCTGTCAGAATCCCGGTGAATATCTGATTCATAAAAGAAAATATGACCAGACCGCAGGTTATCATCAGATACAGCTTTGCATCCTGTATGACCTGTGCGCTGTTCAGCTGAAAAAAGCCGATCATCTCGTCCGCAAACACAACAGACAGAATACCGAAGCCGATGGCGAATACAATTCCCATCTGAATCGAGCTCTGTGCATAGGATGCGGCATCCTCCTTCTTCTGCGCCCCCAGCGCATGCCCAACCTTGATCTGACCGCCCATCTTCGCCAAAGTCGCCAGACCGTTGGACAGCCACATAAACATACCGGCTGCGCCAACGGACGCAACAGCACTTGCCCCGATTTTTCCAATCCATATCATGTCGATCAGATTATAGGCCATCTGAATCAGACTGGTTGCCATGATCGGCAATGCCAGCGCGCTTAATGCGGGAAGAATTTTTCCCTCCAGCAAATTGATACGTGTTTTCATATGTCACCCTCTTTCAAAAGAAAGGCTTCAGACCAATCCAGTCTGAAACCACTGATTTATTGTGGATAAACGAGCTGTTCCTCGTTCCAGTCCTTCATCACCTGACCATAAGCCTTTGCATAGGATTTCGCCTTGGCAAGATCATGATCCAGATAATTGCCGCATTCCTTAGACTCCTGTGCGCCTGGGATATCTCCCTCAAATCCCGCAATAAACGCCATCGTATCCTTAACCAGCTGCACCGCCTGCGCCTTACTGATAGAATCTCTCGTTAGAAAGTAGAAGCCTGTTCTGCAGCCCATCGGCCCGGCATAAATCACCGCATTACTGTATACCGAATTTCTTACATAGGTAGCGAACAGATGCTCAAAGGTATGAAGACCATCATTATCCAGATACATACCGCAGTTTGGCTTCACCATTCTAAGGTCATAGGTAATAATATCTCCATCGATTCTTGATATATACATTCCTTTATCCAGGATGTCATGATCAATACAAAAGCTAGTAATTTTTTCCATCTTATATTCACCTCTATGTACCATTATAAAGGGATAAAACAAGACTGTCCAGCTGATTCCTTTGCAGAAACGGCAACAGCCAGTTTTTTCTTTCTCTGTTAAACGTTTTGCTGTAGTCATCCGCTTACAGATTTTATAATATATTCTTCTCTATAATATCTGGTTTAAAAGCATTCGGTTATTTCCTTCAAAAAAAGTATATATACTTCCTGTTTTCACGTTATAATACAGGAAGAAAAGGAAAGCGGTGTACTTATGGAAAAGCAGGAATACAGCTGCAAATTCTATCTCCACCGCACTGCCAAAGGACAAGGTGAACCTTCATGAGAACAAAAGACGAAATGATGAAGCTGCTGGTCAACACAGCTGCGCAGGATGAACGGATACGGGCTGCTTATCTGGAAGGCTCCCGTGTAAACCCGGATGTACCCAAGGATATGTTTCAGGATTATGATGTCGTATATGTCGTAAAAGAAACAGCTTCCTTTCAAAAGGATAACGGCTGGATTGATCGTTTCGGTGAACGGCTTTATATGCAGTATCCGGAAGACAGTGTATATGATCCAGGAGATAAAGAAAACTGTTACGGGTGGCTTATGCAGTTGCAGGACGGAAACCGGATTGATCTTCATGTCTGCACACTAGACTATGCAAAGACACATTTGGAAGCCTATCAAATTCTGCTTGACAAGGATGGAATCCTCCCGCAGCCAAGTAAAAAAGCACTTCAGCTATACTGGATTCAAAAGCCTTCACAACAGCAGTTTTCCTGTACCTGTAATGAATATTGGTGGTGTTTGAATAATGTCGCGAAGGGATTAAAACGAAATGAACTCCCCTATGCACTGGATGTTATCGATTTTACACTGCGGCCTATGCTAAAACGTCTATTGGAATGGAAAATCGGCATTTCCTATAACTTTCAAATCAGTGCCGGAAAATGCGGAAAGTATATGAAACAGCTGCTGCCGAATGCTGTATATCAGACCTTTCTAGCAACCTACGCAAAAGCTGATAGCGAGGCGCTGTGGCAGGCGGTGTTTACGATGTGTGAGCTGTTTCATGAAACAGCTATAGAGATAGGATGTCAGCTTGATTTGACCTACAATACCTTGGAGGCATTAAACAGTATGAAGTATCTGAGGGATGTCTATTTTCTACCCAGGGACGCGAAAGAACTATATAAATAAAAGCAGGGCCTATTCTTTTGAGTGCTGTCACGCTGTAAACAAGAAAACAGGATATAGGGAATGTATGATATAAAGCGAAATCAAATTCCAGACATAGCATTTTGGTGATTTCCCCATAACAAATACACAGGACGATGATGTATAGAATCACCGCCCTGCTTTTTACTATTGATTTTCTTTCAAATACACCATAACCTCATCGCTGTTCTCCGCCTGATCCAGCATATCGAAAAATTCCTGCCTATTAAACATCTCCAGAAGCTCTGCCATGGCACACAGATGCGTCTGATTATCCGTAGCGCTCAAACTGAAAATATATTTTACTGGGTCATTGTCACGGTTACCAAACTCAATAGCGCTGTTTAATACGCCAACTCCCAGTGCAACTGACAACGCTCCTGCTTCCGGCTTCACATGCGGCAGCGCCACATGCTTTGTAATCACGATATACGGCCCTACGATTCGTACACTGCTAATGGTTTCCTCCACATAATTCTGTGTGATATAGCCATGCTGTACCATTGGCTCATAGGCCTTCCGCACAGCCTCCTCCCAATTATCAGCATCCAAATGCAGACGGATCAGCTCCGGCTTCACCATATCCGCAAGATGCAGGACACGTTCCTCCTGTGTAGTAGTGTCAATATGGGAGAAATACGTAATTAGCTCATTATACAATGCATGCTCATCCTGAACATCCGCATATTTCGCTACAATCCCCATCACGACATCGACATTGGGCTGTTTAAGAAAATGACTTCCCATCTGCATATAGACCTCGCGCATGACCTGGTAGCGCTCTGCGATAGACATGACCGGACTTACCCGAATGACAGGCGCATGAATGTCTGCCCCCAAAGAAACATAGCTTGTGGAGAATATGATATCCACATGCTCCTTGATATCGTGAATATGCGAGGTTTCCAGCGGTGGCAAAAAATGCAGCTCGGGAAACATTCCGGTAAGCTCGTTATAAAGAATGGCAGAGCTGCCGATTCCATTGGAGCACACAACCAGTGCAGTCTTCTGCTTTGCGATTTCAAACGCTTTCTGATCGGAGTAAATGGAAGCAAAATGCATGGTCAGGTATGCAATCTCCCCCGCCGGGATATCTCCACCAAAAATTACATGAAACGGCTTCATGGTTTCCTCTACAAGCTGATACAGCTGTCGGTATTCCTCCCTCACCTTGTCACACAGTGGATTGAAAATCGGCAGACGGCAGAGCAGGCGGTAATAGGCAGGGCGAAAATGAGAATACAGCTGAATGAAGATTTCCTCGGTGTTGCGGTAATGAGCTCCGCTCAGATATTCAAAACGGGTCATGATTTTTCCGATGATATCGGAGATCAGTATGCAATCCTTGGTCTCCTCATTGATATCGCCAAAGGAAATTCCCAGAATCCACGAGGAGATATAATTGATATCCGTGTTTGTAATATTGTCGGTGTTCTTGTAATTCTTTAACAGCTCCACCGTAAACTCATATTCCTTCATCGAGGCGATTGCCTCCATATCCATCAGCGCATGAATTTCTTCCTCTACATTTTTTCCACTCTGCATACGCGCCTTCAGAAATATAAAGATATAGATAAACTCCACCAGGCGGTCTTCTACAAATCGAATTTTATGCCGCTGTGCAAGCTCCGTGATCACCAGACGGGAATAATCAAAGATATCCAGATTGAAATCATCGATAAAGACATCAAAGATTTTAGCACTCTGTTCCTCGGCAAGCGTATAAATGACATACTTCATCATCATTCTGCGAATTTCCATCTCGGAGCCAATCAGATAATAGCCCTTGGTGCGATTGTTCCTCACTCGGATGCCGCGCTCCTCCAGCATTTGTGTCAGCTCCTTGAAATCCAGCAGCACCGTGCTCCTGCTTACGCCAAGAGAATCAATGAAATCACTCAATGACAGATATTCGCTATTCATAAACAGCATCAGATACATATAGATCTGACGTTCCTTTTTATTCATATAATACTGGCTGCTTTGGTTCATTTCCTGAAGCAGCTCCTCCAGCTTCTGCCGTGCTTTGGAATCCAATCGAATTTCCTTTGCTGTTCCAATGGTGATAAGTGGAACATGATGCTGCCGCAGCAAATCGTTTACCTTTTCAATTCGATAGGTTGCCTGACGACGGGTAATGCCGCCGCTTACTTCGATATCCTTCAGAGTGAGATAAGGCTTATTGGACAGCACCTGCATAAGTGCCATGAGTTCATTATCCATACACATACCTCCCCATATGATGCTTACAACTAGATTTTATCTGAAAACGGTATCACTGACAAAGTGTTTTCGGTACAAGTTTTGTTTTGCTTGCGCACAAACCTTGAACTCAAAAAAAGGCGCCGCTCATCATACGCCTTTCATTGTATCATAATGCCTTTTAAAATGTTATCCTACCGTAGTTTCCATTTCCTGTCTTGCTTCATCGATCAGCGTTCTGATAGAACGTGCATTTTCCGTAATTTCTTCCCGGCTGCCTTTTGTAAGAAGCGAGCCGAAGCCGCAGCAGTCCACACCGCGCTGCACATAATCCTTCAGATTATTCAGATCAATTCCCCCGCTCGCAAGAATCGGCATATAGGGAATCGGTGTCTTGAATACGGATACCAGCTTGGGACCATAGAAATCGGAAATTGGAAACGCCTTGATAAAGGCTGCCCCTGCTTCCAGGGCCTGAAGTGCTTCCGTTAATGTCGTACAGCCCGGCGCATAGGGAATCTGATACCGGTTGCACATAACGGCTGCCTCCTGAGAAAAATTCGGTGCTATGATAAACTGCGCATTGTGAAGGATGGCATGTCTGGCTGTTTCACTGTCAAGCACGGTTCCTGCTCCGATGATCAGACGATCCTGAAATTTCTCACGCAAAGCCTGAATCACCTCACCTGCATTGGGCAGTGTATAACTGATTTCAAGACAGGTGACTCCCCCATCCAGACACCCGTTTGCTATTTCTATTCCCCGTTCTATCGTCTCGACACGAACGATTGCCATAGCGCCTGTTTCCACTATGCGTTTTGTTAGCTCTGCTTTCTGCATATACGTACCTCCTGTTTTTTCAGCTTCCTGCCTTTTGTACAACCTCGCAGGATATTTGATGGGTATGAAGACAGTCCATGGCATGCTTCTGTACATCATTCAGCTTCTTTCTCTGAAAGAGATACACCGCTCCTGCATATTGCCAGCCGGAGGGGTGCGTTACATGATCTCCTGAGAAAAAGAGCTTGACAGAGCTGCTGCTGCGAAGGATTTTCACCGCATGGATGTCCTTGTACTTCATATGCCGCTGCTCTTTTGGAAGTGCCGGAAGAATTACCTCGTCCCGTTTAAATTCACATACCGGGGTGTTTTTGACAAGTCGAAAGCCATAGCGACACATGGCTTTTACAGAAAACCAGAGCCCTGTGATACCAAAGAACGCAAGCAGAAAATGCCCGGTACCGTAAACATATATCGTCAGCAGCATAAGAAATATGGTTAAGCACAGATGCAGCAGCGTATACAGTAGTAGCTTTCCTCTGTCTTCCCGTACGATGTATTCCTTCATATCCATCATCCTTTCCCGTGTTGTTATATGAGATGATAATGCTGCAGCATCTCTTTGATTTTTTCATCATCCTGCGCACTGCATTCCAGCACCGGCTTCCTTGCCGGCCCGATTTCTGCAATTCCCGCAAGCTCTGCCGCACGCTTCATGACGACCGGTACCGTTCCCAGCTTCAATACGCTGCGCAGTACATCAATGTCCTTCTGCAATTCCTCTGCTTTTTCTGTTTCTCCATTTCGCAGTGCCTTGTCCAGCTCCACCAGTACCTCCGTTATCACATTGGAGGTTCCTGCCACTGCACCGCTTGCCCCTAATGCATAGCCATAGCTGATTTTTGAATCCGAACCGATCAGCAGATCGAAATCATCCCGCTTCGCAATTTCTGCATACGCCTTCAGATTTTCTTCCTTTCCACTGCTGTCCTTGATACCGCAGATGTTCTTCACCTCTGCCAGACGTTTTACGACCTCTGCACTTAAATTGCAGCCTGTCGCCTTTGGTATGTTGTAGAGAATAATCGGAATGCTTACACTTTCCGCAACCGCTGTGAAATGCTGAACCAGCTCTTCCTCTGTCGGTGTCAGAAAATACGGGGTAATCACACTCAGTGCATCCGCACCCAGCTCCTCCATCTTCTTTGACAGACGGATGGTTTCCTTCGTACTGCACGCCCCTGTCCCTACATATACCGGAACACGGTGATCTACCATCTGGATTACCTTTTCGGCAAATTCTATTTTTTCTGCTTCCTCAATCACATGAAACTCCCCGTTGCTTCCGAGAATGAAGATTCCCTTTACCCCCTTTGCGATCAGATGGTCGATCAGCTGCTGTGTCGCCTCATAGTTGATGCTTTGTTCCGCGTCACGATGAAACGGTGTTACGATTGGTGTGATGATTCCTTCCAGCTTCATTTATCTGTCCCCGCTTTCTTTGATACTTGCGCCCAGACTGCCGCCCGGATGCCATTTCACATACTGCTGCGGTGTCAGATTCTTTGCGTTCTGTAGTAAGATGCTCAGGCTCTGCAGCATGACCATCTCTGCCAGTATAGAGGCTCTAGGCGGCTTGTTCATAGCATCCCCCTCCTGATTGACACCGGCAATCAGGGTGACGTCCCCCTGCTTTGCCAGCCAGGAATCGGCTTTTCCGGTTACTGCAATCAGCTTGGCACCATTGCTTTTCAGTGTATCTACAGTTGCCTTCAGCTCGGTAGTCTCTCCGCTGTTGGAAATTGCAATTACGACATCTCCACTCAGCACCTGTCCCGCACTGCCATGTACGGCTTCCGTTCCATGCAGCTCATAGGTTGGTGTTCCTGTGGAGGATAACAGTGATGCCGCATATCCGGCCACATGCCCCGGCTTGCCAATTCCTGTCACATGCACACGGTTATGATTTTGTTCCGCCTGCAGAATCAGTTCTCTGGCCGCAATCAGCGCCTCTGCGTCAATGCTGTCTATAAAATTTTTTAATTCGCTGGATTCGATATCCAGAAACTCCCGTATCTGTTCTTTTTCTACTGCCATATCATTACTTCCTTTCCAGTTGCTCATATTCTCTCACTGCCTGTTTTAAGCCTTCCCGCATCAGTGCTGTATCAATAGCGGAAACAAGCAGACTGCTTTCCTTTTTAAAATATTCCTGCATCGCTCTGCCACCGATAATTCCAAAGCCCAAAGCTCGTTTCAAGCAGGCATCTGCGACCTTTTGAATCATGCTGAGTTCTTCCTCATGCATGAGATCATCCGGCCTGCCCAGCGATATTGCCAAATCACAGGGACCGATCAGAACACCGTCGATTCCCTTCACATTCAGGATAGCTTCGATGTTTTCCACACCCTGCTTTGTTTCGATCTGTACGATACTCATCGTTTTCTCATTTAGCTGTTTCATATGCAGGGCATGATTTCCCCCAGGGGCATAGTGCGTATTGGCTCCCCCGGAATAGCTTCGTTTCCCCAGTGGTGGATATTTGCTCCACTGTACAAGCTGCTCTGCCTGTTCAGCTGTTTCAATCATAGGCACCATCACACCGGCTGCACCGTAATCCAGAATTCTGGATACATCTGATCTTGCCAACTGTGCAACTCTGACGATGGATGAAAGCTTTCGCATATTGCCAAGCACCATGAGATCATGCAGCTGTTCATAGGACAGGACACCATGCTCACAATCATACAAGATAAAATCCATTCCGCAATCCTGTGCCATGATGACCAGAGAAGGATGCGCCAGTGTTTTTACAAGGACACCCTTTGCTTTCTGCTGCTTAATCAGCTGTTTCAGTTCCATAGGACCTACCTCTTTTCAAAAAGAAGGACAAGGACTTCCATCCCTGCCCTATCCGTGAATCAGGCGAAGATTCCCAGAATCCAGTTCAGGAATGCTCCGATAATATTGTAGTCGACGTTCGGGAAGGATGCTCCGGAAATCCCCAGACCTGCGAATGCAGGATACAGAATCAGTGGCAGACCGGTCAATGCCATACCAACGATGAAGGAACCAACCAGTGCGCCCTTCCAGCCGCCATAGGCATTTCCGAAGATACCGCACGTACCACCGGAGAAGAAGCAGATACCGGCTGCCGGAATCATAATGACACTGCTGTTGCATGCAATCATGATTGCCATCGCTGCAAGACCGCCTACGAATGCTCCCACAAAGCCGATCAATACAGCTGTCGGTGCGAATGGGAAGATTGCCGGACAGTCAACTGCCGGTTTGGAGTTTGGAATATATTTCTCAGAAATAGCAACGAAAGCTGCGGTGATTTCTGCGATAAACTGACGCACACCATAAATCAGGACACTCATACCAGCCGCAAATTGCAGACCCTGCAGGAATGGATAGATAAACCAGATATCATTTCCTGCTTTTTCAAGCACGATATCCATATGACCGTTTACCACACAGGCGATTACAGCCACGTAGAACAATACAACCATGAATAATGCTACCGAGAAGATAAAGTCACGGAACAATTCAAAGAATTTCGGCATATTAACAGTGCTGGCATCTTTCTTCTCTTCTGTGCTTTTTCCCATTTTACCGAATAATTTCCCTACATATCCGGCAAATGCATAACCGATACAGTTGAAGTGACCCATAGCCAGGTTGTCAGCACCGGTGATTTTATTCATAAACGGCTGACAGAAGGATGGCAGTGCTGCACCGCAGAAACCAAGCAGGATACCACCAGCGATTACTGTAAGCGGCATCGGCAGACCATTTGCAATAAAGATCAGTGCGATAACGCATGCAAAGTACAGAAAGTGCTGTCCGGTAAGGAAGATCGCCTTAAATCTTGTGAATTTGGCAACAATCAGATTGACAACGAAGCCCAGCAGCATCACCAAAGCCACTTCCGTACCATAGGTATTCAATGCAAGACCTGTTGCGACCTCTACCTGCGTGGTAACCCCTTCAATTCCAAATGCTACATTGAACAAATCTGTAAATGTCTGTACAACCCCTGACATCGCTGTAGACCCAATGTTGAAGACCATAAATCCAATTACTGTTTTCATTGTACCGCTGATCACGTCCGTTGCGTGCTTCTTCTGCAGCAGCAGACCAATCATCGCAATCAGCCCCATAATCAATGCGGTATTTCGTGATTGCGCTAAAATCGCATCTAACATATGTTTTCTCTCCTTTAGTTATTTTTTATACATTCCCTTGTTATTCCCTATTTTGTGGCAAGAAACTCTTCCATTTTGGATTTCATTTCCACCTTGTCCATGATATTGCGAATCCCCAGTGCGTAAGGAACCTTGTCCTTTAATTCATCTGCCAGATCATCCATCGTGATGACAAGATCCCCGCTAAATCCATTCAGTGAATCCAGATTCCCATGCTCGGTCTGGATCGGATAGCCGTTTTCGCTGATGACCTGATCCGCCTTGATTTTCAACAGCATACTGGATCCCATGCCTGCACGGCAACATACTAAAGCTTTGTACATATCAGTTTCCTCCTTTTTCTATTTACTGATGTATTCCATGATTTCCTTTGCGCTCTCTGCCTGTTCCAGGAGCCTGTAAAATTCCGCATCCTCAAACATTCCCGCCAGCTCAGCCAGTGCATTCAGATGCTCCATGTTATCCTTTGCACTTAAACAGAACAGATACTTCACAGGATCATTTGCTTCATTTCCGAAGACAACCGGTGTCTTTAAGGTTGCGATACCAATGGCACTTTCCAGTGCTCCGGACTCCGGTCTGGCGTGTGGAAGCGCAACATGCTTAGTAAGAACAATATAAGGTCCGTTTTCCTTTACTCCTGCAATCATGTCATCCACATAGGATTGCTTGACCTTGTGTTCGTCTATCAGCGGCTGCGCAGATTTGCGAATTGCTTCTTCCCAGTCAGCGGCTTCAATGTTCAGCCGGATCAGCTTTTCATTTGTCAGATCTTTCAGCATCATGTCACCTCCTTCACGTTTCCTCGTTTGCTTTACACCTAGATAATAAAAGAGATTCAAAAACATTTCAATCGTATTTAAGTTCAACTTTTGTTTTGGAGATTGACAGGATATGAACTCTGGTAAACCCTTTATTTAAAGGACTTTTAAAGCATTTAACAACACATTTGTAAAGTCTTATTTTTGTTTTGTAAGCGCACAAAGCCTATACGGAAGTGATAAATACCGGATAGAAAAGGGCTGTAAGAGGGATTCCTATGCGATGCAAAAAACAGGAAAGCATAGGGTTGCTATTAACTTCACTGGTTGTATACAGCAGCCTTGCAGGATATCTGATTCTCCTTCTTGGAAAATCATAATAATATGAACTCCCCTATGGCCAGTTTATAAAAAGAGCTTTCAAAGGGAAGAAATCCTTCAGCAAATAAAATTTTAACTCGCGTATTTGTGGAATGGATATTATGGAAATGGGAAACGGATGGATAAACGGTTGAAAATCTGTGAGATTCTCGCTTACAGCCCTCCCATTTTTTGGCATACAATCAGCTTTTAATGTAATACCTGCATTTTCAGTATTTACTCTCACTCGGCTGCTGGTCATTAAGAGTAGTGATGAAATGAAAAAAGTGATACTGTTATCATTCTTCAATCAAAGAAAATATGCTCCTGCTCTATTGTGAAAACGTAAAAAAGCGATGATTCTTTCATCCTTCAATCAAAGAAAGCTAGTTCCTTGCCTTACCTTGTGAAACGCAGTTCTGTTCTTGTTATAAAAAACAGCGGTATCCTTACTCATGCCATGCTATGACTATATCCATTAAAAATGGATACCTGTTTCATTTTCTGCCGCAAAAGCTTATATAAAATACTGGAACATGGCGTATTACTGCCTTTCCAACACCTCTCACAATTCGCTGTTATCAAACGATAAAAAGGCATTTCCCGGGAAACAGACCTTTTCGACAGAAACATACAGGCATACAAAAAGGATGCAGCATAGCAATGTTACATCCCTTCTTATTCAATTACTGATTTACTTCTGCATATTTTCTTCGCTCTGGGCTCAGATTATCCACATAATAACGGATTGTCAGGCTCGCTGCGCATTTGCTTTTGTTTTTTGGCTCTACGATAAAGCCGTCACCCTCCAGCATAGCATCGAGCATTGCCTTACAGCATACATTCTGGTTTCTTACGCCCGGTTCGCACTCTTCCAGCAGATCCTTGGCATTTACTTCGATGTACAGCCACTGCTTGTCATGTGCTTCCTGCTTCTTCGCCTGTAAACAGTTAAGATAATCCTGCATAGTCAGTTTTTCCATAGATGTTTCTCCCTTCTGTTCTAGGATATGATATGTATTCATCCCCATTATATCATGTTTCTATAGATAATCACAAGGTTCCATGAAAATTTAGCCCTATATTTACAGGCTGTATGAATAATGTTTCATCATATTTTTTCTTTTAGCTTATCAATGCACCAGTTGGCCCATTTTATTTCATTCTGATAGTACATAAATCCATAGGTCATCGTCATCCCCCAGTAAAAGGATTCATTATCCTTGTGGATCTGTGCTTCAAATTCCGGAATTTTGTTTAAATCGTCGTTCATTTTATCAATGATATCGGAACATTCCCGTATGTATTTTTCCAATAGACGCATCGTCTTATCAATATCGATGTTACTGGAAAAAAATATCTTGATCAGCAGCGGATTCTTGTACTTCATGATATCCTCAAGATCCGCATCCGCCAGCCAGCGGTGAAGCTCCAGTCTTCCCTCTTCTGTGATATGAAACACCTTTTTATTCGGTTTATCACTCTGATATACAATTTCGCTGTCCACCCAGTTATGCTTTGTACAGGTGTTCAGCTCCTTGTAAATCTGCGACGTCTGCGCATGCCAGAAAAAGGCAATGCTTGACTTGAAATATCGGTCAATGTCATAGCCCGTCATTTCCGCATAATTCAACAGACCCAGAATCGCATGTTTCAGCGGCATAGGTACCCTTCTTTCTATATTTGCAGTATTCTACTATTAGAATACTATAGGAACGGCAACTTTGCAACCATATTCTTTCATGTCAATTACTTTCCCGATTGCGAATCGAGCGTATCGCATGCATGATTTTTTCATTGTTTTCCGATATCATTGACTGAAATTCCTTCGTCTTTTCCTTTACCATGAGCTCGTAGTTATCAATGAGGCCCTGTGTTATTTCCTTCATATCAATCTCATTCAGCTTTACGATGGGAGAGGCTATCATCACGGAATCTGCCATTTTCTGAAGCGTTTCCTTCGGCTGCAGCTCCTTGACCTTATCCATAATCAGCTTTGTCTTTCGGCGATCAATCAAATCCTGCAGGGTAATGGTAGCCATCTCCTCCTCCGGAATATCCTCAAACAGAGATACATACCGCGATACATCGACGAGCATCAGCTTATACAGCTCCTCCATCGAACAGCCGCTGTCAAAATACTCATCCATCTTGGCAACCACCTTCTGCACCCGCTCTTCCTTCAAATTCATGAAGAAATCATTGATGAAATGATAGAAGAACTTTGGCATGACCGTTTTCTTCTCTGCCATAACATAGGCATTCTCCCGAAAATCCATCGCATACAAATTGTGATTGTGGTACAGCTCCTCCATATTTGTGCAGGGATAACAGGAACGCACATAGATCGGTTCTTTCAGATTTTCAAAGAACGCTGAAACACAATCGTTCTCATTCTCAAAAATCACCAGCTTTTCCAGAAATTCCGGATCCTTGGCCCGCTGTTCATACAAAGAAAGAATCGGCTTTGTAATTCCCGGTGCATTAAAGCTCACAACCTTTACCAAATAGTCCTGCAGCTCTTTTTTCATCGTTAAGGCTACATACAGAGACAGATTACCGCCCTTGGAATGTCCGCACATATAAAAGGGTTTTTGTATGTCTGTTTTCTGAATCTGATGCAGTGTTAGAATCTGCTGCCAGGTTGGATCCTTTAAAAACATACGAAAGTTATCCTTCCAATCCTGCCATCCGGTTTTGTGGTGTATATCATCCAGCTTTTCACTTCCTCGAAAAGCAAAAATTAGTGCATCCTCCATCTCAAATATATAATATACAACGCCGCTATCAGCGTTATCGTTAAACCAGTCCTTAACTATCATATTGTCATATTTGTCCGGGTTCATCTGACGGACAAGCTTCATATTGTTCTGAAAATCAGGATACTGACCGTAATCCTGCATCAGCTGCTCATCTTCCTGTATATGCCGTATCATATCCGATACTGGTATGTTGCGAGCATACGTATCGAAATAGGAAAGAAGAGAAAGATCGTAAAATGTTTTTTCACATAGCATCGTCATCACCCTCACTTTTTCATCATTATAAAACTTTTCTTAAGAATTACAAGAGTTCTTTCCTTTTTTTAAGAATTACGATACACTGTAGAAAATGGAGGAAGGCATGAAAAAAAACGTACGAAGACGTAAGAAAAAGAAGAATAATCGCTATATTCCCATACTTGCAAGCGGGCTATTGATTGCCCTGACGATTGTGGCAGCTTCATGGTTTTTCTCTGCCAGAAGAACCTATACCGTTGTAATCATGAGGGATGGAACTGAGCAGCCATATGCGCAATACCATTCGCTGGCACAGGCGAAGGAGGAAATGCTGGCACAGACAAAACGTGCAGAAAAGCAGAATGCAGGCATACGCTATAAGGATAAGCTCATCGCGATCGGTTATGGTGTCGTGCAATTTCAAAGAAAGGACTGCACAATCAATACCTCCTACCGTATGGCAAAGTCAGATGAAACAGGCTATACAAACGGCTGCTATGGAAATGACGCTGCCTTTGTCGATATCAGTGACGATGGCAGCGAGGTGCGGTTTCGTCAGGCCGGAGTGGATGGCTGGGTAGCTATTGATGCCGTAACCCTGCACAATTATTATGATGAAAACGATGTGACCTCCATCAATTACTATACTGTAACATCGCATCTGTTGACACATAAAATAACAACAAACATTACCGGAGCCAGCTATGCCAGTGAGCTGTCCATGGGGGAAATAAAGCTGAAGGATCACGCCTATTACAGCTATGACGGTCATTATTTTTATACCGCCTTTGAAGATATGATCGATGATTATCGAAAGGAGCGTCAGGAAGGGGCTGCAAATAAGGAGGCCTTCTATAATTATTATCAGTTCCTTCCACATCGCAGCATCAGTCACTATACAGCGGATGATATTAACTGGTATGTGGAAAACTATCTGGGGTTTACGTCCTCCTCACAGTCTCTTCTGTATAACAGCGGTGCCTGGTTTATGGAAGCACAGAAACGCTATGGTACAAATGCCATCATGATGTTCGCACTGGCGATGAATGAAAGTGATTTTGGCAGAAGTGCGATTGCAAGGGAAAAGAATAATCTGTTCGGACATGCTGCGTATGACGATTCTCCTACACAGAGTGCTTCCGGGTACACTAGTGTAAAGGATAGTATCCTCGTTCATGCGGAAAAGTACCTGCAAAACAGCTATCTCAATCCATTGAGCGATTTGTATCATGGAGGGTTCTTCGGTGATAAAGCAGGCGGCATGAATGTACGCTATGCCTCTGATCCCTACTGGGGAGAAAAGGCTGCGGATTTCTATCGAACCTTTGATATGGTTATGCAGCAGAAGGATCAAAATATTCCCTACCTCGTCAGTGAACAGCCACTAACCGTATATTCTTCAAAAACGAAAACCACTGTATTGTATAAAGCAGAAGCAGTTCCCTGCTCACAGCTGATACTGAAGCAGGAGAAGGGTTGGATCAAAGTACGCAGCGACGGTCCTGTCAATAAGGGGAAGCTACAGAAAAACAGCAGCAGCTATTCACCGAAAAACGCCTATGGATTTGTTCAAGAGGACTTGACGAATCCAGTCCGTATACTACAATAAAGAGAGAAAAGGTGAATGCCTTTCTGAGAATGAAAAGATAAGGAGAACGCTATGAATAAAAAAGGGTTGTTATTTGATTTCAACGGAACGATGTTTTTTGACTCCGAAAAGCATAAGGAAGCATGGGATGTATTTTCCCAGAAATATCGCGGGTGTCCAATTTCAGATTATGAGCTGGATCATACCCATGGACAAACAAACAAGAAAATCATTGAGCTGCTGCTGGGCGACATGAATGATGAAGAGAGTGAGGCGCTATCCAGAGCAAAGGAAGCACTGTATCGTGAATGCTGTGTCAATGATCCGCAGATGTTTCATCTGGTGGATGGATTGGTGGAGGTATTGGATACCCTAAAAGAGCTGCAGGTACCGATGACCATCTGTTCTGCATCCATAAAGGATAATATTGATTTTTTCATTTCTTCCTTTCAGCTTGACCGCTGGTTTGATGTAGAAAACATCATTTATGATGATGGCACCCACGTTGATAAGATATCCATGTTCCATGACGGTGCAGCTGCTATCGGTGTCAAGCTTGAGGACTGTATGATTATTGAGGATTCTCTATCCGGTCTTGATTTTGCATATCGCTGCCAGCCGGGCAGACTAATTGCGATTACCACGCCGGAGCGAAAAGCTGCTTATGAGAAGATTGCAGGTGTAGATGCCGTCATACATGATTTTCACAATTTTGATACCTCTTTCTTTTTGGAGTAAATATTTGCAACATAAATAGGTAAATTTTGACAAATGTTAAAAAAAAGTTGATTTTACATATAAAATAGGTTATATTAACTATGTTAGTGTTATCAGCTGGCTTACTCTTTCTTCCCCCACCCATATAGGTAAGTCAGTATATCTTCCCCCAGATCGATAACACTAACACTTTTTTTATTTCTTAACGGACATTGCTATCGTGCGTTTAAAGCAATCATCGTTTAATTTATATAGTTACGTTAGAATACAGAAAAGGCTCAAGCTGTCCTGCATGGATTTCCTTGAGCTTTTTGTTATTTAATTCCAAGCAAGCGTTACATTCTGTTTCCACAATTTCTTCGCTTACAAAGGAAGAAGTGTAGCTGCTGCCTCGTCAAGAACAATCGTGACATGCGGGTGCAGTTGAAAGATAGATACCGGAAATTCCATAGTGACAGGATCAAAGAACGCCTTCTTTGCTGTTTCGGCTTTTTCCTTCCCGCTTAACAGGAAAATAATATTTTTTGCGGACATAATTGTTTTTGGCCCCATTGTAATATAATGCTCTGGTATCCGGGATGTATCTTCGCTATGAAAGTCATTATGCAGCAGCTTGCGGGAATACTCTCTCAAATATGGCGTTTCATCCGTCCGCACAAGTCGCGTGCCTGTATTCCAGCTGTCAAAGGTACCTGGCTGGTTGCCGCAGAAATGGCCATTCTTCCCAATTCCCATAATCACAAGATCTAAGCCTCCCTGCTTCTGTATATCACTATCAAAGGTTTTATAATTTTCCATATCCAGATTATGGATATGGTCCTGTGCAACACCTGCGGCATGGAAGTATTTCGCATCGAGACTGACTTGACAAACAGAAATCTCTTTCTCATGATGCTCATCCTGGAACCAAAATTCATCAAAGATATAGTAATGTACAGGATCAAACCACGACCGTCCATGTACCTGTTTGGCAAGCAGCCGATATCCCTGTATACAGGTGCTTCCGGTTGTGATTGCGATATTGGTGCGTTCTTTTTCTGTATGCATATGCTTCAGCATCAGCTGAGCCATAACCTGACTCAATTCCCCATAATCTTTGGTAACAATAAATTTCATAGCATTCTCCTTTTCCATAATATTCGCAGCTGTCGTATGAACTGAAAAGCGGAAAGACCTGTTACAGCAAGTGCCAGTGTGACAGCAGCAGGTTGTTGATAGGTTTGATTCCATAGGATAAGCAGCGGAAAGACAATGAGAAAGCCGCTGACAATAAGCTGCTTCTGGTGTTGTCTGCACGATACATCCGTCTGCTTCGGCAGTTTCTTCACACAGGAAAGCTGGGGCAGAAAAACACGATATTCATATAGCTTTAACAGCACCAGCAGCATACAGCCTGCTGAGACAGCCAGCCAAAGCGGTAGCGACAGCCCCAGTGCAACGCCACAAAGTGCAGCCCCAGCAAACCAAGCCCCGTGCAATACCTGAAATATACCACACTGCTCTGCGGGTACGTGATAAAGCTTATGGCGCCGGGTATCCTCGATATATTGACAGTCCTGTTCACAGCGGTATACACGCAGCATTACAGCAGCTCTTTTATTTTGCCTGCGGCTGCCTCATCCAGAACGACTGTCACATCCGGATGCAGCTGAAAAATGGATACCGGGAAATCTTCACTGATTGGTCCGAAAAACGCCCGCTTCACTGCCTCTGCCTTTTGCTCACCACTCATCAGAAAAATGATACTTTTTGCCGCCATAACAGTTTTTGGGCCCATGGAAATATAATGATCCGGAATGCGTGCTGTGTCCTCACTGTGCAGATCCTCCTTCAGCAGCTGCAGCAGAAGCTCTTCAACAAGTGGTGTTGCATGTCTGTCAATACGATGTGTTCCTGTATTCCAGTTATCGAAGGTTCCCGGCTGATTTCCGCAGAAGTGGCCATTGCTTCCGACTCCCATAATCACCATATCCAATCCGCCAACCTGCTGCACATCCTTATCGAAGGTATCTGCATTGCTTTCATCCAGATTATGGATATGATCCTCTGCCACATCCGCAAGCTCAAAATACTTATAATCCAGACTTGCACGACAGATTCCCTTCGCATCACCCTTATACCAAAATTCATCAAAGATATAGTAATGCACATGATTGAAATATGCTTTCCCCTTTGTCTGTTCCGCTAGAATTTGGTATCCGCGTACAGGCGTTTCTCCTGTTGTAATGGAAATGTTGACACGCTGCCTGTCGCTATGCATATGCTTCAGCATCAGCTGCGCCATAACATTGCTTAATTCTTCGTGATCTTTTGTAATTATAAATCTCATATACTCACCGGCAGTTTACTAAACTGCCTTTTCCTTTCTGCTGATGATGCGGGATCAGCTCCCGTTCATATAAATTGTCTGATTTTAGCTGCGGCTGCTTCATCCAGCAGCACACGCACATGAGGATGCAGCTGAAAGATAGATACCGGAAAATCCATCGTAATCGGCTCAAAGAATGCACGACGTACTGTTTCCGCCTTTCCTTCTCCTGAGAAAATCATGACGATATGTTTCGCATCCATAATCGTCTTCGGTCCCATCGTGAGGTAATGGTCAGGGATTCTCGATACATCGTCACTGTGAATATCATCCTTCAACAGAAATTCCAGCAGCTCATTTACCTGCGGTGTACAATAGCGATCAATACTGTGACAGCCCTGTTTCCAGTCATCAAAGGTTCCGGGATGATTTCCGCAGAAATGACCATCTGTGCCAATTCCCATGATGACCATATCCATGCCGCCAGCCCGTTGTATCGCCTGATCAAAGGTTTCCACGTTATCATCCCGCAGCGTATGAATTCTCTCTTCTGGAATATTTGCTGCCTGAAAGAATTTCAAATCCATGCTCATCTTGTTTACCGGGATATCCTCATTCTGTGTTCCCGCATCTTTCGCATACCAGAACTCATCCACCACATAGTAATGGACATGTTCAAAGTATGCCTTGTCCTTCACCTTAGGAGCCAGGATTTGATAAGCCTGTATGGGTGTGGTGCCGGTTGTCACACAGATGTTGACACGTGGTTTATCCGTATGCATATGCTTCAGCATAGTGGATGAAATCACCTGACTCAGCTCATCGTAATCCTTTGTAATAATAAATTGCATGTGCACTTCCTCCTTTCCTTCTTTCTTTATCTTCATTATAAATACTCCTATGACAGGGCAGGGAAGTGTCGACACTTTGAACACTTATCTTCAAGATTCCGGCAGTCACATGCCTTCCTTTTTTCAAACGATTTGTCAATCTGATGCTTGAAATTCATACAACTGCATCCGTGTTTAATACTAAGGGCAGAGCAGGTCTTTCTTCCCTATATAATGGCAGGGCAATTAAAGCTTTTGATGACGATATTTTCTATCCATGTGTCGAAAGTGTCGACACAAAGCATATGACGCCTGATTCCCTTTAATATAAAAGTGGAAGGATTGGGTGCAGAAAGGAGCCGCAATGATTAGAGAAACAAAAAACGAGGTTTATGAATTTATTGTAAAATGCACATTTGAATTTTGCAGCAATCAGCTATTGAAATGTGACTCCAGCTATTTGAGCAAACGTCTGAACATTTCTCGTTCACTTGCCTCACAGTATCTGAATGAATTTTACAGAGATGGTATCTTTCTGAAAATTCATACCCGCCCGGTATATTTTCTGGATAAGCACACGCTGGAAAGCGTATATCAGATCAAGCTGGAAAATGATGAATTTTACGATGAAAAAGAGCTGATGGATCAGTTTGGTAAAGCTTTGCGTACGAAGCGCAGCTTTTTGAAAGCTGTCGGACATGATACCTCTCTCAGCGAATGTATTCTGCAGTGCCAGTCTGCTATTAAATATCCTCCAAACGGTCTGCCGATTCTCCTTTACGGGGAACGCGGCGTAGGCAAAACCTTCTTTACACGCCTGATATATCAGTATGCTATCGAGGAAGCGCTCATAGATAAGGATGCCAGACTGGTCTTCTTCAATGAAAGCAATTATGAGGAAAGCAATGGCAGGGAAAAGGATGTACAAATCATCTTTGGAACCTATCTGGATGATGGCTCGCAGAAATATCTAGGCGGTTTGATAGCTAAAGCAAAAAATGGAATTCTGGTCATTGAGAATGTTGAACGGCTTTCGCCACAGTGCTACTTTCTATTGATTCAGTACATGCAAAGCGGGGAATATACGATTTCCTCGGGAAAGCAGGGAAAGGTATTCAAATCCAGAACACGGATTATCTTTACCAGCTGTATGGATTCCAGACAGAGTATACATAACGCTTTCTTTCACAGCATACCGATTATCTGTCATATCCCGAGCCTTCAAAACAGACCGATTGAAGATAAGGAAATGCTTATCATTGAATTTTTCAAAGAGGAAGGCTTGCGTTTAAAGAAAAATATTCTCATTTCCAGCAAAGCGTTTCTTGCACTGGTAAATCACACCTATGAAAACAATATTGAAGAATTATCCACCTGCATACAGTCAAGCTGTGCAAATGCCTATCTGTCACATGATGTGTCAGATGATCTGCATATCTATCTTTACCACCTCCCGGTATCCATCATCAATTCTCTGACGCTTGATAAAAGCAGCAGTGAAGAGGAATACATGATTGATATTTGCAAATATCTGCCACAGACAAAAAACGGAAGAATTATTGATTTTTTTGATTTCATCGTGATTGCCTATCGGGAATATGAAAAAGGAAGCATTGATCTAAAGCAGCTTCTCGAACGCTGTATCGATAATATGAATGTCTATTATGACTACATCGTATTTGAACATAAATATTACAATGCCCGTGTTCGCGCCTATGAAAAGGCCGTTTTAGACGTCTTTGAAAATATGCTGGACCGTTATGATATCTACATACCATCCAACTGTGCCTTCGTGGTGGCACGCGTTATCTACAGCTATATGCAGATGTTTTCTTCCATCCGCAGCTACGAGGTACAGCATGCTGATGAAATCAGTAAGGTCATTCACCTGTTAAAGGAGCATTATCCGACAGGCTATCGAAGTGCCATGGAGATTATGACAAAGATACGACAGACAATCGATGTGGAAATCAATGATATGAATCTGATTTTTCTGATTTTAAATATTCAGTTTTATAACCGTTCCATAGATAAATACCGTTATAACTGCATCATTATTTCACATGGCTATTCCACCGCCTCTTCCATTGCGGATGCGGCCAACAAGCTGATTGGAAGCCATATTATGGAAGGTATTGATATGCCCGTTACTACATCCATGGAAGACATCGTTACAAAGCTGAGGAAATATATCAACGATAACAGCATACGCAAGGATTTGATTCTGCTTGTGGATATGGGTTCTCTGGAGAATATCGGCAAGCAGCTGATTGAAGAATGCGGTATCAACATAGGTATTATCAATAATGTATCCACCAGAATGGCGTTGCACGTGGCCGGTGAAATACGAAGAAATATAGAGATGAAGGAGCTGCTGAGCAAGGTAAGCAGAGAAACGGTTTGTGAATATAAGATTTTCAGCAATATCAATCGCAAGAAGGCGATTATATTTACCTCAGAAACAGGAATGGAAGCTATCGAACGTGTTGTTCAGCTATTTAAAAACAGCATGCCTAGACAGATTGATATCAGTATTTTCGCCTACGACTGTCTCAGCCTTCAGAAAAATAAGGAACAGGATGATATATTCAAGCTGTATGACGTACTGTTCATTGTGACTACAACACGACTAAGGATTCGCAATGTACCGAGTGTACCAATGGAGGATGTCATTGCATTTAAGGACGTGGATGGCATAACCTCAACATTGAACAGCTATTTCACGAAGAGCGAGCAGGAACAGTTCAATCGCAATCTCATTAAGAATTTCACCTTGGAAAATGTTATGAACTACCTGACCGTTCTGAATGCGGACAAGCTGATCACCTTCATTGAAGAAGCGCTGGATCACCTGCAGGAGCTGCTGGGTATGCTGATTGCCAATGAAATCATGGTCGGCATGTACATTCATATATCCTGCATCATAGAGCGGCTGGTCATGAAAAATGATATTGTCCAGAAGGAACGGGGTTGCTCTTTGAATGTGGAACAGAAACGGTTTCAGAAAATGTTCAATGACAGCTTTGCAAAAATTATGGACTATTACAAGGTGAACATCCCTGTGCGTGAGATTTTGTATATGTATGATTATATATTTAAAAAGTAGTGCCTGAAGCATACGGAGGCCTGAGCTCACCACCGTATGTACGATAAGGAAAGAAAGGAGAGATTTGTATGATCAGCATGTTTCGTATCGACTTTCGTTTACTGCATTACCAGACTTCACAGGTGTGGCCGAAAAAGCTGGATATCAACATGATTGTTGTCGCTAATGATGCAGTGATACAGGACCCTCTGCGAATGAGCCTGATGAAAATGTCAGCTCCGGCAAATTGCGGATTAAAAATTCTATCTGTGGAAGCTGCAGGGGAGTATCTCACAGACCCGAAAAGCGAACGTCGAAGAATCGAATTGCTTGTTGAATCACCGAAGGATGCTCTGCGTATTATCCGCAGCGTACCCGGAATACAGCATCTGAATGTAGCGCTTATGAAAGGCGGACCGGGTAAGAAGATGGTATGTCCTTCCCTTGCCTTTGCCCCTGAGGATTATGATGACCTGCGCAGCATCGTAGACCTTGGTGTAAAAGCAGAATCCTATGTAACACCGGATGAACGTCCGGTATCCATTACGAAGTATTTATAAGAAAGAGGAGAAGTGAAACAACAGATATACGTTTGTGTTGTTTCATTGAAATTTACTCGCAGAAGGCGAGAGAATGGAGAACTTATGCAAACAGCAATCTTACTGGGCCTTGTATATGCATTCGCATGGTCCATGGACAATATCGCAGGAAGCTCCTTTATGGACAGACCAATTGTATGTGGTGCCTTGACAGGTCTGGTCATGGGGAATTTTGAACAGGGGCTCGTTATTGGGGGAACACTGGAGCTGGTATGGATGGGATTTATCAGCTATGCCGGTATCATTAACGGAGAAACACGTATTGGGGCAATTCTGGGAACCTATTTTGCACTGGCAACAGGGAACAGCTTTGATGTCGCTATCTCTATTGCTATGCCAATCGCGATTTTGGGCGGAAATGTCTCCAATGCCTACAACATCGTTGTCAGTTATCTGATGCATCGCTGGGCTGACAAATGGGCTGCGGAAGGAAATTATAAGAAAATCGGTCAGTTTCACCTTGGTGTCGGTTTTGTAAAGCTTTTCTTTATGACAGCCATTGTATTCCTTACCGTGCTACTGGGAACCGGTGCAATTACATCGCTAATTAACGTCATTCCGGAGAATATTCTTAACGGGCTTGGCAAGGCCGGAGAAATGCTGACTGCTGTCGGATTTGGTATGCTTTTAAACATCCTCTGGGATAAACGCTTTATCGGCCTGTATTTTGTAGGCTTTGCAGTAGCTGCATTCCTGAATCTGAATGTCATTGCAATTACCATCATCGCAACAGGACTTGGCTTTGTTGCCATGTATGCATCAAAGGACGAGAAGGGAGAAGACGCATATGAGTGAGAAAACGTTTGAAATCACAAAATCAGATTTACATAAGGTCTTTTGGCGCAGTATACCGATTGAAATTTCCTATAACAGTGAGCGATTGCATAATATGTTTTATGTATATTCCCTGACCCCGATATTTAAAAAGATTTATAAGGATGACCCGCAGGGAATGCGGGATGCTCTGGTACGGCATATGCAGTTTTACAATACCTGTCCGCAGTTCGAGGCAATCGTTGTTGGTATTGTTGCAGCGCTGGAAGTGAAAAATGCGGAATCCGGCAATACGATGGGACCTACGATCGAAGCGGTCAAAACCTCATTGATGGGACCTACAGGTGTTATCGGTGATGCCTTCTTTCAAACCGGCGGCTTTCGTATCATATCCGCGAGTATCGGTGCCTCCATGTGTATCGCAGGCAATCCGTTTGGTCTGCTTCTCTATTTCCTGATTTATAACGTACCGAATTATCTGGTGCATTGGTGGGGGATTCATCAGGGCTTTAAAATGGGCTCCGTCTTCATTGAAAAGGTCGTTAATTCCGGTGTTTTGCAAAAAATTACAGATTTATGTCTGATTGTCGGACTTAGTGTGGTCGGTGCGCTGACGAGTGCATATGTATCGTTGTCCACTCCATTGCAGATCAGCTATGGAAAGGAGCCTATCATTATTCAGGAGCTGTTTGATCAAATCTGTCCGAATCTTCTACCACTGCTGCTGACACTGTTATGTGCATGGCTGATGCGGAAAAAGAATGTTAAGCCAACTGTTTTGATGATCTGGGTTATCATTATCGGTGTCATTCTGGGCTCCTTCGGTATCATCTGATATGGAAAATGCTAAGACAACAGCAAAGGAACAGGAATGCTCTGCACTATTGCGGGCTATTGCTGATCAGCCTTTGCTTATCCGCAGTCTTTTGAAGCATAAGAAAGAGCTCACTGAGGATTTCGTTCAGCATTTTCTGACGCATTCAGTCAAAAAAGTTTACTTCTGTGCACAGGCATCCGGAACTTTTGTAGGAAATATGCTTGCCCCCTGTATGGAACAATTGCTGCAGGTGGAAACAGAGGTATGCAACCCAGCTTCTTTTCCTGCGTATTTTCAATTCAACATCAATCAGCTGTATAAACCGGACGAGCTGCTTATGCTCTGCCCTGCACATTCAGGAACAACTACGGGTCCTATCCGCATGGCACAGGAATGTAAACGATTGCATATTCCAGTAATATGTACGACAGTCAATTCAGCATCTCCGCTTGCAAAGCTGTCGGATATCGTCATCGGCAAGTGTTGCGGTTTTGAGGAAAGCTTTATCGAAACACGTACCCACATGGCCTCCTTGATGATTTTCTTTCTTTGTATCATAGAAACAGCAAAACAGAAAAAGATGCTCTGTGAGCAGGATTACACATATTATCAGCAATACTTTTCCAGATTAGCAGACAGTATTGATCGTATTATAAGAGATACAGCAGACTGGTATAAAGACCATAGGGAGCTGCTGCAGACGAAAATGATTGCACGCTATATCGGAGCAGGACCGTATTATGCTGTTGCACAGGAAGGCGGATTGAAGATAGCGGAGGCAACAGCCATTGCTTCTCTGGTATATGAGCAGGAAGAATTTATGCATACGGGTACCACGCAGATTCAAAAGGATAGTTTGTTATTTCTGATTGCCCCTAGCGGTGTACAGGAAACACGAATGCTGGAGCTGATCCGCTGGTGTCGCTTATATAGCGATTATGTAATTCTAATCGCAGAACATTCTCATCCATTAAAAGATTCAAAAGCATTGCTGTGCCACTTTCAAAATGATCCGTATTGCAGCGTCATGGAATATATGGTACCCTTTCAAATGCTTGCTTACCTGCTTGCAAAAGATAGAGGGCTGAGTGTTGTTCATGCGGCAAATGATGGTGCTTCTGCTTATCTGAAGACGCACACAGAGGAGGTATGATTCATGAAATACATCATAGCGACCCATGGATATCTTGCGGATGGCTATGTCAGTTCCATACAGGTGTTAACAAAAAAGAACAATATTTACGCTATTAACGCCTATGTTGATGACAGGGATGCTGCACAGCAATTAAAAACACTCATTGAATCATTTGAGAACCAGGAGGAAATCATCATTTTCACCGATCTTATGTGCGGAAGCATGACACAGGCGGTAGCTCCCTATCTGAACAGATATAATGTGCGCTGCATAACTGGAGTCAATTTACCGTTGATTCTGGAATTCGTTTTAACGACAAGTACCATCGATGATGCATATATAGAACACACCATTCAGGAGGCACAAAAACAGATGGTGTTTGTCAATCATTTGTTGAAAGAGGTATAACGAAAATGTATACAGAAGTATTTAGAGAATACTCATCTGTATACATTTTTTCTATATGATTATGAGAAAAATACACTTGCCAGGTCTCTTCTGAATTACGCAGAGCTTGATAGGAAGAGATGATACGCTTTAACCTATTCTTCCATTATATTTTAATTACTCTGCAGCACCTTCACATATTTATAGAAGGTCGCCTTTTTCAGTGA
>QULU01000039.1 GCA_003481775.1 Clostridiaceae bacterium OM02-2AC
CGTAAATTTCTTCAATGATCCTGCTTCTCAGCATTTCAGAGTCCGCACTCCTGACAGTAAAAAAAGCCATATCTATAACAGCACATGGCTTTCGTTTATACTGACGAAAAGTGTCTCTTTGCGTTTCTGATTTTATTTGAACTGCAGACATAGAGTCCTGGAAAAAGAGCCTGTTTAAAATGACGCTTACAGATAGCAAGATGAAATAGGCTCTTACCTGCTATTTCACCATTTTTTCAAAGGCATCCTTGGCCGCCATCTGTTCCGCCCGCTTCTTTGAGAAGCCCTTACCACGTCCCAGATTGATATCGTCCAGCATGACGATAACCTCAAATTCCGGCTTGTTGCTCGGACCGGAAACATTTACGGTTTCATAATGCACGGTCTTGCGGGAATCCGACTGTATGTATTCCTGCAGCTTCGTCTTATAATCAATCACCTTTTCACTCTTCGGGCGACTGATGGCAGGCGTAACGACCGCAGATAAAATGATGTTGATTGCCTCCATCCCCTGATCCAGGAACACTGCACCAAGCAGTGCCTCAAACATATCCGCCAGAATGGAATCCCGCTGTCTTCCGCCTGTCTTTTCCTCACCAACGCCAAGCATCAGATATTTCCCAAGACCCAGCTGCCGGTTGTATTCCGCCAGTGCCTCCTCGCAGACAAGCTGTGCACGAAGTGTCGTCATCTGCCCTTCGCTCAGCTCCGGCTCCAGCAGAAACAGCTTCTTTGTTGTCCACAGCTGCAATACAGCATCCCCCATAAACTCCAGACGCTCATTATCATGTGCATAGGACTTATGCTCATTCACATAGGAAGAATGCACAAGTGCCTGTGTAATCAGCTTCTTATCGGAATACGCGATATTGCGCTCCTTTAACCATTCAAATATTGTATCCATTACGTAGTATCTCCTCTTATTTTCCTGTATATTATACCACTAATCGAGGTATGTCGCACTCCCAACTGTATGCTCGACATACATTTTTATCTCTTCATAGCCGATTGTATCCAGATGAGCAAGAATTTCCGCAGCATCTGCACGCGCAACCTCCAGAATATTGGCATCCTGAATCACATCGCCCAGAATAAAGCCCGGAACACCACTTTGTCTGGTTCCCAGAATATCGCCGGGGCCTCTGAGCTGCAGGTCCGCACGGGCTATCGCAAAGCCGTCTCTTGTCTGTTCACAGATTTTTAAGCGCTGCAGGGAATCCGGATCCTTTGTACTGCTTAACAAATAACAATACCCGGGACGCGTTCCTCTTCCGACTCTGCCGCGCAGCTGATGTATCTGTGAGAGTCCGAAGCGGTGTGCATCGTAAATCACCATGATATTGGCATCCTTTACATCCACACCAACCTCAATCACCGTTGTGGAAACCAGAATATCGACTTCCTTGCGCAGGAAGCGCTCCATGACATCATCCTTCTCCTGTGTATTCATTTTTCCATGCAGCAGGGCAATGCGATACCGCCGTCCCAAAGATGCGCACATCCCCTCATAGATATCCGTCACATTGCGCATATCCATATCCTCATTTTTCTCAATCGCTGGGCAGACCACATAGCACTGATCTCCCTCGTCTATTTTTTCCAGCACGGTTTCCAGAATTGGGCTCATCGAGCGGCTGGAAATCAGCTTTGTCGTTACCGCAGAGCGTCCCTTGGGCAGCTCCTGAATCGTAGACACATCCATATCGCCATATAGAGAAATCGCCAGTGTACGGGGAATCGGCGTCGCACTCATCAACAGAAAATCAACCTTCTCTCCCTTTTCCAGCATTCTCTTTCGCTGGGCAACACCGAAACGGTGCTGCTCATCCGCTACCACCATGCCCAAATCGTAGTATTCCACATCATCCTGAAACAGTGCGTGCGTACCAACGAGAATATCGATTTCATTATGCTTCAATCGCTCCAGCACCGCCCGCTTCTGTACCGGCTTCAGACTGGAATACAGTACGTCAACGGTGATATCAAAGTCCGCAAACAATCGCTGCAGATTTGCGAGATGCTGCTTGGCAAGAATTTCCGTGGGTGCCATGAAGACCGCCTGCTTATGTGCTAAAACACAGGCATATAATCCAAAGGCCGCCACCATCGTCTTTCCACAGCCGACATCCCCCTGTACCATGCGATACATCACCTTGTCACTGGATAGATCCTGTAAGATCTCCTCAATGACCTTGTTCTGGTCATCGGTCAGGTTAAAGCTCAGGGCATGCTTTAAATCCATGACGTCCTCCATCGAAAACTGTTTGGCACTCCCTTGGACCATTTCTGTATCCCTTGCCTTTAATGCCTGCATACTTAGCTGGAATTTCAGAAATTCCTCATATTTCAAATGACGTAAACTCTGCTTCACCGCCTCCATACTGGCTGGGTGATGAATGAAATACAAAGCCTGCCTTCTGGGGATCAGACGATACTTCTCCAGATACGGCTTTGGAATCACATCTGGAATCTGATCCTGCAAAGCCTGCCATGCCTTATCGATATAGCGAACAAGCTCCTTCTGGGTAATGCCCTCGCGAACATTATATACCGGATGAATCCCCAGCTGTGCCCGCATCGGCTTAAAATTATACTGCAGCGCAGTGATCCGGCTACCGCCATCATATTTTCCGATAATGGTAATCATTTTCCCTATGGTAAAGGCCGATACCCAGGGACGGTTAAACAGAGAAACATCAAATTCCTCATCCTCCAGCATTACCTTAAAGCGGGTAACACTCTGTTTTCCCTTGAAGCGGATCACCCTTGCCCGGTTTACAATAACAGCTTCAAGGATAATCCTGTCTTCCTTTTCCCATGTATCCCGGGGCTTTGCCTCCAGATTTTCATACCGAAACGGATAACAGGTTAAAAGATCCTCTGCCTGCATAATCTGCATACTATGAAGAACCTCTGCCTTTTTTTCTGATATACGCAATGCTTTTAATTCCATGTCCACGCATCCTTTTTCGAGTGTTATTATATCATGAATCTGGTATTCTTTATAACCGGAAAGCAAAAAGGATGAACAATTTCCTTTTTCTGATGTGATAAACAGCCTTCCCTTGGGAAAACAGGTGTTAGGATGTCTCTTCCAGATGGAATGCCCTACGATAAAATACCAGCATATTTCTATACGAGGAAAGTCGTTTTTCATCCTCCCCTGCAGTTGCATACTCTGCATCCGCCATATCATGAAAATACTTCATCGTTTTTGCATCGATAGAAATAGAATCAAGCGGCCATCCCGGTGTACGCTGTTCATGCGGCGTGTCGCAGAGATAAAAGGCGAAGTCTCTTGCCGTTTCCATATCCTCCATATACGTATAAATGTGCTGTTCATCGTACACAACGCAAACCCCGTTACGGTAGGCGGAAAGCAGGCGTCCCCCGAAGTCTGCGGCTATTCCGCAATAATAGCTGATCATTTCCTCATCGTTTAATTCTCTCCCCTGTACACGACGAACGTATGTTTTCGGCTGCAGCGGGTCATCCTCTTTCAAATCGAGGAAATACAGACCACTGTCGAAAGCAACGGTCGGTATACGGGCAGAGCGATAATAGGCAAGTGCCTTGATCTTTGCATTTTCAATCGGTGTCGCACCATCCTCTTCAATCCTTACATGAAGCTGTAAATCCTGTGGTGTCACAAGATGCACGTCATATGCCTGCAGATAACGCTGTACAGATTGTACCTTGTTTCTGTTGGTTGTTCCTACAAGTATATTCATACACCCTATGCCTCTGTTTTATCCGGTATTTTTTTACAGCACGCCTTGAATTTCTTCCCGCTACCGCAGGGACACGGTTGATTGGGCTTTGCGTCCGTATAGGCGCGGATATCCAGTGGCAGCTGTATTTTATTTCCCTGGGTACCCGTCAAATTTTGTTTATATATATTCTTCTTCCCATATTGCTTTTTCCATTGCACATAGGCACTGTCATCACCGGTTTGTTCTGCGATATCCCGTGCAATATCCAAAAACATCTCCTGAAAAAAGCTATCCAGCAGCTGTAGCCCACGTTTGATCATATCATAGCAGGCATCATAGTCCTTGCGCATCCACGTTTGAGAAAGCCATCCATATAAGATGTTGGCATCTTCAGAATAGTGTTTTATTAAACGATTATAACAGGCATCACAGGCTTCCTGTTCCTCACGCATTTCCTAAATATCCGCATAGGCGCGTTCATAATTTCCTTTCGTTATTGAATCCAGATCCACATTTCTCAAAATATCCACAAGCAGGGCCTGTGACCATGGATAGGAACTTGCATTCATCAAATGCAGATCCAATTCACTCAGCAGATTTTCAATCTCATGATAGTTTCTATCTGTAGTTGTAAGCTTGCGGATATTCCGTGTTCTCTTTTTCTTTACAAGCCTTCTAAGATTCATAACAAATTCTGTAATCAACGGAAGCGCTTCTTCTTCGGTGTTTGTAGACGCCAGCTCCTCTATGGTTTCCATTACTCAGGAAAGGGGGATGTCCTTTTCCTCATGTGCTACATCTTTAACAATGTTCATCATAATGAATTCCACAAACGAAGAATTGGTCAAAAGCTCTCATTCCGGAAGCTGTTTATCCGCTTCCAGCAGCTCCTTCATTATGCAAGCTTCTGCAGCCTTCATCGCAATACCCGACTCGCTCAATTCCGTGACATACTGTTGAAAAAATGAGAATTCTCTAATACTTTCTTCTTTCATACACTTTTTTCTACTCTCTTTTTTTCTGTGAAGCGCAGCCGGTAGCTGCAATGCTTACACAGCTCCTCCACGACTTTATGCTGTGCAAAGCCCGCTTTCATCTGTATAACGCGCTCACTGCAAAGTATAGAGGAAAACGACTGTGTAAATATATTTCCCAGTGCTGTATCTCCTTTGGAATCCAGACAGCAGGGTACAACAGTTCCATCACTCAGAATCGCACACATCTGCATCATCCCAAGACATCGCCCGTAATCGGATACATACGGATGCTGCAAGGACGGCCATTGAAACACCGATTCCATATTTAGATGCAGATGGTCTCCCACATCCAGACGCATACGCTTTTCAAATTCCTGCGGATGCGGTATGTGATAATGCTGTGCCAGCTGCTGAAGAAGCCTTGTGCTTTCATCGGACAGCCTGCCATTTTGTACACTCCACAAGCGATAGCTGATATGTACACCACGCTGGGCAAGCTCCTCACACACAGAGAAGACATGCTTCAGATATTGCGGCTGTTCATGCTCGGGAAAGCTATGCAAAGATACATTGACCTGCCGCAGTCTGCTGTTCATGAGAACATCCCGGCATGTTTTCAGCAGGGTGCCGTTCGTTGTCAGATTTACCTGCATTCCCTGCTCATCACAAATCTGTAAAAACGCCCCCAGATCCGGATGGGAAAGTGGTTCTCCCAGCACATGAAGATACACGTGCTTGGTATATGGCTTGATTTCTCTGATGACATGTGAAAATTCCGCAACTGACATCCTGCGGGGCTTTCTTTGATTTTGTATGCAGAAGCTGCAGGACAGATTGCATGTATTCGTTATTTCCACATAAATTCGTTTAAACTGCATTCTCTTCTCCTTTAAAAAAATTCTTCCCTGATAATCTCAGATTCCTCCAGTGTATCGATCTGCCCCGTCTCTATGAAACGCAAACAGACATCCGCTTTATATGCCTGGTATTCCCTCTCCTGCAATAACCGTTGCTTTCGCTCTTTCTTTAGCATTCTCTTCCTTTTGTTGCTTGCCTGAATTTCCTTCTTCTTTTTCCTTGCGTACGCAATCTGTTGCCGGGTTATTTCAATATGGTACTCATTCAGTGTCTTCAGCGCCATGCTTTCATTCATGGAATATGCTTTCATGAAGCGAAACAGCAGCTCCTCGTTTGCCGTGTCTTTGCAAAATTTTCGTATTTCCCGTTCCTTTCGCAACTGCCGTTTTCTTCTCATCTTCTCTTTTTTTGCTTCCTTTGGTGTCAAAGCCTTTTTTATTTCCTCGTCCATAGCATAATTATAGCGTAATTCATGTTATATCTGTATCCTAAATAAGAATTTTTATTAGGTTTATGCATTGTATGAAAAAAAGATAAATCCCGTATGTTCAGGAATTCATCTTCTTTCATATACTGCTTGGTTGTTCTCAAGAATTAAGACGCTTTTGGCAGAATCAGATTCAAGATGATACCGACAAGCGCAGATAATGCGGTTCCCGAAAGGGTCATGAAGCTTCCCACAGGAAGTATGGCACCGCCAAGACCGATGACGAGCATGGCAGAGGCGATAACCAGATTGCGCTGCTTTCCAAAATCAATTTTATTATCGACAAGGACACGCAGGCCGTTGCTGGCAATGACCCCGTATAAAAGAATACTCATACCACCCAATACGCAGGCAGGGATCGTTGAGATAAAGGCGGAAATCTTACCAACGCAGGACAGCAGAATCGCGATACAGGCAGCCCCGCCTGTCACATAAACACTGCTTATTTTTGTCATACCGATCACACCGGTATTCTCTCCGTAGGTCGTATTCGCCGGACCTCCAAGGAAGGCAGAAACCGCGGTTGCGATTCCATCCCCCATCAGTGTACGCTCCAAGCCCGGGTCCTTTAGGAAATTGCGTCCACAGATTTTCCCAAGTACCGTATGATCTCCGATATGCTCAGAAATCGTAACCAGTGCAACCGGCAGAATCGCAAGCGTTTCCGGACCAAAATACAAGTTATAGGTGCGGAAATTTCCAACTTTAAAGGGCAGGATAAAATCAGGAAAGGACAGCCATTTGGCATCCACGACCGCCTGAAAATCAACCAGTCCCAGACATAGGGATAACACGTAGCCACCGAGAATGGCAATCAGAAACGGGATTATTTTGAAAAACCCCTTCGCCTTTGTGGAAATCAAGGCCGCAATCAAAAAGGTGACGATTGCGACGATCATGGCACGGGGATCCCCATCCTTTATGAATTGGGCATTACCGACAGCATTCGCCGCAAGCCCCAATCCGATTACCGCGATCATTGGGCCGATAACGATTGGCGGCAGCAGCTTATCGATCCATTCCTTTCCGATAACGCGTACGATCAATGCAACGACTACATAGATCACACCAACCAGCATCAGCCCGGTCTGTGCAGCATCCACGCTGCCACCCATCGCCTTGATTGCGATTACCACTGCGCTGATATAGGCGAAGGAGCTTCCCAGATATACCGGAACCTTGCGCTTAGTCACAAACGTATAAATCAGCGTTCCCACACCGCTTGCAAAAAGTGCTACCGAAACAGGCAAGCCTGTCAGCGTCGGTACCAGGATTGTTGCCCCAAACATTGCAAATACGTGCTGAAAGCTCAGAAACAGCCATTGCAGCAGCGGTGGACGATCCCCGACATCCAGAATCATATCTGTTTGCTTTGTATCCGAGCATTCCTCTTCGTCCAGAATGAGAGAAATGTCCTCGACATGTTCTTCAAAATGCTTCATACATCTACTCCTTTTCAAAAAGACCATAGAAAAAGCAGGCACACAGGACCAGAGTCATATGTACCTGCCAATGGTCAACAGGAGTAGTATACCATATTTCGGGGCAAACATGCTACCTCTCTTTGGCTATCCACTTGCTGATTTCATTGATAAGGATAATACTGAAGGACATGCCGAGAACCATTGTCCAGGAGGTCAAATCCAGTGGAACAGTTTTCAGCAGCATATTGAAGATTGGCAGCTGGCATACCGCAATCTGCAATGTGATACCAAACACCATCGTCAGAATCAGCCATTTGTTCTGCATGATTCCAACCTCCCGTATGGAATGCGTACGGGAACGCAGATTCAATGCATGAAACAGCTGAGAAATCGATAATACCATGAAGGCCATGGTCTGTGCCTTGGCAGGACTGACATCCAGACCGTTACGGAACGCAACCAGGGTAATCGTACCGATGAACATACCGTTCATAATCGTGAATATCATACCGCCGTGCGCAAACAGACTCTCTTGGCGATCCCGCGGTTTTTCTTCCATGATGAATTTATCCATCGGATCCACGCCTAGTGCCAGAGCCGGAAAGGCATCCGTCACCAGATTGACCCATAGAATCTGTATGGCAGATAAGGTGGAGACCACATGCGGCATAAAGACAATAGCAAGAAACAGCGACATGATTTCACCAAGATTGCAGCTTAGAAGATAAAGCACTGCCTTCTGAATATTCAGATAAATATTTCTTCCCTGCTCCACTGCCTCGACAATCGTTGCGAAGTTATCATCCGCAAGAATCATATCAGAGGCCTGCTTGCATACATCGGTTCCTGTTTTTCCCATAGCGATACCGATATCTGCATTTTTCAAACTCGGTGCATCATTCACGCCGTCTCCTGACATGGCAACGACAAGCTGATGCTTTTTAAATGCATTGACGATACGAACCTTATGCTCCGGTGTTACCCGGGCATATACGCAATAGCTCTGTACATGCTGTGCCAATGCTTCCTCATTCATTTCATCCAGCTCTTTTCCGGTAATCACCTGCTGTTCATGTTTGGCGATTCCCAGATTGCGGGCAATGGCAAAGGCAGTGAGCGGATGATCACCCGTAATCATAACAACCTGAATACCTGCCTTGTGGCACAGCCTGATGGAATCCCGCACCTCCTCGCGAGGTGGATCGATTAAGCCGGCAAAGCCGATGAAGGTCATTTTGCTTTCCACAGCACTTTCATGCGGACTTTTCAGCGTACGAACAGCCAGAGCAAGAACACGCTGTGCATCGCTGCTGACCTTTTTGCTTGCTTCCAGTATGCGGTTTTTCTCATAGCTGCTCATACGCACGGTTGTGCCATCCATGCGCACCTGTGTACATAGGTCCAGCACCTTTTCCAAGGCACCCTTGGTGAATGCCACGTACTCTTTGCCGTGCTGATGAATCGTTGTCATGAGCTTACGCGTGGAATCAAAGCTGATTTCATTCACTCTCACATAGGATAGGTCCTCTGCATCCTTATGCATACCGTTATCTTCGCAAAACGCCAGCAAAGCAGCTTCGGTAGGCTCTCCAAGAATTTCCTCCTTCTGCACGGTTGCATTGTTGCATAAACAGAAGCCGCGCAGCAGCTCCTCACTGCGGGTTTGCAGGGCACCATTTGCATAAGAGGATACCACATGCATTTTATTCTGTGTCAGCGTTCCTGTCTTATCCGAACAGATGACACTGACAGAGCCCAGTGTTTCCACTGCATGCAGCTTTCGGATAATGGCATTGTTGCGGCTCATCACCTGAACACCAAGTGCAAGTACGATGGTAACGACAGCAGGAAGTCCCTCCGGTATGGCAGCGACAGCAAGTGAAATCGAAAGCAGCAGCATATCAAAGAGGTCTCTTCCTTGCAATACAGCAACCACAAACATGGCAATACAGATGCCTACAGAGCCGATTCCCAATATTTTAGACAAATGGGCAAGACGCACCTGCAGCGGTGTCATATCCTCTTTGGTTTCATCCAGCATCCGTGCAATCTTTCCAACCTCACTGCTCATACCGGTGCGTACGACAATGCCTCTGGCCTTTCCATATGTAACATAGGTGGACATAAAGACCATGTTTCTCTGATCGGAGATATTGATTTCCTCATCATATACCAGGGCCGCATCCTTTTCCACCGCTTCACTTTCTCCTGTCAGTGTACTTTCCTCCACCTTCAGATTAACGGATGACACCAGACGCATATCGGCCGGTATGTATCCTCCCACTTCCAGCTCCACCAGATCGCCAACGACCAGCTCCTTGGAATCAATTTCCTTGAGAAAGCCCTCTCTGACAACAAAGGCCTTTGGTGTGGACAGCTTTTCCAGTGCATCGATTGCTTTTTCTGCCTTGAATTCCTGTACAACGCCGATGATGGCATTCAGAATAATTACGGTCAGAATGATGGATGCGTCAATGTACTCCTTTAAAAATACCGATACGATTGCTCCGATAATCAATATAATTACCATCGGATCCTGAAACTGTTCCAGAAACATCTGGAAGACAGTTTCCTTTTTCTTCTTCAGCAGCTCATTTTTCCCCTGGTCCCGGAGTCTGGCGGCAGCTTCCTGTTCACTCAGCCCCTTATCCAGGTCACTGTAGGTTTCCTGAACTACCTCCTGTATGTTCATTCGATAAGGCATATACACCCTCCTTCACTACCACAATGTATGTGCGCAGACAGGATATATGTGTGCTTCGACAAAACCTCTGTGAAACAGACAGGAATAAGGAAGCTCATGGGGGCAGCCCCTCCTGTACATGAAGCGGATGGAAACCCATAAGAGGAAAAAAGGTTACGAGCAATGCTTAAACCACCTGCCTTTATCCTTTGTTCTGAAAGAGGAAAGGCCATGTGGGCTTGTCAGCCTTCAACTGTCCGGCACTCATCCCTTAGCTATCGCTATTTCCTGAAAGCTTCCGCATAAAAAAAGGACAGTCACAATAACATGTCCTCGTATTCAGCTCAGGATAGATTTCTTTTTCTGGAGCATCTGCAGCTTTTCACTCAGCATTTCTTCTAGTTCCTCCACAAAGCTGTCCATATCGGATGTATCATGCTCCATAAACAGCTCCAGATAGATACGTTCGCAAACAGCACGCTTCGTGTCATAGGCTACAAAGGAGCCACTGAAGCTCTGCATCTCGGAAAAGCCCTCAACACAGAGAAAACCATTGCGAAGATCTCCGCGAATTCCCTGAAATTCAAATTGTGCAGGACTGGCAAGTACGGTCGTGTGCTTCATGGCATCAATAAAATGCTCCAGCTGCGGATTATCCTTTTGTGCTGTGCTTACCAGCACAAGGTCTGCCGGATGATGCTCCATCCAGCATTCAAAACGATGCAGAACAGCTGTGGCAAATTCATTTCTTGCCAGCATGCTGTCATCAATATAATAAAATATCATGATCGCTAGCGACGGGAGAAAAAGGATGGGATGCCTTCACGGTCATCTTCTTCCAATTCCTGATACCGTGGCTTTTCCTCAGTCTGCACTCTTGCACTTGGCCGGGAAACCGGCTGTGTAAATGCAGATGCTGCTGGAATTTCTTCCTCTTCTTCCTCTTCCTTATCGAATCCGGTCGCAATAACGGTTACGATGATGGAATCACCAAGCTTTTCGTTGATCGCAACACCGAAAATCGCATCGATGTCATTGCCTGCAGCTTCCCGTACAAGCGCCATGGCATCCTCTGCGTCAAACAGTGTAATGGATTCCCCACCGGTGATATTGACGATGGCATTGCTCGCTCCGGTAATCTGTGCCTCCAGTAAGGGAGACTGAATTGCTTTTTCAGCTGCAGCACGGGCTTTGTCTTCCCCCTCTGCCATACCGATTCCAATCAGTGCAGAGCCCTGATTTTCCATAATGGTGCGCACATCTGCAAAGTCCAGGTTGATCAGTGCAGGAACAGCAATCAAATCGGTAATCGTCTGCACACCCTGCCGCAGCACATTATCTGCCGCCTGGAAAGCCTCGGTCAGCGGACGACGTCCAATGACTTCAATCAGATTGTTGTTGGATACGATAATCAACGAATCGACATACTGCTTCAGCTCAGCAAGGCCATCCTCAGCAGAATTCATTCTCTTCTTTCCTTCAAAGGTGAACGGCTTTGTAACGATACCTACCGTCAATGCCCCTTCTTCCTTTGCAATTTTCGCAAACATCGGAGCAGCACCGGTCCCGGTTCCTCCTCCAAGCCCTGTGGTGATAAACACCATATCGCTTCCCTTGATGGCTTCACGAATTTCATTTTCATTTTCCTGGGCAGCACGTCTTCCCATTTCCGGATTCGCACCGGCACCCAGCCCCTTGGTCACTTCCCGTCCAAGGACAATTTTATTTTCAACAGGAGAAATATTCAGTGCCTGAAGATCTGTGTTTGCCACATAAAATTCCACACCCTTGACACCTTCGGAAACCATGCGGTTCACGGCATTGCAGCCGCCACCGCCAATTCCAAATACTTTAATATTTGCTACCTGTTCAAACTGTAAATCGCTCATCGTTATTCCTCGCTCTCTCTTTTTATTTATCGCTTAACAGAATGCTTTTCAGTTTTCTTGTAAATCCGCCCTCTTCATCGACGGAGCTTTTCTTCGTAACCGTATCCATGGTTTCTTCCACTTCCTGCGGATTGCAGCAGACACGCTCATCTCTGCGGATTGCCATCTGTTCCCTCCAGCTGTAAAACAAGCCCAGACAGGTTACATAGGAACATTCACGGACACCGATGGTCTGTGGAACATAAATCTGTGCAGGTGCATTCAGATAGCGCAGCAGCTGCTGAAGGGAAGGAATTTCACAGCCCTCACCGCTTAGCAGATAGCGCACATCGCCGCTCTCTATGATCGGAGCACAGGTTTCGTTTATCATATTCAACCAGTCCTTTACATAGGGAACAATGGCTTCACACGCCTGCTTTTCGCTGATCTGCTTCTGTTCACCGGATTGTGACCAAATATAGATGATCTGATCCTTTGCATTTTCCGCATCAAAGGTACAGGTATTCTGAGCCAGTCGATAGCTTACATTGCTGCTCAGGTGATACTGTTCGATAAGATCGCGCAGCCATACACCGTATCCATCCTCTAATACCTCACAATTCACCAGCTTACCATGTGTAAACAGGGAAAGCGTCGTATGATCTCTTGCAAGGTCAATCTGTATGACATATTTATCAACCGTCTGTTCAAATACCGCTGCTTCATTGGCCATGGCATAGGAATCCAGACATACATCCAGAATTTCCAGTCCTGCTTTTTCAATGCAGCGCGCATAGGCATATACAACCTCTTTATCCGCATACAGCAGATCGACATTCATGATCAGAACCTCTGCTGTTTCATCGATCGGCATTTTTCTGGAAGTGATACCGTTTGTTATGTATTTGACGCAGCCGATATTGACCAGCTCCAGCTGTGGATCCGGTTTAAAGCTGACTGCTTCATTCAACCCCTTTTGAATGTCACTCAGACGAATGCGTTTGCTGCTGGCCTCCGGCACAACGCTTACCTTTTTGTTATGACGCTGTACGTTGACAGAAGGGATTGCCGCAAGAACCCGCTCGATGTGATATCCGAGTGCATCCTCAGCCTGCTTCTTGGCCTTGATAATGCCGTTTACAACATTCTGTTCATCCATGATTTTCTGTTTTTCAATTCCCTGTATGGGAGCTTTTTCCACTCTTAGAATATTAAACCGCGTTTCATAAAATTCACCGACAACCAGGCGTACTTCATGATCCGCTACTTCTATCGAGGCATATATTTCCTTTTTGTTCATAAGGTTACCTCCTTACCCACACTGGCTAAGCCAGCCTTCGGCGTACATTTATACTCATATATGATATCATAATTTAAGCGGTTTAAAAACCATTTCCAAGGATTTCTCATAAATTTTTTCTTTTTTTTCAAAGAGGTGCACAAAGGTTAAAATAAAGAGAGGTTTTCCCTCTCTTAATTGTCGTCAGATATGTTTCTCAAAGCGTCTGCCTCCGCATCTCTTCTTGATCCGGAGATTGCTCGTTTCTGATATTTCACCGTTTTTTTCTTACGAAAGAAGAAAAATGCACTCAATCCTGCAAGCACCACACAGCCGCCGGCCAACCCATAAATAACGAGCTTATGCTTTTTCAGTGACGCATCAACATCCTTGCGATACTGATCATAGGCAGTCTGTGGTATCGTCGCGGCACCGGAATACAGCTGCAGTGTTTTTTCCGTAGCTTCATACTGGTAATATACCATGTTGCCTTTTTCATCCATGACATAAAGCAATGCGTAATTTTCAAAGGCTGCATCCTTGAAGGTCCAGCCGTTCAGCTCATATTTATCGATTTTCACCGTTGTGAAAGTCATCCCTTCGCGCGTCTGGAGATTCTTTGGTACATCTACGATAAATACATTGTTTCCCAATAGAGCCATCGGGCGCAGCATAGTCTCTACTGTATTTGTATCTGTATTGTATATATAATAATTCTTTTCCTTTGTTTTATCATCCTGCAGATAGACGACCGTTTTCTTTAACAGGTTGCTCTTCCATGCCTTGACTTCCTTGCCATCCACCTTGATTTTCACAGCTTCAAAGGATTTTGCAGGCTTATTAACGCCATCCAGACTGCGGACAAAGCCAAGCTTTGTTCCATTGTAGGTTACGTATACAAGCGGTGTTTCATCGACATTAACTGTGATCGTATACTCCTTGGTGCTTCCATCCTCTGCCGCTACACTGATGGATATTGTGTTTTTTCCGGGCTTTAAGGTTTTGGTTCCCGTTCCATATACGATAGCCTTGCTGTCTGCCGCAGTCGCATTTACCTTGATACTGGAAACATCCCCGTTCAGATTTACCGTGTACTCTGTCTTGGATGCTGAGAATTTCGGACTCAGTGTTCCCTGAGAGATACTCAGGCTTGCCAGATTGGCATTGCTTGACAGCTTCTTTTCTTCCGGTTTCTTTTCCTCAGGCTTTTTTTCCTCTGTTTGCTGTTCATTATTATTCGATTGCTGGTTTTGCGAAGGTATATTATTACTAGGTGCTACAACATTAACACTCGTGCTGCCAATCGCCACTCCACTATAATCAACTGGATTAGCTGTATTTGCATTTCCTGTTGCATCTATACCAGTAATGGTTATAGTTGCTGTCCCAGCACCGCCTGCAACCGCACTGACCTCAATCACACCTCCCCGTTCACACCAATTTCCTGCGCTTGTGATTGTCGCATTATTAGCAGAAGCATTTACAGTACCTTCTACATTCCCACAAGATACTGAAACGCTAAATCCTTCTCCAGGAGCGACACTGCTCGCCTTGATTGGAATCAATTCCAATATCAGAAATGTAGCTACTCCTCCTATACATAACTTTTTTATATCCATGCAAACACTCCTTACTCTGTAATTTTCTTTATGCCCAGAATGTGATTTTTAATTAAAACATAATCCATAGAACTAATTTTACCATCTTTATTAACATCTGCGGCGATTGCAGCCTTTCCATTCAGCTTTTTGATATTCAAAATATGATTTTTGACCAAAACATAGTCCATCGAGCTAATTTTCCCATCGTTATTGACATCCCCCAGCTTATAGGCAGTGTTGCTGTTGCCGGAGTCACTTCCACCGGAGGAATCGCTTGTATAGCCGTTTTCAGACAGTAGAGAGCTGTGTACATAGCCGTAGCTATTCCCGAAATTATAGCTGTTCCCGGAGTAATCAATCGCCGTTCTCGCATTGTTCATCGGTACATCCAGCTGTATTTTATACCAGTCTGTACTTCCGCTTACGGCTTCTCCCTTTACCTTTCCGAGAATGTTAAAGGACATATTTCCATTTTTCGGTGTGGTATACAGGTTTGCTGAGGAGGTTGTCGCTTCCTTGCGGATATTGATTGCCCCCTGATCCTTGAAGACCAGCTTTTTGGAGCCCGCATCACTTTTTCCACTGACATATTCATCCAGCTGCCACATCCAGTGTGCTGCACTTTCACCCCAGTATGGATCCGAAGCATAGGATACATTCATACCACTTGCCTTGTCTCCAAGGAATGCCCCGTGATAGGTTGAATATTTCGGCGTGGAGTACCACAGATTCACATAGTATTTATCATGATCCAGAATACTGTTTTGCGGCGATGAATAGCCGTTCGCCAATCCGGGATCGGAGTCCACCGCATTGTGCCCGAACAGATTGTTCTTGCTTAACGCGATGGAGCTGGTACCGAATGCACTCTCATTGACGGCAACGCCAAAGGATGCCAGTGCGTAGGCGCCGTATGTATTTTGATATTGTATAAAAAATTTACCCATTCCATACATTTTGGTGTTGCTTGATGTATAATTTGCTCCCAGATAGTCTTTTACATAGCCGTTTATATCACTGGCAGTAAAGCTCGTTTTTGTACGTGATGATACATATTGATAATAATTATAATACGGCTGTGACGCATTGATGGAATTTTCCCTTGTGTTCGCCTTATAATCATCAATCATCTTCTGATAGGTCGTATAGAAATAATGCCCGTCATAGCTGTAGTATACCGTATTGCTCTTCATATAGCTCTGCTGCTTGCCGACCATTGCTGTACTCGTATAGTAAGGCTGACGGATATTCAGCGTAATGGAATGATAGATATTTCCATTCTTGCATATGTAGTAGTTTACAGATTGTACCTTGTCCTCATCCTCATAGTCCAGAATTTCTACCTCATCGGCGTCCACCAGACCGACAACACCGGCCAGCATAAACTTCACCTTGGTACCATTGTTTGCATAGCCAAGAAACGCCCCATCTGCAGCATAATATCCATTGGTATAGCCGGTATAGCCAGTGCCCACCTCTGTATAGCTGGTGTTTTTCCCGGAATCTGACTTCGTTTTGAAGTTAACAACCCCATATTTGATATCTCTGGCGCTACCAATCCCTTTTACCTTTGCCATATTTTCACGAGCCGCCTGCTCCTTTTTGGTTTCAGCCTCCAGCTTGGCAGTATCCTCAATGATGATTTTACCGTTTTCATCGATTCTCTTAAACACATGATTCTCCGGAAGTCTGGAGGAAACAGCTTCTGGTTCTTTTTCTGTCGTATTCTGTGCACCGACAAAGCCCTGCTGCAGCAGAACACTGCCGCAGAGAAGAAGTGCAATACCCGCAATCATTTTTCTCTTCATATCATCACATTCCCTTTTCATACAAAGTTTATCAGCTTAATTATATAAGAAAGTAAGAGAACATGCAATTTTATTTCCGCATGAAATTCTTAAGTTTTTGTGGGAGATAAAAAAAGAGCTGTTAATTTGGAAGGAATTACCTCCGGTGTGCTTATATCACATCATCGTCACAGTATTCCCGATCCACCTGTATAAGCCCTTATCTTTCCTGAAACCGCTTCGTTATGTGAAAATTCCATTCATCTATCAAATATCCTTTTGTAACAGCAGAATGCGATTTCTATGTACAGCGCATTCCCTGTACAAATTTTGAAAATTATTGTTGCATTTTACATTATAAGATGGTATGATATCTAAGCAAATTGTGTTTTAAAGTATTGTACGGAAGGAGGTAAACGGTATGTCAAAAGTTTGTGCAATTACAGGTAAAGGACCTTTATCAGGTAATAAACGCTCTCACTCTATGCGTGCTAGTCGTCGTAACTGGAATGTAAACTTACAGAAAGTTAAAGTCGTTGTTGATGGAAAACCTCAAACGATCCGTATTAGTGCTCGTGCATTAAAAACGCTGAAAAACAAAAAAGCTATCTAAGAGTGGATATGAAACAGGGCAACCTGTTTTTTTCTTTCTCCGGAAATCTTGGAGTAACCCATAGAGATAGCAGATCATCCTTACCTATACAGATGATCTGCTTTTTTACAATATCCTCAATGATTGCTTGCTATATAGAAATACTGTCGATATCCTGTTTATACCAGACATAATGATGTATTTGAATGGATCAATATCGTTCCCAAATACCTTGGGATATCGATGACCGTTTACAGTGCGTTTTCATATACAGCTTATGAAACACACTTCGTGAAGGGAGATAGGAATTCAGACATCAAATACACTGTTTCCGATAAACTCCGCAAGAATGCTGCTTCTTGGCACTGCCTCCTCACTGCCGTCCACAAAATACGCAAGAAGTTTTTTCAGGCGATTGGCTTCCAGATACTGTGCTTCATGAGGATGCACCTGTTCCAGCAATGGAATCACGATTTTCTTAAGGATAGACATTTCATATACCATGGAGGAATTGAAAATAGCATCGGCCTCCTCCTGATATGGATAGATGTTTTGATCCTCTCCCTGCTTTACATTCTTCCAGAAGTGAATGGTATTTTGTGCACTCCAGCTACGAAACTGATAGTCTCTGGCAATACGGCGAATCAGGCGGTAATCACTTGTCGGTATACGGTTATGCTCATCCAGATTCAAATGCGTCAATGCATTGATATAAATGCGAAACTTCGCCTCTTCCGGCAAATCAGCAGAGGTCTTAGGATTCAATCCATGGATACCTTCTATAATCAGAATATGATCATCGTCCAGCACCGTCTCCCTTTCCTTCCACTCGCGCAGTCCGGTTTTAAAATTGAACAGCGGCATATGCACGGCTTCCTTATGCAGCAGCTTCAGCATGGTGTCATTGAACAGCTCCAAATCCAGTGCCTCCAGCCCTTCAAAATCATAGCTTCCATCCGGCAGCCTTGGGCAGTCCTCACGGTTTTTATAGAAATCATCCATCGAGATCGGCAGCGGTTTTTTCCCAAGAATCTTCAGGTGAATTGCCAGACGTCTGGAAAAGGTTGTCTTCCCTGCAGAGCTCGGTCCTGCAATCAGAATGAATTTCGTATGCGGATGCCCCTGTACAATGGATGCCGCAAGCTCTGCCAGCTTCTTTTCAACCATCGTTTCACTCATCAGCACCAGATCGTCCATATAGCCCTGCTGAATTTGTGCATTCAGCTCTGCGATATTGGATACACCGATCAGCCTGCCCCATGTTTCAAACTCCTGAAACACATGAAACAGCTTTGCCTGGTTCTGAAATCCGTTTCCCGCAGACAGCCAGATACCGGGTGCATAAAAACGGATGGAAAAATGCGTGAGATAGGAGGTATCCGGCAGCATGATGCCATAAAAATAATCATCGTATCCGCACAGTGTATAAATACTGCTGGTCGCACTTTTCCTGCATGCCAAAAGATTCGCCTTGTTTTTCATTCCCAGACGGTCAAAATACGCCTGTGCCTCAGCAGTGGGCACAACACGTCGGTGAATCACCTCGTTTGCGGCAATAAGCTCCTTCATCCGCCTTTCAATTTTTCGTACATCCTGCGGCTTGCAATAGCCTGCTTTATCGATTTCACAATACTGACCGCCGCTGAGGGCATGCTCCATACGGACACGGGCATCCGGAAACAGACTGCGCACCGCTACAATGAACAGAAAGTTCAAGCTGCGCTCATAGATTAGCTTTCCGGTTTCACTATCCGCATAAATATAATCCAGCGTACCATTTTTCTTGATACGATAATTCAGATCATGCAGCTTTCCGTCCAGTGTTATTGCATAAACCGGCTCCTTTACCTTCCATGCCTCCAGCAGCTCATGAACATAGGTACCCGCTTCACAATGCTTCACCTCACCGCTTTTCAATTTTAATTTCAGCATCATCACATCCTCCTTTTCCCTCAGTATATGTCAAAGTGACATCCCGCATACAGCAGTCTGTAAGTATTCCCCTTCATTATACCCGCTTCCGGTAGAAAACAAAAGAATAAAGTAGGCTAACCTATTTCTAGGCTAGCCCCTTATCAAACCGCACGTGCGCTATTAACGCATACGGCTTACCAATTTACTAAATTTTCTATTTATGAATGTTTATGGCTTATTTGCTCATTGCGTAAGCCATTTTCTTTTGTCTTTCTTTCGAGAATATTTCTATTCCTTTTTGTCGTTGTTTTTCAATGTTGTTCTTACCTCTTAACTTATTTCTGCCTTGTTGCTTTTCTACGTATTGTTCAAGTGTATATCCATTCATGATATGGTAGTAATACCAATTTGCTGGTTTCAACCCTACCTTGGAAAACCATTCAATATTCCACTTATGTGTCATTCCAAATGCTTTTCTTATGGTTGGATGTTTATGTATCATACACATCCTTAATCTTTGCCTTGTGTATTGGTCTATCGCATGCAGTCTGGTTCCCATTGGTTGTAATAAACAGTGTATTTCTATGTCATGTCTTTTTAATACTTCTATTGCTTTGTAGACATTTAAATAATAGATTTCTAATCCCAAACTACTTATGACTTCTCTTGCGACTGTCCCTGCTCTTTCTATCTCTTGTTCACTCTCTGCGAATAACAGAAAGTCATCCGCATACCTCACAAAGTGTATCTTCGCTTCATGCAGTTTCCAATCAAGTTCATTTAGATAGATGTTTGCCAATAGTGGCGATATGACTCCACCTTGTGGTGTTCCACTTATTGTTGGTAAATGTTTTCCCTCTTCCATATATCCTGCTTTTAACCATGACCATATCAAATCTAATACTGTTCCATCTGCTATACACTTGTTCAACACTTTCATCAATTTCTTATGTGGAATGTTGTCAAAGAATCCTTTTATATCACAATCATATATCCAGTTTCTTCCTTCCTCTATATTCTTGATGATAACTTGCATTGCACTATCCGCTCCTCTTCGAGGTCGATAGCCTACTGACCAATTGTGAAATATTCCATTTTCATATTTAGGACTAAGTATGTTATACAGCACTTGTTGTACTATCCTATCCTTTATGATTGGTATTCCTAGTGGTCTTTTCTTTCCATTCTTCTTTGGTATATAAACTCTTCTTACAGGTGTTGGTTTATACTCCTTTCTCTTAAGTTCATTCAGTAATTCTTCAAGATTTTCTTCCTCATGTTTCGTGAATTCTTCGATACTTACCCCATCTATTCCTCCACTTCCATGATTTGCTTTCACTTGTTTCCATGCTTCTGCTATTTTCCTATCTTGTAGTATTTGTCCATACAAACTATGCCACTTAAGTTTCAATGCTTCATTCATAAATTTCAAACCCCTCCTCTCTTTCATCGTTCCTTGAATTCGTTTGTACCTAAGTACCGTCTTTCTTACCATTACGATGTCATCAAGTAAGAATTGTAAAAGGTCAATCCCCTTTGCTTCATCTTACGTTTGGTCATAAGACTACTTCGCTACTACGAGATTGTCTGACTCCTCTTTATGTAGTCAATACTTCGATTTACTCTTATAACTGATTACCCTTTCGGTTAATAAAGAGGTCTCACAGGGTCATACGCTTTATCCTTACCAACATACCAAACACCTTCACAATGGAGTGCCTATATATCCGACTGGTTCTTTGAATATTTAGTTAATAGATTTCCGCACCTTTCGCAACGTCATCACATTTCCACTGCCGCATCTTGTGTTTCACTTTTCATTTCGGTCTGCTGGTTCATCTACAGTTCTCTCGATTTCTGCGTCTCCTTCAGACAACACCTCACGATGTTGCCCTAGACTAGACTTTCCGATTTGCACCAGTGCGCACGGAGTAGGACTTTCACCTACAGGATTTCCCTCTTCCACGAACATCCTCCATGTTCATAGCGAACTATCATGGGCTCTCGTTTATAAAAGGAAAATGTCATGTGCCTGTTCACATGACATCTTAAGCGACTGCCTGTCGCACAAAAGGAGCACGCCGCAATGACATGCTCCCAGACAACTGTATTCTTCATATCCCTGTACATCATAATACATCCGGATTATTGTGCATCACTGCACTGCATCATCAGGACACGCCCATAATGTATAGTGATCCTCGCGATAGTTCCATTGATTTCATTGGAAAGCGGATAGATATCCGTGACCCTTAGGACACGTTTGGTTAAGGGATAGGCAACACCCTCCTCACTGATGCAGGAATCCTCCAGCGGCAGAAAGGACAAGTAGGTATGCTGTTTTTCCACCTCATAGGTTCCCGGATGCAGCACCCTGATGATATTGGTATCATTCATCAGAGTCAGCGGTAGCTCGCGATAGATCATCAAATGCAGATTAGCCATTTCATGATCCAGACGGCCGCCCAGTCCGCCATATAGGATAATATCGTCATATCCCATACGCAGTGCTGCTTCGATTGCAACCTCTGTATCGGTTTCATTTTTATGGGAGGGAAGCTTTTCCACCTCACAATACTGCTTGAGCTGTGCAAGCTCCTCCTTTGTTATGCTGTCAAAGTCTCCTACGGCCTTACGCATGGCGATGCCCTGTCGCATACAGCACACCGCTCCATGGTCCACACCGATATAATCGGCATGTGCAATGAAAGGCGCAGTCTCACACATGCCGGCGACAAGAACTACCTTTGACATGCCAGCAGCTTATCCACAGATTCTGCAATACCGTTTTTGAACACATAGCTTCCGGCTACCAGCGTATCCACTCCGGCAGCAACTGCCAGCTTTGCCGTTTCCCCATTGATACCGCCATCAATTTCAATCCGTGTATCCAGACCTTCCTTTTCAATTCGCTCACGCAGGACGCGCACCTTTTCCAGCGTATCCTCCATAAAGGACTGTCCGCCAAAGCCCGGCTCTACCGACATGATCAAAACCAGATCCATTTCCTTCAGATGCGCAAGCAGTGCCTCCACACCGGTTTTCGGCTTCACAGACACGCCTGCCTGTACCCCCATTTCACGAATTTTTTTGCACAGCTGAATGCAGGCATCCATATCCTTTACAGCTTCCAGATGGAAGGTGATGACATCCGCACCTGCCTTGGCAAAGATTTCCGCAACCATATCCGGATTATCTACCATGATATGAACATCCATTACCATATCCACTGCTTTTTTGAAGCCCTTGAGAAGGTCGGGTCCAAAGGTCAGATTCGGTACAAAATGGCCATCCATAACATCAAAATGCATCCATTTCGCATTGCTTTCATCCAGCTCCTTCAGCTGTTCACTCGTTCTGGAATAGTCCAGTGACAGAATGGACGGAGCGATTACTAATTCTTTCATAACGTGTGTCCTCCTTCATAATTGTATTGTATTTTCTTATGCCGTTTCAATATCGCGGCTTTGCTTTTTGTATCATATCCACAATTTCCAGATAATGCGCATAGCGCTCCTTCCGTATCGTTCCATCCTCTACGGCAGCACGTATGGCACAATCGGGCTCATTGACATGGATACAGTCACGGAATCTGCAGGCCTGCTGTACATTTTGAAAATCCGGTATACATTCCGCCAGCCGTGTGATATTCATCGCCGTGAAATCCATCGAGGAAAATCCGGGTGTATCCGCCACCCAGCCGCCGGCAATCTCATGCAGCTCACAATGCCGTGTTGTATGCTTTCCTCTCCCCAAAGCCTTACTGATTTCCTGTGTCTGCAGATGAAAGGTGGGATCTATGCGATTTAACAGAGAGCTTTTCCCCGCACCGCTCTGTCCTGTCAGCACACTGATATTTCCCTTCAAGGCCTGTATCAGATCCTCACTGGCATAGCCTTTTCCACTCTGGTACACCTCATAGCCGCTGTCGATATAATGCTGAATCTCTTCATGAATAACATCATCTTCAGCAATGAGATCCAGCTTGGTAATGCATAAAACTGGCCGTATTCCCGCATAGCATACACTGAAAATCAAGCGGTCGATCAGGGTTGTTGAAAAATCCGGGTCCTTGCAGGACATGACGATGATCGCCTGATCCACGTTGGCGATGGATGGGCGTACAAGGGCGTTTTTACGAGGCAGAATTTTCTGAATACCGTTTTGATCTGCAAAGCGTTCAAATTCCACCAAATCACCGACAACCGGAGAGTGCGCCTTACGCAGCTTTCCCATGGCTACACACAACACCCGCTCCTGATCAGCAGTCAGCACCTCATAGCGGCTGGATACAATTTTTATAATTCTTCCTGTTTCTGTCATTTGTAAAACCTTATCGTTATAACATTCGGATTCTCCATCTGCTGGACATATTCCGTTCCTTCTGCGGGATCCACATCTGTAACGACTCCTTTTTTAATGGTCTTTTGTTCCTCTTCACTCAGGTCATCATAGGAACGCTCATCCGATACCGGAAGTATTCCCGTCTTTTCCTTAATTAAAGCAATCGCCTCTTCTGCCGTTTTTCCTACAACACCCTCTATTTTCCAGCTCATCAGCTGGCTGACGGTTAATTTTAATGTATATTCTTTATCCGGATCCAGCTTTTCTCCGATTTCCGGACCGCTTTGTTCCGCTATATATCCGGGCCATGTATTTGCCCTTTGCTCATAGCTGATTTCCACCTTGATATTTGGATTCTGTTCATTCAGTTCCTTTTCCACTTCCTCCGGTAATCGATGGCGGTAATCCTTTACCACAAACCAGGTTCCCCTGGAAACAGTTAGCGTCAGCTTGGAATTTTCACCGATTTCCTCTCCGGTATCCGGTGACACACGGATGACATGACCTTTTTCCACATCGTCACTCAGCTCCTGCTTGATGGTGATGTTATCTTTTTTAAATCCGCTGGAGGTCAGCGTCTGCATTGCCTCCTGCTGTGTCTGTGATGTGGACAGCTCCGGAACCTTGATTATTTTTTCTTTATCAAACACGCCGCTCATCAGTACGAAGGCCGCAACACCGATCACACACAGCCCAACAATCATAGCAATGATGATTTTTGTGATTTTCCGATTACCGGAATCATCTTCTTCATCCTCTTCAATCGGCTCCACATGCTTTTTGCGCACCTCAGTTTTCTTGGTCTGCTTCTGCTTGCGCTGCTCCATGACCATCGTCGGCTGCGGATGCTCTTCCTCAAACACCAGCTTTTCAACATGGGCATATTCCGGAAGCAGGCAGCGGTGCAGATCATACAGCATATCCTTTGCACTCTGATAGCGCAGCTTGCGGTTTTTCACGGTTGCCTTGATAATGATATTCTCCACAGACTGCGGCAGCGTCGGATTGAAATCACGGACACTGGGAATTTCCTCACGCAGATGCTTCATTGCTATCTGTACGGGATTGTCTCCATGGAAGGGAACATTCCCGGTCAAAAGCTCATAAAACACGATACCAAGCGCATAGATATCCACCTGATTGCTCGGTGTTTCCCCGCGTGTTGTTTCCGGTGCCAGATAATGCGCACTGCCCAGTACGGCATCGCTTTGCGTCAGCTGTACCGTGTCGTGCGCCAGCGCAATGCCAAAATCGGTAATCTTTACCGTTCCATCATCCTTAACCAGAACATTCTGCGGCTTGATATCCCGGTGAATAATATCATTTTCATGTGCATGCTGTACCGCGCTTGTCAGCTGAAGCATGATGTTTACAGCCTCTTCCTGATGCAGTGCTCCACGCTGGGAAATCAGCTGCTTCAGGGTACGCCCGCGTACATATTCCATGACGATATAGTGACGTCCTTCAAACTCTCCGACATCGTATACATCCACAACATTGGGATGGTTCAGCTTACTGACCGCGTTGGCCTCCCGCTGAAAGCGCAGCAGTGTTACCGGATCCTTACTGAGCTCCCCGCGCAGAACCTTGATTGCCACCTCACGGTTTAATATGGTATCGATTGCCAGATAAACATCCGCCATACCGCCTTCCCCCAAGGAGGAAACGATCATATAGCGCTCGGCAATCATTTTGTTGTTGTTATTCATGGAGATCACCTGCCTGTTCCACGATGATGACGCTCACATTATCATAGCCGCCCGCAAGAAGAGCCTTGTCAATCAGCAGGCGGACCTTATCCTCCACACTGCGTGCACTCTCCAGTATCTCACGAATGATTGCTTCACTGACATAGCCGTGTAATCCATCACTGCAAATCAGCAGTGCCCTGTAATCATTTTTGATTTTATTGATATCGATGCGAACGGAATCCCATATGCCGAGTGCATTGGTCAGCATATTGCGATTTGGATGCACCGCTGCCTCCTCTTCGCTTAATTCTCCGCGCTTCAGCATATCCGCAATATAGGAATGATCCTCTGTCAGTGCCAGAAAATCATCCGCATATAACCCATAGGTACGGGAATCTCCCACATTGAAAATATAGGTTGTCGTTTCACATTTCAAAATGCCGACCAGTGTGGTGCCCATCCCCTTTTGTTCTGTATTGCGGGTGGATTGTGTAAAAATCAAATCATTTGCTTCCTGTATGGTATCCTGCAGCCAGTGCTTCACCTGAACATCCGAGCTGCATTTTTCCATTTTCAAAAAGCTTTCCTTCATATGCTCGATGGCCATGCGGCTCGCAACATCTCCTGCCAGACCGCCGCCGATGCCGTCACAGACTACAGCTAACAGGGCATGCTCTCCGTTTTCCAGAAAACAGATGCTGTCCTGATTATCCCTTCTCCGAAGTCCGACATGACTCGCTCCATAATATCGAATACTCATGACTGACTCCCTTCCTGTTCCTTTTTCAGATGCTTCACACGCAGCTGTCCGCATGCTGCGTCAATATCCGCACCATGCTCCTTACGAATCGTACAGCGAACCCCCTGCTTCATGAGGGCATCATAAAATACCATGGCATGGGCATGATCCACACCCTGAAAGCCATTTTCATCCACAGCGTTGTAGGGAATCAGATTCACATAGGCATTCAGCCCCTTTAACAGCTTTGCCAGCTGAGCCACATGCTCCTTCTGGTCATTGACCCCACGCAGCAGGATGTATTCAAACGTCAGACGACGGTTATTCTCCCGTGCATAATACTGGATTGCCTCCATCAGCTCCTCCAGCGGATAGGCACGGTTAATGGGCATCAGACGATCGCGCAGCTCATTGTTTGGCGCATGCAGGGAGATTGCCAGATTGTATTGGGTATGCTCCTTGGCAAACTCATAGATTTTCGGTACAACACCACAGGTGGATATTGTGATATGGCGGGCACCGATTCCCAGTCCGCGGTCATGATTGACGGTAGAAAGGAAATTCATCACATGTTCATAATTGTCAAACGGCTCTCCCGTTCCCATTACCACGATATGACTCAGCCGATCCTCCTGCTTATCCAGATCACGCTGCACATACAGCACCTGAGCCACCATTTCTCCACTTGTCAGGTTGCGTTTCTTTTTTGTCAGACCACTGGCACAAAAGGCACAGGCCATATTACAGCCTACCTGTGAGGTAACACAGATACTCTTCCCATAATCAAACTGCATCAGCACACTCTCAATCAAAGAGCCGTCCTCCAAAGCAAACAGATATTTCGTCGTCCCATCACTCGCCACCTGCTTATCACGCAGCTTTAGCGGTGTGAGAGAAAACTGCTGCTTCAGTGTTTCTCTGGTATCCTTGGAGAGATCACTCATGTCATCTATGCTGACTGCACGTTTGCGATACAGCCATTGAAAGATCTGATGTGCACGGAATTTTTTCCAGCCCTGCTCCAGAGCCATATCGCCCATCTGATCGTATGTAAAATCATATAAACTTTTCATTTTATCACCGTATCCTATTTTACCATAGATTCCACGCAGGGACCAAGGAGTTTCCATTTCTTAATAAAGTTTTCAGAATCTTGTGCTATGCTCCGAAAATGAAATTCACAAGAAAAACAGAAAAAGAGATAGCATGTATAGGGGGTACTCAATTGTAGTTAAATTCAAAATCTGAAGAAATCAACATGATTGTATTTATCAATAGCATTTGAATCAGCCTTTTCGCATACACGCAAAACAAGAAAGGATCATATAGAAGACACTTCTTACTTTCCATGAATTATAATTTATCGATTTTATAAAAAATATTTTTATTTCTTTTAGGAATTTTACATATGCCATCCGTATGTATATATGTAGGAGGTTCATCGTATGCATATACAATACCTTAGGAATGCGCCAGGTGAAGGGAGGAAGGATGCATACCATATTCTGGATTCTCATTGCACTGATTGGTATTACACCAAAAGTGCTGCGGGAGCTTGGAATCATCCTGTACATCGTCCTGAAATACAAACGGCGGCATTGGTAAGCGAATAATCTCAGTGTTGGATTAATTGGGATGTGTCTGCTTTCGGAAAGGAGGTGAACTTGCCGTTTTCATTACTTCTGAATTTGGTGCCTCTTACTGCGTCAAAAGGGACAGAGTAACCACCACGTAACTCTGTCCCTTTCTTTTGACCTTTCGGTCTTTGGATTTGGCATTTATATTATAGAATATTTTATGTCAAATTCAATGTAAAATTCATGCTTTCACACAACTGTTACACCAATCATACACTGCCTGGATTATATTATAAACCGCTGATAGAGAGTGATGTAAACAGAATACTCGGTGAACCAATAGAGCCTGCGTTCAGCTTACCATCATTCCCCAGCATTTTCACCTGCTTCATAGCATCCAGAAAATTACCTGCGATGGTAATCAGATTGACTGGCTTGATTTTTTTTCCTTCCTTCACATACCAGCCCTGAGACTGTAGTGAAAATTCACCTGTCATGGCGTTCAAGCCGGCATGCAGTCCTGTGATTTCCGTGACAATGATGCCTTCCTTCATCGACGAAATCATTTCATCAATCGATTCACTTCCGTTTTCAATGAATAAATTGCTCGGTGCTATACCGACATTGGATGCGTACCCCGCTTTAAATCCGTTACCGGTTGTCTCACATTTCATAAGCTTTGCGGATTTCAGGTTATGCAGATAGGTCTTTAAAACCCCTTGTTCAACCAGTGTCTTTTTCTTGCAGGCTACGCCCTCATCATCAAAGCTTCTTGAATTATAGCCGTCCTTGCGCAAGGGGTCATCAACGATCGTGATTTTCTCACTGAAAATTTGTTTGTCCATACTGTCGTTTAATAGAGAAATACCTTTGTATGCATTTTCTCCATCAAACATCCCGCTAAATGCCGCCAGTAAATCTGCCATAGCCTCGGCTTCAATCAGAACCGGATACGGAGCACTCTGCACACTTTCGGCATACAGCTTATCCAGTACCTTACGGCTCACTCCCTCCGCAAACTTCTTTGCATCAAAATGCGCATCGTCGTACAGATACTGCCAGTCCCCTGCAATCTTTGTATCCTCTTGATCCTTTGCCATAGCCGCTGTACTGATATATGCCGCATGCTGTTCATCATGCAGATGAACGCCCATTGTATTGTCGATGGCGATTTCCACATCGACTTCCCCATAGCTGGTATTCATGACCTGTGCAATTCTGGAATCCGATTCCTTGATATATTGCTCTACCGTCTTCAGCAGCTCGATCTTTTCGGCATCCGGATGTGCATTCCATGTACAGCTGCGCAGCTGCAGCTGAGGATATGCTGTATCACCCGCATAAATTTCGACCTCATCCCGAGATGTGATTGCCGCAGCATTTTCCTTTATCTGGCGAAGTGTATCCTCCAGCAAAGCGTCATCATCCTGTTCCAGAAAGCAGATGCCCATACTTCCTTTATAAATACCGCGTATGGCAAAGCCATTACACTCACTGATGGTGTAGCCATCCACACTTCCTTCATATAACCGTATGGATGTGGATCTGCTTTTCTGTTCGTAAATTTCCAGCTGTTCAATACCCGCAGCCTTCGCCGCGTCAAGCCATTGCTGCTTATGCATGCTCCTTGCCTCCCTTACTGCCGCCGACCGTCATTTCGCTGACCCGTATTGCCGGCTGTCCGACATCGGTAGGTATACTGCCGCTGCTAGACCCGCACATTCCCTGTGCACGTGCCAGATTTCCTGCGACACGATCAATTTTCAGCAGCGTATCCGATCCGTTTCCAATCAGTGTTGCGCCCTTGACAGGTGTTGTTATTTTTCCATCCTCGATCAAATATGCTTCTCTGACAGCAAAATTAAAATCTCCGGTTGCCTGCACACTTCCTCCTGCCATCGTTTTCGCATACAATCCATAAGAGGTTTCCTTGATCATGTCCTCCAGCTGATCCGTACCGTTCAACAGGAAGGTGTTGGTCATACGGGATGTTGTTTCAAATTTATAAGACTGCCGTCTGCTGGATGCAGTAGAGGGCATATGCAACCGACGCCCGTTCAGCGTATCCACCAGATAGCTCTTCAGTATTCCCTTTTCAATCAGTACCGTGCGGCGGGTGAAGTTTCCCTCATCATCGATATTCGCACTTCCCCAGGCATTGGGAATCGTACCGTCATCTACCGCCGTTACACACTCACTTGCAATTCTCTGTCCCAGCTTTCCTGCAAAATTGGATTGATTTTTTGCCACCCCGCGTGCCTCCAGAGAGTGTCCGCAGGCCTCATGGAAGATGACGCCGCCAAAGCCGTTGTCGATAATAACCGGCATAACACCGCTTGGACATGGCTGTGCATACAGCATCGTCATCGCAATACGCGCCGCCTCTTTTCCGATATCCTCCGGCTTGTGGCTATCATAAAATTCCATACCCTCGCTGCCGCCGGGGGAACAGCTTCCGGTTTCTCGCAATGCGCCATCCTGTGCAACTGCAGATACTGCCATCCTTGTACGAATACGGACATCCTGAATATATTTTCCTTCCGAATTGGATATTGCGACATGCTGCTCATCATCCTGATAATTCACAATCGCCTTCGTGATATGTGCATCATAGTCCCGTGCAGCATCACTTGCACGCTTCATCAGCGTCACTTTGTCCTTCAGGGCAGTATCACGCGGTATGCGTCGTATGATATGTGCATTTTCATACGTTGTCTCCTGAAGCTGGACGCTGATGTGCTTCGTCTGTTCTCCCAGACTGTCTGCCAGCTTTTTTGCAAATTCCTTCAGGTTTTTCTCCTCGGTATCATTGGTATAGCCGTATACGGATTCCAAGCCATGATAAATCCGCAGTCCCAGCCCGCAGCGAATACCGCTGTTGGTGCTTTCCACCTCATCATTCAGCATGGATATTCTGGTACTGTAATTGATCTCTTCAAAAATCTCCGCAAAATCCCCTGTGGTACTACAGGCGATTTCCAGTACGTCTTCCAATATGTTTTTCTCTAACATAACGTCACCTCTCATCTGTTCACCATTATACGCCATCTGAAAGAGAGATTGCAATCAAAAGAGCTTACGTATATACCTTTCCCTACATTTACGGTCCTCCTAGGATGAAAATAAAGAATACTTGCACATAATTTTTATATAGCGTACAGTTTACAAAAGAGCGCAGGAAAAGCGAGGATTAAAAAAACGTATAGGAATATCATATACGCAAGGGAGGAAAAGAAATGGAATGGTTAAAAAAACTAAGCGATGCGATTGCATACATCGAGAAGCATCTGGATGCAGAGATATCCTATGAGGAGGCAGCCCGTATTGCTTGCTGCTCCCCCTATTATTTTCAAAGGATGTTTTCCTATGTCACCGGAATATCGCTGTCGGATTATATCCGAAGACGAAGAATGTCGCAGGCTGCCTTTGATTTGCAGCGCTGTGATGCCAAAGTGCTGGATGTCGCTCTCAAGTATGGCTATACCTCACCAACCGCATTTAACAGAGCATTTCAAAAGGTTCACGGCATACCCCCGACAGCCGCAAAAAGCATTGGCATGACCCTGCATGCATATCCGCCAATACAGTTTTCTGTCAATATTACAGGAGGAAGCGCCATGGCCTATCATATAGCAGAAAAAAAGGAGCTGCGCTTTGCCGGTATCCGGATTCGTCTATGTGAGGATATGGAGGAGAATCATAAAATAGTCCCCCATTTTTGGAAGGAAACAATGCAAAGTCCGCAATACGCAGAGCTCTGTCAGCTAGCCGATGCCGGTACGAATGCAATCTTCGGCATTAGCGTGTATGAGGATCCCAATCACATTTTCTACTATATAGCAGCTGCCACAAGCAAAAAGATTCCTTACGGGCTTCATGAGCTGCGCATTCCCGCTGCGACCTGGGTGGTGTTTGAAAGCAAGGGAAACTTCAAGGAAAATGTACAGGGTATTTTCCGCCGGTTTTATACCGAATGGCTGCTGTTTTCCGGTTATGAGTATGCACGGCTTCCCGATATTGAAGCATATCCTGTGCAGACGCAGGCACCATACGACAGCCAATGTGATGTATGGATTGCCATTCAGAAAGAAGAGGAGAAGGAACATGGAATATAAAATTGAAATACGAGAGCTGGAGCCGCTTCGTGTGGCCTACATGAGATATGAAGGAGATGTCACAAAAGCAAACCGGGTTATTCCCAAGGTGTTTCAAGCGATTCGCGGGAAAACAAACGGAGCACCTTTTTTCAGCTATCTGTCTATGCAGCCGGATACAAAGCAGGGGGTGCTGGAGCTTTGTGTTCCTACAGAGGAGCTGCCATGCAATCCGGGCATCGAGATACAAGTGATGCCCCGTTTCAAAGCGGTATGTGTTACCCACATCGGCTCCTATGCAACGCTGTCGCTTGCCTATGCCGCGATTGATCAGTATGCAGCCAGACACAGCCTGAAGATCACTGCACCCTTTCGGGAGGTTTTCATCAAAGGACCGGGAATGCTGTTCAAGGGAAATCCGGAAACCTATATCACGGAAATACAATTCCCGATACTGGAGGAAGCATGAACGCCATACAGGTTGAGCAGGTAGTCAAGCAGTATAAAAACGGCGTACAGGCACTGCATGGTTTATCCCTTTGCGTTGAACAGGGAGAAATTTTCTCTTTGCTGGGACAAAACGGTGCCGGAAAATCTACTCTGCTCAAAATACTGACAAGCTATTTGCAGCCGACATCCGGTAGAATAACGATGCTGGAGAAGGATTTGTGCAAGGATGCAGCCTCTCTTCGCTCGCAAATTGCCAGCGTTGCCCAGCAGACCTCCATTGACACGTATTTATCACTGGAGGAAAATATGATGTTTCAAAGCCGTTTGTATAAAATTCCCAAGGCGGACGCCGAAAAGCGGATGGAAAAGCTCATCGCTGATTTTGGGTTAACGCCGTATCGCCGCTATCCGGTTTCCTCCTATTCCGGTGGTGTGAAACGGCGTCTGGATATCGCCCTGAATATGATGACGAATCCGAAGATTCTGTTTCTGGATGAGCCTACGGTAGGAATGGATGTACAGTCTCGTATTGCGATGTGGGGGATGATGAGAAAAATCAGAGATGATTTTGGTGTCACGATTTTTCTTACAACGCATTATCTGGAGGAAGCTGATCAGCTCAGCAATACCATCTGCATCATGAAGGACGGAAAGGAAGTAACGCAGGGCTCCCCCACACAGCTGCGCTCTTTACTGCGGCAGAATTCGATAGAAATCACCTTTGCTTCTGAAACCGAGGCAAGAAAAGGCCGCGAAATCCTACAGGAGCAGATGTCAAAGGAAATCCTTCTACGTGCTGATAAGCTTCTAATTTATACACAGGCTCCACAAAGCGATTTAGAAGCAGCAGCGACAAGATTATGGAAAAGGCCTGCGGCATTTCAGGGAATAGAAATCGTGCAGCCGACACTGGAGGATGTCTATCTAAGATTGACACAGAATGAGAGGAGGGAAAACAAATGCGTATAGTTACCCTTTTATACAGGAATGTAAAATGGAGATTCCACAATAAATTAACCATTGTTATGACGGCTTTGCAGCCGATTCTGTGGCTGGTGCTCTATAGTGCAATCGCTTCTTCGACGATGCAGCATACCGGTATTGAAAACTATACCGCATTCATGCTTCCGGGGCTGATTGTCCTAATCAGCTTCTCGACCTGCAGTAGCAGTGGGATTATGAATTATCTGATGAAATCAGATGGCAGCTTCTATCGCATACTGATTGCTCCGCTCACACGCAGCTCCATCGTTCTTGCACAGCTTCTTGAAGCTGTATTATGCACCTTTCTGGAGGTGAGTATCCTGATAGTCCTCAGCATGCTGTTCTCTGTCAGCTTTTCTCTGTCGCCCTTTGAATTTCTAATCTTTGTTTTACTGATATTTCTGACAGCCTTTTTTATGGCAGGGCTATCCTATGGAATCAGCATGCTTCTGCCAAATGAGGTGATATACGAAACTGTTATGAATGCTATCGTACTTCCGTTATTTTTTCTAAGCAATGCATTGTTTCCGACAACCGGATGTACAGGCTTCTTCCGTGCTGCAATCAATCTCAATCCGCTTACCCATATGATCGATGCGTTACGTTCTCTGATGCTATATGGCAGAATCGATACGGGAAATCTGACAGCTGTTTTGCTGCTGTTTATCCTTATGGGAGGCCTCAGCTTTTTATGGGCATGCCGGCAGCTGAAAAGGAAGACAAATCTGTAGCTGAGGAGTGTATGATTACTGCTATATGCAGGTTCCGTATTTCTATGTATTCAGGAATGATTTCATGCTGGAAGCAAAGTGGTGTTATTTTTTCAAACCGAGAATAATCTTTAAAATTGTAAAAAGACGAGCGGTATGTACTCGTCTTTTCTTATTTATAGGCGATTTTGTCTGATAGCCTCAAGAGAGGCTAGACCCTACGGGTGGTCTTTTATCATTTTATATAGGTATTTAGATCCACTAGTCTCAGGAGAGACTAGACCATAGATTGCAGTATCACCGTTTTCATTCTCAAATTTAGATCCACTAGTCTCAGGAGAGACTAGACCGAAGGCCAAAACCAGCATTCATTCATAATAAATTTAGAACCATAGGATTAGAATAGCACTTGACTTACGAACAATCACCATAGCAGCTGACGCTCACCTTTTAAACTTTTGCTGCCTCGTTTATGCTTCCATTTGCTCAACACGCTTTCCTGCTCCAAATTCGCCGGGATTCACATCAATAACCACCCGACTTGGAGAAATCAATGCATCCTCGTGCTGACAACGCCATCGCTCCTGTGCAGTTCTACCATCCATCGTATCTCCGTCTTTGATAATATCTTCTCCCTGTGTATAGAGATAAGATGTAAAATTAAACATATAGCGAATGATAAAATCTATATCCAAATCATGGAAGTGACACTGCAAATCACACAATCCTATCGCTGTCAAACCGGTCGTATCCACTATCTTTTCAGAGCTTTCCGCAACATTGAACAATCGCACATTGACACCTCCATCAAGAAAATGCAGAGCAGGATCGCTCCAGCTGCTGTTTAACCAGTCAGCTCTTGGCACAAGCTTTCCTGCATGCGGCCAATACATCGCCACTGCCTCCGGATAAACCTCCATCATGATATCCGCAAATGCTGCAAGTATTTCACAACGTTCTCGCACAGGAAGCCCACTTGCCATAAAATCGGAAAACATGATTTCATATTGGCAGTCTTCAAGTAGCTCCTCCACATTTTGACAGCTCCAGCATTGTTGCAAAACCAGTTCCGGTATCGTCGTTTGATCGAATGCAATCATCTGCGTTATAAACAGCTGCGATGGTACCTGCACATCATCCTTATAGGTTACTTTATGATTACAGAGTGCATAGGAATACATACCCTCCTGCTCTATAACATCATCAACCTCGTTAAACCTCTCCAGCAGTCGCTCCCTAATTGCAAGTGCACGGCTTTCAACCGGTTCCTTCAACAGCAGCTTTATGTAATATACACCTGCATACTTCCCCATGAACGCATCCATGGATACACTTTTTCTTTTTTCCATTACGTCTCCTTTTCCAGCTCGCTTAGGGATGTTAAAGTATGGATATACAGTTCTGCTGTACGATGCAGAAAACCAGTGGAAGCATGCAGTTGATGAATGCGTTCCTGGAAGCCGAAATCATACAGGGCACTGTATGTATCCTCCTGAAATCGTTGAATCCATGCAGAATCTTGCTGTTCTCTATCAATGATATCCAATACAAATCCTGTTTCCGTAAACAGAAATGCCAGATTTCTTACCTCTTCCTTTACCATAAAATCCCTCTATTTGTTATGTACAGTATATCGTATTTTTATCGCCACATATATACCTTTTCAATAAACTTGATGTTTTTTACGTTATCAATCCTTCCTAGCTGCGTTTCAGAAAATAAAAGCTGTTCTCACACAATAAATCATTCTCCTTTTACCATTACGATAGAACATACAAAAACTTGAGGCATATTCCGATTTTCAAAATCAATGCCTCCAGCTTTTTATGTGTATTTCTCCAATAAAATGACCGCATCACAGCGCTTCGCAAGCACAGGATCATGCGTAACCATAACCACCGTCTTTCCTTTCCGATTCAAATCCCGCAGGATCGAAAACACCATATCACGATTTTCCTCATCCAGATTTCCTGTCGGCTCATCCGCTAGAATCAATTCACAGGGCTTTACCATCAGCTTTGCCAGTGCTACACGCTGCTGTTCTCCACCGGATAACTGACAGATTTTCTGTTGCTCGACCCCATACAAGCCCACTTCTTCCAACGCCTGTGCAATGCGTTTCTTCTTTTCTTCCTTACCATCCTTCACGTATTCCATGGCACTCAGCATATTCCACAGCACCGTATCATTATCCGACAACCCATAATTTTGAAACAGAAAGCCGATCGTGTAGCGGAGCTTTTTCACCGATCTGCTGCTGTTTGCGCGTACCTCCATTTCATCATACTGCACACTTCCCCTGCTCGGACGCTCCAGCAAGCCGATGATATTGAGAAGCGTTGTCTTTCCACAGCCGCTGGGACCGCATATCGCAATCATGTTTCCTATGGGCAATGATAGGGTGACATTATGTAGAACCGTATGTTTTCCGTATGTGTGTGTAATATTCTTTAACGTAATCGACTTCATCCGATATGCACCTCCCTGCTTTGATTTCGTACACCCTTATCTTTTCCATAGACAAACAGCATCGACGCAATTAAGCTGATGACCAGAAACACTCCGGTGATTTTCCATTCCTCCTGTTGATGAAACAATGCAATCGCAAATACAAAGGGTGCTGACAGCTCCGTAAACAAACGCAGATATACCCTGAAAAAGGAGGCTCCCTGTACCCGTCTGACAAAAATGCGCTGTCGAAAGGAAAGCAGATATAAATATGTATACTCTGCCATAACCAGCAGGATCAGCAATGCGGAGGGAACAAATACCATTCCCTGAAGAAGCAGCTCCCGTGCCAGTGTCTGCATGCGCTGCTGCAAACGCTCGCGACTGTTGACAAGCTCCAGATGCTCTCCATTATGAACAGAGGTCAAAGTGCTCAGCTTATCAGCATCCAGATATACAAAATTTGTCACCTTCTTCCCAAGACGAAAGGCATCATCGCTATATACAACATAAAACATAGGGGAAGCTGTATCCAGCATACTGTCCAGCAAAGAAAAATCCACAGCGTCCGTTTGCTCTTCCTGAATATACAGCTTCTCCACCCGATTGCCATAGGTTTCGAGATAGCTGACATCCACATGCTTTAAGGATTCAGGAAGCAGAATATACACCGTATCCTTTGTGTTCGTTAATTCAACAGGGCTGCCATCCTGTTTTCTTAGAGGAAAGCGCTTTGTATAATTCAGATTCACTTCCGCATACGGCTGCAGCTCCTCTCCTTTTGGGATAACATCCTTTCGATAATAGATACCTCCCGCCTTGTTTATCTTTTCGTATTCCTTACGGTGTACCCGATACATTTTATTCTGAATTGGCTTTTTATTTCTGTAATCCTCTTCTATGGACTCCTCATCATAGCCGTCAAAGCGATATCCGTCCTGATAATCAAACGCATACACATACGAATCCAGCATATCCTGCTGGCGCAATAGTGCTTGAAAGGTGGGCAGATGCAATCGCATCTGCATCCATGCGGTCGAGCAAAGCGGCATCAGAATAAGAAGGGCAAGAATGCCGTATAGATAATTCAGATTCATAAACCGTCTGGTAAAGCTTTTATTTTTTATAAACGCATAGACAGGACAACGCAGAATCAATAAAACCGTACCTGCGAATACAAGAAGCATACCAATTGAAAACCCAATCCAGAAGAAAGAAAGCAAAAGGTTTGCCTCATAGGTCTGTCTGGCGACAAAGCCTATCATCCAGATATAAGCAAGCACCATACTGATCAACGATACAGTCAGAATTTGAAAAAACAGCTTCTGATACAGTAATCTGCCAATGCGCAGCCCTGACATTCCCATACTTTTCAGTATGCCGATGGTTTTTAATTTCTGATTCACCAGCATGATGAGAAGCAGCCCCAGCAATAGAAATGTGATGATTCCCATCGGGATTATGTTCTCTTTCAGATAGGATGAAAGCGTAAATGCATCTCGTTCAAAAGCTCCCATATCCTGTATTGCACCCGGATACTGCTGCGAGATATCGGCAAGAAAGGCATCTTTATCTGTATCCTGATCAAAATACAGGATATAATCTCCTGCGAGATTTTGAAATCTCTGATTCAAATCTTTCAATGGCTGAATAACCAGACGAATGTCCTGATTGAATAAGCGCAGGCTGTTTTGTTTTGTATCATAGTGCAACTGATTGTCATATACAAGATCATGCTCACTCATCTTGGAAATATCCATGTATTGAAAAATATCATAGGGACTATAGAGATACCAGACATAATCAGAATCATGCTGTTCCGTTCTTATGACTACACAATTATATTTTTCAGATATGGCTTCCATGGTATTTATCATTTGTTTCTTATCAAATGCATTGCTTTGCGGGGTTATTTCAAAAAAAGTCGCTTCCTTTTCTTTTTCCAATCCAAAGAAGCCCTGGATATCGGAAATATCACGTTCATAAAATGCAAACTTCACACAATAAACAACAAGAATTTGAGAAATACAGACCAATATGCATATTATTTTTTTCATAACCTGTCCTCATTTCAATGCACAGGATTCTTGCCTTCGTATATGATTATCAGCTGATCCATTATCCCTTATATACGTTCCAACAGCAAGCTTCCATACAGCTTTCTTCCTACCTTCATCTATAAACTAAATATAACATACAACAAAGAGAAAGAAAAGACAGAGAATCTCTGTCTTTCATACTTTGTATTTATTAAAAGCCTTCCTCTTATCGGTAAGCAGATGATGCTGTCTATCGTATTTTATTTTTTTATGCTTTATCTTTCCACTATTATTTTCAGATATGTATCCTATTTAGATTCTATCCATATACTGTATTCAACGTATCCTCCGGATAAGGTATGAAATCTTTTCAATATGCAATCACTCATGAAACCCTCTGCAGCTTTGCCATATAGAACCCGTCCGTGTGTGCAGTAAACGGAAATATCGTGCGCTCCTCTAAAAGGGTAAAGTTCTCATGTGTCTTTAAAAATGCCTGCACCTGCTTTTCATTTTCCTTTTTATTCAGCGTACAGGTGGAATATACAAGAATCCCATGTTCCTTTACATGCTCGGCACTCTTTGCAAGAATCGCCTTTTGAATCGGAATCAGCGTATCCATATCACCGCTTTGCATATGAACCTTGATATCACTTTTTCTGGCTAAGACCCCATATCCGCTGCATGGCACATCGCACAATACACGATCAAACAGAATACCTTCGATTTCCTTCAGCTCTGTCGCATCCATAACCTGCGGCTTTAAAATCGTAATACCAAGGCGCGCAGCCCCTTCCTTAATCAGCTCTACGCGATGCGCATGGATATCACCACACACAATGCAGCCCTCATTCTGCATCAGCTCCGCCATATGGTTCGCCTTTGTTCCCGGTGCACTGCATACATCAAGAATCTGTTCTCCTTTTTGCGGATCCATGATACGCGCAATCAGCTGACTCGCTTCATCCTGTATGGAAAGCAACCCCTGCGCATACCATGGCGTTGCGGCCAGTGATGCATCATACAGCAAAGCGTCCTCACTCAGATAGCCCTTTTGAAAGGCTGCATCCTCCTGCATCAGCGCATCTCTGGTTATCTTCCATGTATTCACACGTGCAGCATTCGGCTTTGTTTCCATATCCGCTTCACAAATTCTTTGGGCAGTATCCCAGCCGTATTGTGCCTTCCACATCTGTACAAGCCAGGTCGGATGTGATGTTTTAACAGCCAGAATCTCTTCCTCTTTGCCTGTGATTTCCCGCTCTCCCCGACGCTGTACCGCATGCAGTACGGCATTGACCAGCTTCGCCATTTTCACATGAATCTGCTTTTTCGTAATTTCCACAGCATCATTGATAATTGCATAGGCAGGCAGCTTATCCATATAAAACAGCTGATATACACTCAGATCCAGCAATACGCATACCTCATCACTTGGCAGCTTCTTCACACAGTCTTCCCATTGATAGCGGCACAGCCGGTAATTTTGTAGCGTCCCGTATACGATTTGCGTGATCAGCCCCTTATCCTGTGGTTTTGCCTGATCGAGTCCTTTGCGCAGCAATAGATTGCTGTAGGTCTTGTTCAAATAGATATCCTTCAGCATATCAAAGGCGATTCCTCTTGCATTCATAAATATCCTCTCTTCCTAAAAAATTGTCGATAATACAGATAACAGCCATAGGTGATCAGAAAGCCCATCGCTGTATCGCTTAAAAAATGCGCTCCCATGATCATACGCGTGAGCGGCATGCTGATGATTGCCGCACCAAGCAGGAAATAACGCAGAACAGATGGCTTTTCATATGGATTCTTTTTCCATTGCAGCCAGCACAGCAGTGTTGTAAATGCTGTTGTATGACCACTGGGAAAGGAATTGTTCCCATACAGTCCGCATGGCTGATACCAGACACAGAACTGTGTGGCTGCCTGCATGTCGCGATAACGGATACGTCCCCAGGACATTTTGATAATCGTAGTAATCAGGACAGCACTCAGCAAAACAAGGGTGTAAAATACAAAAAACGAAAGATGCTTCTGGATCCAGCCATAGGGAATACGGTGAATCACCACCTGCACAGCCGCGACCAGCAGCGCACCTCCACCAAGCAGAATCAGCTGTATACCACTGCTGGATAAGGAAACCCAATAGTGAAGCGCATCCTGCAGCATATACAAAGCTGCCACATATCCAATCAAAAGATAAAAGGCATTTCCCTTCACACGAAACAGCATCGCCATGGCAATCACTGTCATCATTTGCACAGGAATGAGTAAAAACCGCTCAAAGATCATCCCTGTTACCGGCAGCAGCTGATACAGAGTATCCGTAATCTGATAATCATATAATGCACCGATGACCAGCAATAGCAGTGCCAGTCCTACCGGTATCCATTCTTTTTTCTGCATGACAACCTCCTATCAGTCCAGCATGACCGGCGATACATCGATATCCAGTCTAGCCTTTTCCTTCGCAGCCAGATGAGCATCGTAAACCTCACGGACACACTGTCCCAGCAGCTCCTGCTGTTTTCCCTTCAGCAGAATGCGCATACGAAATTCATCCTTGCGCTTTATCAGCTGTGCCGGTCCCAGAATGCGGTATCCCGCATGTGCTTCCAGTAGTTTTTTTGCTCTGGCAGCCGCCTTTACGACCTCATCCTGAGATATATGGGAAAAAATCATAGAGGCCAGATAGGTATATGGCGGATAGCCGGCAATATGGCGGTATTTCATTTCGTTCTGGAAAAAGGTACGATAATCATGATGTGCGGCACACTGAATGGCATAGTGGGTGGTATCGTATGCCTGAATGATCACTTCGCCATCCTTGCTGCCGCGGCCGCTTCTTCCCACGGCCTGCTCCAGCAGATCATAGGTCAGCTCCGCACTGCGATAATCACTGCGGTTCAGCATAGCATCACCATTGATAATGCCGACCAGTGTCACATTTTCAAAATCCAAGCCCTTTGCGATCATCTGTGTTCCCATGAGAATATCCGCCTTATGCTCACCAAAGGCGCTCAGCAATTCTTCATGTGCGTTCTTTTTCCCTGTTGTATCTGCATCCATACGGATGATTTTCGCGTCAGGGAATTTAATTTGTACAAGCTCCTCCAGCTTCTGCGTACCAAGTCCAAGGTAACGCCATGTATCACTTCCACATTCCGGACAGTAATTCGGCACTGGCATCGTATGTCCGCAGGTATGACATTTCAACTGCTTATCATCCTTGTGATATGACATCGCCACCTCACAATGCGGGCACATAACAACATGCCCGCAACCGATACAGCGCAAAATCGGTGTATATCCTCTGCGATTCAATAACAATATAATCTGTTCTTTTTTCTGCAGCCGCTCATAGATTGCAGCCATCAGCTCATTACTGAGCAGATAGCTTTCTCCCCTGCCTACCGCCTTGCGCATTTCCACCAGCTTCACAGCCGGAAAGCTGCCATTGATGCGGCTTGGCATGTCAATCAAACGATAGACGCCCTTAACTGCGCGGGCATAGGTTTCCAAGGAAGGCGTTGCACTTGCCAAAATGACAAGCGCGTGATGGTATTGCCCTCGATGCAGAGCAATATCACGGCAGTGATAGCGAGGAGAGGAATCCTGCTTATAGCTGGTATCATGCTCCTCATCCATTATGATAACGCCAAGATTATCAAATGGCATGAACACTGCACTTCGTGTACCGACTACGATCTGTACCTGATGGCGGCGGACGAGCTGATATTGTTCATATTTCTCCTGCGCATTCAGTCCGGAATGATAGATTGCCACATGACTTCCAAAGCGTGCCGTTACCCGCTTTACCATCTGCGGTGTTAACGAGATTTCCGGCACCAGAATTAAAACCTGCTTTCCCTGCTGCATCACAGATCGTGCCAGCTGTAAAAACACCTCTGTTTTCCCACTGCCAGTTGCACCATGCAAAAGGACGACCTCATGCTGATGCAGCTGCTGCAGGGTATGCAGGGCCTGTTCCTGCTCCCTGCTTAAGGGCAGATCGCCCTCTGTGACGTTTTGCGGCAAAAGCCTTGCCTGCGCTTCTTTTTCATACACCTGTGCAAGTCCCAGCTCAACCAGCTTTTTTCCTGGAGTCTTATAGATTTGATAAAACTGCGAACGAAGCATTTCCTTCTCTTTCTGCAGAGCCTGCAATGCCGCACGCTGTTTTGGCGTTAAAGCATCCCCATCCTTCACATAGCGTACCCAGGTTTCCAGCTTTGCATGTCCGGATGTTGATTTTGGTTTTAGTTTCGCTGGAAGCATGCATTGAAAGCAGCTGATCATCGGTACCACGCAGGTTTTCGCCATCCATTCCCCTAAGGCAATCAGCTCCTCATTCAGCAGCGGCTCCTCATCAATCACCTTGTCAATCGAACGTATGGTGAATCCGTATGCAGCCGCCTGCTGTTCTGTTATGGTTTCCACCTTCATGACAAAGCCGATGATAGAGGTTTTCCCGAATGGTACCTGTACACGTACACCGCGCTGTAAAGAAAAGCCATCGCATGCATAGGTAAAGGTATGATCCAGATGCATGATGGGATGTTCCACGAATACCTGTGCTATTTTCATATGCCGCCTCCTGTTTGAATGGTATTATTTTATCACAAACAACAGCAGAATCCTATGCTGCATACCAATTTATATACAGAGCTGAAGTGAAAAGTTAAATTCCACTTTCAAAGTAGCTAAGTAGA
>QULU01000004.1 GCA_003481775.1 Clostridiaceae bacterium OM02-2AC
TTAAAGCGCTATTTTACAAAACCACTCTCTAGTTTACATTACCCTTAATTTTACGTACCTTTTGAGTATAAAGAAACGATGTATACATTACTCATTTTCAATAATTTCAGATAATCTATTCTCCAATGAGTTAATAATCCTTGTCACTAATGCATTCCCCATCATAAAATACCTTCTTCTTTCAGGCATCCCTGTATTCGTCCAGTCATCTGGAAAATGTTGAAGCCTTTCAGCTTCTATTGGCGTCAATAATCTTAAACTACCTGTTTCTTCATCTTCGATTACATGTGTACTTCTATTACTACTACCTTCACTAGTCAACATCGTTCTACCTGGTAAACTTAACTTATCTGGAAAGGCCATATTACCTTCTGAATATAAATAAGGTTCTCCATTTGGCTTTTTTCTTTTTATTTTTTTCGCACCTTTCATTGATTTAAATTTCTCCATTTGATTATCAGTAAGAAAATAGTTATTTAGCCCTTCCCTATGTTCTCTTATTTCTAGCAATGGTATAGGTGGGATACCTAATGGAGTACTTCTAATCGTGGTGACTTTTCCATTGATCATCACCCCGGTATTTTCAAAAGCCCCTTTAAAAAGTTCTGTCATTTCGACAGTATCTCGATATTCAGTTAAATCAATTTCCTTGCTTAAATGTTTAAAATCTTTAAATTCTTCAATAGGTAACGATTGTGCAAAAAGTCCAGTATGTAATAAATATTTTCTTGCATCTCTTTGTCTTATCCCTTTGCAATAATGTAGATTTTTTCTCCAAGCAAAAATAAAAACTCTTCTTCGCCTTTGAGCACAACCATAATCTGCTGCATTTACTACTCTCCATTCAACATCATATCCTAAATCATGGAAGGTCCTTAGCATAATACCAAAGTCTCTACCACGTTGGCGAGCAGGAGATTTCAATAATCTATCAACATTTTCCAATAAAACAAATGGTGTATTTTTTATTCGCAATATTTCGGCAATCTGCCAAAACAATACTCCCTTTTTCCCTTCAATTCCTTTTTCCCCTGAAATAGATCTAGCAACTGAATAATCTTGACAAGGAAATCCTCCTACCAATAATGTATGATTAGGGATATCTTGTTTGTTCACACTACTAATATCTTCATTTGAATGGTTTTCATATCCAAATCTCGTACAATAGCATTCATAAGCATGTTGAATCTTTGTAGATGGCTCCCACTGATTTGCCCATACAAAATCCCAATTTCTATTTTCAATCGCTCTTCCTGTTTCTTCATTAAATCCATGAATGTCATTTAAGCCAACTCTGAATCCACCTACACCCGCAAATAATTCAATCACTGTTTTTTCCATATATGGCCTCCAAATCTATTGATTTCCTATACCTTATCTAGCTAAAAAGACCAAGCACTGGTATAATGGATTTATACCGTAATATTATACATGAATTCTATATTTTAAGCAAGATCAAAAATTCATTTTTATAGGAGGAAATCTTATGTTATTTGATTATGATGATGAGAATGAAAAAAGTATTTATGAATATGCAAAAAACTTAGAAAGCAAAACCTTTCAGGATATAATCGATGAGTATAATGAATCACCTATAAAAAGCTATAATAGTTTGCATAATCCATTATCACTAACGATAGCTGAAGATGATGGTGGTTATTTAAGAAATGAAAATGCAAAAGGTGAATTAGGAAATTTACTTGAAAAATATTATTTTGGATATATGCCCAATAGTAAACAAGAAGCTGATTTTCCTAAAGTCGGAATCGAACTCAAACAAACGTGTGTGAACCTAAAAAAGAATGGTGAATATTCAGCTGGTGAAAGACTGTCAATCACTAATATATCTTATGAAGAGCCTGTCCAACCAGATTTTTACAAAAGTCATGTATGGAAAAAAATAAAACGCATCTTATTAGTTCATTATTTAAGAGAGAAAACCAAAGAGCGTTTAGATTACCAGATACTTTTTGTCAATCTTTTCACTCCTCCTGCTGAAGATTTAGAGATAATAATTAATGATTACAATAAAATCAATGCTAAACTCATATCGGGTTTAGCTCATGAAATAAGCGAATCTGATACACTATATTTAGGAGCTTGTACAAAAGGATCCACAGCTTTAAAAAGCTGGCAACCACAATATTATGGTGATAATAGGCCTGCAAAAAAAAGAAATTATTGTTTAAAACGAAGCTATATGGATTACATATTACATGCTTACATATTAAGAAAAAAAGTACCCTATGAATCAATTATAAAGAATACTACAGATTTAAGTCAAACAACATTTGAAGAATATATAACAGAAAAAATAAATCGTAATATTGGTATAACTGATAAAGAACTTTGTGTACAATTTAACCAAGCATATAACATTAAAAATAAATCTTTATGGAGTAATCTAGCTTTCCGAATGTTGGGTATCAAAAGCAATCGTGCTGAGGAATTTGCAAAAGCTAATATCATTGTCAAATCTATAAGGCTAGATGAGGATGGAAAAATGTCAGAGCATATCTCTATCCCTTCCTTCAAATTTAAAGAATTTGTTAAAGAAGATTGGGAATCATCCTTTGTTTTTGAATACTTTAGTGAAACGAAATTTCTATTTGTCATTTATAAAAAAGACGGAGAAACATATAAGTTATTAGGATCTCAATTATGGAATATGCCCTACATCGACCTGAACAACACAGTCCAGGAAGGCTGGAGGAAAATACAAGACTGTATAAAAAATGGGGTGAAATTTGAAATAACAGAAAATTCTATCAAAAATAACATACCAAAAATAAATGATAATCCCATTATACACATTAGACCTCACACCGGTAAAGCTGCATATAGATTGCATAATGGATATACAAAAGGAAATATAAAATACGCAGATGAACTGCCAAATGGAGAATGGATGACAAAACATAGTTTCTGGATCAATAAAGCCTATATCTTATCTCAACTCAAATATAAATAAAATGAAACACAAAAAATTAATTACCACACCTGAAATATCTAAACGAATGTCTAAAGTCAAACTGAAGAGAAATAAAGTTGAGATGAAACTAGCAAAAGCTTTATGGCATCGCGGCTATCGTTATCGTTTGAATTACAAGCAGTTACCAGGTTCTCCTGATATAGCTTTAACGAAGTATAATATAGCGATTTTTGTTGACGGTGAGTTTTGGCATGGAAAGGATTTTGAAATAAAAAAATCAAAGTTAAAAAATAATAAAGACTATTGGATAATGAAAATAGAGGAAAATTTACATAGAGATGCTAAAAATGATAAACTATTAAATGAGATGGGATGGATTTCTATTCATTTTTGGAGCAAAGATATAGAAAGAAATCTTTCTTATTGCCTGAATGTAATTGAAGATTTTATTGATTATCAGATGGTTGGACGTCTTTAGTGAGGTATATTATGTATAATAAAATAGCTAGAAAGTATATTGAAGAGATAATAAATATCAAAGCAAATGGTAATGAAGATACAAGAATTTTCCCCTTTGATGATAATCTATTTATGCTTTGGAAAAAGGATTATACAGGCCTAATGTCTCGTATAAAAAAAAGAGCTGTGGCAAAAGCAGCACAAGGATATTATGATTTTAAAATTGGTTACCTGAATGACTATGGCATATTTGGCACTAATAAATTAACACATATTAATTTATTTAGGGCACTAAAAACTAATAATATATCATTCTCTGATTGCTATGAAATATGGAAAGGGACGGACCCAAAAGAACTAACATCAGATGTACATGCATTATTCTTATTGAGGATTTTGTTTCTTTTCTTCCTTGAACAAGAAATAAATTGGGGGAATTTTATTTGGCAACGCTCTTCTAATTTCAGTTCTTCGAAGAATATTAAAACCTCTCCTCGTACAATGCTATTAGGCTTTTTACTACAATATTATTTGGCAGACAAAGAAACAATAAAACAGTTAAAGAGCTATGAAATAAAAAATACAGGAAGTTATTCATTTGGTAAAGGATGGTCAGAATATCCATATAAAAGATATTTCACACTATTTAACAATTGCTCAAATATGAAAATCACCTTTGATGAAGATTTAAAAAATTTGTGAATTAAAAACTTACTAAATTTCTGATTATCTTTTCATAAGTTGGTAAATGCCGATATATCCCATATTTTCGGGCTTTATTGGCATTTTCCTTTTGGAAGATACCTCGCATAAGATGGCATTTACCAGCATGAAAATGCAACCAAAAGTAGTAAATAAGTAGTAAGATACATTTTCGATATTAAGAAGCCAGCCTTTCTAATTCAGCCTTTGCAGACTGGAAAGTACCGTGAGCATAATACCCTAATGTCATGGTTATGTTTGCGTGCCCCATGATGTATTGCAGGGTGTTAGGGTTCATTCCCTTATTTGCCATGTTCGTACAGTAAGTATGTCTGAATGAATGGGGTGTGATGTTTGGCAACTTGTCCTTATGCGTCTTGTTGTACTTCTTAATCAGCCCACGCACCATACTTTCATAATTTCCTGCGACCTTTGGCAATCCCTCACGGTTCAAGAACAAGAAGTTGCTGTAACCGTCAACAACAAGCGGTTGTGCTTTTCCTCGGTTCTTTAAAATTCGTTCAAGTGCCTGATATGCTCTTTCTGTCAATGGAAGCTCACGCTTCCCGTTTTTTGTCTTAGGTGTGGAAATATAGTAACCCACCTCTGTATCACGCAATAGCTGGTGGTCTATGTTAATCACACGGTTAAGCATATCAATGTGTGTTGTCAGTCCGCATAATTCAGAGATACGAAGTCCCGTTTCCAGCAGAAGAATAACTTCATCACGATACTTGCTGTAGACATTATCTGTTTCCATAAAGGCAAGGAGTTTTTCTTCCTGCTCTGGTGTTAGGATAACCTTTGCTTCCGTATCATCTTCCAGAACATCACTCAACTTGAAATTGAAAGGATTTTTTCTGATACAGTCGTCTTGTATCGCCATATAGAATGAAGCCTTTAAGGAACGCTTATAGTTATCTATCGTTTTGTAGGAATAACCTTTGTCATCCATTCTGATAGCCCATTCTTTAGCGTCGGACTGCTTGACCGTATCAATCGCCCTCATACCCAATGGGTCATTTTCCAGTGCGTTCATAAGATACTGTCGTCCTATTTTTGTGTTTCTCTTGATGTTCTTTCTTTGATTGTTCTTCTTTTCGTAAAGCTGGCAGACTGTCATTTTACCACCCACTGTGTCGATACCGTCGTCAAGGTCTTTTTTTATCTGCTTTTCTTTTTCCCTCAACGATATATCATCACGTTTTCCAGCAGGTGTTTTGTCTGTGGGTACAAGTTTCCAAGCATATACAAACTGTGGCTTCCCGAATATATCGGTATATTTATAAACGTATCTTCCGTCTTTTCTCTGGCTCTCTCCAAGACGCAAATTGCGTCCTTTACTGTCTTGTCTTTTCATTTTTGACATAGTGTAAAGCTCCTTTCCGTCATGGAATGAGCCGTGATACGCTACTAATATTATACCATATCTACGGCTCTAAGACATCAGATTTCGTCCAGTGTATCAATAATTTTTTCAAACTGTTTTCGCTTTATCTGAATACGGTTTCCATTAACGATAACCCAACCAGAGTCCAGATTTTCCTCGGCAAGTTTACGCAACTTCTTTTCCCCGATACGAAAATATCGGGACGCTTCTTCTATACTAAGGGTGTATTTTTCCCAAATCGGCACATCAGTATTGTTCATGTTGCAACAACTCCTTTCTGTGTGTCTTATCATAAGCAGACAGACGGCTTTGGAAAGCTCCGTTAGTATCTCAACTATTCCCATTCTTGTGGGCAGAACCGCACCATGCGGACGTATCATTATTCTGTGATAGCAGGTCATGGCAAAACGACCATTCCACAAGTCGCTCTCGAATCAACTGCGTGGGTCGCTCGCTTTCTTGTCGGAAAGGTCATGGCGTACAGTCCCCGTGGCTCGCTGTATCACAAACGTATCTGTCTGCTTTATTCAGTTGTCTAAGAACAATCGGCGAAAGCCGTAGGCTTCCATGTATAAAAGCAGGAGCAGGGCAGGAAAGAAGGGAATTTAACCAATCACGCCCTGCTGGTATCTGCTTATTCTTCTTCGGTTTCTATATCTATATCAATCTCAAAGTCTAAAATCATTTTGGTTAAGGCTTCTCGAATACGTCCCTTTAATTCCATATCAACAACAATATAAACATTGCCGTATTCATCATATAAAGGACGTAAACAACACTTTGATATGTACGGGTCATAGAATGCCAGTAATTTCTCAATCGCAGTTTCATCCCCATCCATAGCTGATGAAATCAAATAATAAGACGGGTGCTTGTACTTTTTCTTCATTTCTATTTCTTCTCCTTTAGTATCTCTTTCATAGTTTCTAGTGCACGGTGTCTGTGTTTGAACACAGCCCCTCTGGTATAATTCATAATATCTGCAATCTCTGTATCACTCATTTCCAAGAAGTAATACATCAATACATTGTTACGTTTTTTTTCGGGTAGCTGTTTGAGAGCTTCTGCAAGTTCATCATCAAGGACTTTAATATCTATGCCACACACATTAAAAATTGTGTAGTTTGTTTCGTAGTCGTCCCATGTTGCCAGACTTTCTACCGTAATGTCTGGTAATTCGCTAAAAGATATTTCCTTGTTTTTTCTTCGTTTTAATTCTTTACGGTAGTTCCAGATAATACCTTTGACAACTTTTTTCAGCTTACATTCAAACTGACACTGAATTGTTTTTTGGAAGTCAGACGGTTTCATAATCTCACCTCCTTTCCAGCTATGAATTGAAAAGTGTTTATCCCTCTTTCCGCACCATATCTGTACAGCAAGGTGTGATTTGCTTCCAAAAAAATGAAAATAATTAAAAAAACTTTTCGGGTATTAAAAAAGCCCGCACAAAATATAGATTTTGTACGAGCTACTGGTATAGCGTATTTAATTGTAAATAGTATGCTGTTAAATTGGGCTTGAATATACTGAATTGTACATAAAGCGTTTCATACGGCAAGCCCCCTTTACAACATTTAAACCTTAACCTTTGTCTTTTTGGTAATCGTATAAATATATTCCTCTGGTGTTGGGCGCTTATTTCCAAAGTATCGTTTAAAATTTGCCTGCACGTCTGGGTCTGTACTTTCCATAGTTTTGTCTATGGTATCTTGTAGCATAGCCCTAAATTCAGATACTGAAACACCTTGAGCTTTAGCACCAACTTTCATAATATAATTCATATCTCGTCTTTTAAGTCCTATCATTAGAACCAACTCCCTAAAATAAGTTGATCTTCTTTTTCAAAAATTAAATCTATCTTTCGTATACAGCCTTTTGCGTCAATTTCTGTGGGTACAAACCCTGCGTAGTGATACCCCGTTTATGTGAAAAATATTTTTATTACGGTTTTACACATTTTATGGCATAACGAATTTCAATAAGCCTTAATACATCTTGATATACATTATTTTTAGATTTTAAGTCTATCATAAGCCACCTTTGTCCATTTCCCTCTCTAGTGTTACGATAAATCTCCTGTACATATTCTGAAAGCCTAGGTAACAAGTTTTCAACATCTTCTTTCTCTTTATTACCTACAACCACCAATACAGTAAAGTAGTTCTTCTTCGGATAGACAACACACAATGATTTCCCAGATTTTTTAAACTTTACGTTCCAACCTCGTGCCCAGACATCTTTACTGTATTCGATTTTGCAAACTGCTTTATATTCATTGTTCATATGCTGATACAACTCATCAAATGCAGAGTTTTCAATATAACCGCTTATTTCACTAATACTAGGTACATAATTTATATCTTTTATGTCTATCACAACGGTCTATGCCCTCCTTTATAGACTTTTTATTTCATTTTCATTCGTGTCGGATAATTCCTATTTAGCATTTACTGTTTATACAGGAATTACCCATATTTCCATATAATTAATCTCTGCATTTCCTTTGTAATATTTTTCTGCCATGAATGGCTTTGTAACCAATTTATGATTTGGAAGCCATGTTTCAAACAGATACTTATTTGCTTGATTTAAAGCAGTAGTAACAAGTTCTTCAAAAGATTCTGCCTCAATTCTGCATACAATATACTCACCTGCTGGTAATGTATGTTGTACCATATTTTTAGGACATACATCTGTTGATGAAACCATACCTCCTGCAAAGTAAAGGAATGTTCCTTTATCTGGACTTGCTAAGTGAGATACACCAAGTTCAATATCATTGTTAAAAATGGCATTTTCGGTTTGCAGTTTCTTTGCATGGAATTCGCGCCATAGCTGACCTGGAACATCAATTCCTGTACTTTCTCCAGCAGGAATTTGTTCAGCAATATTTACTGTTTTTTCAAAACCAAAATATATTTCCTTTGTTCTTAATGTTTTTCTTTGAATTTCCAAAACAATATTCCCTATAATCAATGGAACATTCTCATCAATCATAACATAATGAGAAGAAAGTTCTGGCTTGTCAAATGTATTTAACATAGGAACACTCTTTCTGTATTCATCGGGAGTAATATGATAAACTTCTTTAAATGCTCTGGTGAAATTAGAGTGGTCAGAAAATCCATATTTTAAAGCTATATCTAATATCCTTTCCTCTGAATTATTCAATTCTGTTATCACCATTGCTAAACGGCGAAGTTTGATATACTCTTGAACTGATTTCTTAACTAACTTTTTAAACAAGCGTTGGTAATAAAATGTAGAAAGACAGGCAATTTCCGCCAGTTTCTCTGTTTCGATTTTCTCACTTAAATGTTGTTCAATATAGTTTAATGACATTTCAATATTTTCATATGCGTACATATCAGTACCTCCTTGTATAATTTATAATCAAAGTATACATGAAAATTTTTTGTATAGCTTGTCGCACAATGCCATTATCTTATAAGAAATCAAAAGATATAAAAAAACAATTTTGTCTATATGGCAACTTTTATTTCTTTGGTACTTTTTAATGAGCCATATCTAATAAATTCATCAAATATCTTTTAATGCTTTTCGTATCATAGACCTTTGAAACTGTATTGTTCATTGCTTCGTCAATCGTCGCTTCAATATTAGCCATAACATCAGCTAGTGCTATAATCAGATTTCAAAATCCCATATAGATAATAGTCGCAATAGGTATTTACCATTTTCCCCTCACGAATATGTCCTTCCCTTTGAAAACCTACTTTCTCTAATGTTTTATAAGAAGCATGATTTAATATATGCACATCTGTCCATATTTTTTGTAATTCTGTTTTTGAAAAACAAAATTCAATTACGCTTTTCAACACTTCACTCATTAGTCCATTACCTTGATATTGCTTAGAAAGTCTGAAAGCCACTTTTGCCATTCGATTATTTTCAATAAGATATATCCATATCTCACCAATAACTTTGCTATCTTGTTTATGGACAATACCCCAATGAAAACTTTTAGTAGATTTTTTTGACTTATCAAAGAGTAATTCTGGATTTTTTTCGCTTTTTGAGGGACGCTTGCCCCAATACTCGTATAAAGAAATATCACTAATCCATTCTTTCAAATCATCAATATCGCTTTTATTCATTGTTCTTAAAATAAGATGTTCTGTTTCAATTACTGGTTTTTCAAAAATGTAATCCTGCAAACTCATGGTTCATCACTCCTTAAAAATTAAATTCGTTTTCCCATGCAAAAGAAGCAGATTCTTCTAAGCTGTGAGGCCAATGACTACACCAATCTGGAACTTGCGGATTTTCCACTCTATCCAAACTCGGCGTGTATGGTTTAATATCCAAGATAGGCGTTTTATCATTAGCGTCAATATAAGCAATTTGTATCAGCCCACTCATATAATCAATATTGATAATTTCTACTGCTGATAAAGCAATCGGATTTGGGCGTACCGGCGACCTTGTTGCAAAAATCCCCATTTTCTCTGGAGCTTTTTTATAAGGTTGGTCTGTTTCCAATACGCTTCTAAAATCCGCATTGTCAAAATCGCTGAACCACCATAAAACATTGATATGACTGAATCCGTCTAATTCCTTTAATGCTAGAATATATGGTGCTTCTAGTTGAATGAAAGCACCTTTTTCATTGTTGTAGATAGTACCTATTGAATTTACTTTATAAGTTGTCATTATATTTTCCTCCGTTTTCTTCTTGATAAATAAACGATAAACCTTAACACCATGTTAAAGTCAAGGCAGATTATCATTTTTTACAAGAGATTTTCTAAAGGAATTTGGATTTCTGTTAGATAGTTCTCTGGATTTTTCTCGTTCCACGGTCCACGATGAACTATTTGACGGCTTGAACCTTTCATCTTATATTGACTGTTTTCTTGAAGCCATTTTGCAAATGAACGATAAGCATAAGAAATATTAGAAAAATCTCCATATACCATAGTACAAGCCATCATAGAAACTGGTTCGGTAAATCGAAACTTAAAATCACCTGTAGCTTTTCCTATTTTATTTACAATGGCACATAATTCTACATCAACATCTTTTTCTTTATATTCTTCATTGTGATATATTGAGAATGTTTCATCAGAAATATTTATTTTATTTTCTTTAGCAAAAGCAGAGAGTTCTTTCCAGAGTTCGCCCTCATAATAATAATTTGGTATTTCTTTTCTTAAAGATAAAACGCAATAACTCGGTATCTCTTTTATGGTTATGTTAAAATACAATTCACTTTTGCCATGTAACACTTCTTTTTTAGCAATCTCAATTTTCTTTAGTTTTTCTTGTTCTTTTTGTATATTATCCATAATTTCAACAGACTTTTTATCAAGCTGTTCTATAATGGCATTATTACTGCAATTGAGGGCTAATGCAATTTCAGCGACATTGAAGCCACTATCACGTAAATATATAATTCTATTTAAAGTTGAGATTTGTTCTGCTGAATACATACGATATCCAGTTAATGAATCAACTTTAGCAGGTTTTAACAAACCCATTTCATCATAATAACGCAACATACGAGTAGAAACTTGTGTCAATTTTGAAAACTCACCAATTTTGAACATTTTATCCCTCCATTCATGTACCTAATTATAATTATTGTTAATTTATACTTCAATATAAAAAGGGCTTGCACACCATAATTATGATACAAGCCCCTTTCCATGTTATCCTACAATCTTCCAGTTACTATCCTTATATAGTATAAGCTCATATTGTGATACTTGTGTTGCCTTTGTCTGATTATCAAGGAATTTTACAAACACCTTGACTTTCACATTGTCCCCGTCCTTAGTAAAGATAGGGTTTACCAATTCAGAATAAAGGTAGTCCCTGCCGATAGGTTCAAGCACATTGCCAGCTACATAGTAGGCAAGTTCTTTTTCTGTCGCTGTTGGGTACAGCTTAAAGAATGTTTCCAAAAAGGCGGTAGCGTCATTGACAGTATCTGCGTCCACGCTTGCGTCTGCTTCTGATGTCTTTGGTTCAAAGTCTGATTTTTCGATTGCTGGTGCAAGAGTAAGGTTCTGAACGATTACCATATCCCCGTCAGCGTCCACATGGACTTTTACGGTATAGGTTGCCTTGACCGCTGTTGTCTGTTCTCTCTCTTTTATCTGCTGATCTACTTCGTAGGTAGCAGATAAAGTGTCCGTTCCCGACTGCTCGATATTCCACACAATCACATCTGTAACCGCAGAGCTGGTCGGTATATCCGTTCTGATAGTATCTACATTCAAGTCCTACAACTCCTTTGTCAGATAACCGCTGATTGCCTGCGTCCTTGCTTCAATAGCTTCGTTGCTGTTGCTCCATGTGTAATAGGACTTCTCAAAGTTCTTCACGAAATTTTCAATCCCGTTGGTATCGTTTAATCGTAACTGTATAGTTTGTCAGCCTTGTGTATTCATGCCTTTTAGAAGTAATGTTTAAATTTAATCCCAACCTATCACATAGCTTTTTAGTAGATATAGCCCCATAGCCAGTTGCATTTGTTTTTTTGCATATTTAAGTATTCAATATTTCAAAACATATTTTATTGTGACAAATGCAAAATTGAATAAATTTTTCCAATATTTTTTTTAATAGGTCTATCTTTATAGAAATAGTATTCTACATATTTCCATTTGTCTGGATTGTATATTAACACTTTACTTGTACAGTCATCTTTCTCCAATGAAAAATTTATAGCTTTCATTTGTTTCATTGGCGTAATTTCATGTTCAATTTCAAGAGCAAACTTTGACAGATTAAAGTCTTTTCCCAAACAACATGTTATTGGAATACCTATATTTATTTTTTGCCAACCGAATGAACTTAAAATATTATCATAGTAACCATCAAAAATGAATTTGTTCATGCCATCATTATTCTGCCATACATATAGTGGAGAATACTCATTACAACTCTTTGAAGAATCTCTTTTTTCAGATATGAGATATGCTTTAAATATTAAATCTTGAAAGCCATCCGTTCTATGTCCATTATCAGCTACTCGCTGTCTAATCACGTTCATGTCGTAGTTATCTGGTAGTGAAATCTTATATTGCATAGCAATCATTATTTTTTCCTCCTATCTATCCTGCTTCAAATTTCAATTTAATTATACATATTAGTTCGTTATGTGTATAATAGTTGTAAATGATGATAGATATCATTTTAAATAATACTGGAGGTGCTATTATGGAAAGTCTGGAACTTAGAATATTTAGGGAAGTTGCTTATACAAAATCAATATCGAAAACTGCGGAAAATATGGGGTATGTTCAATCTAATATAACTGCACATATCAAAAAACTGGAAGGTGAATTAAACACGACACTATTCATTCGCCATAGCAAAGGCGTAACCCTCACAAAAGATGGAGAAAAATTACTGTATCAAGCAGAAAAGATAATCTCTTTACTCGATAAGACCTTACAATCTTTTCAGAACAATCCTAAAACTTTAAAAATTGGCACAACGCAGACAATAGCTGGTTATTTATTGCCCAAATGTATCATTGAATATCAAAAACAGTTTCCAAATGTGTCATTGTCAGTTTCCACACTAAATCAAGACGACTTAGACCAGAGCCTATCTAATGGACTATTAGATTGTATAATCACTAACAGTACCCACAATATTACACAAGGTAAGCAGGTTTTGGAATTTCAAGAAAATTTAATGCTGGCAACTCCATGCTCCTGCAATTCCATAAATGATATCTTTGCATATCCAATTATCATAAATAATATCAAGTCCTGCCCCTACAGAGAAGCCCTTTTGGATTGGTGGAACTTACATCAATCGAAATCACCAATGATAATTGAATTAGATACTGTAGAAGCAATTCTTAATACCGTTGCTATGGGCGGTGGAATATCATTATTACCAAAATATATTTTAGCAGATAAACAAAATATCAATAGCTTCTATATTGAAGATTTGCAATATACATCAATTCATATGTGGATTGCTATGAATAAGCTTCCATCAGAATATTTTGCTTTAAAGGACATTCTAAAAAAACAATTTAAAATAGATAACAACTAAGGCAGATAACCACGGCATGGTATACCTGCCTTTTACTATGTTATCCTACAATCTTCCAGTTATTATCTTTATGTAGCACTAGCTCAAACTGCGATACCTGCGTTGCCTTTGTCTGATTATCAAGGAATTTCACAGCAACCTTGACTTTCACATTATCCCCGTCCTTTGTAAATACTGGGTTTACCAATTCTGAATAAAGGTAGTCCCTGCCGATAGGTTCAAGCATATTCCCCGTTACATAGTAGGCAAGTTCCTTTTCTGTGGTTGTCGGGTACAGCTTAAAAAATGTTTCCAGAAAAGCGGTAGCGTCATTCACAGTATCAGCGTCTACGCTTGCGTCTGCTTCTGGTGTCTTAGGCTCGTAGTCTGATTTTTCGATTGCTGGTGCAAGGGTAGGGTTATGAACGATTACCATATCCCCGTCAGCGTCCACATGGACTTTTACCGTATAGGTTGCCTTGACTGTTGTTGTCTGTTCTCCCTCTTTTATCTGCTGATCTACTTCGTAGGTAGCAGAAAAAGTGTCCGTTCCCGACTGTTCGATATTCCACACAATCACATCTGTAACTGTGGAACTGGTCGGTATATCCGTTCTAATGGTATCAACATTCAAGTCCTGCAATTCCTTTGTCAGATAACCGCTGATTGCCTGCGTCCTTGCTTCAATCGCTTCTTTGCTGTTATTCCATGTGTAATAGGACTTCGCAAAGTTCTTCACGAAATTTTCAATACCGTTGGTATCGGTAAGTCTTAATTGTATGGTTTCTGTTTCATGTACGGTGTGCATATCAATAGCGGTAAAATTCTTATACACCCCAAAGCTCACGCTTGCGATAAGCACCACCCACAACGCAATCACGGTTTTCTTATGTGTGCCTACCTTGACAGTACGCACCTTTTTTTCTTTGATATTTTCTGTCTGTTTCTTATTTTTCTTAAACATAGTTTCTAAGTCCTTTCTATTATTTTACTCGTCCTGCACCGATTAAGTGCTGTAGCCAGTAACTACTATTCAAGTCTGCATATCCTATCGGGTCGCCAGCATGATACATTTTGTTATTTCCCACATAGATACCAACGTGCGTTACATACGAACCAGCGTTATAGGTGGAATGGAAAAATACCAAGTCGCCAGCCTTTGCCTGCGATAAGGGGATATGCTGTGTTGCGTCATACTGCAAGTCGGCGGTTCTCGGTAAGGAAATATCAGCTTTCCCAAAGCACCATTGCACAAGTCCGCTACAATCAAAAGAAGTGCTGGGATTGCTACCGCCATACACATATTTCCACCCTTGATATTTTAAGGCTTCATTCATGACCTTTTGTGCCAGTTCGCCCGATACCTGCGGAACAGTTAAATACTGATTGACTAATTCCACATAAAATTGATTGCCGTAGCTGTACCGCCAGCCCCCGTTTTTCGCAACAGCTATCGGGTTGGTATAGGTTACTTTCTTTCCGCCCGATTTTTCACGGGCGAAACTCTCTGCAAGATTGTATGTATGTTTCTTTCCTTTTTCCGCCACATATCCCACATAACCACCGCCATAGTTATAGGACTGTATCGCTACATTCAAATCGTCGATACCTTGATTTTTACAGGAAGAAAGCAGGGACGCAAAATACTTACACCCCTGCTTGATTGAGCTTTCCGTATCTAAAGAGTTGGGCGGTAAACCAAGACTTTCTGAACTCTGCATAACATCTTCTGCCGTACCGCCACTTTCTACTTGAATGATAGCCAGCAACACATTCACATACTCGGAAATACCGTATTCTTTGGCGTACTTTTCCACCATAGGCTGATGTTTCAAGACTTCTGCGGATAAATTCATACCCGCAATGCCCGAAGAATAATTCATGTTATCATCATCGCTGTCTGCACTAATCAGCACCCCAAAGAACAGCACCACAGAAAAGAGGATAGGAAACAGACTGCCGATAATAGCGATATGTTTCAGTTTCATTTTTTCTTCTGTCCTTTTTTCGTTACAAGGTTACGGTTTTTCTCTGTGGTCTGCTGGTTCTTCTGGACGGTCTGGGTCTGCTGAACCTTTGTCCTGCGGTCTTTGGTGTCATTCTGGCGTGTTTCCTGTGATACCACTTTTTCTACATTTTGCCTATGTACTAGCTGTGCAGACTGGGTCGCTTTTCTATCAGAAGTACCAGAAAATAGCGGACGTTCTTTCACAGCCTTTGTCTTGACTGGCTCGCTTGCTTTAGAAGTCGGAGCTGTGGCAGGACGTTTGATTTCCTGCATTTTTTCACCACTCGGCTTTGAAATGGTTGAAGCTGTGGCTGGTCGCTCATGGGGACGGGTAGCTCCCTTTGTCGCTGATCCGTCAGCCTTTCGCTGTGCCTGCCTTGCTTCTTGTGCCTTTTGAAGCTCCATACGCTTGTCAGCGATATTTCGTCTATGCTGTTCCTGCTTTTCCAATCGTCCCGTCTGTCTGGACTGCTGTTCCTGCACCATGCCACGTTTAAAATCGGACACGCTGGATTTTGCTTTTTCCTTTGCGGAATACACCGCATAAGCGGTCTGTGTCGGTATATCCTTGATATTCTCTTTGACAGCGTTTGCCTTATCCTTGACCTTATTTTTCGTATCTAAGACAGCACCTACCTTTGAACCTGCACGCTGTCCCACGCTGGAAGTGGTATTGCCCCGATTTTCCTTAGAAGCTGTATTTTTTCTTTCTGTCCTCTTGCCAGCAACAGAACTTCCAGCCACCGCACCAGCTATACCGCCAGCCGTAACCGCACCAGCAAGCCGTCTTTCCATACGCCTAGCCCTATGTGCCAAGTATAGATATGGTCTGCGGAATATCCTGCGTCCCATGCTTTGACTGTCGCCAGCGTTCAAGGAGAACATACTCATTAAATCGCCTAACTTCATGTAGATACCAGCGAAACATACTATCTGTAAGAACGCCACCATGAAAAACGGATAGTCTGTGGATATGTTATAAAACATACTGGAAATGCTGAACGCCACCGTTACAATGAGCGTTATTCCTGCCCGTGTCATTATGGTATTAAATACCCTCACGATTGCCTGCTTTGCCATGCTTTCATAGCTCGGTATCATGGAAAGTAAAAAGCTGATAGGTAAAAACATAGCGAAGATAATAAAAAGTATCTGGCTAAACAACATCATACCCGTAAGCAAGAATACAAATATCGTGATACCTAAGTTGAAGAACAAGAGGAAAAATACCATACCTAAACGGTTCACGACCTGCGGTATCGTCAGATTGTTGTTGTCGTTGTCCTCGATTTCTGTTTTCACGACTTCTTCTCTGGTTTTCCCGTCCTCGTCCTCTGGACTTGCCGATACGAGAGCTTCTACACGGTCTGCCCCGATTTCTTCTATATTGGAATTTCCGAATTGCAGGAGTAGCCACGGCTGTTGTACTTGAATAGAAAACAGGCTGTCCCGTATCAAATCCACGCTGTCCTTGCCCTCGCTGTCAGAGTTTGGGAGCATGATTTTTGTTCCCAAGTCCAAAGAAGCGGTACTGATGTCTGATGAAAATTCATTTATCTTCTTGATGTAGTCGGGAGCGTAGGCAATAAACGAAGCAGACAGCACGAACACAACAACAAAGTTGATAACGGCGTGAAGTGCCTTGCTGGTTTCCCGTTTGATAAGTCCCGTATAGGCAACATATAGTCCCACCACTAAGATAATGAGAAGCAGGAAACCAACATAGAAGCCCGTGGAAGAAAAACCGCTTGCGGTAACGCCTGCAAGGGTCTGTATGCTTTGTCCGATACTATCTGCCATATCGTTAATAAAATCAAGTTTATAGGCTTCCTGCACCACATAGCCCGTTGCGTTAGATAAGTAAAGACTTATCGTCCAGACAAAGTTGGTAATACAGTAAAGCCCATACTGCACCGATTTTCCGATACCGTCCAGCCAGTTCCACGGCAACCACGCCCAGCTATTATCTACATAAAAATCAAGCTGGTAGTTGGAAAGCGGATATATGGAGTAAAGATTTTCAGTGTTTATCGTATCGTCCACAAGCCCCGTCGCATGAGCCACCGTCCCCAGAAGTGAAAGCAGGATAAGGGAAAGTGCCGCGACGAACAGAGCCATTTTGAGAAAGTGGAGTATCTTCTTTTTTGTGAACGCACTTTTTATCCTTTCTTTCATCACTCCACCTCATTTCTCTGTACGGGCGGTCTGGTATCAAAGGCGTGTAAGAGTTCTTCAAAGACGGGGTGTATCTGCACTACGCCGACACGCCCATATAAGTCCTGCAATAAACATTGTCCGTTCTCTAAATCTCGCAAGCGTTTCTGGTTGTTTTCGTCCTCTTTGTCGATACCGAAAAATTCTAAGGTCTGCTTTATCTCGTTGATGTCGGTACTTCTAAATGCGAATTTTAAGCCGATATTGTTTTTCAGACTTTCTTTTGACACGTCGCCAGAAGATTGTGTAACAAAATAAACGCCTGCCTGCATAGCTCGTCCAGCACGAACCAGCTTATTTGATAAGGTTTCGCCTTGTGCCACATTTAAGAACGCCCATGCTTCGTCCAAATCTACAATCTTAAAAATACTTCTGTCCGAATGGATAAAATCAAGGGCAAAGGTACTAATCACAATCAGCATAGACACCGATAATAATTCAATGGTCGTGTATTCCTCAAAAGTGGTATCTTTATCTGGCAACACAAGGTCGGCTACTTGAATGATATTAAGCTGGTTATCCAGACTAATAGCATTTTCCACCGTTCCGTCCGAAAACAGCAGATGTGCAAAATCATAGTCCGTGAAACTGTCGATATGGTCTGCGATATTTCTTGATACTGGTGTATCTTCACGGCGTAGCTCGTCTATCACATGGAGCAAGCCCCGACTGTCGCTCTGAGTAACGGAACGTACCGCCTTACGAAGTACGGGGAATTTTTCGCCGTCCCTAGAGGAAATACCCGTAAGGAATGTCAAGATGTCGATTGCCAGACTTTCAGCGTCTTTCACATTCTTCATAATCACAAACGGGTCAAGAAGTCCTGCATTGTCCTTGTCGCTGGTAAGATTAACGATATTGATTTCATGGGCGATTTCTGGGAGCGTTTCTTTCCAGTTGCCACGCTCTGATTTTGGGTCTAAGATAACCGCTTGTCCCCCAAAAAGAACAGAGTAATACACAAGAAGATTGTTGCAGAACGACTTTCCACCGCCAAGCGAACCGACAAAAGCAGACGCTAACGCATTGGTAACAGTACCCTTAATTCCTTGACTGGCAAGAGAGGGCTGTAAATACACATTTCTTCCCGTATCAACGGAATAGCCGATATAGATACCCGACATTTCGCCTAACTGCTGTGTCGCACCAAAGCCAAGTCCAGCTAAAAAATCACTTTTGACATACTGCACATAGTCGTTGATATATCGCTTGCTGGCAGGGAGAAATTCAGAGTGAAGCCCCAGCATATCCCCAGCAGGACGTACCAATTTCACATTCAAATCGTCATAAAAATCTTTGACCTCATTACAACGGCGTTTCAGTTCGTCCAAATCATCAGCAGACACACGGATAACATAAGAGAGCTTATACATACTTTCTTTTGTCTGGTCTAAATCCGTTTCCAGCTCGTCCACGCTGTCTAAAGCGTCCACCACATTTGAACTGGTTTCACTTCCTGCCTGATAAGCGTGATTGTCTAAATCTTTCAATTCCTTTTTCTTGTTGCGGACAGTTGTTAATGCTTTTCGGTTCTCCACGATTTCTACATTCATGGAAGTATCAACGGGGAATGTGAATTGTTGTTGTTGGAAATAGAAGATTTCACTTGACGGAAAATCAAGCTCGCCCACAATCGCATTGACGGTAAAGTAGGACACATAGCTTTCCTTGTCCTCATGTTCCAATCGTAAATATCGCTGGCTTTCTTCAATCACACACCTTGTTGGACGGATAAGGTCGTAGTATTTTATCAGCGTTTCTTTCTTGTAGTTCTTCTTTGGTAGCTGGTGCTCATAATCTTCATAGGCGATACCGTCCCTGCCGTAAAGATGTTCCATGAGATACCCAAAATCATTGATTTCCAAGCGACGCACCTTGAAGCGACGGGAGATTTTATTTTCCAGCAACTTTTCCATTTTCATGTAACGGTTGATTTCATCATTTGGCATGGAAACAAAGTCATTCATCAGCGTGTGGTTCACTTCATGGAGAAATTCTTTGAATGTCAGCCACGCCGATTTTTTGATGTTTTTCAGATTGAACTGTTCTTCCGTTACCATGAGCTTAAAGCCAAGAAAAAAGCGGTAGTCCACTTGATTGTCCCCAATCATAGATACTAACGCTTCGGTCTGTTCGTCTATCTTCTTAACTGCCACCTCTCGAAGTTTTCCCGTAACCAATTTCTTTGACTGCTCCTGCATACTGCGGATTGAACTTTCCGTGGCAATCTGCAAGGCATGGATTTTACCCTCACGAGATTGTGCGATTAGCTGGCGAAAGCTGTCATGCACGATAAATTTCTGCTCTGCGGATAAGAAAGAATAGTTGTACGGTATCAGCTCATAATAAGCGAATACCTCATTGTCCTTGTTCCATACAAGATTGTTATCAATATATTTAATCGGGAACATAACTCACACTCCTTACTGCCGTGATTGTTTCGTTGAATATCTGCTTATCCAGTTTTACGGCTTTTCCTGCATAAGTGATTTTGGGTCGCAACGCATAGGTTATCTGTGATTTCAAAAAGCTGTACGGCTTCTTTCCGTCAAAGGTTTTCTGCGACATGAACCAAGTGAGAGCTACGGGTATACCGAAGTATTTTAGAAATGCTCCCTCAATCATGGAAAGTGGGGGCATATTCCCAAACAGAATGATGATAAATTCTGTAATTACAAACCATGTAATCTGTGTAAAGGTAACAGGAAAGGGTAAGTTAAAGTCATTGATTGCATACAAGACTTTTTCTACATTCCAGATACCCGTGTAGCTTCTAATCTTTTTCAAGTTCTTTCAACTCCTTTCTTTGTTCCTGCCGTGTCCCTCACGGCATAGTGGTATCCCCTTGTGGGATTTCGTAAGTTTCTAAATGGAAAAGGACAGCCATGTTTCAGACTGTCCCTTAAAGAGAAATTCACTGTCAGTAGCAACAATGCTTGTTGCTGATCTTCCAGCGTTAATATGGTATCTCGCATATACCACGGCTTGTCGCAATGAAGCAACCGCTCATATCCAAATCTCGCCCGTAGGCTTCATAGTCAATGTAGTTTTGCAAACTAGAGGGAATATCGCCAAGTGCCTGCAATTCGTCTATGTAGTAGTAGGCAACGTCCGTCATAGTATCACAGTCTGGATAAAAATAAATATCGTCCTTGTGTTCCACGACTTCTTCCAGCGTCCCGTAGTGGCTGATAAACTCGTCCAGACAATCTACGATATAGTCGGGAAGTTCCTCTATCATTTCATACATCTCATTGAGTTCATCAATAGAAATATATTCGCCAATCGCAATAGGGAAGTTGTCGGTATCATGGATAGCGTATTCTTCGTACTGTTCGTTCAAGCCGATTTTTTCTTTCACATCTTCCTCGTCAATAGGGAAAGAGAACCAAGCACCGACTAAATACCCCTCATTGTATTTACCAAGATTTGCAATATAAACCGCCATATCATCAATCATAAGCACCACCTCTTTTCTTACTCTGGCAGTTCAAAAATACCATGTTCTGTCACTAAAAATTTCCCGTGTTCCTGCAAGTGAGAAGCGTAGGCTTCAAAGTCAAAATAGTATGCTTGACAGTCCTCGGACAGATGTTTGAACGTCGGGTCATTCATCAGCTTTTGCCTTGCAACATCAATCATGCTTTTGCATTCGGGATAAACGGTAATCACGTTCCTGCAATTATAAAGTGCTTCTAAACTTTCAAACACGGTATGAAGCGTTATATATTCTTCCTGCATGTCAGCGGAAAGCTGGCGGTACATAAAATCTAATTCGTTGAGCTGATACACGCTTGTATGTTCGTGGACTTCATCAGCAAAGGGCAGTACCTTTTCGATAATGCGGTACTCTTGACTTTCTGCACCGACACCTAATTTTTCTTCAAACTCGGCAACATCTATCGGCAAGTCGAGCCAGTATGCTGTTGTTTCTTCGCCAGTTGTTCCGCCCGTTTCCACCAGCACCCTTGTTTCCTGCATTGTTCCTCACGTCCTTTCTGTTGTTTCATCACATCTTTTAAGGTTTGGTATGAGATACCAAACACATACTTTGAAAAATCTTCTAACTGTTTTTCTTCGTAGTCGGCAATGTTCAGTTGCTTCATTTCATGCCACACCTTACGCTTGTAAAAGGGCAGGTCTGAAATGTTTTCACAGCTAACCTTTTCCTGCATATCCTTAAAAATATCGTTCATTACATCACTCCAATCTAATTTTTAGGTAAGAAAAAAGCAGTCAATCCTAAGACTAACTGCTTTGTGTATATGGATATGAAATTGTCAAGCTGGAAGTTATCTCTTATTATCCCTTATTTATCATGTAAGATTGTAAGCTTTTTTGACAGCCGTTCTTTTCATAAAACTTCTCTGCTTCTGGTTGAGAACCGAAATATAACATTGTAGGTGTATTGTCTTTTGCAAGTTGAAGAAGTTTACTTCCAATACCCTGTTTTTGATATTGAGGAAGAACAAGTAGCTCTGTAATTGTTCCAAAATAGTAACCATCGGAAAGAATACGCAAACACCCTACTAACTTTTTATTGTCATAGGCTGTTATGTTTAGTGTTTTAGATAATGCTTGCCTTGTTTGTTCCATATCATAATCGCCCTGCCATACTTGATTGACAAAAGAAATAAACATTGATGCATCAAGGTTTTTATCATCTACTTTGTAGTCCATTATTGTTCCTCCAACTTCTAATTTGTTGCTTTCTTCATATCCATATCATACCATTTCTACACTCACACTACAATAAAATTTTATGCACCGATAATCTTGTTGAACAGCTCTAACAATACGTCTTTCACACCGCCAGCGTTGAATACCAAGCCAACGGCAACAAGAGCAACTACCAAGAAGCCGATAAGTTTTGAAAACTCACGCTTAAAACCTAAGTAGATACCGATAACCACAATCGCCATAAGCACTAAACTCTGTGCGTTGCTTAAAAACCAAGTGTATAAATTTTGTCCAAAATTCATTTAATGTTCCTCTCTTTCTTTGATTTCTTCCATACATCTGTCAGCTTCTTTGCCGACAGTTAAAATGCACATCAAGACTACGCCGATACCCATTCCCAGAGATACCAGCAGTAAGTCTTTCAATAATTCCCACATTTTTCATCACTCCTTTACTTTGGCAACCATTTCTTCAACCGTGGCTGTCTGTTGCTTGATTATCTGGTGGTGTCGCTCGGTCAGTTTTGCCTGCTTCTCAATCGTTTCCAGATACTCCGTCTGATTGTCCTTGTCTATCTGTTTCAACATCTTCAAGGTCGGTGCAACCTGCCTTTGTAGCCAGTTAAGTGTACGTTCTAACGTGTACGGCTCTGGTTTTGTTGTCAGCTTTATAGGTGGTCGCCCCTCGCCAATGAACCAAGCCCAGCGTACATTTGTTTTCCAGTCGCTTTTTCGCTTGTCTGGTTCTTTATCAGCAAAGCGGATATACTGGTTGATAATAGAAAATGCTGTCTGTTCTGCGTCATAATGTGTCAGCAGTTCCACAACAGCATAATAGGCACGTTCATTTTTCAAACGTATCTCAAATCTATTTTTTATGGGGACTTCTTCAATCGGTATGCCAAGTTTTGCGTACTGTTCGTAATTCTTTTCATAACAGCAGAAGTATACTTCACTTGAAAATGAACCGATATACAACGTGTGTCCCATACCGTATTTATCCGTTTCGTTATGCTTTACCAGTTCCCCAGAACCATAGCTTTTGAAAGAACGGAATTTAGAAATACATTCCTCATTCTCGCATTTTCGTATCAGCTCTGGAATATCAAGTAAACCCGTTCGGTCATTGATTGCCAAATCAAGACGTTTCATCACACCGCCCTCAACCAATGCGTCCGTGAAGAAGTCATACCAACTTCGCTCTTGTGCCAGCAGATAACTTTCAAACTGACGACAGCCTTTGCCTTTGAGTTCTAGCAGGACACCTTTTTCCTCGTCCTGCGATACATACACAAACACATCTCCGATATGATAATGCTCGGTGTATTTATAATGTCCGTAATCTTCGTGAAGCATATAGTCGATATTGAGCTTTAATATATCCTTGATGATATGCTTTATATCCATTGTGGGAAAACGGATACGCACATAATCAAACAGCAGGAACATGGGATTGTCGGGATTGAATTTTTCCACCGCTTCTAAAAGCGTATGTTTCATGTCCTCAGTCAGCGTTACCTTTCCTGCTTCGATACGGCTCAAATGTTCACGGCTGATATTTGCCATGATTGCAAGCCTTGTCTGCGATACGCTGTATGCACAGCGTTTCTCTTTCAAGGCGGTTAAAAAATCAGTTTCATTCAGTTGTCATACCCCCAATCGTGATAATTTTGTGATATTGTGATAATTTCAAGGTTTTATCACAAAAGGCGAAATGTACGAAAAACCCTTATTCCATGCGGTCTTGCAAAGGTTTTTGTGGAAGTTTCCGCCGTAATTGTGCCCCTCTGTTAGATAATGAGGGGCTTGTTTCTGCTGGCGTGGCTGACGCCACACCAGCAACGGCTAGTCCGTGCCGTCGCCTTTCGCTTCGCACGTCGCCGTCCCGTCCTGCCTTGCATATGCAAGAGAACCTATGGTCTGCAAAAAATCATATCCTTTCGGGACTAAAGGCGTGTAAAATTCACTTATGACGCTTGTTCCCACATCACAATAGCCACGCCCTTTGATACGCTTCTGGAAAAACTGTTTTTTCACATCAGAACCAAACAGCATACCGTAACCTAATTCGCTGATACGTCCCAACCCTACACGGAAATTGAAGTTATCTCTGATACCGTCCGAGAAATATTTTGCGTCTGGTCGCTGGCAGGCAACGATAAGGAAATACCCTGCTTGTCGCCCCAGCATGACGATTTTCTTTAACTGGCTAAGTAAACTCACGCTTTCCTTTGTCCCCAGCATTTCAAAAAACGCCACATATTCATCAAAGATTAAAAAGCAGGGCGGTAAGCCAAGATAGGCGTAGTTTTCGCCCGTTTTATAGTTCGGGTGTTGCTTCATTTCTTCGCTTCGTTGTACCATGCCCTCATAAAAGGCATTGACGCAATCAATCATTTCTTCTTTAGTGTGATACACATTTCCCATGACTGTCCCCAAGTCCGCAAGGTCAGCGTTCTTCGGGTCTAAAACGTAAAGAATAGCGTCTGTATGCAGTAGGGCTTCAATGAGCGTCAGCAAAAAGTACGTTTTACCGCCACCAGTCCCACCAGCAATTAAGGCGTGAGGTAGTGCGTCATATTCCCACACAAGATTTTTCATCAGCCTAAGACAACCATTTTCTGCCCGTACCTCATCAATGGTAATGCGGTTCGCTATCATGTCATAAAGCAGGGTGTATTCGATATAGCCGTCATGTAAGGTCTTGTCAGTCAGTTCGCAATACAAGCCACTTTCCAACTTATCCTCTAACCGTAAAAGCTGGTCTTGATATTTTCCCAACGTGATTTCACAGCGGATATGGAGCAGTCCCTTTTCCATTTGATAATAAATCTTCGGAAACCAGACGATTTTTTCCCTTGATCTGCTTTGCAGGTCAGTGAAAAAACCGCTGTCTTGTACGGTATCTGCTTCATACCATTTGTTTTCCAGTATCATTCTTGCCAGCTTTTGACGGTGCAGGAGCTTCTTGAAACTGTCATAGCAGAAGCGGTAATACAGAAAAGCGACCAATGCACAAACACCAGTCGCTATCAGTATGGTTATGAAGTTGTAAGGGGAAAGCGTCAAGCCGTTTTCTAACAAGCTGAAATGCTCCCAGTCGGTACGCATGAGCTGTTTGATATTCAATAGCAGGAGAACCGCCACGAATACAAACAGAAGCGTACCTATGGAGAAATGATAGACAAGGTGCTTGTCGCTGGCTCTGATACGGTGTCCTTTATTAAAAATCATTCTCATAAATCAATCACTCCTTTCTGGGTACGAAAAAAGCAGTTAATCCTAAGACTAACTGCTTTGTGTGTATGGATATAAAATTGTCAAACTGAAATTTGAAAATCACTTTTTCTTGATAAGTTTCAGTTTTATATTTCTTCTTTCAGCAATCTTCTGAAACACCTCCACCACATACAAGCATTGTGCCTTAAATGGTAGTAAGGACAATTCGTCATTGGATTGTATTTGTTTCATTGCTTCTTGTAATTCTGAAAGTTCTAATAAATTGACTGCCACACAAAAGAAAGTCTTTCTACGCCCGTCATTATAGTTAGAAAGTAAGTAAGAAAGAATTTGTGTTTTTTCCTGCTGTTCAAGATTATATTGCTCAATGCCTATGTTTTTTGCTCTTTCTAAATCTGCTTTTCGCCGTTTATGCGTGATGAAAGAATCATAATCATCAATGTGTTGATATTTTTCGCATGGATATTGTCTGCATTCATAGCAATATTCAATCTGTCCATGTTCAAGACTACATTTTGCAATTCTGCATGATTGATTACCATTGCCACAACCGCCACAGTAATTTCCCAAAAGCATAGGGCATAGTCTGCAATTCAATCCGCAAAGAGAAAATAATTGATTTTTGCGTTCAAATCCTTTCATAGTATTAGTCTCCTAACTTTCAATTTATCGCATACAGGCATTTATAAATTTCATAGGTACATCCATACGTTCTGCAACTTGTTCTGGTGTCATTCCACTATTTAAGAAACGCTTGCACACTATCTTCATGTTTTCTCCAACTTCGATAATATGTTTATCTGGGTCATAAAAGCGGACTACACGCTGTCCCCATGAATGTTCTATAATAGGGTGGACATATTCAATATCATATTCTTTCAGCCTATCAGCAAATTTATCAAAATCATCTTCTTCAAAATAGACTTCAAAATTGTTACCACCAAAAGAAATATCACTTGTACCGATAAACTCTTTGTATGTTTCACTTGTCTGTAAGGCTAAGCCACCTGTTAAAGTTTTATTTGCTCCAAAATCCATAATGACATGAAGTCCAAAAACCTTTTTATAAAACTCAATTGATTTATCTATATCAGTTACTACCAACATAGGGTTTTTTAATTTCATTTTTGCTACCTCCACAACTTCCAATTTTCTTTATGTCCACATGACAGCATTTTCATATATCCGCTATTATAAGAAACTATCCATTTGCTAATGGTGTGGTAATAAACTACTTTCTATTTGGTTTTCTTTTTATCCTCAAAAGTTTAACAAAATCGTCAAACAAAGTTGTATCTGTTGGCTCAAACATCAGCCATTTTCCGTCATGGTAAGTTTTTGTTTCATCATAAATTCTCTGAACTTCTTTTGAATAATTATCTCTATCTGTATCGAATTTTAACCGTTCATCTTTACCTAAGATAATCATAAATCCCACACAGTTTTCTCTAGCATATAAGGCACATAATGTCTTGCCACCTCGACGATACTTATATTCATAATCCCATGCTTTGCCACCTTTATTCCATAGACATTCCATTTCATACTTTTCATCAATCAAGGCACACAATTCATTCCATACACTATATAATGATTGTCCGACCAAAGCAGTCATTTCCTCTGCATTAGGTATTTTATCTAGCATACACATTTCTCCTTTATAAGTCTAAATTAACTGTTTCCATATCAATATTATAACAATTGTTGATATCTGCTACAACGAAAAACTAGTTTGTCAGCTTACTTTTTCTGCTGTCCCTGCGGAGCATTGTTCTGTGTATTTCCAGCCTGACCGCCTTTGTTCTTCAACACAATATCATCAGCCTTGATGTACCAATCAACCGTAGTCCCTCTAAAGTTGGCATTTGCCACCGTATCAGCTACGGGATTGATAAGTTCCACTTCTGCATTGTAAGGGAAGTCCTTTACGGGAACATCGGCAGGGATTGATACTTGTATCATGCGTTCCTGCACACTACATTTCAAATCATAAGTACGACGCTTGATTTCATCACTTGTCGTTCCATCCTCATTTTCTACACGCACCTCATGTCGAAGTGCAGAGAATTTCAATACTCCAAAAGTTTTTTCGTTATCTAATACAATTCCATTTGCTAATCTCATAATCAAATCCCCCCCTTATTTACTTTCTGCTGGTAACATATCATCAGCCATTAAAATGTAGTTTGTAAATCCACGTCCTTTGACGTTGTAGCCCTCTGCGGTAATGCGTGGGTTAATCAGCTTTACTTTCTGCTCTGGCTTAAAATGCTTCTCGCCAGCTTTTGCAGGCAATACAACGATAATGTCGTCGGCTCTCTGAATATCCGAATACAAGTTGTAGCTTCTTGATACGGGAGTGTAACGTCCATTGATACGTTGCTGGTCTACTTTATTTTCCCCTGCAAATTCCAAGTTTCCAAAAGTCTGTGCCATATTCGGCACGATATATTTTAATTCCATAGTGTTTTACCTCGTTTCTTTCTTTAAGTTTGATTGTTGTGTATTCTGGCGGTTAATGAGATACCAGCAAGCCCCCAGATAGTAAAGGGTAAATAAATGCTAACGCCCCCTTGACTATCCGTGTTCTTGCAGGTAATCGGCAGACAAGCCAGAATAAGATATAGTCTGCCTTTATATGTTACGGCGGAGAGCGTGATTTTTCTTTCCTCATACAGCTACCGCCTTATGATTTCTTCATCTTACGACGTTTAAAGAAATATGTACCAGTTAAACCAGCACCAGAGATACAAAGCATTGCAATCAGTCCGTAAAGGTTTGTATTGTCGCCCGTTTTTGGACTGTCTGTTTTCGTAGGTGTATCTGGTGTAGTTGACTTCTCTGATTCTTCTGGGGTAGGAGTTTCTGGTACTTCTTTGATAGTAACCGTCTGCCCGTCGTCCTCAATATCCTTATGCTCCGTAACTTTTATCGGTTCATCTGGATTGCTTAAATCGTATAATTCCTCAAAAGTTACAAGCTGTTTACCGCCAAGAGAAGAAGCGTCAAAAGTAAACTCAATCTTTGCTTCCATAGTTTCGCTGTCAGCCGTAAAGATATAATCATTTTCAACACGCTTGTCATTGATGATAAGCTCGGCATTTTCATCTTTTAACATCTGCCAGCCCACAAGCTGATACTTCGTACCGACTTCTAAGCCCTCTAACTTGACTGTATCAACGATAGTTACGTCTTTTCCAGCTTCAATCTCTTTCTTACCGTCCTTATCTGTAGCTATCGTATGAATTTTGATGATACGCTCTGTGATAAGCACTGTCTGTCCGTCGTCATCAATGTCCTTGTGTTCCGCAACTTTCACGGGTTCTTCTGGATTGCTTAAATCGTATAATTCCTCAAAGGTTACAAGGCTCTTACCGCCAAGAGCAGACGCATTGAAAGTATAAGCGATTTCCACTTTCATAGCTTCAGCATCAGCAACAAAAGTATAGTCATTTTCCACACGCTTGTTATTGATGATTAGCTCTGCATTTTCTTCTTTTAACATCTGCCAGCCTTTCAACTGATATTTTGTCCCTTTGATAAGACCGTCTAATTTGACTGTATCAATGATAGTTACGTCTTTCCCAGCAAGAATAGTCTTTTCGCCGTCCTTGCTGGTAGCGGTAGTATGGATAGTGATTTCTTTTTCGTATGCATCAGTCAGCGTACCTAAATCAACCACAACCTTATTTCTGGAAATGACAATCTCAAACGGTGGAATAAGTTTGAAGCCTTTGTTGCTTTCACAACGTAATTCTTCAATGATGTAGGTATCATAAAGCAAAGCACCTTTGCTGTCGTCTGGTTCAGAAGTACCAAACCATACACCGTCCTCACTTGTTTTTCCTGCATTGGTATTGTGCTTGTGGGAAGCCCAATTTGACGCAGTAGAGAACTGTCCGTTATCATCAGTTACGACAATATGACTTTCGCCCGTCGTCTTGCTTGTGATCCTGAACGGAACATCTGCAAGACGCTTGTGCGAACCTGCTCCAATCTTTACGCCCTCAATATCGCCACGTTTAATCTGGTTATAGATAGAGTGAGCCTCGTCGGTCAAATCTACGATTTTTCCATTCTCTGTGATTTCAAAGTCAATCTTTTTTGCACCCTCTGTCAAATATCCCTCTGGCGGTTTTTGTTCAGACAGCCTAAATTTTCCGTAAGGTAACAAACCAGCAGAAGTAGAAGCGATACCCTCAATGTCGGTATAGATTGTCTTTACTACTTCATTTTTCTTGTATAGCTTGCCCTCAACCAAGACAGTATTATCATTTAAGGAAATGATTTCAAAAGTGGTATCTTTCAAATTCGCACCGCCTTGAGCTTTCGTGTCACCCGTTTCTAAATCTCGTTTTTGGATTTTCACACCGCCACGAATGACTTTATCTGATACATGGTACTGATTACTTCCAGACAATACGGCAAGGTCGCCGTCCTCTGTAATCTGTGTCAGATACATTCCTTTTATCTGTTCTTCGCTACCGTCAGCCTGCATATATGCACCCGCTAACAAGTAACCCGACGGACTTTTTGTTTCCTCAACAGTTAGTGTTCCTAATGGAAGTACGTTTTTACCGTCCTGCGTATAGAAGCTGTCCCCAGATACTTTATATTTGTCAGCTAAACGAGTAATGTAATGGATAGCACCGTCGCTGTCTTTTTCAGCGATAGTCTTTGTTACCCATGTTCTTGTAGGCTGTGCTGGAAGATTGTTCTTGTTGTAATATCCAGCGTAGAAGTTCCATGTAAACTCTGCTCCCTCTAAAGAAGCGTTTCCCTGCGGATTGGATTTCTGTGTTTCCATGTCAATCTTGAACAGCTCAATCAAGGTATCTGTTACTTTTGGAGTATCAGATACTTTTAAAGTCGCTGTTTTTCCAGCTTCCACAGATAAAGAGTAAACTGTTTTATCAATTTTAAATCCTGCTGGTGCAGAAAGTTCCTTGATATATACTGTAGTGGCTCTTACTTCAACAGCTTCTGCATTTCCGCTAGTATCAGTCGTAAGGGTGGCAAGCTGTTTCGTGCAGTCTTTATCAGAATACACACCATACGTTGCACCAGCGATTGAATAAATCCCGTTGCCGTCTGTAATATTGGCATTGGTGGAAGTCTTTTGAAGTTTGGTATTTCCGACAGCTAACTTCGCCCAGAATTGCCCTAACTCTTGACCCTCGCCAGAGTAGATATATCCGCCACAGTCATAACGTCCTTTGTTTTCTTTCACAAAGGCTTTTGCTCCTGCGAATACTTCATCTTGCGTTGCCTTTGGTATTTCGTCATAAGAAGCTCGCACGTTATCACATTGCCAACCAAGATGTACGCTTAGTCTCTGCCAGACAACAAGCTGTCTTAAAAGGTAAGCGTGTTTGCTACTAAGCCCCGTATGACTTTTAGCATACTGTTTAACATATTCAATGGATAAAGCAACATCACTTATCTGGTCGGCACTCATACGGGTGCTTGCGTCAGAACGTGTTTTATAACCATTTTTGAAAGCTGTGTTGATGTCGATACAATAAGCGTCCTCGCCCTCAACTTTCATGTGCCCCTCATTAAACGTTTCTGTAATAGAGCCGTCATTGTTGACACGTTCTACAATACCAACACGCTCGGCAGACTCCGTCCAATACTGTGTTTCCGACGCATGAACAGCCATTGTCGGTAATGCAGTAAGAACGATTGGAAAGGCTAGAAAGCCCGTACATAATCGCTTTAATATCTTTTTCATAATTCTTAATGCTCCTTTCATTTTGGGTAATAAAATAGCCGTCCACTAGGATCGGCTGGAAATAGAAAAGGAACGCTGATATTGTGCGTTCCGTAGTCTATGAAGTATTCAATTTTTCTTGTTTCAATACTGATGTGCTGTACCGTATCTTTGCATATCTGGGAAATAGGACGTATCAAGGCTCATTCAATCGTAGTAAATTAGTAGTATTTTGATGTGTTTAGCTCCTTGATAATGCCGATAGATACAGCGTTTTAGCGGATAATCAAATTTTTAGTGTGTTTTTATGAAAAAAATATAGATAGTTTAAATCCTTATTACAAAACAATATTATATAGAGAAAACTAAATATTATAGCAAATAAAAATAATAAATCCTAAAGGAGATAATCATGACGATACAAACAATCAACGATTTTAAAAATAAATTTATCAACACTAACTATGCATTTTTTACCGATATATTCACTAAGCCAATCTGGGGTGACATGGGCGAAGATACCGCCTCCATCACACTGACAGTGATTGAAAACACTTGGCATCTGCACTTCATACGTACCCAAAGCGGTGAGCCATATCCATTAAGTGACACCGTATGTAATGTAATTGATGAATACGAAAAGGATTTAACCGACGAAGAAGTATTTGAATTCTTAGCGCATCACAATATCCTGAAGGAATTTGAGGACGCTGTATCAAAGCTTTAATGTCTTCAATCTATACAAAAAAAAAAACGAATACAATACTATAAAGACTGCCTGTCAAAGAAAATTTATTATTCTTCAAACAGACAGTCCTTTTTCATTTCAAAACACTACCTAATCCAGCTCCAATCCCCCGGTATACAGCTGATAATACGTTCCCCGCTCCTTCATCAGCTTCTCATGATTTCCACGCTCAATGATCTTCCCCTGATCCATCACCATAATCACATCGGAATTTCTGATTGTGGATAGCCGATGCGCAATGACAAACACCGTTCTTCCCTCCATCAGCTTATCCATACCATCCTGCACAATTTTCTCGGTACGGGAATCAATCGAGCTTGTTGCCTCATCCAGAATTAGAACTGGTGAATTCGCAAGCGCTGCTCTGGCAATCGACAACAGCTGTCGCTGCCCCTGAGAAAGAGAAGCGCCATCTCCGCTGATCACCGTATCATAGCCATGCTCCAGATGCCGTATAAAGCCATGTGCATTCGCAAGCTTTGCCGCCGCAATCACTTCCTCATCCGTTGCAGTTGCCTTGCCGTATCGGATATTATCCCGAATCGTACCGGTAAACAGATGTGTATCCTGCAATACGATGCCCAAAGACCTTCTCAGATCATCCTTCTTAATCAGCTTGATATCAATGCCATCATACGTAATCGTCCCCTTTTGTATATCATAGAATCGGTTGATCAAATTGGTGATTGTGGTTTTCCCTGCACCTGTAGCACCGACAAAGGCTACCTTTTGGCCACGCTCAGCGTACAGCTTGATGTTATACAGAATCTGCTTATTCTCATGATAGCCAAAATTCACATCATCAAATATGATATTTCCAACCAGAGGAACATACTGCACAGCCCCATCTCTTCGCGGATGCCGCCACGCCCATTTCCCTGTCGGCACCTCACTCTCAATCAGCTCACCGTCAACCTCCTGCACATTAGCAAGCGTTACCAGACCATCATCCAGCTCCAGACCTTCATCCATCAATGCAAAGATGCGGGAAGCACCTGCGGATGCCATAATAACGGAATTTAACTGCTGGGATATCTGCGTAATCGGCATAGTGAAGGATCGATTCAGCTGCAGGAAGGATGCAAGACCTCCTAGAGTCAGACCACCGATACCATTGATAGCGACCAGACCGCCGAGCAATGCCGTCAATACATAGGATATATTCCCCAGATTTCCCATGACCGGCATCAGGATATTTGCAAATTTATTCGCCTGATAAGCACTGTCAAACAGCTGCTCATTCACCTGATCAAAGCCATCCTTTGTTTCCTGCTCATGCGTAAACACCTTAATGACCTTCTGCCCGCTCATCATCTCTTCAATATAGCCGTTCACAACACCGAGATCGCTCTGCTGGCGTTTGAAATAAACAGCACTCTGTCCTGCGATTTTAGACATTGCCGTCTTCATGACGATTACCATAACCACGACAATGACCGTCAGATAAAGACTCAGCACACACATAGAAAGAAAGACACTCACGACAGTAATCGCGCTCGACAGCAGCTGTGGAATACTTTGTGAAATCACCTGCCGCAGTGTATCCGTATCATTCGTATACACGGACATGATATCCCCATGATGATGTGTATCAAAATAGCGAATTGGCAGCTTTTCCATATGCGCAAATAAATCATCACGTATCCGCTTCATCGTCCCCTGTGCCACATTGATCAAAATTTTGGCATACAGATATGTCGAAGCAATGCCGCATGCATAGATGGCAGCCATAGTACACAATGCCTGAAACAGAGGTCCGAAATCAGCCGGTCCGCTGGATGCCAGAATTGGTGCGATATAATCATCAATCAGACTTTTCAGAAACAGGGAGCTTGCCACCGTTGCCAGAGAACTGATGATAATGAAAATCAACACAAAGAAACAGGAAGCCTTGTAATTGTGAATGACATAACCACACAGACGCGTCAACACCTGCATGGAATCGCGATCCGCTTTGACCTTGTTTTTCTTAATCTGCATCCTCATCACCTCCCTTTACCTGTTGTGTACGATAAACCTCCTGATAAATTTTATTCGTCTTTAACAGCTCCGCGTGCGTTCCAACGCCGTTGATTTTCCCGTCATCCAGCACCAGAATCCTGTCTGCATCCTCAATGGAGGAGATACGCTGCGATATGATCAGCTTTGTAATATCCGGGATATCCTCACAAAACGCCTTTCGTATCAGATAATCTGTCCGTGTATCCACAGCGCTTGTGGAATCATCCAGAATCAGAATCTTTGGATTCTTCAGTAAAGCTCTGGCAATACAAAGACGCTGTTTCTGTCCTCCGGAGACATTGCTTCCACCCTGTTCTATATGCGTATCATAGCCGTCCGGAAACCGCTGGATAAATTCATCCGCCTGTGCAAGTCTGCATGCCTGCAGCATTTCCTCATCACTCGCATTCGGATTTCCCCAGCGCAGATTATCCTTGATCGTACCGCTGAACAGCACGTTATTCTGTAATACCATGGATACCTGATTTCGCAGTACATCCAAATCATATTCCTTTACATCAACGCCGCCAACGCACAGACTTCCCTTTGTCACATCATATAAGCGTGGTATCAGCTGTACAAAGGAGGACTTTCCACTTCCTGTTCCTCCAAGTATCCCGATTGTTTCTCCGGAGCGGATATGCAAATCAATATCCTCCAGAGAATCTGCTTCCTGATCCGCACTGTACGCAAAGCTGACATGATGAAAATCAATCGAACCATCCTTCACCTCGGTAACAGCCTGCGTAGGAGAAACAATATCACTCTTTTCATCCAGTACCTCATCAATACGCTGTACAGACGCAAAGCTCATGGACAGCATAACAAAAATCATAGACAGCATCATCAGTGACATCAGGATATTCGTCGTATAGGTCATCATACTCATCAGCTCACCGGTTGTCATGGAACCACCGACAATCATTCTTGCCCCCAGCCAGGAAATTGCAAGGATACTGGCATACATGGAAAGCTGCATCGCCGGAGAGTTGAAAATCAGAATATTCTCTGCTTTTTTAAACATGCGGTAAATATTGTAGGACGCCTTGTTAAACTTTGAGATTTCATAATCCTCCTTCACATACGCCTTTACGACACGCATATTCGTGATATTTTCCTGTACACTTGCATTCAAATCATCATACTTGTTAAATACCTGCAGGAAAATTGGATGTGCAAATTTCATAATAAAAATCAACACGATTCCCAGAAAGGCAATCGCATACAGAAATACCATGGACAGCTCGGCATTGATCACGAATGTCATCGCCATGGCGCAAATCAGTGTCAGTGGAGCACGCACACACATGCGCAACACCATCTGATAAGCATTTTGTATATTGGTAACATCTGTCATAAGACGGGTAACCAGACCTGCTGTGGAAAACCTGTCAATATTGTGAAACGAGAAATCCTGAATATTATAGAACATCGCTCTGCGCAGATTCTTGGCAAAGCCTGCAGATGCATAGGCTGCACATTTCCCCGACATGGCACCGCAGAATAAAGAGCCGAAGGCTGCCGCAATCATAAGGAGTCCATATTTTGTCACTTCCGTCATATCGCCCTGACTCACGCCTTTATCAATGATAAAGGACATCAAAAACGGCAGTGAAATTTCCAGTACAACTTCTCCCACCATGAAGATCGGAGCGAGAAAGGAGGATTTCTTGTATTCTTTTACTTCCTGTAAAATTCGTTTGATCATCGTTGTCATCTCCTTTTCGATAGCATGCTATGTATTTTGTGATAAGAAAAGCATCAGCTTTTCTGATGAAGCATTTTCAGAAGGCAGCTCTGCATACATGCGATTTCCTCATCATTTAATGCAGAAACGAGTTCCTCTTCATTTTCCTTGAATTTTTTTCTGAGAATCTTATCCAGCTCCAGGGCCTGTTCACTGACCACAATATTCTTCACCCTCGCATCCTTTGCACTTGCGACACGATGAATCAGTCCCTTATGCTCCAGACGATTGAGAATACCGGTTACCGATGGATTGGAAATGTCCATTGCTTCCTCGATGTCCTTTTGATGTACCTGTTGATGACGCTCTGTAGCCTTAAACAGATAAATCAGCGTGAAGGTCTGGGAAGCGGTTAAATCAAATTCTGCAAAAATAGTATTCAGCTTTGCCTGATTCATCAGAAACACCTGCTTGATGAGATACCCGATATGATATTCTGCCATGCTTTCACCTCACACCTCGTCAGCTAATATATAGCACGCTATGAATTATACACCTGCTTTCCTTCCATGTCAAATGCTTTCCCGTCTGTCTGCCGCCTCGTTCTCACTATGATTTCTTACCTATAGGATTTCCTCCTGCTTCTTTTCCATCCTTACGGCGATGAAAGCATTCTGGTTTTCTACAGCATTCTATTAAAAAAGAATACACCCTAAATTCACTAGGATGCATTCCCGAAAAATTTTCGATTTTGTTGTACTGCAGTGCTGTCCGGCTTGTATCTGCCTGCAATGTCATTATAATGCATAGATGCCTGTCGGTCATGCAGCTGCCAGTAGCAGACACAGAGCTGAATTGCCGGAAGATAACCATAGCAGTCAACACGGACAAAGGCTCCACTTTTGTCATCGCGCGTACGATGCAGTGCTGTTTCATACCAGAACACCGCTTCCTTCCAGCGTTTTTCATCAAAGAAGTATTTTCCGATATCACAGCAAAGCTCTGCTCTCGGTGCATCATACTGAAAGCTTCTTAGATATGCCTGCAGCATCTCATCCTTCTGCTGCAGCGCACTGTGACAGTAGCCCATCATTTCACACGCATCAATGTTGTTTTCCACCCATCCCTGCTTCTCATCCAGAAAGGTTTCAAACACCTGCAAAGCTTCATGGTAGCGTGCATGATAGTACAGCTCTCTTGCATAATAGAACTGTTCCCTTGCATCCAGCTGCTTCCCTTCTGCCAGTAGCTTTTCAAAGATGCGAAGATTACGATCGGGATCATTGACATGCAGCTTGCGATGTGTAATCGCAATGTCCTCATACTGCACCATGCCTGTTAATGGTATCACCTCATGAATGACGCCGCTCCAGCGATGCTGCATTCGCCGGTTCATCAAACGCTCGCGATAATAGGAAAAGGTAGGATTTCCCTTATCATCAAACGCTGTATGATATTTCATCATTACGATGGAAACCTCCGGCTGCAGTCGCTGCTTCAGCTCCACGAGCTGTTCCTGATCCTCCTGCAATATTACATCATCCGCATCCAGCCACATGATAAAATCCTGTGTTGCCTTAGAAAAGGAATAGTTTCGTGCTTTGGAAAAATCATCGCACCATGCAAAATCGTAAATTTTGTCCGTGAAATCGGCAGCGATCGCCTTGGTTTTATCTGTACTACCGGTATCCACAACAATGATTTCATCCGCAAAGGAGGTAACACAGGCAAGACAGCGAGCCAGAACCTCCTCCTCGTTTTTGACAATCATGCAAACACTGATTCCCGCCATACATCGACCCCTTTCCCTATCCGGATTCCATTATCAATTGATCTGATAAACGATTAAATAAGCATTGACTGTATTGTTAAAGCTGCATACGTTGACTCCCTGGGCAGTATCACTGACCATACGCAGACTGTCTCCCTCACCTAACTCGACAATACAGCTGCCCTGCACAAAGCTTCCTTCACATAGCATCGGTATTCTGGATTCCTCGATGATCATCGAACTGTTCAGCTCCAGAGCAACAGCATCCCCTTCACAGGGCTGTGAAGCAAGCAGACAGCCGAACTGCACCACATAGGTACCGGCATGTCCCGCAATGACACTTTGATAGTCATCAGAAATCGTAAATCCACTTTGAATAGAGCCTACATCAAATACAAAGGCATCCTGTGCACAGAACTGCTTATCTGTAAAGGACTGAAGACTGACAGAAGCAAATTGTACAAGCGGTGCAGATTCTCCGGCTGGACCGGTTGCCCCCTGTGGTCCCTGTGGTCCCTGGGCTCCGGTTGCCCCGCTGGCTCCCGTTGCGCCACGCTCACCTGGCATTCCCTGCGGACCCGTTGAACCAGTAGGACCCTGAACGCCCGCTACCCCCTGTGGGCCGGTATTCCCCTGCGGACCACGTAAGCCCTGCAGGCCTTCCCTTCCCTGCGGTCCCTGCAGACCTCTTGGTCCCTGCGGACCCCTAGGACCTCTTGGACCCATAGGACCGGTAGGTCCAATTCCCGGATACGGGCGTGGCGGACGCGGCGGACGGTTGCAGCCACAGCCGCAGTCACAGGCAGAACCACCGTCACCATCGCAGTCGTAATATTCCTGTGCAAAGCCCTGCTCATCTTCTACAGCGCGATTATCGTCAAAATCCCGATCGCATCTGCAGCCACAGTCCTGCTCGGCTTTTGGCTCATCAAATCCACGGTAGGAATCGTAGTCGTCATATTCGCAGTTATCGTCATATCTGTTTCGATACATAGCTATTCCCCTTTCAAGAGCTTTTCTTTCCTTACTCACTTCACTATATGCGCAACCGGGCATTTGTGTTAGTGAAAATGCACACACTTAGGCGATATTCCCAAAACATGACAGTGTTGCTCTTGCAATTTCATACCCATGCTGCAAAATAGCATCGAAATCAGCTGACGATACCTTTTCCAGTGTCGTCTTATAATCTGCAACCCGCTGGACCTCCGCTTCCTTCATACTGCTGCTGATCCATGCATCCCTTTGTTCCTTTGGCAACGCACAATGCTGCATAATTTCCTTTACCGTCGTACCGATTTTCAAATAAACACCATTGTGATACCTGCGGAAGAAATCAATCACCTCCTGAGAACGTAAGGATTCCACCTGATCCATATTGATATCCAGCAGCCGTTTGAGATTTTCGATGGAGAAAGAATATTTTCTGGTCTTATGCTCAATGTTACCAGATGCATTGGAAACGATTAGGTAGTTGATATTCCTACGCAGACCGCCATCCTGTTCGGTTGTGAAAAGTGGGTCCAGCCCCATATTATCATAGACACCGCCATCCCAAAGATGCAGCACCCGATCCCTCGGCCGGACTGTGATCGTTCCGGTAGCATCCGTCCAGATATACTTGTCTGTTTTCAGCTTGTAGGGACCAATGAGCACCGGAAATCCGGCACTTGCCGCAACAGCATGTGACAATGCAAAGGACGGGCGCATGACATAGCTGGAATCCCGTTCCCCCATCCTTGCACTGGTAAAACGGAAATCCTTCCCCGATTCATAAGCGGTCGTATTGATTGTCCATGCCGGACAGATTGCGATATCCTGCAGACAGCCCTTCACTGCCCAGCGCTGTTCCATCACCTTCGCCAGAAGATTGACCTTTTTATCCCAGTAATAGGGCTGCAAAAACAGACGAAGCAATGCATGCCACTGAATATCCTTCTGTGTGATACATTTCTTAACAGCCGGCAATACCCGTTCCAGAAACTGTGTATCGCTTGGCCATTGATTGGCATTGCAGGCATAGATCAGCCCCATACAGATACTGGCACCGGATACAGTCGAAATATGGGAAACCCTGTCCATAAGCTTCTGTTCCGCAAGAAACCGCAGTACCCCCAGATGATAAATCGCTGCACGCATACCGCCGCCGGACAATGCCAGTCCTATATACATTTGTTCTTTTTTCAAATTTTCACCCTTACTAACGTATGCAAAACAGACGGCTGCAGTACCGTCTGTTTTCGTATGGAGTGATAAATGCTTCTAAATCGCTTCCGATTTCATTTTTCCAGAATGAAGAGCTGTTTGTATTTCTTCGTATACGTATCATCAGACAACAGCTGTTTTTTACAGCATTCGCTTTACACAGCCATTCCTTCAAGAACTGGGTTTTAAGTATATGAAGCTTGGGGATGATGGAGAAATCGGAACATCAAAAAACGCGCAGCGCTTCCTGAATAACATGCAATGCCCTTTGCTCATCCTGTTTGTTTACGTAGAGGTGATACATGGCATCACTGTGTCGTGAATCCTGAGCAACAGCGCAAGCTCCATGATTGACTGCCGCAAGATTTTTTATTTTCAATGCGTAGACAATCCCTGCTCCCTGTAATGCATAGCGGGCTTTCGCAAGCCGCTCCATATCGTTTGTCAGCATGACTTCTTTTCGATTCCATATAGCAATCACCGTAGACCGCCTCCGATCCTCTTTCCTTTATTATATCCTTTTGATTCACCTATGTATATATACAGAAGAGCTTAACTATAGCTTCCTGCATGCCTTATAAAATCCTATGGAATTATGGAAAACAAAAAAAGAGATGCCCTCTTCTATTGCATTTCAACAGAATAAGGAATCTCAATAATTCTCCTGCAGCTCGTCATCAGCGTCTGCATGGGGATATACCTTATGATTTTATGATAAGACTGCTTAGATATCCATGTATTTCTGTGCAGCTGTTACAATGGCCATCTTGAAGACCTCTTCCGCATTACATCCACGGGATAAGTCATTGATTGGTGCATTCAGCCCCTGCAGAATAGGTCCGATTGCTTCATATCCGCCCAGACGGGATGCAATCTTATAGCCGATATTTCCTGCATCAATATTCGGGAAGATGAAGGTGTTGATGTTACCGGCAACCTTAGAATCCGGTGCCTTCAGCTTAGCAACCTCAGGAGCAACTGCACAGTCAAACTGTACTTCACCTTCAACCGCAAAATCCAGAGGCATACGCTTCAAACGGGTAGCCGCTTCATTTACCTTCGCAACGCTGGAGCCCTTTGCGGAGCCCAGTGTGGAATAAGACAGCAGTCCGACTCTTGGCTCAATGCCGAACTGACGAACGGTATGAGCGGTCTGCAGCGTGATTTCAACCAGATCATCTGCACTCGGATCGATATTGATGGAACAGTCTCCCATAACCAGATTTTCTTCGCCATCCTTCATCAGAATAAAGCAGCTGGAAACGATGGAGTTCCCCGGTCTTGTCTTAATCAGCTGCAATGCAGGACGTACCGTGTCTGCTGTTGAGTATGTAGCACCACCAAGCAGACCATCAGCACAACCAAGCTTTACATACATGGTACCAAAAAAGTTTCTGTGCAGACATGCTTCTCTTGCCTGTGCTTCATCCAGCTTACCTTTACGCAGCTCGATTACCTTTGTTACCATCATATCCATATTCTTGTATTCAATAGGATCCAACGTTTCAATGCCTTCAATATCCCATCCGTTTGCTGCTGCAGCACCAGCTATTTCCGCACGGTTACCCAGCAATACAGGTACTACGATATCTTCCTTGTGCAGACGGATTGCTGCTTCCAGAATACGCGGGTCAGAACCTTCCGTAAATACAATACGTGTTCCCTTCCCCTTGATTTTTTCAATTAATGTATTGATCATAAAAAATCCTCACTTTCCTTGCCATATTTTATTATACACCGACACTTTGCATAAAAAAAGGAAATTTTCACAAATCAATGATTTCACAAGTGAAAATACAGAATCACAAGTATTCCGGCATTCTTTACATATATACAGGGCTTCACATCCGATATCTATGCAAGCTTCATAAATTTATCTAAACTTGTAATTCCGCCACTTCCCTTGTATATAAAAAAGCTTTTTTCACAATCTCGTACATCGTTTATAAACAAATCCTGCTATTCGTGTTCCATTCGGATGCCATCTGTGCTTTGTTCCTGTAGTTCTGAAAAAAACACTTGTAATTTTATTCGTGCTGCTCTATAATCTACCCATAAGCAGAGTAGATCAGGAAGCGTTAAGTACCATCTGAACGGGGAGTTGTCAGACGGGCGAAAAGTTTATCTTGCGGTTTCCTGGTCGCATCCCGCTGTTGCATGAGAAAACTTTTCTTATCTCTTTTCTATATGCAATATCGGAAAGGAGGTATTTTTTTATGAACTTTGCGAAAGAAATCACCGGGCTTCCCGGTTTGATGAAAACAAGCGCAGAACAGCTGCGCAAGGTTCCCGCACTTACCGGAACCGCCATGCTGACCGCATTGAATGTTGTGGTTGGCACACTGTTCATCCCCATAACACCAACGCTTCGTATTGGATTTTCCAGTATTCCGGCTGCTGTATGCGGCATGTATTACGGACCGATCTGTACGGGCTTTGCCGGTGTCATTGCAGATACGCTGAAATATATCATTCGACCTGACGGTCCCTACTTCCCGGGATTTGCTGTCAACGAATTTTTAACCGGAATGATATATGGGTGCTTCTTCTATAAGAAAAAAATCACCCTTCTCAGCGTGATCATTGCCAGAGCCTGCATCACCGTATTTATCAATCTGATTCTGACATCGCTATGGCTGAACATGATGTACCAGAGCCCGCTCTTTACCATGGTGCGGCTGATTAAAAATGTGGTGATGTTTCCTGTGGATGTAGCATTGCTGTATGCAGCGCTCAAGGGTGCAGAAAGAGTACGCAAAGCTGTCTAGCTGTATGTGAAAATTGAATAAGCCCTCCTGCATGCAGAGAGGCATTGTCAAGACTTTATCAGCTATTCGCTGTACCGGTAGAAAAGACAAGAAACACCTGTCTGTTTTTACGAGATACAGCCCGCAATAGCGAAGAAGTCTTTTTTATAAATATCATACATGGATTTGGCTGTTTGACAATGCAACAAAGTCATTTGAGCGGCTACTAATCGCATCGGACATTTTCCTGAGGTTAATAGCTTTCGCATCTGCGTAATCACAAAGTCATCAATTTTAAGATAAGATGTGCTTCAAATGCTACTTATTCGCTTATGATCCAACATATACAAAGTCAACTGTATGCCACATAGAGCATCCCTGTATCATAAGCATAGTACCGCAGTATCAGTTTCACATATGTGAAGGTTCACAAGTACCGAAACTAACATCGTAAGACACTGTTCGTTTTCGGCAGTAGCTCTTCTACCATCCAACAAATCCTGTCACAAGCAGATAATATACAAGCGGACCGAGCAGTGCCGGCAGAAAGTTAGCTGCCTTCAGCCGCAAAATCCCCAACAGGTCAAGAGATAACGCGAAGATCAGAAGGGAACCAATCGCTGATATTTCATTGATGACAGAGGGAGTAAGCAGCGGCTGCAAAACACCTGCCAACAGATAGATCACCATTTCATACACGAATACAAAGGGACCTGACAGCATAACGCTGGGACCGTATATTGCTCCATAAATCAAAGAGCTGCATGTATCCAGAATAATCTTAAAGGAAAGAATGGAGGCATCCTGCTTCAAGCCGATATCCAATGGTCCCACGATTGCCATGGAGCCAACGCATTGTATCATAAAAACCGTGATAAAGCCTTTCACAAAGGATTCGTCCGCATGCCTGAATCTGGATTTTAATAGCTCCCCCAGCGTATTGAATTTGCAGTCAAGATTCATACCTGTCCCAATAACAGCGCCTATAACACAGCTGATAATCATCAATACGGAGTTCTTTGTTGTAATTGCTCCCTGTATGCCCACAACAGCTATACACAGATTTGCGATAATCAAAATAGCGTTCACCTGTTCTCTGTTGATGAATTTCTTTACATATCTGCTCAAAAAGCCGCCGGCTTCTATTCCAATCATATTCATAAAAATATACAGCATACGGATGCTCCCTTCTTTCCCTTATTGTTTGCGTACTTTATTTCAGATAATTTAATACTGTTTGCACCTCTGTTTTAACACCGTTTACCATCGCTTCCTCTCGAATCATAAATTTTGGATTATGATTCGCAAAGCCGCAGCCCTCCTCTGCGGTTCCCCCGCCCAGCTGTACGAAGCATACAGGGGCAATCTGGCGATAGTTTGAAAAATCCTCGCTCGCACTGGTCAAAGGCGCTTCATACACATATTCCTCACCGAGCACCTGTGCAGCACTCTCCATCACCAAACGGGATACAGCAGCATCATTGATAACCGCTGCATAGGCAAACTGATAATCAAGATCATACTCTGCCCCATAGACCTTGCAGGTGTGCTGTATGATATCCTTTACATGCACAGCGATTTTCTGCCGGGTAGTTTCATCAACCGTTCGGATGGAGGCACTCATATATGCCTTATCCGGAATGATATTCGCTGCTTCTCCTGCCTGAAATTCCCCAACACTAATAACAGCAAGCTCTCCCGGTGTCACCATACGGGATACGATTGTCTGCAGCTGGGTGATGATCTGTGTGCCTACAATAATCGGATCAATGCCATTTTGCGGCATAGACCCATGACTCCCCTTTCCCTGAATATGCAGGAAGAAACCATCCGCCGCAGTTGTTGCGGCACCACTGGAATGGACATGGATGCTTCCGCAGGGAAGATTTGGAATGATATGCAGTCCAACAACCGCATCAGCATCGTCAATGCATCCACTATCAACAATTGCCTGGGAACCGCCGGGATTCAACTCCTCTGCATGCTGAAAAATCAGCTTCACCGTACCATGCAGGGTATCCCTCATCTCATTCAGCACGTTTGCTGTCGCAAGCAGCATAGCAGTGTGCGTATCATGTCCACATGTATGTGCAACCTGCTTTACCGTAGAGGCAAAGGGCAGTCCGCTTTCCTCCTGCATCGGCAGCGCATCCATATCCGCACGAAGTAATATGGTCTTTCCTTTCTGTGTACCGCGTATAATAGCCAGAACACTGGTTTCTGTCGGATGCTCTATTTCGATATTTCCAAAAGAGCGAAGTGTCTCTTCCACATAGGCACTTGTATGGTATTCTTTAAAGGATAGCTCGGGATTCTGATGAATATGGCGTCTCCATCGTATCATATCCTCTGTGGGTATTTGTTGAAACCATGATTGCTTCATAGCATTGACCTCCTATCATATTTAACTTGCTTTCGATTATGCTTCTGCTTTTTTAAGCTGCTTCTGCATTCCCTGCTTTTTTTCTGTTTCCCTAAGCTGTGCCGGTTTTTTCACAAGGAGAGCCAGTCCTCCGGATATCACCATACAAAGCGCCAGTACAAGAAAGGAAACGACATAGCTTCCGGATTTCGCAAAGGCACTGACAATCTGCGGGGATATGATTCCTCCCAGAAATGCTCCGATATTCAAAACGGCAAACGCAGAGCCAATGATCTTCCTCGGAATCAGCTGATACGGTACAGCCAGCATCATAGCGAAATCACCGATATACAAAGCAGCAATGGCCAGCTGATAAAGCGGTGCCGTGATAAAGATTACCAGGCATACAGCCGTTAAAACGGATGCCCAGAAAATAAAGCTCAGCTCCTTGTTTTTAAAGTATTTTGTCAATATGATGCCGCTGGAGGCCATGGCTATCGTCATAATGACATAAAAGCCAACCATCACGGTACTCAGCATTGCAGGATTCTCAATATTAAAATTAACGTGGAATACATTCGGCAGCCAGAACATCATAGCAACACCAACGAGATTACTGAATAAGACAGCACCTGCCAGAAGCAGGGTATTCCTGTTTTTCCATGCATCGAAAAATCCAATGTGCTCTTTTTCCACAGCTTCACTCCCCTGTACAGCCGGCATTTCCTTTTTATGCTCTTTCAAAAAGATAACGGCCAGAAGCAAAGCAACCATATAACCGATTCCAAGAAACCAATATGCATGGTGCCAGTTGGTATTGATTATACTTTCTCCCACTGTACTTGCCAGAATGCCGCCAATACCTGCGGTAGCGACCACAAAGGATTGAATTTTTGCACACTGGTCGGCCTCAAAGCTGTCACTTATGATTTTAGGTGCGCCATTCGTATAACCTGCCTGTCCGAAGCCAACCATAAAGCGCAGCAGCAAAATGGCAAATAAGGAGCTGACAGTTCCAAACAATAAGGAAAACACCATAAGCACCGCCAGAGATATAACAACGAATTTCTTATAGCCAAATCTGTCAACCAGCCAACCGCCGGGTATCGTCACCAGGATAAAGCTGACATAGAAGACCGATGACAGATTGCCCATCTGCGCCTTCGTAAAGCCATAGGTGCTGATCAATTTATCAGCAGTAAATCCGATCATGCTCTTATCCAGATTTGCAAATATTCCAATCAGGAAGATCACACCAAACACGATCCATTGTTTTTTTGTTAGTTTCATAATTCTCTCTCCTGTCTATTTCAAAAAATTCTTAACAGCCTGCAGCTCTGTTTTAACACCACTGATAAAGGCTTCCTCCTGAATTCTGAATTTCGGATGGTGATTGATATAGCCGCAGCCATCCGCTTCCTCTCCGCATCCCAGCTGGAACCAGCAGATGGGAGCTATTTTCCGATAATATGCAAAATCCTCACTCCCACTTGACATAGCTGCTGGATACACCTTGTCTTTTCCCAGCACCTCAGCCCCGCTGTCCATCACAAGCTTTGCGATTGCTTCATCGTTTATGACAGGTGGATAAGAAAAGATATAATTCAAATCCGGCTCTGCACCATAGACCCTGCATACATGCTCAATAACCTGCTTGACCTTTTCGGCAATCATTTGCCGGGTATCTTCCTTGATCGAACGTATGGAAGCACTCATATAAGCCTTGTCCGCAATGATATTCGGTGCCTCCCCGGCCTTAAATTCACCAATGGAGATGACAGCATTTTCACCCGGTGTTACACAGCGGGATATAATCGTCTGCAGCTCCTGTATGATTTGAGTTCCAACAATTATGGGATCGATACCATTTTGCGGCATGGAGCCATGGCTTCCTTTTCCCTGTATATTCAGAAAGAAGCCATCCGCAGCACAGGTTGCCGCTCCCTTGGGAACAACATGAATGCTGCCTGTTGGTAGCTGTGGAAATACATGCAAGCCGATTACTGCATCTGCATCATCAATCATACCGCTCTTTACAACGCCCAATGCACCACCTGGTGCCACCTCCTCCGCAGCCTGAAATATAAATTTCACTGTTCCCTTCAGCTCATCTCGATGATTGGACAGAACCTTGGCTGTTTCCAGCAGTATTGCTACATGGGCATCATGTCCGCAGGTATGCGCTGCTTCGATCTTCGATGCAAAGGGCAATCCGCTTTCCTCCCGCATAGGCAATGCATCCATATCCGCACGAAGCAATATAGTTTTTCCGTTTTCTTTTCCCTTTAAGACACCAAGCACGCTGGTATCAGAAGGATGCAGCACATCGATATGCGAAAAGGATTTTAATTTTTCCTCAACAAACGCCGCTGTTTTCTGTTCATGAAAGGACAACTCCGGATGCTGATGCAATTCTCTTCTCCAGGAGATCAGCTCCTGTTCATTGATTTCAGATATCCATGATTTTTCCATGGAAATACGCCTCCTAGTGTTCCTGTTTATCGGAACACCGGTATGATAAACCTTCAATGTAATGTAAAGTCAATGCATTTCATGAAATGTATGAAATTCGTATTTTTGTTTACAAAATGTTATGCAGGGAACTGTTTTTCTAGCTGTCGCTATCTTTTTCACTATAGAAAAAGCATTAACTGACAACGTTACAGCTTAAAACGTAGAACAATTTTCTGTTTTGATAAAAAAAAGCAGAAAGCCGCTTTAGACTTCTGCCATAATTTATGATGCTGTTCGTTTTTCATACGGTACCCATACCAGATGCGATATCAGATATTCCATGTCCTGCCCCCATCTGGCAAAGATGACTCTGGATATGCTTTCACCGGTAATTCTCAGGTTTTGCTGCTCTGCAAATTCCAGCAGCATCCTGGTTTCCTTTGTCATGTCACTGTTGGGCGTTGCCTCGTAATAAAACACGATTGCCGGACAGCTTTTATATAGCTTTACAATTTCACTTTCCCGAATCCCCAAAAATTCTGCAGTCTTCTGATCCAAACAAAAACCAAAATCAAATGCACGTTCAAAATTTATCATTGTATCCAGCTGTGTGGATCCGGACATGAAGGGAAGATCGGCATATTTCAGCCAGCGTACCAATTCCTTCTGTACCTGCTCATCAGTAATCAGCTCATGGTTTTTCTGATAATTTAACCGGTACAAGGCCGGTCTTTGTCCCAGAAAGCAGCCTTGCCTTGCATTTTGAGCCTGAAGCATACAGTTGATGGTTGTATGGATGCTGTTCAGCTTCAGATTCAGATGAAAAGCCTCATTCATCAAATCCTGTTCCTTATTCTCCAATGACATTTCCACAGCCTGCATGCTTTCTTCTTCCATGATTTCACGGACTTCTTGCAGTGTATATCCATATTTCTGATATTTTTGCAGGTTCAGTAAATGGTTAATCTGAATGATGTCGAAATAGCGGTAATTAGATTCTTCCTTATAGGGGCGTATCAGTCCTTTTTTCTCGTAATTGCGAATTGTTTCCGTGCTGATGCCGAGCATTTTTGCTATTTCTCCAATTTTGTAGGTTTTCAAGCTGTATTCCTCCTGAAGTTCTCCCCTCATTATAACAGTTTTTCATTCACGCAGATAGAACGGAAATTCATTTTGGTCTGATTGATGCTGCCGCAAGGATTTTTTGTCTGGATATATGACAATATCCGCCTGGATTTTTTTTGAGATATTCCTGATGATACTCCTCCGCAGAATAAAAGCTCGTCAAGGGCTTCATTTCTACAGCAATCGGTTCCCGATAGCATTTTGCCAGCTCCTGCAGGGAAGCCTCGATTACCGGCTGATCCGCTTCATCTACATAGTAAATACCTGTTCGATATTGTTCCCCGATATCATTTCCCTGACGATGATAGCTTGTCGGATCAATGACGTCATAGTATAAGGATAAAAGGAAACGCAGTGTAATCACGGATGCATCATATTGAATATGCAGAGCTTCTGCATACCCGGTGGTGCCGCTGCAGACCATTTCATAGGTTGGGTTTTCCACATGTCCGTTCGCATAGCCGACCTCTGTTGCCATGATACCGTGCAGCTGTTCAAAATATGCCTGCATTCCCCAAAAACAGCCGCCTGCCAGATAGATTTCTTTCATATTACACCTCCGATACAGCTTTGTGACAGCTCAATTCACATACTTACATAATGTTTATACCCCATACTCATTCTGCAGTTAGGATACTAGTTACATCTTATCATCTTCCACATTGGTTATAAAAAAGCAGAATCAACAGGTCGCTTGAAAACAATGAGTGCAGACTATATGGCTATCGCAAGATAAGAGTACTGCACTGCTCATTCAGAAACCTGTTCACAGCAGCCTTTGTAGGAATGGATGTCTGTCCTCCCAGAGTCTGTACAGAAATCGCACTGGTTGCGGAAGCAATTATCAGTGCATCCTGCAGTGGATAGTTCTTATGAATACAGTATGTAAACGCGCCATGGAATATATCACCGGCTCCGGTCGTATCCACTGCCGATACATTGAAGGCCTCTATATGGTGTATCCCCTGCGCATCCTCATACAGTAATCCCTGATCTCCCAGCGTAACAACGATATGTCCTGAATTTAGTGCATGCAAGGCATCAAAGGTCTGTCTCCAGCTGTTTTCATCCTGTATGGATACCTCGATATTGCTGAACTGTCTTGCATAATCCTGAGAACAGACGAGATAGGTTACCTTTTGGGCAAGTACGCTCGATTCCTCGTGAAAGGTTCCTGCATCCATTACACTATCAATTTCCGGATAACGGCTGAGTGCCTCCAGTGACGCCTGCAGCTCATGACCGTCCAGTAAGAGAATTTCTGCCTGCTCGGGATAATGAAACTCCAGCTCCCGCTGAATACCTGGACAGTTGAATATGGTACGATATCCGTTAAAGGAATTGGCGATAATAGCACTGACCGGTGTTGAAAAGCCTTCATCCTCCATAAGATATGCTGTATCAACCCCTGCCTCCTTTAAAACTCTACGGATTTCAGCGCCGTAGAAATCTTTTCCACATCTGGAAATCAATACGGTTTCTGCATCCCACAGGGCACACAAATATGCCGCATTCGCTGCTGGTGCGCCAATACAGGAGAATGGCTCCATTATCCGATATTTCTGATTTTCTATCAACGGCTCCTGTATGGGAAATGTCAAATCATAGGCACACTGACCAATACATATGATACTCATCGCAATATCCTCCTTCTATCATGAACTCATCGTGATGCTATAACCATGATATCATAATCATGCCGCTTTACAAGTACAGCGGGTTGAATTGTCATTCATCTTTATGAGGAGAACGGTATGTTACTGATAAGATTCATCATTTGTAAAAAACACCTGCGTTTTTTTATAACCGCAAGGTGTTCAGGACTTTATGAGTCAAAGGATGCGATGACCTTTAAAAAGGCTTCTCCGTACTTATCATATTTCACTTCACCGACACCGCTGACCTCCAGCATTTCTTCTCTTGTATGCGGTACCTTCGCACACATATCATGCAGTGTCTTATCAGAGAAAACCATGTATGGAGGAACATGGGCTTTTCGTGCCAGCTGGGAACGGCAGATTCTCAGCAATTCAAACAATCGGTTATCTCCGCCATATGTCTGTGCTACAGGTGTCTGCACCTGCTTTTCCTTGACGATTTTCATCATGAGCGGCTTCCCTGTATGAAGCAGCTCCTCCTGATCTATTGACAGGATGGAATAGCCGTCTTCACTCTGCTTCAGGATGCCCTGAAATAGCAGATGTTGAAGAATTTCATAGAGATGATTGCGTGAGCTGTCCTTCAATGCCCCATAGGCTGGGTTTCTATCCAGATGATAGCTTTTGATTTTGGCGTTCGCACTGCCCTTAACAATATCTACTATCATCGTTTTCCCGAAGCGTTCTCCGCTGTGGCGGATGCATTCCACAAGACGGGATGCTTCCATACGGATATCGCATTCCTCATATTGTGTCAGACAGTTTGAGCAGCTGCCGCAGAAGCCATCGCTTTCCTCGCCAAAGTATTTTAACATGTAATGACGAAGACAGCTGGGAATCGTACAATAGAAGGTCATGGATTTCAACCGCTCCTTCTCCTTTTGCTGCAGCTCCATGCGAACAGCCTCTTCCATATCCTCATGACCGCTTCCCTGTTCAATCAAAAACTGATTCAAACGGACATCCTTGCCGCTGTATAGCAAGATGCAATCAGCCTGTTCCCCATCACGGCCAGCTCTCCCCGCCTCCTGATAATAGCTTTCCATATTTTTAGGCATATTGAAATGAACGACAAAGCGCACATTGGATTTATCAATCCCCATGCCAAACGCATTGGTTGCGACCATGATGGTTTTTCTATCATAGATGAAATCATCCTGATTATTCATACGCTCTGCATCGCTCAGACCGGCATGATAGCGCGTCGCCGCAAAGCCGTCAGCGCATAGATGATCACAAACCTCCTCCACCGTTTTTCTCGACAGACAATACACGATGCCGGCATCCTCCGTATGCTGTTTCACATAATGCAGAAGTGCCTGATATTTATCCTTCGGCTTTTCCACAGCAAAATACAAATTTTTACGGTCAAAGCCTGTCGTTATGGTATAAGGGTCCTTCATATCCAGCAGCTGAAGAATGTCTTCCTTTACCTGTGTGGTTGCCGTTGCAGTAAACGCAGAAACAATCGGGCGCTGCGGCATTTCCTTTAAAAATTCCCGAATCTGTAAATAATGCGGTCGAAAATCCTGCCCCCACTGGCTGACACAGTGTGCTTCATCCACACATACCATGGAGATTTTCATCTCTTTGGCAAAGCTTAAAAAATCATCGCTCATCAGTCTTTCCGGTGCTACATATATGATCTTATAGGTATATCCGCGAGCAAGAGAAAGTGCCTTGCGATACTGGGCATAGGATAAGGAGCTGTTTAAATACGCTGCACGAATACCTGCTTCGTTTAAGGTTCCCACCTGATCTTTCATCAGAGAAATCAAGGGGGAGATAACCAGTGTAATTCCCTCCAGCATCACGGCCGGAACCTGATAGCAGATAGATTTGCCGGCCCCGGTTGGCATGATTCCCAAAACGTCATGGTGCTCCAGAATATTTGTTATCAGCTCCTGCTGACCTTCCCGAAAGCTTTCATAGCCAAAATATTTTTTTAAAACCTCTGCTGCCGTCATACTGCATACCCTTTCTTAATCAGATATTTCCGTACATCGCTAATAAAATACAGAGATCCTGTAATAACAAGAGGTCTGGCTTTTTGTAATGCATACGGAATTGCCTGCTCATAGCTCTCCATCAGATGTATATGCTTTCTTCCCTTTAGCAGCTTTACATCCAGCGCACGTTCATTATAAAACGGCACAACAAGGATTTCTTCACATACCGTTTCCAGCTCCTGCAGCATCGCTTCAAAATTCTTATCCTTCAACACAGAAAACAGTACCTGCACATCCTCCATCTGCTTCAGAGTTTCGCAAAGCGCATGGATTCCCTCCGCATTATGTGCACCGTCCAAAATGATGAGAGGCTCCTTTGAAATTGTTTCAAACCGTCCGATCCAGACAGCCTGATGCAAACCTGTTCGCAGCTGTGCTTCTGTAAGCCGAATATGCCCCTGTCTTTGCAGATATGAGCATACCTCAATCGCAAGTGCAGCATTTCGACACTGGTACCTTGCTTTTCCATATAAGGCAACATCCTTTAAATTCCCATAATCAAAGGACAACCCGTCAGCTGTTTCCTGTATATTGGAAATTTCCCCTGTCTTTATACATTGGGCATGAGCCGAAGCGGTATGCTTCTGAAACACCTGCAGACAGCACTCCTTATCCTCTGCAGTGATCAAATCAATGTCTTCCTTCACAATTCCAGCCTTTTCTCCTGCGATTTTTTCCAGCGTATCACCGAGAAATTCCATGTGATCCATTCCGATATTCGTAATCACCGACACCAGCGGCTGCAGGATATTGGTCGCATCCTTTCGACCGCCAAGCCCTGTTTCAAACACGCAGAAATCCGCTTGTTCCTCCAGGTAATAGAAGACCGCAATGCACATATCGATTTCAAACATACTGAGGTCCCATTCCATCCAGCTGTCGTAAAACCGGTTGGTAATTTCAAGAAACGCATCCTCTCTTATATCCTGATCATTGATCCGAATACGATCCAGATGGGTAATCATAAAAGGAGATGTGAAGCTTCCTACCTTGTAGCCGGCTGCCTGCAAAATACTGCGTATATCATTTGTCGTACTGCCCTTGCCATTCGTTCCGGCGACATGTATGCTTCGTAAACGATTCTGCGGATTTCCTAGGGATGCCATATACTGCTTAAAATGGTCAAGTCCATAGCCTCGATTTTTTCTTTGTTCAATGATGGCAATCACATCCTCTGCTTTCTGAAATCTCATTCGCTCAGCCTCCAGTCGATCGGAGTTCTTCCCATTTCCTCTAAATATCTGTTCACAGTGGAAAACGGCCGGGTGCCAAAAAAGCCTCTGGATGCGGATAACGGGGATGGATGTGCAGACATCAGGATGCGATGCTGGCTACCGGTAATCAGCTCTGCTTTTTTCTGTGCATGGCTCCCCCATAGTACGAAAACAATTCCCTTTTCCTGCTCATTCAAAGCTGAAATAACCGTATCCGTAAAGATTTCCCAGCCCTTTTTCTTATGTGATGCCGCCTGTCCTTCCCGTACGCTCATAACCGTATTCATCAGAAAAACACCCTGCTTCGCCCAGTCTATCAAGCATCCGTGAGACGGTGCATCAATATTCACATCACTCTTTAATTCCTTGTAAATATTCTTCAGGCTGCGTGGTATTTGTACACCCTTTCGGACAGAAAAACAAAGTCCATGCGCCTGATCTGGTTGATGATATGGATCTTGTCCAAGTATTACCACCTTCACTGCTTCAAAGGGGCAGCTTGTGAAACAGGTGAATAAATCCTCCCTTGGAGGATAGATTGTTTTATGTGCATATTCCTCATCCAAAAACTGCATCAGCTTCTGGTAATATTCCTTTTGTTCTTCCTGCTGGAAGAGTTCTTCCCATTGCTTCATGTTTTATCACTTCCTCAAACGGTATAATCATACCATAATTAAAGGAGAGGTAACAGTACCATTCATTTAGTGAACTACCGCCAGCTATAGAGCAAGCGGCTTCTAATGAAAGCATGCGCATTCATCAAAACGTTTTGTTCGTGTTCAGATACACGTAACTGGTACGTTCACAGTACCTCTACGAATCGCTCTCGCTTTGGCATACATGGATATACTTTTCGTATGATATTGCTTGCTCCATTGACATCGGCATTCATTAGAATGCCGTTTTTGCTTCTGTACAATCCTCGCTTGATTCTTTTCCCTGTGAAGGTGTGCGTTACATCCTTTCCATAGACGGGTATTTGATCCTCGTCTATGGAACTAGCCTTTGATGTATAACTTTCTTCACAGACCACGACTCTGATTCCTGCCGCTTCTCCTTTGTATTTGATCATTTCGATCAGCGTACGAAATGGTATCTGAACAAATGTCTGATTGTTCTTCTTCCCCATATGGATACGCTTCTTCCAACCCGCATTATTTCCTACTACGATTACTTCAATCCCTTCCTTCTCACATAGATCTATTATTTTTCTTGATGCTTTGTGCAGGATATCCTTTACACGTCGATTTCGCTTTTCGCTGATACGTTTCATTCGTTTTGTTTGATGGATGCCTTTGCTATCCTTCTTTCCGATTCTTAGCAGTGAGCGATAATGTGCGATCTGTTTGTTATAGAATTGATTGACTGCCTTTATTTCATTTCCTTTTATCAGCACAGGGTGGTGCCCACTCGTAAACGCAATTGCTGTCAGATTATCGACACCAATATCTATACCGGCTACTCTGGTTGCCTCATGGATTGTAATTGTCGGTTCCTTGATTTCTATCTCGCATACGATTTCAAGCTTGATATTGTCTCCATTGGGAATCAGACGTACTTCCTTCAGCTTCTGTTCATGCAGATCCATCTTACCAAGATCATATCGGTCACGTACACATCCTGCCTGCAGCACTGCCTTGGGAAATTTTACATACCATCCATGTTTGTCTTTTCTCAGTTTGCATATCTGATTGGTAAAGATCAAGGGTTTATAACCGCCTTTATCTGCATATCGAGGGATATGAGGGACTGCTTCATATTTGTCAGGATGTGCTTTGTAATCCGCTAAAGCAGCAAAAAAGCTTTTCCAGTCACGATACAGCATATGCAATACGTTCTGATTTGCTTGCGCAGGAAGAGCACGGTAATCGATCTGGTCACGCAATTTGAAAAAACCATCCAGATGCTGCATGGAAACAAAGCGATGTTCATGATCAATGATGTGGAATGGTGTGCTATGATGCTTTTGACGTATGACATTCAATTCATCAACGACACCATTGAGTTCTTCCAGGACCTGTATCTCATGTGGAAAGCGATCCTCATTTGATTTGATGGAAGCACTGTACGCATTTCTTATATAGAACGAAGCAACGTTGTACAGATTTTTAGCACGATGTGTAGGAGCAGAAAAGCCGGGGGTTTTGTGGATGATTAGCAGATAGGATACTAGAATATGTACGATATGATTTCATGTTGAAAACCTCCTTTCATTATACCACGAACATGAGAGAAACTTTCGGAAAGATTCATGAAAAAAGAAAGAAAACAAGATGAACAGAAATATGGCTGCATTCATCTCCCACCTGTTCATCGACCACTGAGGTGGGGGTATTCTGCCTGCTTTTTAGATAAAAAAGAAAGTCTATGAATAGATGTGGAATCAGCTCTTTTTCAGCAATCCCCAACCATCATGACTTCTCTTTTTGACAATTCTACTATTTCAAATCGATCCTTTTATCAATATCCCGTACCTCATCCAAATCGCATGCCACAGCTATGACCTTTTCCCTGTATTTTTTCAAAATCTGCTTTCCACCCTGTTCAGCCGTCAAGGCTAACAGCTCCTGGTAATATTTCCTGGGGAATATCGCAGGATTTCTTAAAATACCTTTACAGGTAACACAGATGATATGTTCACCGTCTGCCAGCTCCAGCAGCTTCTTACATGTTTCCAGCCGCAGATACGGTTGATCCGCAACACAGAGCATTGCCTGATCAGCGTCACTTCTCTTTATTCCAAGACGTATGGAAGACGACTGTCCTTCTCGGGCCTGCGTATTGAAAACCACAACTGCGTTATAGTCATTTGCCAGCTTTTCAACTTCTTCATACTGTGTTACCACGATGAGAGAATGCGGCTTTAAAGCCGAAAGCTTTTGCAGTGTATGTGCAATCAGCGGCATCCCGTCCAGCTCATACAACAGCTTATTTCCCTGAAACCTGCGCGAATATCCGGAGGCTAACAGAATGAGGTCAGTCTTCATCCTTCTTTAGTAAAACCTTTTCTGCCGTGATTGGCAATGTGCGAATCTGCACGCCGCTTGCATGTGCTACCGCTGACGCAATCGCTGGTGCCGGTGTGTTGATAACAACCTCGCCGATTGACTTCGCCCCGAACGGACCATTATCCTCAAAGCTGCTTTCAAATTCAACCCGTATTGTACCGACATCCTGTCGTGTCGGTATTTTATACTGCAGAAAGGAATTGTTGCGCATTCTGCCCTTGGAGGAATACGTGATATCCTCATAGAGTGCCATACCGATTCCCTGTGCGATACCGCCCTCTGTCTGAATTCTGGCAAGATTGGGATTGATGATCGTGCCACAGTCCACAACAGCCGCATAATCTACCAGTGTTATCTCTCCGGTAAGCTTATCCACATCTACCTCTGCAATTCCTGCCATAAACGGAGGAGGAGATGTAGGTGAGCAATGGGATGCACTCGCAATCAAACACTCGCCCTTGCCGCCCGCAAAACAGCGATTCGCAAAATCCGCCAGTGAGATTTCCTTAGCATTCTCCACTGCACGAAGCATACTTCCATCAAATGTGATATGCTCCTCATCCACCTCCAGAAGAATTGCCGCCTCACGCAGCATTTGCTTTTTTAACTCCTCACAGGTTTTCACAACAGCCATGCCGGTTACATAGGTCGTTGCGGAAGCATAGGAACCGGTATCGTATGGAGATGCATCCGTATCGACAGACTGTGTTATGATATTATCCACATCACACTCCAGACATTCTGCAGCCATCTGTGCCAAAATCGTATCACATCCGGTACCCATATCCGTCGCACCAATCGACAAGGTATAAAATCCGTCATCCTGCAGCTTGATTACGGTTGATGCGATATCCACGTTGGCGATACCGCTTCCCTGCATGGACAGAGCAACACCAAGGCCGCGCACCTTATCTCCCATGTCCCGGCACAGTACCTTCTCTTTCCAACCGGTCATTTCCATGGCCTTCTGCAAACAGCGATCCAGTGCGCAGCTGTTTAAATGCTCACCATAATACTGCTTCATAACTTCATCTTCCCGCACCATATTTTTCAAACGCAGCTCACATGGATCCATATGCAGGGTATCAGCCAATTCATTCACTGCAGATTCTACTGCGAACTGTCCCTGCGTAGCACCATAGCCGCGGTATGCACCTGCCGTCATTGTGTTTGTATAGACGACATCCGAAACAAAGCGGCTTGCCTTTACATGATTATAAATCGGTAGTGACTTATGTCCACTCAAACCGACAGTTGTTGACCCATGCTCTCCATAGGCACCTGTATTGGACAGGGTATACAAATCGATTGCACGGATTTCCCCATCCTTCATAGCACCGATTTTCACATGCATCTTCATTTCATGGCGGGAATTGCTCGCCATAAAGGTTTCCTCTCTGGTATATACAAGCTTACACGGCTTCTTCAGCTTCCATGTCACAAAGGCTGTAAAGATTTCGGTACAGCCTGTCTGCTTGGCACCAAATCCTCCGCCAATTCGAGGCTTGATCACCTTGATCTGTGATTTTGGAAGCTCCAGCGCATTGGCAACCATGCGTCGGATATGGAAAGGCACCTGTGTGGAGCTGACGACATTCAGACGGTCATAGGTATCCATATAGGCATAGGAGCGAAAGGTCTCCATCATTGCCTGCGCATTGGCTTTTGTATGATATTCACGATCCAAAACAACATCGCATTCCGCAAACGCCTGATCAACATCACCAACGATGCTTTCATCATGAGAATGCAGATTGCGCAGTCGTTCATTTCCGATTTCACACAGCAGCTTATAGTTCTCTTCCGCATGAACGATAACCGGATGATCCAGAGCCTTTGTGAAATCCAGTACAGCATCATATACTTCATAATCAACACGAATCAGCTTCATCGCCTTAAGCGCGCTTTCCTCATCCTTTGCGGCTATGATCGCAACCTCATCACCGACATACCGTACGACCTCATCCAGTATCAGGCGATCGTATGGGGACGGCTCAGGATAGGTCTGCCCTGCCAGCGTGAATCTTGATGCAGGAACATCCTTATAGGTAAATATGGCTTCGACACCGGGAATGCGTTTCGCGATTGTGGTATCAATGGATTTGATTTTCGCATGCGCATGTGGTGAGCGAAGCAGCTTGATGACAAGACAGTCCGCAGGAGCCAGATCATCCGTATATACCGGCTTCCCGCTAAGCAGAGCATAGGCATCCTTCTTTATAACGGGCTGATTGATGTACTTCATACGGCGTCCCCTCCTTTCAAAAGCCAGGCCTTGATGGCACGAAGCTGTCCCATGTAGCCGGTACAGCGACAAAGGTTTCCTGCCAGCCAGTGCTTGATTTCCTCATCTGTCCAAGTCCTGTTTTCCTTTTTCATGGCAAGCACCTGCATAATCAGTCCCGGAGAACAGAATCCGCATTGCTCCGCCCCCTCTTTTGCCATAAAATCCGCAAATTCCTTAGCCTCTTTTTCCACACCCTCCAGTGTGGTAATGCTATGACCGTCCGCACGTCCCGCAAGCACACTGCAGGACAGCACCGTTTTTTCATCCATCCATACGCTGCATAAGCCGCAGTTTGTCGTTTCACAACCGCATTTCACACTCTTATAGCCCTGTTCACGCAGAAACTGCAGCAGCGTCTGCCCTGCGGGAACTTCTGCCTGTATTCGTTTTCCATTGACAGTAATCGTTATATTCATGCGGCATCCTCCTTCAGCTGTTTCAAAAGACGCAGAGTCAATGCATAGATCAAAGCAGAACGATATTCTGCACTTCCCCGCATATTATCTTCACATTCCACACATTCCTGCATATGCTTTGCGATCATTTCCTGATCCTCACTCCAGGGCATGGTAAAGCGCTGTGCACGTTTTGGGCGGGAGCCTGCGACAATACGCAGAGATTCTCCTGCTTTTGCGGCAGACATATTCAGAACCGGAAGATCCGTAGCACTCCTGCGCACACAGGCGAAGGCTGTTTTTACCGGCTCTTTTTTCAGCACGACATGCGTCAGAATATCGCGTTCGTATGGCATGGCTGCATACTCCTGTAAGGAAATCCTTCCCTGTTTATGCAGAATTACCTCTGCATCCAGACAAAGCAATGCGCATAGCACATCAGAAAAGCCGAAGCGGGAATACAAGGAGCCTCCCAGCGTAGCGGTATTTCTAAACTGTATTCCTACGATATCCTTCATTGCATCCTTTAACAGCGATCCAAATACTTTTTGCAGACCCACATGGGTTTCCAGTGCATGCAAAGAGGTCATAGCACCAATGGTAAAGCTGTCCTCTTCTTCTTCGATCATATCCAGATGCAAATCACATAAATCAATGGCGATGGGAATCGTACGTTCCTGCATACGCAGCCACAGCATTCCTGCAATTATCTGATTCATTCGGTTTTTCTGCAAAAGCTCATATGCTTCATCGAGACTCTTTGCCTTGTGGTATTGCTGAATCGTCAGCATAGTTATTCTCCTTCCATATAAGAGTGGGTTCACTCTCTGTTCCAATCACTGTAAAGGTATCCCCGTACAGCTCATTATAATACGTACAGCAGGCAGCCGTCATTTCCGAACGCGTCCCGCGTATATGTGCATGCAGCTTTCCCTGATGCAGCAGCACAAGCTCATCCGCATACTGCAGGGCCAGATTGGGATCATGCATACTGATCAACATGCTTCTTCCCTGAAGCTTCAGCCGTAAAACCTCCTGTAGAAACTGGTGCTGGCGGCGATAATCCAGATAGGTACACGGCTCATCCATTACCATAAGTGCAGAGTCCTGCAAAAATGCTCGTGCCATATAGGTCATCTGTAATTCTCCGCCGCTGATTTCCTGCAGCAGCTTCCCTTTGATATGCGTAAGCTTCCATGCTTCCAGCAAAGCGTCCACCTGCTCATACTGTTTTTTAGAGGGGAGGGCAAAGAGAGAAAGCTGACGGGCAAAGCCGCTGACAATACACTCTTCCACCGGCTGATCCTCCACAGTTTCCTTTATTTGAGGTACATAGCTGAACAATGCCGCCAGCTCCCGCTGCTTCAGGGTATGAACATCCGTTTGCGCATGATAGATTGTCCCCTGATAAGGAATATATTGCAGCAAAGAGCGAATCAGTGTTGTTTTTCCGCTGCCATTTTCACCAAGCAGCATGACGACGCGTCCCTTTGGTATCGCAAGGCTGATATCCTTTAGGATTTCTCTGCCCTGCAGCTGTACCGATACATGTTGTATGGAAATCATAAATGCAGCCTTCCCTTCACGAATAGTACGACAAGTGCAAGCGCACCGAACAGACTGGTAAGGATACTGATGGGAATTTCAATCGTCATAAGGGTTCGTGCCAGTGTATCGCAAAACAGCAGAAAGCTTGCTCCACTGACAGCTGTAATTCCCATAGTCTGTGAAATCGGCTTGCGACAGGCAATGCGTATGATATGCGGTATCAGAAGGGATACCCAGCTGACAATCCCCGCTGCACTGATCACACTGGAAATCAGAAGCGTTGCCAGAAGCAGGGATACCCATCGTATGAGCTTCACATTGACACCAAGTGTGGAGGCATCTTCCCCAAATGAAAGCAGCTGAATCTGCCAGCGCAGCAGATACAAACCGCTCATGCCAAGCGCACACAGAAGAAAGGTGACTCCAGTCAGCGGCCAGGATGCATCGGAAAATCCGCCCATCAGCCAGTATTCCATATTTGCCAGCTGCGTTGCAGGGTCTGCATACAGCTTCATCATCATCATAAGGGAGGTCGCAACCGCCTGTAGAATCAAGCCGGCAACAACCAGATTCAGGATTCTGTTCCCTCTGACGCGAGAAGCAAGCACAAAGGTTAGAATGACCAGCAGCAGTCCCATAAGAAAGGCACACAGCTCGATAAACCAGGATTCCTGATAGAAAAGTATCGCGAACACGGCCCCCAGGGAACAGCCGCTGCTAGCACCGATCACATCACCGCTAGCCAGGGGATTGCGGAATATCGTCTGATAGACAACGCCGGATACCGCCAGTGCCGCACCACTGATTCCTACCAGAAGAATTCTGGGCATCCGCAAATTCCATACCAGTGACTGTGTCAGCTCATCACCGGAAAACAGCAGCGCCCTTGCGATATCCGAAAGGCTGCTGCCGTATCTGCCTACGCATAGAGAACCCAGAGCCAGCACTGCCAGCAGCAGTACAAGCCAGAATCTGCGTCTCATATTACAAGCCCAGATCGCTGTCCTTTACCTCTATGTGATAAAAGGTACGGTAAAAGTCCTTTGCTTCCTGCTTTACTGTATCCATAGAGAGATTATCCGGATACAGCGTTGCATAAGCCCACAGAGCACCCAGACAGCTGGACAGATTTGGAGTATCCCAGGTTTCCAGCGGACTTGGGAATTCATACACCTGCTTATTCTTTACAGCGTTTAAGGAAGCCAGCGCTGAATCCTGCAATACAACGTTCACATCCACACCGCCGTTTTCAAGAAATATCACATCCGGATTCATGTCCAGCAGAGTTTCTTTTCCAATAGCACTCCAGCCCTTTCCAGCCTTCGCCATCACATTTTCAGCCTTCGCACTCTTCAGCAGACTGTTCTGGAACATGTCCGCGCCGGCTCCCTCCAGCAGATTGCTGCCGGCCATATACACCTTCTTTGCTACCCCCGTATCCTTTATGTATTTTTCCATCAATACATCACGATAGTTAAAATAATTCTGTGCTTCCTCTCTTGCACCAAGCGCGATTGCAATCAGATTAACAGCTTCATCATATTCCGTCTGTGTTTCCGGATTCAACAGGATAACCTTCATTCCGGCATCCTCCAGCTTTCCGACATAGCTTTTCAAAGCAATCGGCAGAAAGGCCACATCCGCCCGTGTTTTGATGGCAGCCTCTACATTAAAGGACTTTTTATTTCCCATCGCCGGAAGCTCCAGAATTTCAGGAGCAGCCTGCTTATAAATTTCACGCTGATCTGCTTTCATTTCCACACCGATCAGCTTGTCCTTCTGACCAAGACCAATCACCGTACTCGTTGCGATATAATAACCGCTGATTGCTTTTTCTGCAGGCTTATCAAAATTTACCTTTCTGCCTGCCTGATCGGTAATGATGAATCCTTCACTTACTTTTTTTTCATCTTCCTTGTCTGTATCCGTACACGCCATCAGAGACAGCGCCATTAAGGCAGACATGGCCGTCATTAAAAACCTCTTCATTTCTTAGCCTCCCATTGCTTTCAGAATGTATTTTTTTACATCCGCATATGCCATCACATCCAGATCGAAGACGATCACATCTTTTCTGGCTGCTATATCATGAATATATTGTATATCATATTTCTTTAAAACACCAAGAATGTTTGGAAATTTATCGATACTATCCAGCAGTGTTTCCAGATATATGGTTTCCTTTTGTTCCAGATGGCCGATTTCATCCAGAATCAGGATATGCTCCTGCAGTTTGCGCGCCTGCTTTAACAGCTGTGTGCCAAAGCTGTTAAATACTCCCGGTATCACTTCGTTCCACGTTTCATGCTGTATCGAGAAGCGCTGATCGTTGTGCTCCATAGCATGCAGCGCATGCAGATAAAAGCCGGCTCGGCGCTGTTCCTCATAAAAAGGGAGTGTCAGAAAGCCGCAGACAGACTTATGACACTCCCGGATACATTCCTGAATGCAGGTCGATTTTCCAATCTGTTTCTGTCCAGTCAGGAAAATCTTCATGCTATTCCTCTTCGCTCTTTTTCTTCGGCAGAATCAGATTCAATACCGTAGCAATCACAAAGGTCATGATGATACCGTTCTGTGCAAAGATGTTTCCAACCCAGGAAGGAAGCTGTGCAAGAACAGCAGGTACATTTCCGATTCCCACACCCAAACCGATGGCCAGAGCAACGATCAGACCGTTACGCTCATCCAGCGGTTCTCTTGTTAAAGACTGGATTCCACTGACCAGAATCATGGCGAACATGATGACAGCGGCACCACCTAAAACAGACTGCGGCATAACGGAGAATAAAGCACTCAGCTTCGGACAGAATCCGCACAGAATCAGGAATACAGCACCTGTCATAATAACAAAGCGGTTAACGACCTTTGTTACAGCGACAAGACCGACATTCTGTGAAAAGGATGTGTTTGGCAGTACGCCGAAGATAGCTCCCAGAATAGAGCCAAGACCATCCGCCATGACACCGCCCTGCAGCTCTTTGTCTGTGGCTTCCCGATTCAACCCGCCGTTTGCGACACCGGAAACATCTCCAATCGTTTCCACAGTCGTTGCGATGAACATGATTCCCATCGCAATGATTGCCTGAGAATTAAATTCAAAGGCTACCGGCATAAAGGCCGGAAGTGCAAACCAGCTGGCAGAGGACACCTGTGTAAAGTCCACCATGCCGAGTACGATTGCCAGAAGATAGCCTGCTACGATACCAATCAGTATGGAGGCATTGTTAATGGCACCCTTAAACTGCTTGGCAATCAGTATGACGATGATAACGAAGGTTCCTACCAGCAGATGATTGGTGCTTCCAAAATCTGCAGCGCCGTTTCCTCCTCCGAAGTAGTTGATTCCTACCGGCAGCAGGGAAAGTCCGATAGAAATGATGACCAGACTGGTAACAACCGGTGGAAACAGCTTACGCAGCGGCTTGATAAAATACCCCATAACCATTTCAAAAATACCGCCGATGAAGCTTGCCCCCATCAAAGCACCGTACCCAAACGCTGCTCCGATGGCCTTTGCTGTGCCGATAAAGCCGGAGCTGGTTCCCATTACGATTGGCAATCCGCTTCCGATTTTCCAAAACGGATATAGCTGGAACAGCGTTGCTATACCTGCAACAAACATTGCATTCTGAATCAGTGTCATTTTTAATACACCGCTCATTTCCAGCATGCCACAGACGATGATCAGCGGAGATACATTCCCCAGAAACATCGCAAGAATATGCTGAATCCCAAGTGGCAGCGCTTTTTTCAGCGGTACCGTTCCATCCAGTTCATAGATGGAGTCTTTCTTTTTCTCTTCCATTACGTTCTCCTTCAATGAAAAAAGTTCCCGTCGATTATGCGGGAACCAATCTTTTATCATAGATATAATAAAATGATCAGTTCCGTAGTCCCAGAGGTATCGGTCTGGGGTAGAGACATTCGCACCATACCACGCGAATTATACGAAACGTAAAGATTTTAACATATATTGTATTATTTTTCTACATAAATAAACACTTTACCTTTCAGCTTTTAAAAATTATGACAACGATTCATCAAAATACAAAACTCATTGCGTCCATGCTGCTTGATCCAACAGCTATTGTCATAATAAATAAGACGAAGCAGTGCTGCTAAAGCAAACTTTTCACATGTACGATTGTTTTCATTTACTGTACCTCATAGAATATCGCATGAAAATATTGACACATCCTGTTACCGCACAGATTGAGCGGCATATATCCGGTATTGCTTTTATCATAATTCCACCGCAGACAGATTGCGTATTTTGTTTTTCCGATTGGAGCAACACGCCATGCCTATTCAGAGCATCGGATATAATAACCACACTCCTAATATATACAATCTTTATCATTCTAGCTTTGAACTATATGTAAACAGTCATAAAACAAACATACATGTTAAAATATAACTATAAGATATAGAGAGAATGAAAAGAGAGGTGAAGCAATGACAAAATTAAAGGAAAAAATTAAAGAGGCCTTATCCTCCGTATTACCGATTACCTGTATTGTATTTTTACTGAGTATTACCGTTACCCCGATGCCGGTGGGAACCATGCTTCTGTTTGCCTGTGGTGCCGTGATGCTGATTATCGGCATGGGACTATTTTCCCTGGGTGCGGATATGTCCATGATGCTTATGGGAGAGGGCATCGGCACCATGCTCAGCACGTCCAAAAAGCGATGTCTGATGGTATGTATCACCTTTGTTATCGGCTTTATCATAACGATTGCAGAGCCTGATCTCACGGTGCTTGCACATCAGGTTCCCGGCATACCGGACAACACGTTAATCTGGACAGTTGCCGCCGGTGTCGGCTTCTTTCTGGTCATGGCACTGCTGAGGATTCTGTTTCACTGGAATCTGAAATATCTGCTTATGCTGTTTTATGCACTGGTCTTTATCCTCGCCTACTTCTCATTGGATACCTTCATGGCAGTTGCCTTCGATAGTGGTGGAGTTACAACCGGACCGATTACCGTCCCCTTTCTCATGGCGCTGGGAATCGGTATGGCCGCTATCACACAGAAGCATGCAGAAGAGGAAAGCTTTGGTATCGTGGCACTGTGCAGCATCGGTCCGATTCTGGCAGTTCTGCTGCTGGGTATTCTGTATGAGCCACAGGGCGCAACCTATACACCGTTTGAAATGGCGTATGTGGAAACAAGCAGGGATGTCATTCATATTTTTCTGATTGAGCTGCCGCATTTCACATGGGAGGTGAGCAAGGCGCTGCTTCCTATTCTGTGCTTCTTTCTCTTATTTCAGCTTATCAGCAGCTATTTCAATAAGCGCGCCATCATTAAAATTCTCATTGGCTCTCTGTATACCTTTCTCGGTCTTATTCTGTTTCTATGCGGCGTCAATGTCGGGTTCATGCCTGCCGGTTATTTCATAGGAACGCAAATTGCAGCATTATCCTATAATTGGATGTTGATTCCCATCGGTGTACTGATTGGCTTCTTCATCGTAAAGGCAGAGCCGGCTGTGCATGTGCTTACCCGTCAGGTAGAGGAGATTTCATCGGGAACCATATCGACTAAGGCCATGCTGTATTCTCTTTCAATCGGTGTTGGCATTTCACTGGGAATCGCGATGCTTCGTATACTGACCGGCATCAGCATTATGGTATTTCTGATACCGGGGTATCTTATAGCGATGTTACTCAGCTTCCTTGTACCTAGCGTATTTACGGGTATCGCCTTTGATTCCGGTGGGGTTGCCAGCGGTCCGATGACAGCGACCTTCCTGCTTCCATTTGCCATGGGTGCCTGTGAACAGCTTGGCGGAAATGTCCTGCTGGATGCATTTGGAATCGTTGCAATGGTGGCGATGACACCGCTTCTGACCATTCAGATTCTTGGTCTGGTTATGACAAGGCAAAAAAAGACTGCTGCTGAAGAGCTGCAGGAGGATAGTATTATGGAATTTGAGGAGGTCGCAAATGAGCGGACAGAAAGTTAAGTGTCTGGTGATCATTATCAACCGGGACAAGGGAGAACAGGTCGCAGAGCTATGCAGATCCTATCAGCTGTATTTCACCTATGGCATTCTCGCACTGGGAACAGCAGGCTCTGATCTTCTGGATTATCTGGGTATCGGTGAAACCGATAAGGAGCTGTTATTCTGCTGCCTTCCTGCACAACTGGAGCAGGAGGTCATGCATCGGATAGCGACAGAAACACAAATTAGAAAAATGGGGCACGGGATCATGTTTACCATGCCGCTAAGTGGAATCAGCAGCCTGTTTCAACGCAACATTTTATGTGGAAGAAGTTATGAGGAGGAAGAGATGGAACAGAAGGTACGCAAATATGAGCTTGTTGTTGCAGTTGTAGAGCACGGCTGGCGCGATCAGGTTATGGAAGCCGCAAAAAAAGCAGATGCCACCGGTGGTACGGTTCTACACGCCCGTTCCCTGCATGAGGATGACGCTACCTCCTTTCTCGGTATCAAACTGCAGGGAGAAAAGGATATCGTTGTAATCTTATCTGCTTATGAGAAGTACAAACAGATCATGCATGCAATCAATACGGCTGCAGGCTTTCAAACCGAAGCCAGAGGCCTGATCTTCTCTATGCCGGTAGATGAATTCATTGGGATGTAGACAGAAAAACAGGAGCTTCCGCTCATGCCTTTCTGTAAATGCACACATGTTACATCATAAGAACTGAAAAAAGGATCAATCAAAGTTGACCCTTTTTTATCTTGCCACAACGTAAGGCGGATGCGGATGTCATGGCTTTATTTTCTTCACGCATTTGCTTGCTGCTAGTCGTGATCCGTGTCCTTATCCCATTCCAGAATCGTTCCCTTGTATGCGTCAATCGAATAATCATATTCTGTGGAGCCTTTGCGAAATTCAATCTCATATACCGACGCACCGTCATCGTTTTCCAGCTTCGCTTTGGTAAAGGTTACACTGCCCGCCTGGAAACCTGCATGCGAGAGGGCTATGCTTTTCGCACGATCCACACCGATATAGGAAGCGGATGGCTTTGACTGCTCCTGACTCTGAATTTCCAGTCGTTCAGATTTCCGTTCTCTGACAGCACCGCTTTCTGCATCAAGCTCATAATCATACTCCATTGTGGCAGTCACAAATTCAATCTCATATACCTGCTTTCCATTTTCATAATCCAGCTTCGTCTTTGTGAAGGTCGCATCCCCTGCCTTCACTCCGGCATCCTGCAGTGCCCTGCTTCGGGCATCCGCTTTACTGATCAGCAATGGTGAGGCTGTTGATTTATCCTTATCGCTTTTTGTTTCGCTGCTGGTAGACGCATTTGTTTCCATGTCCTTTTCCAGAATCGTACCATCCTTTGCGAGCAGCTTATAGGCATATGTTTTCTGTGCCGTTTTAAATTTCAGCTCATATATCTCCTGTGCATCCTCCTTTTTTAAGGAAGCCTTGACAAAGGTTCCATCGCCTTCCTTCAGCCCTGCATTTTTCAGCATCTGTTTTTTTGCTTCCTCCAGAGAAAGTGTGGAGACGGCTGTCAAGGATGCCTGCTTCTTTGCTTCCACATCCCGATCCAGGATATGTCCGTCCTTTGCTGCAATCGTATATTCGTAGGCATGCTCATCCGTATGAAATTTCACCTCATATACGCTTCGACCGTCTTCCTTTTCCAAAGCCGCCTTTTCAAACTGCGCCGCTGCTACCTTCACACCGGCATCCTGCAATGCGATTTCCTTCGCCTTATCCGCATTGATACGGCTGTCTGCTTCCATCGCGTTTGTTATTATGACACCACCGCCTGCTAAAACAGAGATACCGCCGATTGCAAGGAATGCCTTCATAGATGTGGAAAGCTGTTGTATTTTTTTCATCCTCTCATTCCCTCCTTAATTTCCTTTACACCTGTAGTATACCAGAGAAAGATTAAAGCAATATGAGAATACATTTTATTTCAGCGGGATACAGAAGGTGAAGCAGGAGCCCTTTCCCTGCACACTTTCCACCTTCATACAGCCATGATGCAGCTGTGCTATCTCCTGTACCATGGCCAATCCCAGACCACTTCCCTGCTTACTGCGGGAAGCATCTGCCTGATAAAACCGCTGCCATATATGGGCAAGCTGCTCTTGGGCAATTCCCCTGCCATCATCAGCAACCGACAGTCTGACCTCCGTCTGTGTTTGCTTCAGCTCAACCTGAATATGTCCGTGTTCTTTTCCATAGCGATACGCATTGGTAATCAAATTGACAAGCAGACGCTGCAGCAGCTCCTTGTTCCCTACAATCGTCACACCCTCTTCCAGCTGCCAGCTCAGCTCGATGTTCTTCTCACGGATCAAGCGAAGATCCTCACAAACGGATGCACATAAGCTGCTGTAATCAAGCTGCATCATGCGGATGCTCTCCCTTCTTTGCTCCATGCGCGTCATCATCAGCATATCATTGATAAGAACAGACATTTTCTTTCCCTGCCTTTGAATCAAACGCAGCGCATCTGCATAGGCATCCTTGTCCTGCTCCTCCTCCAGTGACAGCTCGCATTGTGAAAGAATCACAGCTACCGGTGTACGAAGCTCATGGGACATATCACTGGTGAATTGCTTTTCCGCCTGAAAGGATGCCTCCAGCCGGTCCATCATTCCATTGAAGGTATCTGCCAGCTGATGCAACTCATCCTGCCCCTTTTTCAGTTCAATCCGCTTCTTTAAATCCTGCCCCTGCTGAATTCCGGAGGCTGCCTGTATCATTTGTTGAATTGGACGCAGAAACCGTCCTGCCAGAAAATATCCGCCGAAAAGTGCCAGCAGAATCAGCAGAGGAATCAGCCACATGGAAAGGATAACGATTGCATCCATCCAGCGTGCCCCCTGACTGCGGGAAACTATACCACGCAGCCAAAGGTCCTCCATGCCCTCGCCCTTTAATGAGCGATCGTACACATAATAGGTTGTTCCCTTATAGCGAAGCGTCTGCAGCTTATGATCGGCAAAGGCCACATCTCCGGTTGCCTGTGCAATCGGATTTTCTCCATACAGCAGCTCATAATCTTCCTTATATAGCGTTGTATATATACCATTCATCTGATCCAGATAATCATCATCAATTTCAAGATATCCGTTTTTATACCGTATGTAAATATCTCGGTCGCCATCCGGATTGGCATCCTCCTTATTACTGTAATACTCGACCTCATCCACATTATCGCTGACCATTTCCACCAGAGAATCCTTGATGTTTTTCTGTACGACATTATCACTGATCATCCATACACAGCCCAGTGTCAGGGCAGCCAGCGCACTCATGGCAAGCGCAAACCACAATGTGATTTTCGCACGAATGCTCAGCCCCCTCATGAAGGCTCCTTTACGACATAACCGCTCCCGCGCACCGTATGAATCAGCTTGCAGGAGGATGCGCCATCAATCTTTTTTCGCAGATAGCTGATATATACATCCACCAGATTGGTGCCTCCCGCATAATCGAAATCCCAGATATGCTCCTCAATTTTTTCTCTGGATAGCACGATATTTTTATTCAGCAGCATATATTCCAGCAGGGCATATTCCTTTGCGGAAAGGAGTATCAACTTGTTTGCTCTTTTCACCGTACGGGTAGCCGTATCCAGAGTTAAATCACCAGCCTGAAGAAGGGTAGTCGAACTTCCCTTAGCCAGACGGATCATCGTTCGGATTCTGGCCATCAGTTCAGCAAAGGAAAACGGCTTGATCAAATAATCATTCGCTCCGCTGTCCAGCCCCAGAACACGGTCTTCTATGGAATCCCGCGCACTCAGAAATAACACAGGTGTCATTTTTCCTTCAGATCGCAGCTGCTTCAATACCGCATAGCCATCCACCCTCGGCATCATGATGTCAAGTATGACAGCATCATAATCCATAACAGCCAGATATTCCAGAGCCTGTGCTCCATCGTAGCAGGCATCCACCGTATAGCCTTCCTTTCTGAGCTTTTGACATATGATATCATTCAAATCCTGTTCATCCTCCGCAAATAATAATCTCATTTCAACGCCTCCTTCCTTCTGCTTCCATAGTATCATACAAACATGAAGGCAGCATGAGAAAACCCTTTGTTTTTATTTATTATGCACCATTCTTTACAACCTTTCCAACGAAATGATTCCGGCACAGACGAAAAAGCCACCCCGCAGCTATCTGCGCAGGATGACAATTTCTGTTGCTTAGTATCTTCTTTTGATCTGCAGGCTTTCCAGATAATCGTAGATTTCGATATCCTTTCGTTTCATCGCATCAAGAATATGATGCGGATCCTCCAGACGTATACCGCCAGCCATGAGCAGCTGCATCATATTCAGTATATCCTCGCTTGTGCGAAAGCCGCTTAGCACAATGCCGCCTTTACCGGCAGGAAGCAGGATTCCATTATCCATAGGATTGATATACAGGGTCATAAACAATTCTTTTTCATTGTACAGCTTCAACAGGTAGGTGTATCTGGACAGTCCCCATACACCGGCTTTACGATCCACCGTAAATTTCGCATGATCTATATCCTCATATCGTATTTCCTGCAGAAACGGTGTTACATCATCATTGCACAATACGTGAAGAATCATGTTCCATTTCCGACGATCCTTATATGCCGGAATAATAACGAGCGCATCCTCACGCATATCATAAATCTGTCCGCCGCCCAGACAGAGCGGCACCCACATAATGACAGTGAAGAGTGGAAACAATACGAGGAAGCCGATTTGAAGGATCCGGATATCCGCAAAATCCTCAAAGCTGTCCGCAAGTCCGTACATAAAACCACCCAGACATAAAGACAAAATCAGAATAATCAGGAAGCTTGTAATAATCTTTTTTCTACTTAATACCTTCCGTTTGAATTTCATATTTTCTAACATGCTATATCCCTTCTTTCACTAACATTATATCCGTTAAAACCGGCTTGACCGCGGCTTTTACATAAGCGGTTCATTTTCTGACATCAGTGGTTTATCGAAGGTTACCGTTGTACGAAACAGCAGGTGTGCACGCTCCCAGCCAGCGCTGAGCGTCCCCTGATAACGGCGGGCAATATCCCTAATATTCTGCATGCCAAAGCCATGTGCAAATGCATCCTCTTTTTCCTGTTCCATGCGTGTACAGCTGTTTTTCATTTTCCACAGAATCGTGGAATGCTGTTCCACCATGCGCAGCAGAATGAATGGCTCCTTTGCGTCAAGACAGCTTTCCAGTGCATTATCCAGCATATTGCAGAGTACCGCACAGCGATCGACCGGGTCCATAAAGCTGTAATCTATCACATCACTTTCCAGCTGAAAGCGAATGTGTGCAGCCTGAAACCGCGGATGGTACAGCTGCAATATCTTATCAATGAGCTCATCACCTGTTTTTTGAACGTTCAGCATATGCTCTGTTTTCGCTACAATATCACTGCGGTAGTCATCAACTGCCGGACTTCCCTGCTTCATCTGTTCCAGCAGCTCGACATGCTTCTTTAAATCATGCATGGATTTCATGATGTATGCATTTTCTTTTTGAATTCGTTCATAGCGCTCTCTGTTTTCCACCATCTGCTGGGTCTTCACCATCGCCTGCAATTCCTTTTCCCTGCGAATTTCCAAACAGAAGCAGATCCGATACAGCTTCAGCATCAGGAGCAACAGCCCCTGCAGGCTGCAGATCATACCGATATCCAAACGCATTCCCTGACTTACTATATAGGTGCAAATGATCAGATAGAGAAAAACCGCCCCGCTAATCACTGGAACATAGAGCTGTTCATATTGATGATGCCGATAATAAAACAGGAGCAGCTGTATAAGAAATACGACTCCGCAATACAGACAGCCCTGCAGCCAGCTTGCAGGCTCTGCGTTAAAAGCCGTAATGTGCGTGGTGATTACCTGAACAAGGACAGCGCCGGCGATCAGAGAGCCGATAAAAAACAGATGGGACCACCAGTCGTCGCGATACAGCAGCAAAGACAGGCAAAGGAAAACAGCCAACAGAATCCGCAGTAAGGATACAGACAACCAGGGCGATATGAGGATGAGAAGAAAGCCGGTGATTAGATAGGGCAGGATTTTGGCTAGCGAGGAGCGATATTGCGTACGCATCGTTTCATGATAGGAATAGCAGAGTACATACAGCATTAAAATCTCAAAAACCCGCAGAAACAGACTCATGCGAATTTCTCCTGAAAGCTACGCCATACCGCCTTCACAGTTTCCACACGCCGTCTTGCCAGAGGCAGTGCTTCCCCGGTTTCCAAAAGAATTGTGTCTTTTTCCATTGATATAATGTGGCGTACATGAACAAGGATACCCTTGTGACATTCCACAAACAAGGCCGCATCCAGACGCTGTTCCCATATACTCAGGCTTTCTCTGCTATCAAATGTTCCCTCCAGCGTATGAAAGCGGGTACCTCTCCCCATTGTTTCCACATACAGGATATCTCTGCGTCTGATTCTATGATACATATCGCGCTCCTTTAGAACAAGTGTCTGCCGGTCATCCAGAGAGAGCACCTCATCCAGCTCACTGTATAATAGCTGCGCATTTACCGGCTTCAACAGATAGCGTGCCGCCTGAATTTTGTAGCCCTCCACACTGTATTTCAAATATCCTGTAATCACAATGATAATCATATCAGGTGCAATCTGCCGCAGCTGTCTGCCGATTTCTATGCCGTTTTCCTGTCCCACCTCAATATCGAGAAACAGTAGGTCACAGGGGACCGATTTCACATGCGCCAGCAGCTCACTGCCGGTATTGAAGATATCAATGCGTCGCTGCATCAATTCCTTTCTGTCAAAATACACATCCGCCAAATCTCTGATATGCTCTGCTTCTTTTCTTTCGTCATCCAGAATAGCTATATGATACATAGGTATCTCCCCTTGTCTTTATAGTTTATTATACCATGTTCTTTTTTGTTTCTACCCTTTATTTTTCAAGTATGGAAATCTCTGTACCTGTAATTATTTTCCTGCTATCTTGTTTGTTTTCGCAGTCCTTTTTACTTACATTACATCGTGGTCTACTTATAAGCAAAGGAATGATAGACGCATGATTCTGGAAATCACGCAATCCAAAATGCTTATGCAGACCTTGTAACTTGTTTTATTTCAAAAAAACTTCCTATTGAAGTTTTTTCATCATATTACTGCTTCAGTGATAATATCTATGCTATATATTCTTTATAGTATTTTTCAAGCTTACTAAAATCACAGCACCTCTTCTTTATGTTATCCTGCAAGGTATCGTTTCCATATGCTTCATAAAGCTTCTCTGCTTTTTTCAAAACCATTTCCTTGTTTTCTGTTTTATTCAGCCACGAGATTTGATTTATTAACAGATTACTGTATGTATTTTCATCTTTTCATGGCTTTATTATTTTATATACAGAAGGATCATGCAAAACAGGAAACATATTATTGAAATTTATCGCTCCCCATTTCCCTCCATTTATTTTATGAAAATCCATCGTATTTTTCATGTTCTTATGCTTGTCTTTAGGTGATGTTAAAGGAATGACATATTCGATATCATCATGTGTCATAAGAATACCGATAAATGGACGCATTTCACTCTCCACTTCCCGATGTTCTGTAGGTACTCTGAAATCAATATTTTTTCTAAGGTAATCAGTATATGCAACATCTATTTGTATAAACTGTACCCTTTTATTTTTGAACCACCATATAAAACGACCCCTTATTAAAAAAAGCCAGCTTACGCCAGCCACTTTTTTAGCTCTCACTTTTAGATTTCACTATGGTAGAGTACACCGCTTTTTATCTTCATTATTATAATACTACAGAATCAAAGGCATGTCACATCTTTTTAAAAATTTTTTTGAAAAAACTTTTATAAAATTCCAGCGTTACTCATTAAACACCAGCTGTAGAATTACAGCGTTTTCTTTTTCTAAGTAATTTCATAAATTCCTCCGTAAACGTCAGAAAAGGCCCAAAACGTCTCTGCGTTTTGAGCCTTGCCTTACGATCTTCATAAGTTACAAACTCTATGATTCCTATATTCTTTTTATACCTTTATTTAAACACTGCCGGATTTTTCTGTCAATCCTTTTTTTAGTTTTTATATTTCCAATATTTAACATGATGTTTTATATCGTTATGTCAAAAGATGATTTTCCTCATTCTATAAAACCAGGAGAAGGCTTTTTACCTCATGCCATCAAGTTCTACAGCCTTATTTATAATCATTCATATTATAACCCAGCTCTGAAAAAATCCGATTCTTTTCTGCGACACCCTCCTGGATTTCAGGCAAATTGTCAAGTGCCAGTGATAAAAACAATGTATCAACAATCAGGGACTGTACAATGAGTGCCGTGTGACTTGCCAGCCGCAGATTATTTTCGACAGCCGATACAAAGAGTGTTACGGTTGCCTTGCTTGCCAACTCCTGATTGCCATACTGAGTGATGAGAATGATCTTTGCCTTTTTCTGATTCGCAATATTGATATACTGATGCGACTGCACCGATTTTCCCAAGGTTGTAAAGCAGATAAGCAAATCATCCTCTGCCATATTCAGATTGGACTCCAGCTGAAGATGCACATCCTCATAATAGATTACCGGAATATTTAGCCGCATAAACTTAATCTGCAGCTGCTTCACCAGCGTACTGCTTGCGCCCAATCCACTCAGATATATGTTGCGCTTGTTCTCATTTGTATCCCGAATCAGCTTTATCGCCTTATCCAGTTCCTGTGAATCAATGATATCGGTTGTAGACTGAATGGATGTAACGATGAAGGCACTCAGCTTCTTCAATACAGAATCCGGTGTATCTGTAGGCATGATTTTATCCAGAATCATGTCTGAATTCTCATTATAGAAATTGGCAGACAGATTTGCCGACAGGGAGAGTTTGAAATCGGAATAGCCCTCACAGCCCAGCTTGCGTGCAAACCGAATTACGGTTGCCTCGCTGACCTCAGCCTGCAAAGAAAGATCCTTTAAGGTTAGCGAAAGAATCTCCTGACTGTGGGTTAATACATAATTTCCTAATTTTTTTTCTTTTGCAGATAGAAACGGCATGACCGATTCCAGACTTGATATGATATTAACTGCTTGCATAAACTCTCCTTCACTTGGCTTCCACACATCGGGGAAACCATCTGCGATGCTTATAATGACGCATACACTTACATATCACATTCTACCAACGGAGTGAAAAAAATGCAATATGTTCCCGGCAAAGGGGTACCACATGTTCTATACAAGACCTGCTATCAGCTCTTGGATTTCATCGCTGATAGCTATATGACAGACAGGGCTGTATTCTAACACGCATTTGTCTGCATCGCATGTAATACCGCAGGAAGATTTGGATAAATACCCGTACATTGCTCATAAAGCTCCTCTGTCGGGGGCACCAGATCCGGAACCATAATGGTGGAGCAGCCTGCCCGTATACCTGCCCTCACACCATGGATACCATCCTCAAAAACATAGCAGTCTGCCGCCGGCAGCCCCAGCTGCTGTGCAGCCAGAAGGAAGATATCCGGGGATGGCTTTCCATGTACAACCTGCTCTCCGCTTATAACGGCATCAAAATAATCTGCGATGCCTGCCAGACGAAGATTGCTTTTGATCAGCTCCATAGGAGCACTGCTTGCCACAGCCATGCGAACTGCATGCTGCTTCAGATATTCCAGAAGCTCAACAACACCCGGCTTCATCGGAACCTGTGTGGATAATGTTACAATAGCATGCGCAAATAATTCATCTGTCAGCTTCTTTGCATCAACCCTTGGCCAGTATGTATTCACGATGCCTATCATGCGGGAACCATTTGTCCCCCGCAGCTCATCCAGCATCGCCGGATCAACCTTCAGACCATAAAGCTCAGCAATATAATACCACTCCTGATTATATACCAGCTCTGTATCAAACAGCAGACCATCCATATCAAAAATAGCTCCAGCCTTCATACTGCCTCCTTTTTCCTATGCAGAAGGTGCATTAAGCAGAAGGAAGGAGAGATTTTCTTTATGCCACGGTGATGCCAGTACGTTTTTATGTAGCTTGTACACGATGGTTCCCTTCCTTGTCTCTATCGTGAAAAGAAAATGAAACAGCTTGATTTTGATATTTGTCGATACAATATCCTCATGTGGAAGAAACAGCAGGGTATGCTCCTGCAGTGCACCATTGATATCATCAACCGCCAGAATAGCGATTCCCTGTGCATTGATATGCAGGATATGATCCTTCATCGTATGCATGATTTCACCCAATCCGTTTTGGTAGGCTCCCAATCCTGCTTTCACTGTTGCACAAAGGGTTCCATGCTGTGCAAAGCAAATCTGATGGCTGTTCAATATTTCTCTGATCTCCTCTTCCTTCATAGCTCCACCTCTTCCTGCATTATGCTGCCTGACGTTCCCTCAGCAGCTTATTAAAATCTACAATTCCCTTATGTCCGGTATTCACCAGGGCTTCCCGATCCATGCCGGCATCCCCGGAACCGATATATTCCAGTACCATACACAAATTCATCCCCGTTATGACGCTGATTTTCTCCGCATACTTTGGATCCTGCAGCAATCTCGCACTGCAGTTGCAGGGAGAGCCGAAGAGCAGATCGCAGAAAATCACAACACCCTCTCCGGTATCCACCTTTTGTATAGCAGCTTCCAGCTTCTCCATAAAATCTGTGATTTCCTCACCAGGAAGAAGACATAGTGCCTGTATCTGCTGTAGCTCTCCACAGAAAATTTGCAGCGTATCCAGCAACCCCTCCGCCATACGGCCATGACTTGCCAATAGTATTCCCTTCATTTGCATTCCTCCTCATTTTGCACCATATGGGCATCCTAATTTGGAATGCCCATACGGAGATTATGTTTTATTATCTGAGAGAGTATTCTCCCACGTAGCTATGTATTTAAAACAGTCCGATTGCGGCACAGAGCAGTGCAATCACAATGGTGAAGAAGACAAGCTTCGCTACACTGACATGCTTTTTGCTAATCAGATAATAATAGATAAACAGCACACCGATGGACAGGATACCTGGCATGATACCATCGATTTTTTCCTGTACACTCAAGGTTGCCTCATCAAAGTTAGCTGTGATAGCAACTGCCAGATTTACCATGGAAGCGGTCAGTGCCCCCATCATTGCCATACCAAGGATGTTCGCTCCTTCAATAATATTGCTCATCAGCTTACTTGACATGATATCCTTGATTGCAGAACGTCCCTTTGTATAGGTCATTTTGGTAAAAATAATCAATTCGCCAAGCGTATACATCGTACCGAGAAGCAGCAGCCAGAAGCCGGCGATCGAGCCGCCCTGTGCCAGAGAGCAGGAGGCCAGGATGAACAGCGTGGTAATGGTTCCTGCACTGAAGGAATCTCCCAGCGCCGCAACCGGTCCCATTAACCCGGTCTTAACAGCAACGATGGATTCGGAAGGAATCGCATCCGGATTGTTTGCCTTTTCCTCTTCCATAGCCAGCGTAGTTCCCAGAATCAGACCACCGGCTGTAGCGTTGGTATTAAACAGCTCCAGATGACGCTGCAGCGCAGGAATCATGTCCTCCTTGTTCGGATATAGTTTTTTCAAAGCCGGAATCAAGGCATATGTATATGCAATAGACTGCATACGTTCATAATTCAGTGACATTTCTGTTGTAATATACCATCTGGCAATCACTCGGTTGACATCCCGTTTTGTCAATGATGTTTTTCTTTCCTCAGCCATCTTCTATGCGCCCTCCTTTTCTCTTTCACGTTTTTCCAGTACAACCAGCACCGCAACACAGCCTGCGACCAGACCAGCGGTCAGGGTATTCAGTCCTACTGCCTTTACAACGATGAAGCCCAGTACCGTATAAGGAATCATCTTCGGCTTACCGATCATGTTCATAATCAGAGCAAATCCGATTGCCGGCATAACACCGCCTGCAACCTCCAGACCGTGCATAACCCAGCTTGGCACGGAGTTCATGAAGGTCAGCATAGCATCCTGCCCAAACATAACAATCAAAAATACCGGAAGAAACAGCAATGGAATTTCAATCAGTGGTGGATAAACCACTGCACAGCGGGTAATGCCGGAAAGGTTTCCCTTTGCCGCAAATTCATCAGCTCTATGCACAAAGATAACATTGATCATCTTACGCAGGTTTGTTACAAAGGATCCAAGTAATCCCATCGGAACAGCAAATGCAATGGCCTGCTCTGCCGTAAGACCCGTTGCCAAAGCAATCGGTATGACGGTTGTCGCTGCCAGTGCCGAGTCGGTCGGAAGATTGCCTCCCGGCGCTATGATACCTGCAAACGCTGCAGCAATACCGCCGCCGATAATCAATCCCTTTGTCAAATCCCCATAAATCAAACCGGCTACAACACCTACTACGATAGGACTTGCAATAAAGAAGAACGCAAAATATCCACCAATCATTCCCCGGGCAATCCAATACATCAGGCCCATTGCTACCGCCATGATAACCAACTGTGTACCACTCATAATAACCTCACACTCCCTTTCATTATTTCAGCTTCTTTTCAATCGAGCCAAGACTTACCGGATCATTTTCCGGTATCGGCTGTAAGAACACGTTTACACCCTCAGCCTTCATTTCGCTTAATTTTTCGTATTCTTCAACGGAAAGTGCAACCCCCTGAACAACCGCTTTACGCTGCGCACTGTTCTGCACTGCTCCGACATTCAGCTCCGGCAGCTGAAGGCCGTTTTTGTATACCGTATATGCAGATGCTACATCCTTGAATATCAGCAGCACAGTATCATTTTTTCTATCGATTGCTGTCTGCACATCCCCCAGCTTGACAATATCAACCTCACGATCCGGTACTGCCATGCGATAAATATCACCCATGAAAGGATCATCCACCAGGCTGTCATCTGCCAGTATCAAACGATCAACCGGACGGAACTTGATCCATTTTGCCACAATCTGTCCATGTACCATACGATAATCAACACGAACCATATTCAGTTTGCCCATAGCTTTTCCTCTTTTCCTTTTACCCTGTCGGGACTTTATCTTCTTTCGATTTTTACTACCTGACGCGTATCCGCACTCTTATGCACAGCCTCCGCAATCAGCTCTGCTTCCAAACCGTCATTCAGATTTGCCACAAACGGCTTATCATGGAGAATACAATCCACAAAATCGTTCAGCGGATCAATTCCAAAGCCGATTGCACGACCGTTGTAGTTCTGGATAAAGCAGATATTCGGGGTATATTGCTTTTGATCATCAAAGAATTCAACACCGCGTTTCTGGGAATCCACACGAATCATTGCATGTTCACAAAGAATTTCGGAGCATCCGTCATCTGCCTTCGCAAAGCCGTTTGGCAGAATCCACGCATTCTCCACAGTCCATGTGCATCCGTTTTCAAATTCCAGAATCGCTGTAATACTGTCATAGGTATCCACACCCTTTTCCTGCAGGATTCCCTTATGTCCTACAGCGTACACCTGTACGACCTCACATCCCATATACCAGCGAATCAAATCATAGCAGTGCGTACCGACAAAGTGGACCGGGCTGGAATTGGATGACCAATTCAGCCAGTTGATTGCGACATCATAGACATTATCCATACGCATATAGCCGCGTACCGGTTTTCCTGTCCCCGCGTCTGCAAGCTTGTTTTTTACCGCTATGGATGCCGGATCCCAGCGCTTGTGGTAATCCACCATAACACGAACACCGGCTTTTTCAGCAGCATCGATGATATCATAGGCATCTGCGGAAGTAGTAGCCAGTGGTTTTTCCACCAGAACATCCTTTCCATAGCGGATGGCTGTCATCACCGGGTCCTTATGATACGGGTCCGGTGTTGCTACAGAAACAGCATCAATTTCCTCACTTTTGAGCATTTCCTCCATGTCGTTATACGTTTTCACCTGATAATCCTGTTCCACTTTATCTGTGATCTCCTTTTTTAAATCACAGACTGCAACAAGATTAACATTGGGATTTGAAGTGTAGGCATCCAGATGATTCTTTCCGTAAATCCCCGCGCCTACAACAGCAATATTCAATTTTTTCATACGTTGCTCACCTTCCTTTAAGTATTGCTACATTGAATATATCACAAAAGTAGTAATACTTCAATATATTTTTATAAATTTGTAGTTTTACTTCTTTTAAATCGAAAACAGCTTGTAAAATCGGTTTGTAAGACCTTTCATCCTGTATTGGTAAATTCATATGTAGTATTGCTTTCTATGGCATGCTGTTCAACACAGGATATATTTATATTTTCCAAAGCAAACAAGTCGGTAAATATTATGTTTAGAATACCGCGTACTGCACAATCCTTAGAGCTATCGTATCGTTCTCATGCGGTGCATCGCTTCAAAACAGAAAAACCGCTGAAGCTGACCTGTCCTGTTTTTAAAGGAAGTACCTCTCGCAGCAAAAAAGCAGCGGTACATAATGCTATACACCGCTGTATTAAAATCGTTATGCAATACATATGAAATTGATAGTATGAAAGCATCCCTTCGCTAAGACGATAGCTTTCATATGAAATAAATGCAGTGATGCAAAATCAAAGCCGCAATTATGTAGAAGCTGCACATTACCAGTCTCATACACTGAAATCTACTGCTATGTCCATAAGGATTCTTCATGATCAATACGTATTTTCTCAAGCATGCCGATGGTACCGCAGGTTTTCATCCATAAAAAAAACAGGAATCAGCTTACTTCCTGCTTTAGATATATAGCAATAAATTCATCACAGCTGCACGGCTTTCCATAATAATACCCCTGATAGATATCGCAGTGCAGTGCTTTCAACAGCTCCATCTGTTCCCTGGTTTCTACGAATTCTGCTACGACATGAAACTGCATAGAGGCTGCAAGCCTTGTGATCCCGCGTACGATATCCTGAGAACGCTCATTTTCCAGAATCTGACGAACCAGACTGCCATCCAGCTTAACTTCATCAAATGCATTTTCCTGCAGATACATCATTGAACTGTGTCCCATACCAAAGTCATCCATGCTCATTTGGATTCCCATCTGCTTCAATTCCCGTATCCTCTCCAGAATACGATGGGAGGTACTGAGCAATGAGCGCTCCGTCACCTCAAGAATCAGCTGAATATCATGCAAATCTACTTCCTGAAGAATTCTGCGTACCTCCCTGACAAAAACAGCACTTTCCAGCTGCTTTGGTGATATGTTCACAGATATAGACAGCGGCTTTCCCTCCTTTTGAAATTTTTGCGCATCTCTGCAAGCTTCTTCTATGATATAAAGCCCCAGCTCATCCAGAAAGCTTTCTTCCTCCGCCAGCTTTACCATCAGCGGTGAGGTAATTCTTCCGGCTACCGGATGCTCCCAGCGAAGAAGCGCCTCTGCTCCGTGTATATGCTCAGCGTTATCACGCTGTACCTGATAATGCATATGAAGCTGATTTCGCTGCATGGCGTTTTTTAAATCCATCGCCAGTGTTTTTGCAGGGAAATGATAGGTGTAATGATCATCGAAGAAATCCGGCAGGGTCCCGTTTATCTCACCTTCAGCCATATCGGTTTCCATCGCGCGCACCGCTGTTTCAAATTCCTCACTCTGCTGATTTTCACTCAGGCGAATAAACGGAATATACAGCAGGGTCCCCAGAATCAGGTTAAACAGCTGCAGAAAACTGCCGGATATAGAGCCGCATGCCTCGTATCCGCTCATCAAAATAGGAACTGTCCATTCCACAGAATGGGTAGGCAGAGGTACCAGCTGCAGCTGCATGGCAAACGCACTGGTCAGTGTCAGAACCAGAGGGACAAGCAGAAACGGAAGCAGCATCAGCGGATTGAAAATGACTGGAAAACCGAAAATCACAATTTCATTGATATTGAATAAAACAGAAATACCCGCTACTCTGGCAAGCTTACGGTTATTGCTCTTTCTCGCTTTTATAAGCATCGCCGCAATCAGACACAATGCTGCACCGCAGCCTCCCATAAAGACAAACGTGTCCAGAAAAGTCTTTGTGAATATTTCCGTGGGTAGCTGTCCGGCCTGTACCAGCTGCTGATTGATCAGGATGCCCGGCTCCAAAAACTGCTTTGCGACCATCTGCAGTGTATTGGTACCATGAATACCAAAAAACCAGAGAAAGTGTACAAAGAATACATATAGTAAGGCTCCGGGAAGTCCTTTTCCTATTTTTTCAAACAGGCCCATAAATAAATAGGCACCAAAATTTGTGATGTTTACTTCTCCAAACTGGGCACGCAGGACTGCACCGATAACAGCGAACAACAAGGCAATCGCAGCAATCGGAAAAATTCCCTGTATGGCTTTATTGAAGGTATAGTCTGCACCGGCGGTATGCAGCTTCTCAAAACGCCTGCCGGAATTCATTCCCTTGTGAAACAGCCAGCAGGACAGCATCGTGATACACATGGCGGTAAACACCCATTCCGGATGGAAAATCTCATTAGCATATTCCATTCCTCCGCAAAATGCCAGATAGGAGATCATGGCCACCACAGGATAAAAGAATACATCATCCAGAGCATGCAGCTGCCCATAGGAAAGTGCAATCGTAATTATCAGAATCAGTGCAAGCGAATTCAGCGTAATTTCGTACAGACTGTTAAAGACAGTAAGCAAGGCCCCGTGATGAAAGGACGCAAGAAATGATTGATAGGCATCCAACGGAAAGCTGGACAGCAGCAAAGCAAAGCTTCCAAGAATAAGAAAAGGGATTGCCAGCATCAATCCACGTTTAATTGACAGTATAAATATGGAATCAAAAAATTTCCGGTACCCTTTTTTCATACGCTGCCCTCTACAATATCTCTATTTTACCATAGAACCACGGATGCAACAACGCTTTGAAAAGGAACTACCGTTTAAATCCCATGTACTTAAAGCATCAACTGAACATAAAAGCAGAGTTTCTGTTTTTCGCTTATTACGGTTTCTTCCCTGCATATGAGTAGGTACATATCATGTAGGTAATTAAACCACCCCTTCTTCACTTGAGGATACGCTAAAGCTGCTAAATTTTAACCCCTTCCTACACATTTTTTATATTCTCCAGGTGTTATGGAATAAATATTCTTAAATGCCTTATATAAGCTAATATCGGATTTAAACCCACATTCCAGCGCGATTTCCTCAACCGTTTTACCTGTAGACAAAAGCAAAATTTTCACCTGTGAAAGCCGCTTGCGTATGAGATATTCATAGGGAGTCATCCGCATGACCTTTTTAAACACCCTCAGAAAATAGTATTCGCTGTAGCCGCCAGCTTCAGATATATCCTTCAGACCGATATCTTTGCGATAATTCTGTTCGATAAAGGAGACCGCTTTGTCCACCATTTCCTGTTTGATACTTCCAGGCTGTAGCTCTTGTAGCTGATTATGAAGATCACTGTATAACCGCAGCACGGAAGAACTGATAGAGTATTCATCCACCAAATGATATTTATCCAGACTCTGAAATACAGAGTGAAAGAAAATTTCAGCTTTCTTGCGGAAACGAAGGTCCTGCAAAATCGTTTCCGCCTTTACATATTCCTGTATGCATTCACCAAACAGCAAGCCAGCATATACCTCACAGCCTACATCCAAATAAATAGAAAAGGGAGATAAACAGGATTGTATCAATGTGCAAGAGCCTGTCAATGCCGTATAGTCTCTACCCTTTACTAGAATTCCTGTACCCTGTGGCAGATACAGAACAAGGTATTGACAGTCATTACATTCATCAAAATGCAGAATGTGAGCCTCTATACTTGTAAAATGTGCAATATGCTTCACCATCTGCATATGTGCCTGTGCAAATTCTGTTGGCAGTATCGTTTCTTCGCGCAGGATATGATTTTTTCCATTTGAAAACACAGGCATCACCTCATAAGTATTATAGCACCTTATGCGGAAAAGACCTGTGTATTTTTGTTATGTGTATGGTTCCAGCAGCATATGTGAGATAAACGCATCCGAAAAGCCGGTATCCGAAGCCAGTAGAATACAGTGTCCTTTTTTACAAAGCAGCTCCATACGTGTGCGATTTTGTTCCAGAGCATATCTGCAGCAGCCTTTTAATGCCGTATTACCGCTAATCCGGACAGCTTGTTTCAAGGCTGTTGGAAGAATTCCTGTTATACACAGATCCTCTACATGCAGATGCCGACCAAAGCCTCCGGCCAGATAAACTGCTTCAATTTGCTCATAGGAGCATTGTGCTCCAGCACATACCCGTTCCAGTGCGGCAGCTATCGCAGCTTTCGCAAGCTGAAACTCCCGGACATCCTTCTGGGTCAGGGTAAGTCCGTCGAAGAGGGTAACATGTTGATTCAAATATCCACTGACATCCAGCAGTGATGCGGTAAGAAGGCAGCTGATGAGAGAAAGATATCCGCTTCCGCAAATTCCCACCGGTTTACCGTCATGTATGGTCTGCAGTCGAAAGCCATTCTCCCAGTGTACCTCGCTGACTGCCCCTGTTACAGCACCACAGCCACAGCTCATGTTTCCTCCTTCAAAGGCGGGCCGCAGGCAGCACTGCTCAAAATTAGCATGCCCTCATGGTATAGAGCAAGCTCTCCATTTGTTCCCAAGTCCAGCAGCAGTGAGCTTTGTTTGTTCTTTTCCATATCCTGTGCATAAATTCCCATCAAAATATCACTACCCACATATGCGGAAATCGGAGGTAGAACCTGTATTTCAAATTCCGGTATAAAATCCGGAAAAAACTGTTTTGATGAACAAATTACCAGCTCCTTCTGTACACACTCATATGGTGCAGCTGCCAGTGGTATAGGGTCTATCCCAAGAAACAAATGTGTCATGACGGCATTTCCGCAGACGCACATACGGCGTATGTCCATATCCTCAACAGCTTTCAGCTGTGCACGCAATTCCTTCAGCAGCAACTTCTGAAGCAGTGCAGGCCCCTTTTCATGAGCATGCTGTATTCTGCTAATCACATCACCACCATACCGTCGTTGCGGATTGAGAAAGCTTTTTTCCAGCAAGACATTTCCTGTCTGTATATCCAGTAATACAAGAACGACAGTTGTTGTGCCAACATCAACAGCAAGTACACAGCCTTCCTCATGATGACCGACCAGATGCAGATCTTCCACTCCCACGATCTGCATATCCCCCTGCTCATACAGCAGTTCTCCTTCAATAGCTGCCTCACAATTTCGATGCTGACAGGCCAGACGAATCCCCTGTGCTAGCTGTACCTTTGACAGCAGTTTTCTTTCTGCATCTGTAACAGGTAGAAAGCCCTTTGTTACCTGAAGCCGGCACTTTCCGCATTGTCCTCTGCCTCCGCAGGACAAATCCAGATTCAGATGTTTTTGAAGCAGTATTTCCAGAATATCTTCATGCTTCTGAAATTTTGTCACGCAAATTCCTCAAGCAGTCTTCCTGCCAGTGATACAGCATCCTCCGTAAACAGGTCTGCTCCGATTTCATCTGCGTAAGCCTGTGTCACAGGTGCACCGCCGATAGCGACCTTCACACAATCTCTAACACCTGCTTCCTGTAAGGCATCCAATACCACCTTAAAATATCCCATGGAGGTCGTCAACAAAGAAGACATGCAAAGTACATCCGGCTGATAGGTCTTCACAGCCTCCACAAACTTCTCGGCGCATACATCAACACCGATATCAATCACCTCAAAGGATTTCGCCTTCAGCATGAGTGTACAAAGATTTTTTCCAATATCATGCAGATCCCCCTGCACTGTTCCAAATACCACCCTTCCACTGAACTTTTCTTCTTTTTTCACAAGATAAGGCTCCAGAATTTCCATAGCACCATTCATACAGCGAGCACTGATTAGAACCTCAGGAATAAATGCCGTTCCTTCCGCCCATTTCTTTGCTACGATATCCATGCCCTCCAATAATCCACCCTTCAGAATTTCCTGTGGCGATATCCCCTCCTGCAGGGCACTCTCCACCAGGCCATTCACCTCCTGCAGTTTGCCAAGCAGCATCAGCTGCTGTATCTTTTCCAGTTTTTCACTCATTTTCCTTCACTCCTTCAATCGCTGCACCATACTGGTGGGCTTCTTCGATGAATGCGATAAAATTTTCAATCGGTACATTATCCTGCATGCGGTTATTCAACGTAAACACCATACGCCCCTTTCCCCGCTGATGGAAAACATCAATAAAACGTCTTGTTTCTTCCCGTACCTCCTCTACGCTTCCAAACGGCAGCACACGCTGAAGGTCAATTCCAGCCCAAAAGGAAATCTGATTGCCGAAGGTGTCCGCAATTTCCTGTTCTTCCATCGCATACTTCTGAATCGGATGCAGAACATCAATTCCACTTTTAATTATATCCGGAAGAAGCTTTCTCACATCTCCGCAGCTATGCAGCCAGACATGCAGACCGAGGGAATGTGCATACTCACACAGCTCAACGTAATACGGATAATAGAATTCCCGAAACATCTCGGGTGACATGAATGGCCCCTTCTGCATCCCAAGATCGTCACCGAAGGCTATACCGTCTATATTCGCCTCTTCCACACCGCGCTTTGCGGCACGTTTAAAGAAATCCACAACTCTTCTGCATACATGATGCACATCCTCTGGGTTCGTGTATAAATCCATTAGAGAGTTTGTCATACCACGATAGTCCCACAATCTTGTCCATGGACCATCGGAAAACCATGCAAGACGATAACGTCCATCTTCTACCGGCGCATTGCAATACATTGTTGCTTCTTCCGCATCCGGCAGATGTTCACTGATTCGGCGAATTACCTCCCAGTCCAGTGCATGCTCCTCATCTACGCCAACAATTTCTTCACGTCCGATAGATGGATCGGCCCCTGCTACATCACACCATGTATAACGATCTCCATCTTCCGCAAACAGCTTTGGTTTTTTTAAATAAAACACCTGCATATCCTCCGGAAAACGTTCCAGCAAATCTTCTACCGGCTTTTGATCCTGCAAGGCCAGTTCATCAATATGAAGCCAGTTTCCACATGCCACACCGACGCGAGGTGTACCATTCCCCTTTAGCAGAGATATCATTTCTTCTCTTGTCAGCGGCAGCATTTCTGCCCTTGGAAATTTCCTGCGATCACATACCATATTGTAACCTCCGTTCACTATTCATCTGTTCCAGTGTCTTGAAAAATCGCTGTATATTCTCCCATTTTGCCTTGGGCGGCAAATCACAGCCTGTCGAAAGGACGAAGTTGGAATATGCACCACATTCTTTCAACAGAGCCCTCTCCTTTTGTTCAAGCTCCTCCGCATTGCAGCCGCAGAAGCAGCCAACCGGATCCAGATTCCCCATAATCAGACAGTCTGCCGGTACCTGTTCCAATATCTTTTTCAAAGAAACAGCATTCCCAAAATGCCATGCCCCGCAATCGGATGATAATATTTCCGGAAGGCTCTGCACAGTATTCGGGCCGCAATTATGATAAATGACCGTAAAGGTATCATCCTGCAGCTCCTCCGTAATTTCTTTGATATAGCTGCTGGAAAACTCCTGAACCATCTTAGGTGACAGAAGACCCGCCAGTGGTTCCGCCAGTATGACTCCTGACGCACCCACATCCTTGTATGCCTGTATATACTGCTTCAAAAAAGTGGTAACCTTCTGCAATACCAGATGTACAAGCTTTGGATCCATGATGCACTGCATCATGATTTCACTCACATCCATCAATCTTCCTGCAAGTGAATAGGGCCCGCAGACACCGCCGAATACAGGACGGTCGCTTTCCTTTGTGATATTCTCCACACCTGCCAGATATACAGACATGCGCCCTTCTTCCATTTTCGGAATACGCAATGCTTCACCATCCTCTCGATTCTTTATGATTCCGCTTGTTACAGCAGGAATCTCTCCCTCATGAAAGCTGACAGGACAACCGAAAGCCTGCGCCTCTACAGACAAATCCATCATACTGACCAGCGCTTCCTGCAAAGGGAATTCTTCTTTGATTCTGCGCATGACAGCACTCTGCAATTCAGCGTTCTGTACCAGCTCCTGTACAGTAATAGCGCATTTTGTAACGGCAGGAAATGACAAGATTGCCATGGCATGCACATCCTCATCCATTAGATGCTTTTTCCATTCCATATAACTGTAATTCATAAGCACCACATCCTTTCTACCTTAATCATAGAGAAAAAAGAAGCAGTTGAACATGGTATATCTTGTCAGGTATCTTCCCAAAATTGCGGTTTCACCCAGTTGCATCAGTGCTTCACATTTTTCAGAGATAATATGCTAAAATCACTGCTATGCAATATTTAGCAGTGAAACATGGCATATTCGATTTAAAAATGGTTCCACATGCTTTTTCTATATGAGAAATCATAGATATTATCAAATCGTAGTATTTTTAGCTGAAATTTATCTAAAAAGCAGGCAGAATACCCCCACCTCAGTGGTCGAAGCAAAAACGGCATTCTAATGAATGCCGATATCAATGGAGCAAGCAATATCATACGAAAAGTATATCCATGTATGCCAAAGCGAGAGCGATTCGTAGAGGTACTGTGAACGTACCAGTTACGTGTATCTGAACACGAACAAAACGTTTTGATGAATGCGCATGCTTTCATTAGAAGCCGCTTGCTCTATAGCTGGCGGTAGTTCACAGCCGGCCATAAAGTGGCCATATTAAAATATGCTTGAAAATACAGTTGAAGTGATTACTGAACATGGTATTGTGAATATCAAGGGAAGAGGTAAGGGAACAAAATATTATTTATAAATGAGTTCAAAGAAATATCTTATAAAATGCCGCTTGTAAGGGGTGATCGAATGCTTTCTGGTTTGCTCAAACAATAATCAAACAGAAAATATACGATAGATAGAACGCATAAAAAGTCTTCAGGATCATAGTCCCGAAGATTTTTTTGTATAATTTCATCAAATGCAAGGAAAATCATGAATGAAGATGCTTTAAAGCAGAATCCATCTTCGTACCTTTATCACATGGGCGCACATTGTGTACCCTATCATTTATCGCTGTTTGATTTTATTAGGTTTGTACACGCTGTGTCCCCTATAATTCAAACCCGTTGGTTTCTATCACGTGGGCACGCGTTGTGCCCCCTATAGTTCTGACCCGTTGGTTTCTATCAGATGGGTGCACGTTGTGTACCCTATAATTCAGATCCGTTGGTCTCTATCACATGGGCATACCAGTAGAAGGAATCCTTTTTCAATCGCTTCTGCGTTCCATTTCCGAAATCATCGCGATCCACATAAACAAAGCCGTATCGCTTACTCATCTCTGCGGAAGAGGAAGATACAATATCAATCGGTCCCCACGCACAATATGCAAAGATATCCACACCATCCTTAATACATTCCTTCATCTGCTCAATATGTTTTTTCAGGAAGTCAATGCGATAAGGATCATGAATGCTTCCATCCGCTTCCACGGTGTCCAATGCACCGAAACCATTTTCTCCAATCATCAGCGGAACCTGGTAACGATCCCAGTATTGAGACAAACAGTTATAGAATCCCAGCGGATCCATTCTCCACTCCCATGGTGTCGGCTCCAGATTCGGATTTTGTTCCGCCTGCATCGGCGTCATATCATTTTTATCGGAATCGACAACTCTGCTGTAGTAATAAGAGATCGCAAGGAATTCCATCGTGTTATTGCGAATAATCTCTTCATCTCCATCTTCCATCTGAATGTTGATGTTTCTCTCCTTAAAATAGCGAAGGGCATATACCGGATATTCTCCCCGCAGCTGTACATCGGAGAAGAAATACTGCATCCGGTTTTTCTTCATGGTCAATACGACATCCTTTGGTCGGCAGGTTGCAGGATAGAAGGTACAGTCTGCCAGCATCGTACCAAAGACAGCATGCGGATCAATCTGATGTCCGATCTCCTTGATTTTTGCACATGCCACAAACTGATTATGTACCGCCTGATACATCAGCTCCTCCATATTTTCCGCCTGATCATCATAGATTCCCAGAGATCCAAACTGCACCGTCGGAACCAGATTTACCTGATTGCACACAATCCAGTATTTCACTCTTCCTTTAAAGCGCTCTACCAGCACTTTTCCATAATTCACGAAGAAATCTATCACCTTTCGATTACCAAAGCCACCATATTCGGTAACAAGATGCAATGGTATATCATAATGAGACATCGTGATAATCGGCTCCATACCATCCTTTATGATTTCATCAATCAGGTCATCATAAAATTTCAATCCGGCTTCATTGTGCTCTTTTTCATCTCCATTTGGGAAAATGCGTGACCAGGAAATACTTGTACGAAAGCACTTAAATCCCATTTCCTTCAGCAATGCAAGATCATCCTTGTATGTATGATAGAAGTTAATTCCATAGCGTTTCGGATAATAGCCTTCAGTATCTGCGGCCTTGCGCTTGATTTCGGCAAGCGTTCCACCACCCTCTTTTTCTATTTTGGCACGATTTAAGCCCTTTGTATATTCATGAATATCACTTGTGGATAAACCGCGTCCATCTTTGTCGTATTCCCCTTCACACTGGCAGGCTGCAAAAGCACCACCCCACAGAAAACTTTCAGGAAATGTTTCCGGTACCTGTTTCATAATGATATCTCCTCCTCTATTTTCACAGAACTGCATATCCCGCTTTGACGCCTTAGCAATGCAAGTGCTGCAGTTATCAACTTGCCAAGCACCAGCAGATTGATAATTGTCACCACTCCATAGGTACCATGCAGCAGAATACCGGATATAAGCATACTGCCATCCAGTATCCAGCGAATCACATGGTAGGAAAGGCCTGTTCTATTCATCAAGCCAAAGGTTACGCAGTCATATGGATTCTTGCCACAGTCAGCATAGATGCTCAATGCGATGGACATCGCGATGATACAAATGCCTGCTATGCAGAACAATACGCTATGAAGCAGTGTATCCGCGTGTATCAACGGTGTAAGAATCCGCATGGTAATCGTTGTAACAACGGGAAATATAATCGTTCCCGCATGAATCTGTTTTCTATCGATAAAAAACGCTGCCAGCACAAATGTGAAGGATAACAAATTGTTACAGGCATCCACGGATAGCCGCAATACCTGGCTCATCCCCTGCAGCAGTGTATTCATGGGATCTGCACCATGACCGCCTGCAAGGAACAAAACCGCAGCTACTCCCATCAGCATACCGCCGGCAGCACAGAGAATACATCGATAGAAGAAGGAACTCTGATGCCCAGTTCCTTTTCTGTTCTTTTTCATCATAGTTGCCTCCATCGTGGCAAGTATCTGCGTATCGCAACAGCGTAAAGCCCCTGTATTATATGAAAGACTTCCCTCTGTAAGGCGATGACGTCAATGTATAATGAGCCGGGGGCAGGAAATGCCTGCACCCTATAAATCAGCTCCGTTTGATTCTATCACCTTCTTGTACCAGTAGAAGGAATCCTTACGAATTCTCGCGCACTCCTTTGGATCATCATCGGTACGGTCTACATAGATAAAGCCATAACGTTTTTTAACACCATTGCTTGTAGACAGCAGATCGACTGCAGACCACGGACAATATGCCAGCACTTCTACACCATAGTCAATTGCTCTTTGCATAGCCTCAATATGATCACGCAGGTATTTGATACGGTAATCGTCGTGAATACGTCCGTCTTCTGTCAGGGTATCGAATGCTCCCATACCATTCTCTGTAATCATCAGCGGCTTGTTATAGCGTGTGTAAATATCACGGAAGATGTATTCCAGACCTGTCGGATCAATCGCCCAGTCCCAATCTGTTGTATCAAGATTCGGATTCTTGCACATCTCATAGAAACCAGGGTGTGTTTCAAAGCCTGACATATCGCCCTTTTTGCCTGACCAGTTGACACCACTGTAACGAATTTCCTTACCTGCTTCCATCGGACATGCCTTTGCACACTCGCTTGCGTAATAGTTCAGTGCCAGGAAATCAGAATATCCTTCCTTAATCAGCTCCATGTCTCCTTCTTCAATGACCGGTGCAAGACCGTGCTCTTCCAGATAAATCATAGCTGACTTCGTATAAAAGCCCTTAAAATAAATATCCAGATAGAAGGCATTACGCAAATCGTGCGCATTTTGTGCTGCCATGACATCCTCCGGCTTGGATGTGAGCGGATAGACCGGGGCATACCCGATTGCCGCACCGGCAAGACCACCCGGTACAAGCTCATGTACCAGCTTACAGGCAATGGCATGTGCAAGATTCATATGATGATTGATCTGATAGCGCAGCTGATTGTTGTCTCTCAGCTCCTCTGGAATGTAGCATTTCTGTGTCCAGTATTGAACAATGATGCTTTGCTCGTTAATGGTCGTCCAGTATTTCACCTTGTCCTTAAATTCATTGATGACATAGCGGGCAAAGTATTCAAAATCCTTTACCACCTCTCTGCTCAGCCATCCGTTATATTTTTCCACAAGTGCCCATGGTAAATCATAATGATACAGCGTGACGATCGGCTCAATGCCGTTTGCCAGCAGTTCATCAATCAGATTGCGGTAATACTGAATACCCGCTTCGTTCACTTCTCCAACTCCATCAGGAAATACACGTGACCAGGCAATGGAGAAACGATAGGTTGTAAAGCCCATTTCCTTCATCAGGGCAACATCTTCCTTGTAATGATGATATTGGTCACTGGCAATATCCGCAGTAGCGAAACCGCGCTTTGTATAATTCTCTTTATTGATAATATCCTGCTGGCTGGCTTTCTTGCCATCCTCATAGGCAGCACCCTCTACCTGATAGGCACTGGTAGCAGCACCCCATAAAAAATCCTTTGGAAATCCCTTTGACATGGTTCAGCCTCCTATTTTTCTTCTATTTTCTTATTCATGATTTCAAAAAATGCAATCAATTCCTTTGCCAGATTAAGCTCTGACATAATTGTCATCAGCGTATCCTGTGCATGTGCAAACAGCAGACAAGGCTCATAGGTTTTTCCTCTTGTTTCATTCTGAATCACCTCTGTCTGTGCGACATGTGCCTGATGAATACATTCCTCCGCCTCTGCAATTTTCTGTTTCGCCTCATCGAAGTGAAACTGCTTTGCCTGTGCCAATGCATCCTCAACCCGCAGTCGGGCATCACCTGCATGCAGAATAATCTGCATAGCAACATTGACAAGCTCGTTTTCCATAATATCCATAGGTCAATCCCCCTTTAGTTCTGAGAAGGAGCGTTTTCCTGTGCTTCTTCTGCCAGCTTCTGTTTTTCAAATACCTTAAAGAATGGGTACCAGATTGCAAAGTAGACAACGAACAATACAATCGCCCATAAAATACCACGCATATCCTGTGTGATCATAACGGTGGAAACCGGTACAGGCACCTGTCCAACCTGATTCAGTGTCGCCGGAATATTCAGCCATCCAAGACTCATAACAATATAGACGATAGCCGGTCCAACAATAGAGTTCAGCCACATCGGCAGCATGAGCAGCGGATTGAAGACAACAGGTGCACCGAACATAATCGGTTCATTGATGTTGAAAATACTTGGTCCGATGAAGATTCTTCCCAGTGTTTTCAGCTGCTTTGATTTTGAGAAACACATAAGCACATTCAGCGCAAGCGTTGCCCCCATACCTCCCATTGTAATCAATGCTGCAGTAAATACAGTTTCACTGGTTGCGATATTCGTAGCAGGAAGTCCCTGTGCCACCAAATTGATATTTTCCTGAATACCGGCAAGGAAAATCGGTGTGGTAACTGCGCCAAACAGCCAGGAGGAAATACCCATACTGTACAAAACAGCAGGAATAAAGCAGCAGAGTATGAATCCCGGCATGGTCTGTGCAAAGCCTGCCAGTGGTGAGAATATCCATAAAACGATTTCAAATATGTCGAAATTACAGTATTTTGTCAGAACCATTCCCAGTCCAAGCGTAATCAGGGTAGGCAGTATGTAATTGATCCAGCCGACAACGAAATCCGGAATGGATGTGGAATCCTCCAGCACATGCAGCTTGGAATACAGATTGAAGATAATGGACGTAAACAGCCCGGCTACGATACCGACAGCGATACCCGTTGCACCCAGACGTCCTCCCTGAATTACCATATTTCCTGCTTCATCTGTTCCCGGAATGATGAACATCATGAAGACTGCCATGGAAACGATGCCGCAGTTGGTCAGATAGAACGGATGATTCAGCTTTTCCATACACTGCTGTCCGACTACGAAGGCCAGAATCAAAGAAATCAGTCCGAAGCTGTAATCGGCAATCATGCCCAGATCCGGAAGTGCAGGCAGGTAGGAACGGAATACGTTATAGAAGTAGATTACAGAACCCGTTAAAATAAACGGTATGATTTTCTGCATGGATGATGATACGGCGGCAATCCAAGGCTTGCTGCAGATTTCATTCATCTTTGGAGCAAACACTGTAGAAAGCCAATTCATAAACTTTTTCATTTTTCTTTCTCCTCAGTCTTTCCTTTTCCCCATGAACCATATATAATAATCATGAGGAAATCATTAAACAAACGCGTGATTTTCTTCAAGCTAAGAGTGCCATCTTAGCTTTTTTTTATTTCCCCAGTGTATCCAGTGCCAGCTGGATCAGTGCATCCCCGTTCAGCTGTGCATAAATATCCTGTGGAATGACGACAACCGGAACATTATATGGATCACAGAGTGATTTCCATTTTGATAGCTCTCCTCCGTAATGCGGTCCAAGCATAAGAATACTGATACTTGACAGATACCCACTGACATCTGTATGGGACCGTGCTTCGATTGTTGTGTCTAGCTTGCGTTTTTTTGCTGCCTTGCGTGCCTGATTTGCCAGAAAACCACTGGACATACCGGCTCCGCAGCACAGCATGATGAACATCTTGTCCATGATGACTCCTTTCCGCTTTTTATGAGCGCTGTACCTTGTACACCCATATTATCTTTAAAATTCACGTACTTCTCAACCGAAGTTTTGCACCGTGTGGTGCAAGCCTTTCCCCGATCAATGTCATTTGTTCGTTTTGTTTCTTTATAATATAAACAAACCAGAAGCACCTATGCAGCGCTATAAAAAAAACAGCATCGCTATTTGAATTTTAATTATGAATAGGCTGATTCGTTGTCCATATACGAACATTTGCACCGTGTGGTGAAATCTTCTGGTTGTGCAGTGTTTCCGTGTAATTTATAATAGACATAACAAGTGACTATGCAAGGGGAGTAGGTATCATGAAGAAAAAACACGTTGAGTTACTGCAATATCTGCTTAATCACTCTACAGCGGTTACCAGCCGGCAGCTGGCTGCCGCTTTATCAATTTCCACGCGGTCTGTAAAAAATTATGTCAATGAAATCAATCTGCTTGGCAATCAGAAGGTGATTCTTTCCAGCAAGCAGGGGTATACCGTACAAGTCGCACAGGCAAAGGAGCTTCTATCTGTAAAAGAGGAAAGTATTCCGCAGACCAGTCTCGAGCGCGGTTTTTACATCGTGAAGCAAATTATGCTGGAGCATTCCTCCCACATGGATTTGTATGACCTCTGTGACGCCCTATACGTGAGCTATTCCACGATCAAGGCGGATATCGCAAAGATGAACAAGGCGTTTGCGAATTTTCATATTGAATTCACATGTGAGAACGAAGAGGTGCGGCTGCATGGCAGTGAAAAAGACAAACGCAGACTTGTCAGCTATGTCATGTATGAGGAAACAGATCAGCAATTCATGGATGCCAATATCATCACCAGCAGCTTCCCTGAATTTCCGGTAGAGCAGGTTTCCACAATCATTCGTACCACCTTCCAAAAATTCAACTATTATATCAATGACTTTTCCTTCGTTAATCTGCTTCTGCACTTCGCAATTATTATCGACCGGGTAAAGGAAGGAAATTTTGTTGAAACAAGAGACCGTGATTTCATCATTGAAAGTGAAAATGAGCGCGCTCTGGTCGAGGAGCTGTGCTCCCGTCTGGAGGAGGCATTGTCCATCAGCTTTAACCGCAATGAACAGTTTGAAGTGTATATGCTGTTTAAGACGAATGCAAATTATTCACTGCCAAGCTCGGAGGACAGTCTGAAAAAGCTGGTCGGCGAGGATATTCTTGCCCTGACAAGAGAAATCATCCGAAAGGTGAACGACAGCTATTACATCGATTTGAATCATGAAAACTTCATCACACCCTTTGCTTTGCATTTAAAGAATCTCCTGCTTCGCGTCCGCAACGATACGTATACAAAGAATCCCATGGTGGATGCTATAAAATCCAGCTGTCCAACGGTTTATGATATCGCTATATTCATCGCTATGGAGCTAATGCAGCGTTTTCATGTGGATATCAATGAAGATGAGGTCACCTTTCTTGCCCTTCATATCGGCGCAGATATCGAACGTCAGAAAACCAATGACGGAAAAATTCAGTGTATTCTGCTGTGTCCGGACTATATGAATATGACAGCCACGATTTACAATAAGCTGCTCATTGATTTCGGTAATCAGATCAATATACGCAAGACAATATCCTATGAGCATGAATTAAAGCAGCTGCATTACGATATGCTGCTGACGACCATCCCCTTAAAATGCCCGGTGCACAAGGAGGTGTGTCTGATTCCACCCTTTCCAAGTCCAAACAGCCGGATGGATATTCAAAATACCATCGACCGTTATCGCACCAACAAAAAGAACTATATACTGAAAAAGAAATTTCATGACTTTTTCTCCTCCGCTTTATTTCTTGCGAATGAAGATACCCCTAACAGAGATGACGTTCTGCCCTTGCTGTGCAAAAGCATGGAGGAGCTGGAATATGTCAATGAGGGATTTCTAACCAGCGTCATGATTCGGGAAACTGCCGCATCCACCGCCTTCGGTAATATTGCTATTCCACACTCAATGGAAATGGAAGCACTGAAAACGTGCATTGGTGTCGCAATTTCTCAAAAGGGTATTCAATGGGATAACCATATCGTCCATGTGGTTCTGCTTGTCGCACTTAACAAAATCGACAAACAGATTTTCCATGATCTTTATGAAGCTCTGGTTGATCTATTCAGTAAGGATGATGTCATGGAACGAATGAAGGAATGCACTACCTTTGCACAATTTGAGCATATGATTTGTACAAGTATTTCCTATCAGGAAGAGGAAGCTGCATGAGTGCATGTATTTTTCTCGATATCGACGGCACGCTGCTGGATCATGAAATCGGCATTCAAAACTCTAGCAGAGCGGCGATTGCACAGGCACAGGCGAACGGACACAAGGTCTGTCTTGCGACAGGACGTCCCAAGCCGGAGGTGGATGATGAAATACTCTCCCTTCCGTTTGACGGCTGTATTTACTCCTGCGGTGCGATGGTGGAAAGCGGAGGAAGGCTCCTGTTTTATCAGCCATTTTCACAGGAGCTGGTGTATGAAATGCTGCATTTGCTGCAAGCATGCGCGATCGGCTTTAATCTGGAAGGCAGCCGTACTTCTTTTCTTGATCCCATCGGGTATGACTTTTTTCATTCTCTGTTTCAAAGAAGCATGAAGGATAACAGCGAGCTCGCCCGGCAATATATGGCAACAATCCGTATGCATCCACTTCATGAGCTAAAGGAAACGGACACCCTGCAGATTATGAAAATTGCGACCTTCATCACCAAGGAATCCCGGCTTGAGGAATTTGACAGACAGCTTCCCGCACAGCTGAAGCACATTCACCATGGCTTTCATGAGGAGTGTACAAATGGTGAAATATATAATCATGCCATCACAAAAGCAACCGGGATGGATTGCCTGCTGTCTCACTTTCAAATACCGCTGAAAGCCTCCATAGCAGTTGGCGATAGCTTGAATGATGCAGAAATGCTACAGCATTGCGGCATAGGGGTGGCAATGGGAAATGCCTGTGAAGAACTAAAGCTGATCAGTGACATGATTACCACGACCAGCAAAGAGGACGGTATTTATAACTGTCTGAAAAAACTGAAACTCATTTAGCAAGCTGAACATAAAGTTTGCTTTTTTTTCTGAAAGCATTGCTAATTATAGTTAAATGCCGTACAATATAAATAGATAAACACCTACAAAAAATTGAAAACCCATATAATTATAATTTTATCAATTTCTTTGAAACTTTTTCTCTACTTTCTTCGTTTATATTATAGGAACAGGTTTTCTTACAGTTCCATTACAGTTTAGTAACATAAGCCGATGAATCTGCTGCCTGTGTTAGAATATACCCATAGAAACACAATGATGTTAAAGAGTATGAACTACAGAGAGCAGAATACAGGTTGAAGGAGATAAAGAGTATGATGAGCAGAGATCTGATGAGACAGCAACCGACAAAACCGATGATTCTGAAAAACTGCGCAATCTGCAGACAGATCATCAGTATGCGAAAAATTCTAATTATGGCGGGAATCATGCTGGCATTTATTTTCAGTACCTATCTGTTCTGATCGTATTGATTTCCTACATAAATCGTGTTAAACTTTTCCGTATCCTTACTGTAAGATTCTCTGCTGGTGCTGCTCATCCGGGTATCACGGTGGAGATTTCTTCTTTTGGATAAAGAAATCTTAACGTTTCTTACGATTTTATTAGTTTTAATACAAAAGCAGTCACTTGTGCTATAATGTGATTACAGGAACAAAAGGAAAGAGATTTTGCATGTAAGGGGTGAGATACCATGAATGAGGAGAAGCTTTCACCGCCAAATGGCGTGGAAGAACATAATTTGAGGGAAAAGAAAGAAATGGAACAGGATACAGGAAACTATACGTATGACTTCTTTACATTCCGCAATGTACTGATCAGTGCGGTTGTGCTGGGTGTCATAATCCTCGTAATTTCACTGGTTCGCTGAACCATCGATATGCAAAGTCCCTTAGAGGAGGCCAGGTGCTTCCTTTTTTCTTTTTGCATATGAAAAAAGAGCATTGCCTGCTCCCTTTGTCGAAATATTGTTCTATTATTTTTAGAATTCTATATAAACCATGTGTTATCATGTGTTATTCAGATACGATCAACTGTACACAGCATCCAAGACAAAATCCAAGACAAGTTCATTATCATAGTCAACTTCTTTGCCATTTAAATCAATTGCAGTACCATGATATCTAAGGATAGTCTGCTTGTCTTTTATTTTAATATCAAGCTTTATATCACATGCCTTATAGGAATTCCCTATATTCTTAATCACATACTCATGCTGCATTATAAGATTTGTCATGTTCAATTCAACAGCTGCCGCAGGTGTAATACCATACCTTTCCCCATAAGATATATACGGTGCTTCAAGCTTATAGTCTCCCTCTTTGCCTATCCCTCCATCATCAACGTGGACACTGATTTCCGGATGATAAGAGCACCACAGAATAAAACCGCCAATACCGGAAAGTATAACCAGCAGCATACAACATGCAAGTATGAGTTTCTTATATTTTTTCATAGTCCTTCTCCCTGCCTTTTGTTATGACATTATCATATATTGCATACCTGCATCCGATTTCCGGGTGAGCAGCCATAGAAAGTGTACCGTCGTTTACCAACTTGAATCAATGGTTGAAGATGCTTTCGCTGTACGGTTCTGAAAGCAAGTATATGCAGTTCCTACCAGAATTTAATATCAAGATACATTGCAGCTTACATAAGCAATCTTAACATATCCATCCGTAATTAGATAGTCTGTATTTCTCTCAACAATTACATAAGAAACAGTAGTACGGGTGATTATGCACGCAACTCTGCATCCAGATAACAGAACACTTTTCTTGATTCCAGCACCTACATCCAAATGCGATACTATCAAAGAAGAACGCATTATATATATTCTCATAATGATATTTTTTCACATGATTTTCTTCCTCTGAAATCACAGGAACCCTATATGTAAAAAATAAGATAGAAACGTATTCCCTATACAAGAAAAACCATGATACAATGAATGAAACTATGAGGAGGTTCTGACATGAACATATTGCATATAACATTCTTTCCATTCGTAACCTCTTTAAAGGTCCGGCACTGCTTCCATCTGAACTAGAATATCGCTTAAGATGAAAGAGAGGTCCGTTATGACAATAGAAGAAATACTGCAGGGAGAATCCAAATATGTCGAATTCAAGGCATCCCTGCCAAAACGCAGTGAAACATACATAAAAACCATGATTGCCTTTGCAAATACAAGCGGGGGTTCTCTCATTATCGGAATTGATGACAGCCGATTCGTTGTTGGAGTAGACAAGGATACAGTCTTCCAAATTATGGATGCGATAGCCAATACTGTTTCTGATAGCTGCGAGCCGCAAATTATACCAGATATCAGCTTCCAGACAATCGAAGGTAAGTGCATTATCATAGTTGAAATATATCCCGGTACCAATCGTCCCTATTATCTGAAACACATCGGAAAGGAAAATGGGACTTATATCCGTGTGGCAGGAACTTCACGTCAGGCTGATGCAGTGAAAATTAAGGAGCTGGAACTGGAAGGAACACATTCTTCATGGGACGAGCAAATTTGTATTGGCTATGAGGTAAAGGCGGAAGCCATTGATAAGCTATGCCACGATATCCACATGTACATGATGTCAGCAGTGGAATCAGCAGAAGAAAAAAAGAATATTCCTATGATTACCGAAGAACATCTTCTGAATTGGAGGCTTCTGAGAAAAACGGGTAATCAGCTACAGGCCGCCAATGCCTTTGTATTGCTTACGAGCGATTATTTTAGATTTGCAAAAATACAATGTGCACTATTCAAGGGGTGTGACCGTGATGAATTTCTGGATAAAAAGGAATATTCCGGCCCTCTATATGAACAGATTGAAGAGGCTTATCGCTTTGTTCTCCGACATATCAATCGAAGTGCAGAAATAAACGGGCTTGTCCGTAAAGAAAAATATGAGCTCCCTGTCGGTGCAGTACGCGAAATGATTATCAATGCCCAATGCCATAGAAACTTTATGGACACCTCCTGTGTACAAGTGGCTCTGTTTGATGATCGTTTAGAGATTACTTCGCCCGGCATGCTGTATGGGGGGCTTACGCTTCAGGAAGCCTTACATGGACGATCAAAAATAAGAAATAAAGCAATCGCGGAGGTTTTCAACCGCATGGAATTGATTGAAGGATGGGGAACAGGAATTCGCCGTATTATGAAAAGAGCGAAGGAATATGAACTTCCGATACCGGATTTTTTGGAAATAGGGGATACCTTTCGTGTCAATCTATACCGAAAAGATAGCAAAAAGCCGTTAAAAGCCGATAAAAAGCCGTTAAAAGCCGATAAAAAACCGTTATATGAAAATCGGCGGCAATTGATTACAAAGTATGTCAGTGAAAACGGCCGTATTTCCAACAGGGAAGCCAGACAGCTGCTGAATCTTGCGGAATCTACAACAAAGAGAATCCTGAAACAAATGGTCCTTGACGGATATCTGATCGAACAGGGAGAAAAGAAAAGCCGTATCTATTTACCTCATAGATAAACGGCTGTATAACACATAAATTCACCAGTCCAGACATGTATTTCATATATGCAGGACTGGTTTTTATCAATCAAAATTTTTCCTTTTCCGTATTCTCTTCCAGCTTTTTCAGACAGCTTTCCAAATCATAGGACAACAGCTCACCAAAGTCCAGCGCAAGCTTCGTGCGTTGCTGCTCATAGATACCAAGACGAAGAGCGTCCTCCTTTCTTTTTTTTAATGCAAGGTAAGCCTGCAAGGTTGCAGCTTCTCTGAAAAACAGAATATTGTAGTGACCCTTGTTTAAACGAAATGGAAAAAGATCTGTAATCAACAGCTCCCTTTCTTCATAATACTGAATACCATACTGCCTGCATAGCTGTTTGGCATAGGGCAAAAGGCTGCACAGTTCTTCCTCGCTGTTGATAGGATGCGACAGTGCAAGCTTTTTCACGCCTGCTGCCACGATTTCACAAAAAGCATCCATAACACCGCAGTGATACCAATAATCTTTATCGTTCATGACATTCTCCAATCCTTCCATACCTGCAGCATAGTTTTAAAAAGCACAATCATGCAGTATTTGTAAATCCACAGGCCTTATTCCATCCTGCTCAGCTTGCAGTATTCTTTAACCCCTGCTTCCAGTACCTCTTCATCGAAGTCGAAATTGTGGGCATGCAGAGCGATTCCGGTGCCTGTCCCAAGAAAAAAGAACACGCCCGGCACCTTACGCTGATAATGAGCAAAATCCTCGGCTATCATTTCCGGCTTCTCCAACAGCACGATATTCGGATCCAGCTTCCGCACCTGATCCACAAGTGCAGCATCATTCAGGACAGCAGGATACCCGGTATTGATATCAAACGAGAATTCCGCTCCCTGTTCTTCATACGGCTTAGCCAGCTCGATGAGCCGCTGTTTCATAAACTGGTAGGTTTCATCCTGAAAAGCACGAAGGGTCCCTTCCATACGGGCAGCATTCGCCACCACATTGCGAACCGTACCACTCTTCAGCAAGCCGAAACGCAGCAGACGATAGGTTTCAGGCTGCAGCTCCTCCTGTTCCATCTTATATACATCGAGCAGATAGCGCGCCGCAATCTCCATCGCATCAATGCCTTCCTTATATTTTGCCGCATGTGCGCTTTTTCCGGTGATATCGATATTCACCTCACTGGAGCGCGCCATAAATTCATTTTTACGTGTGGCAATTACCCCCTTGTCCAGCATCGGCCATACATGGAAACCGAAAATACGTTTGATCTGATACTGTTCAAAGATACCGCTTTTGCACATCGGCTCCGCTCCACCCGGTGTCTCCTCTCCCGGCTGAAAAATCAATACCACATTGTGCGGCAGCTCTTTATAATAGTCGGACAGCTGGCAGGCAAATTCCAGCAGCATTGCCATGTGACCGTCATGCCCGCAGGCATGCATGCACCCTGTGTGTCTGGAAGTAAATGCTCTGCCGGTTGCTTCCGTAACCGGTAATGCATCCATGTCGCTGCGAAAGGCAATGCTTTCCTTTTTTCCTGCATCAAAAAAAGCCACAACACTGCTTGGAATCGGTGAGCTTAGCGTACAGGGAAGATCCCTGAGAGCCTCTTGTATATACCGCTGTGTTTTCGGCAGATGCAGCTCCAGCTCCGGAATCTGGTGCAAATCCCTGCGAAATGTTTGTATTCTCTCTAACATGTGCTTCATCCTCCCTGCTCTATGTTATGTTTATTATATAGGAAACCATCCCTCATGTAAATATTTTCATTTTATGAAATTTATACATTTAATTTTCATAAAACGGTTGTAATTTACCTTAAATAGTGATATGATACAGAAAAATAGATAGAGGCGCGGGAGCGACTACATCAGCTGGAGTCGGCAGACACCTGACAGCTGGTTTCAGCAATTCCGCCGAACTGCAGTCTTAGGCATAAGGCTGTGGTGGGTTTATGGAGAAGATCCATAAAACTGTCTACCATCAGTAGATGTGCTATCATTATTGTCATAGGATTAACTACAATGTCAGTAAGGGTACACGTCCCCTGCTGGCATTTTTTAATGAGGTGATGGAAATGAGTAAAAAAGTGTTGGAAATATCCGGAGTATCCGTTGAACAGCTGGCCAATGCCTGCGGTACCCCGTTATATGTGTATGATGAGAACAAAATCACGCAGAAAATGAGTCAGTTTCATGAGCTGTTTCAGAGTGAGGATTTTGAAACCGAGGTTCTGTATGCGTCCAAGGCATTCTCCTGCAAGGCTATCGTTCAGATGGCGGCAGTCCACGGTCTGTGTCTGGATGTCGTCAGCGGCGGCGAGCTGTTTACAGCCATGCAGGCAGGCTTCCCAATGGAAAAGGTTTATTTTCACGGCAACAATAAAACATGGGATGAGCTGATTATGGCACTGGAAGCAGGCGTCGGCTGCATCGTTGTCGATAACGCCATGGAATGCGAGCTGCTGGTAAAAGCGGCACAGCGGGTCGGGACCGCCGTGCGTACATTGATTCGTGTAAATCCGGGTGTGGAGGCGCATACCCATAAATATATCGTAACGGCCCATCTGGACAGCAAATTCGGTATCTCCATCAGCCATATGGAGGATATCCGGGATATGATTCAGACGCTGACAAGTATTCCGAATATCACCTTTGAAGGATTCCACGCACATATCGGATCCCAGATTTTTGATAAGGATGCCTATGTTGCGGAAATTCAGACGCTGATGAAATTTGTGGACGATTTGCGCAAGGCCTACGGAATTACCACCACAGCATTAAATCTGGGTGGCGGCTTTGCGGCTTACTATACGAGTGAGGATCACCCGATTCCGCTGCAGGAGGTGTGCCAGACAATTCTGGATACCTGCAAATGGGAGCGGGACCGTTATCATCTGCCGTTGGAAAAGCTGATGATTGAACCGGGACGAAGCATTGTCGCGGAAGCAGGCTCCACCCTGTATCGCGTCGGCTATCAGAAGCAGACGGAAAACAAAAAGTATATCTTTGTGGATGGCGGTATGTCGGACAACATTCGTCCGGCGCTTTATCAGGCAGCCTATGCCTGTGATATTGCGAACCGTATGGATGAGGAAAAAAGCGAAACGGTCACTGTTGCCGGAAAATGCTGTGAATCCGGAGATATTCTGGTGGAGAACGTACAGCTGCCGCACGCACAGACAAATGATCTGTTAATCTTGTATACGACAGGTGCCTACGGCTACAGTATGGCGAGCAATTACAATCGTCTGGGAAGACCGGCTGTCGTCTTCGTAAAGGATGGTAAGGTACGCTTTGTTGTAAAACGCGAAACATATGAGGATATGTGTAAGCTGGAATGTGATGAGGAAATCAAAGTATGAATGTTGTAGAGAAGTATGGAGGAACAAGCGTTGGCACGATTGCGCAGATCAAGGCGATCGCAGCACATGCGGCAAAGCTGAAGGCACAGGGTGATCAGGTGGTCATTGTGGCAAGCGCCATGGGAAAGACAACCAACAAGCTGATTGCCATGGCAAAGGAAATCGGAGAGCATGTCAATGAGCGCGAGCTGGATTCCCTGCTTTCCACTGGGGAACAGAGAACCATCACCCTGCTTGCGATGGCCATTGATGCGCTGGGTGTACCGGCAGTCTCTTTGACCGGCTACCAGTGTGGGTTCATAACCAGTGATCACCATTCTCATGCACGCATTATGGATATTGACATCACGCGGCTAAAGCAGCATCTGGAGGATGATAAGGTTGTCGTTGTTGCGGGCTTTCAGGGAGCGAACGAGGTCGGGGATATCACGACACTGGGACGAGGAGGTAGCGATACCACCGCCGTTGCACTTGCGGCAAAGCTGGGCTGGGAGTGTCATATCTTTACCGATGTCAACGGCGTGTATACCATTGACCCCAGAATGTATCCGCATGCGAAACGTTTGCACGAAATCACATATAATGAAATGATGCAGATGGCGTGTCTCGGTGCCGGGGTGCTGGAAACAAGAAGTGTCGAGCTTGCCAGCAAATACGGCGTGCGTCTGTATCTGGGAAGAGCACTGGAAGAGAATTTAGACAAAGGAACGTATATTATGGAAAAAACGAAGCATCTGGAAGACATGCCGATCACAGGTATCAGCATCAAAGAAGATTATGCAATTATGAGGGTAAACGATCTGCCCAATGACGGAAAGTTTCTGAACTCGCTGTTTGCGATGATATCACAGCTGGATATCAACCTGGATACCATATCCCAGCAGCTGACTCATGACGGCAAGGTCAATTTCGCTTTTTACTGCAACAAACAGCAATCCGATGTGATTTTGAAAAATATTGATAAGCTGCATTCCCGCTATCCGATCTCCCGTCTACTTGGCTTTGTAAAGCTGTCAATCGTCGGCGTGGGGATTTCCACACACAGCGGTATTGCCGCAAAGGTTCTGACTACACTCAGCGATCACAATATCCGCTATTACCAGATTACCTCCAGTGAGATTTCCATCTCTTTGACCATTGAGGAAAAGGATAAGCTGAAGGCGGTTGAGGTGCTGGGAAAGGCCTTTGACCTATGATTCCGGTAACCAAATATCATGGCTGCGGAAATGATTTCATCATTACCGATTGGGAGCTGTTAAAACATCAGAGCATTGAGAGCTTCGTCATACGTGTTTGTGACCGGCATACGGGAATCGGTGCAGACGGCTGTATTCTGGTGAAGCAGAAGCCGCTGGAGATGGTATTCTACAATGCGGATGGCTCTCGCGCACCGATGTGCGGTAACGGGATTCGCTGCTTTGCGAAATACTGTTATGATGAGGGTATTGAAACCGCTGAGGAATATGATGTGGAAACGCTGGCAGGAGTCAAGCATGTGACACGGGTATCTCTAGAACCGTTTCAGGTACGTATTGATATGGGAACCTGGGATGATGATCCCAAAAGCATTCAGGTGGATGCGCTGAAGGAGCCTGTTATGGGATATGAGCTGCCTGTGGGGGATAAAAGCGTAACGGTGTACAGCTTCTTTATGTCAACGGTACATACCGTTGTGTTTGTATCCGATGCCTTTGCCTATGATTATAACGACATCGGGCATGCGATCTGTCACCATCCCCTGTACAGAGAACAGACAAATGTCAACTTTGTGCAAATCGTGGATGCAAATACTTTGCAGATGGTGACATATGAGCGGGGTGTCGGTATGACACTGGCCTGTGGAACCGGCGCCTGTGCCGCAGCACGCATCGCCCATGAGAAGAAGGGCTGCGCAGCAAATCTGAAAATTATATTAAAGCGTGGAGAGCTGCATATTGATATCGATGATCAGCAGCACGTCCACATGTTTGGTCCTGCCGAAAGGATCCTGAAAGGAGAAGTTGCATATGTTTAATGTTAAAGGAAGTATTGTCGCTCTGGTAACTCCGTTTCATGAGGATGGAAGTGTGAATTTTAATAAGCTGAAGGAAATTCTGGAATGGCATGTGGAAAACGGAACCGATGGCATTCTGGTTCTGGGTACAACCGGGGAATCCAGCACCATGACGCATGAAGAGGATGATGCAGTTGTGGAATGCACCCTGCAGATAATCAAAGGAAGAATACCTGTTATTGTCGGCAGCGGCTCCAACTGTACGGAGACTGCGGTTGAAAAGAGTAAGAAATATGCCGATATGGGAGCTGATGCACTGCTTGTGATTTCTCCCTATTACAATAAGGCCAATGCGCAGGGCATGATTGCTCATTTCACTGCGGTAGCGGATGCTGTGGACAAACCGATCATTCTTTATAATGTGCCGGGCAGAACCGGATGCAGTATCAGTGAGGAAGCCGTCAAGGTGTTAAGCAAGCATGCGAATATCTGCGGAATCAAGGAAGCAAGCGGAAACATCGCATATGCCGCAGGCATTGCACGGTATCTGAACGATGACTTCGTTATGTTCAGCGGAAACGACGATATGGTCATTCCCCTGTTATCGCTTGGCGGCAGCGGTGTCATTTCCGTATGGGCAAATATCATGCCAAAGGAAGTGCACGAAATGGTGCACAATTACCTGAACGGGAACACAGACGCAGCGCTTGCGACACAGTTAACTTATCTTGATCTGATTCACGCCCTGTTTATCGAGGTTAATCCGATTCCTGTCAAGGAAGCCCTGAACATGATGGGCAAGGAGGTCGGCGGATACCGTCTTCCGCTATGCGAAATGGAGGAAGCTCACCGCAAGGCACTGTTCAGTGAAATGAAAGAGGCCGGTCTATGTTAAATGTACTCGTTGCAGGCTATGGAAAAATGGGAAAAATGATTGTGGAAACCATTGAGCAAAGTGACGATATGAAGGTCGTTATGATTGCCGACGGTACCAATCATCCCGATATATCCACCTTGCAGGAGCATGTGGATATCGTCATCGACTTTTCCCATCCGGACAATCTGGTATGGATCAAGCCGTTTGTGCTGAAGCATGCATGTGCTTATATCTGCGGCACCACCGGGCATAATGATATTCAGAAGCGACAGGTGGAGGAGCTAAGCAGTGTTGCACCGGTTGTATTTCAGGCGAATTTCTCCCTTGGAATCGCTGTCTTCCAGGAGGTTCTGCAAATGATTACACCGATGCTGGAGGAAAGCTTTGATATGGAGGTTGTGGAAAAGCACCATAACCAGAAGCAGGACGCGCCAAGCGGTACCGCCAAAATGCTGGTAGCTGCCATGAACAGGGAGCATACATACCGGGAGGTACACGGAAGGAACGGCTTTGTAGGAAAACGGCAGAAGGAAATCGGTATACACGCCGTGCGCGGTGGAACAGTTGCGGGAGAGCATGATGTTTACTTTTTTGGAGATGATGAAATCTTTGAAATTAAGCACACTGCCAACAGCCGTAAAATCTTTGTGAATGGCGCATTGCGCGCTGCACGCTTTGCAGTCACACAGAAGCCGGGCATGTATACCATGAAGGATATTCTGTTCGCATAAGGAGGAAGCTATGAACGCTAAGGAAATCATCGCATTTATACAAAACGCAGAAAAAAAGACACCGGTAAAGGTGTATCTGAAGGAAAAAAAGCCGATTGCTTTCCCGGACTGTAAGGTATTCGGGACAGACAGCAAGGTCATATTCGGTGATTGGAAAATCATTGAGCCAATCCTGAAAGAGAATGCGGAAAGTATTGAGGACATGGTTGTGGAAAATGACTGCCGCAATTCCGCAGTACCGCTGCTGGATAAAAAATATATCAATGCACGAATTGAACCGGGCGCATGCATACGCGATCAGGTGGAAATCGGAGATAATGCGGTTATCATGATGGGGGCTATCATCAATATCGGTGCCATCATCGGGGAAGGTACCATGATTGATATGGGTGCTGTTCTGGGCGGCAGAGCGACGGTTGGAAAGCACTGTCACATCGGTGCCGGTGCGGTTCTTGCGGGTGTTATCGAACCGGCAAGCGCGACCCCTGTCATTGTGGAGGATGATGTATTGATCGGTGCGAATGCCGTAGTGATCGAGGGTGTACACATCGGAAGGAATGCCGTGGTCGCAGCAGGTGCCGTAGTGATCGAGGATGTCCCTGCCAACAGTGTGGTCGCAGGATGTCCGGCACGCGTCATCAAGGAAAAGGACGCAAAAGCCACAGAGAAAACCGAGCTGGTTGACGCATTGCGCAGCTTGTAAATTCTATACGAAAGAAGCGGGTCAGGGATGATCCGTTTTTTCGCTGTTTTCAATAGGATGCTTTCTTGTTCACATCACATCTTTGCCCCCCGTCTTTGACAGTTTAAGAAAGAAATAACGCAAGAAAACCCTTTAATTAAGGGGTTTTCTTGCGTTTTTTGTTTTGCAGGTGAATATCGTAATTTATTTGCAGCCTTAGACTGATGAATGATACTTCTCATCTTAGCTTTCTTGATAATCTGAGTATCTGTATGGAAACCAAATAGTACATGAAAATCATCCGTTTATAAACTGGAATGTAGCCATATGCGTCAAATGCACATACATCCATTCTTATCAGCGAATCTATGATGTTCTTTATTGTATATTTCTTGTCCAGTTTCATTTCCAGAATCCTAAGCAATGCCAGAAAGCAGATTAGGAAATGGGTCTTAATCCTGTGTTCTCTCTGCAGGTATACAGGTCGTGCTCCAAAGTTCGTTTTCATTGTTCTGAAGCATTCTTCGATCTGCCATCTTCCCTCATTGATAGCGATGATTTCAGATACATCCCCTCTATATCTGACGTAACTGCATCGAACCCGTCATCGAAATAATCCACTAGCTAATCGCAATTCCTGCATAGCTGTACAGCCATAACTGTGCTATAATAACCGGGTACTATGGAGGTAAGCTATGAAACGATCATTATCCTGGCTGGAGCTGTTATGGTATCTGCCGCTTTATATCATCAGTGTATATTTCCACTTAAACTCGGTCATGGTCTTAGTCCTTGTGGCTGTGGGATATACCGTATCGCATTATCATAAATATGCGAGCAGTGAGGAATATCGAGAGAATTATAAAAAGTCCTTTCTCTTTGTTCATACAAAGGACACTCCTGCCACATTACAGATTAGCTGTATATGGGGGTTCCTATTCTCCCTTATATGCTGTGTCTATTTCTTCGTAAACAATACTGCAGCCGGCTATTACAGCCTTCTTCCAGCAGCTCTTCCACTACTTCTTTTCCTATACATCCGCAGTAAACTAAAAACACACTGATTACTGCGTCAGTATCCAGTGTGTAATATCCTGATGAATGACTTTCTGTACATGAGAGTCATTTTCTTTTGTATACAGGCTGTTTTGCAGCAAAGACAGCAAATTGCTTTTTTCATACAGCTCCAGTATTGAAATCGAAGATTTTTCCTTGATGTAGGAGGTGTTCCTCAGCTGTGATTCACTCATCGCACACAGAATCTGCTTAACATACGTATCATAGATTCCAAGCTTCTCCACATCCTCACGCTGTACCAGCGGACGCAGATTGTTCTCCAGCAATACGTCCATACCGGCCTGCGAGCGTACCAGCTGCAGAAAGGCAAAGACAGCATTGGGATAGCGGGTGCTTTGATTGGCCATGAAGCCGTATACATCCAGAACAGGCCGCAGCTGCTCATCTTCAAGGGATGGCATAGGTGCAAACTGCAGATGCATATCGGCATAGGCCTTGGAGCTGTCAAAGCTTGTATCGTTCATGACAAGCCCGCTCACATAGCGATCATCCTCATAAAACGCTTCATCATCCAGTGTATCGTCATGTAAATCCAGTCTTGCATGAAAGCTGCGATAGCGGTGCAGCCGCTTTTTGAACTCCGGATTCTGTACAACGGTTTTCATCGATACCGCCGTATTTTCTGCGTCCCCTCGATCAAAGAAAAAGGGAATGGTATACGGAAGAGTGCGATTCTGATAATATACATCCTTCTTTCCTGCAAGGTTTTTGAAATCATCAAAATCACGCTCTGACAGTCCCCGCTGCCTCGCGGTATATGTATTGTAAACAAAGATCAGTCCCTTCCCGCTCACGGGAAAAAAGCTGTCCCTTCGTGCTGTTCGCGCAAGCTTAAAAGGCCATGGATATTCCAGATGCTGCACAATGCCGGTTAGCGGATAGGCAGATGTAGCCTCATCCAATGCATCCGTATCCTTTATCCACACCAGATCGTGAGCCTGCAAAGAGTTGTCCTTTTGTGAAAAATGCAATGCATTGCGATATGCGGGATAGGTCCTATTCCACAGTGCTTCCAAAGCATTGGATAAACCTTCATCCGGCAGATAGATATCCAGGCGTGCCCCCTGTTCGATTTCATATTGCTCTTCCTTCATATGGATATCCGCAGGCTGTGAAGCAGCACCGCTGCAGCCCTGCATCAGCAGTACCAGTAAGCACAACAGAAGCTTCTTCATATGCATCCTCCTCGTGATGCAAGTATAAAAATAACACGCTGAAAAAAGTGTCGAAATCGCTTTCTTTTCTCAATTAACGATTGACATTTTTCGCCACGTATAGAATACTATACGTATAAGGGGGTTTTCACATGAACTATTTAAAACGCTTATATGAGGAGCTGGAAAAGCAGTGCCAAAGCCATGCGAAGGAAATCTACAATTATGCAATTCCGCAGTCCTGGAATCTGTATGGCTATCGTCCGGCGAAAAGCATACGCAGCAAGGAGCTGCTTGTACATCCGTATGAATTTTATCTTTTCACCCTGCGCAACATTCTGAAGGATACGGATGGAAACTGGAAACAGCCACAGTCTGCGACAGAGAAACCCTCTGATAAAAGAGCCTGGCTAAAGCAAGCCAGTGTGTATTCTCTCATGGTCCGCACAGCAACTGCCTGGGATCATGACCGCGACGACCGTCTGGTGAGTGATAATCTCTACCATCTCAACGATAACGGCACCTTCCTGAAAAGTATCCTGCTGCTGCCGCTGTTAAAGCGCATGGGTATCAATACCATACTGCTGCATCAGATTTTCCCGCTCTGCAAAACACAGAATGCTCAGGATTATCCGGTCAAGGAGGCTGTTACGGACTTTCGCAGCATTGACCCGCTGCTGCAGGATAAGCTAGTCAACAAGCTGGATGCCAAGGAACAATGTGCCGCCTTTTTCGAGGCATGCCATCTGCTGGGATTCCGTGTGATTCTGGAATACTGTCCCGGTAAGCTGGCAAGAGAAAACAGCTATTATAAGGAACATCCGGAATGGTTTTTCTGGTATGACAGCGATCAGCAAACCGCATATCACCCACCACGCTGCAATGCACTCCCCCAGAATACCCTTCCCTTTACCTATGCCTTGAAGGATTTTTACCGGAGTGAGGAAGTACAGCAGCATATCGCTTTGTTTCAGGAGGCTCCTGCCGCTTTACAAACGTTTGAAAATTTAAGAGAAATCGAAAGAGCTCTGCATACAACGATTGCCCCATCCATGGTGGATCAGATCAATGCCGGTATCCCTGCCGAGCAGGACACAACCATATGGCGCATGTATGAGGATATTCACGCTCAGGTACCTAAGGATATAAGAGCAAAGGCCAAGCCATACCTGACGCAGGATATTATCCGCTATGACCTCCATCCGGCAAGAAAGCCGATGACAGTGCTGTGGGATTACCTGTGTGAAACCATTCTCTGGTATCAGCAGGAGCTTGGTATAGACGGCATTTATCTGGAAAAGCCGTATCTGCTTCCGGAAAAGCTGCAAAGAGCCATGGCAAAAGCAGCAAGAAAGCACGATAAAGCCTTTGTCATGATTGCCGAGGATACTGTGAGCGACAACAGTCCGCTATGGCTGAACAAGGGCTATGATGCCATATCCGGCAGCGGAGCCTATGAGGAAAGCGATTTATGGAATTTTAAATTCCACAGCTTCAGCTATCGTCTGAAGGGAAACGCATGCCCGATGCTTGCGGCCTGTGAGTCCTATGATTCCCGTCGCATCGCCAGTGTGGAGGGAAATACCGCTGCGATTATGCTGACGGTGATGAATCAGTTTCTGCCCAATGGTATTCCGTTTATGATGAACGGAGTGGAAGCCTTTGAGGTTCAGCCAATGCAGCTGAGTGAATACGGAGATCCCAGCTATCTGAATATGCTGCCAAAAGAGGATCCCCGGCATCGCAGACAGGCATATCTGGATGAATACTGGTTTGATTACCGCAATCCGAATCTTCCAATCTTTCCCACGCTCCTCGAGAAGACAAGTGCCATACGAAAAGCCTATCAAACAGCTGTTACAGATCCAAATGCCTGCATTCCCGTATGGTTTGATTCACCAAGGGATTATGGTATCGGCTTCACCTACATAAGCAGTGACAAAGCACTGCTGGTGGTATGCAATACCAATGTGCATGACAGTGTACAGCTGCATATACATACAGAGAACATGATATGCGAGCTGCCGTTCGCCCTGCGTTGCATCCAACAGATTTTTTCCACAAAAGACCCGTTTACCCATGATATCACGATGGACAGCTTCCAGAATATACCGCTGGAATTTGATCCGGGAGAGGTAAAGTTTATAGAATTGAAGCCGGAATGATTGAAAACGCTTGTTTCTCAAACCGGCTTTTCTTTCACTCCTTTATCCGCTATAATAAGCATAGGTGATAGTATGTACAGAATAAAAGATGATTCCATGGCAGAGCTGGAAATCAAGAAAAGCAGATTTCTCTGTTATCTGCATAAGAGCTTTTCCGAAGCGGATGCCAAGGATTTTATACAGCAGATCAAAAAGCTTCATCCGAATGCAAGGCATCACTGCTATGCCTTTATCATCGGCGAACAGAACGAGCTGCAGCGAAGCAATGATGACGGAGAACCGCAGGGGACAGCTGGTGTTCCCATGCTGGAGTGTCTGGCAAATCGTCAGATGCAGGATATCGTTGCGGTAACCGTCCGGTATTTTGGCGGTATCAAGCTGGGAGCCGGTGGGCTGATTCGTGCTTACTCCAAGAGTGTTTCCAATGCGCTGGAGCATGCTGTGATTACACAGAAGCAAAAACGTCTGGTGTATTCCATGACCTTCAGCTATGAGCTGATCGGCAAGCTGGATTATTTCTTCCGACAAAAGGAAGTCGAGCTATTGGACAAGGACTACAAAGAACTGGTTATCTACCGCTGGATGTGTGCAGAGCCTCTGGATGCCGCCATAGCCGAGCTTACAAACGGGCGCTTTCTGCCGGAATATGTGGAGGAGCGTATCGTTGATGTTGAAGTGTAAAGCCGCTGTGTGATATCTTGTGATTATCGTCAGAAGGATTGACGTTGTGTCGCAAAGGGTATACTGTTATTTTGAAAGAAGGAATGATTATGGACACATTACAGAGATTTCTATCCTGCATGAGCGGAGAATTTGATAACTCCCAACAAATCCGCGAACAGCATGATGCCGGGGAAATCACTCACCCTTACGCACATCATATCAATACCGTAGTGAATGCGCGTATTGCAAATCTGCCGAAGAATTTTAACGGCTATTTCCTCTTGGAAGAAAGCTATTACACGCAAAACGGAAGTACGAATGCACAGCCGCATCTGTTTCTCTTTACACTAAATGAGGAAGGACGTGTGGTTCTGACATCCTATGATATGCCGGAAGGCTATACAAAGGAAACCTTTACCGCTGCGAATCCGGATCTCACGCTGGATTACCTGCACCTGAAAAAGAGTGAAAAATTCACCCCGATGCTCTATGAAGAGCACGACGGTATTTTTACAGGGAGCAGTGAAAGCATGTTTTCGCCGGTACTGAAATTTATCCTTCGGGAAACCACAGGTCCCCAGCAGCTGGAGGTTGAGGAGCGCATGGAGATGAATGGTAAGAAGACCTTCGGCTTTGACGGTCCTATCCTATATAGGCGCATGCAGGATATTTTAAAGCAATAACAGTCAAGATAGCAGAAGTCATCATCGATTTCTGCTTTTTTTAACGCATTTTAGTTTCCTGAAATGCAATACAGGATAAAACAGTATACAAAAAAGAAGGAACGATCCTCCTCTTCCTATGCGATTCAATGATTGAAAAAGAAATGCTCCCCATCGCGTTCATAAACCGATAGAAAATTCAATAGGAAGCGCTGTGCCAGGGAAGCCGGCTTTACCGCAGCCCTTGCCTTATCAAAGGTAAACCAGGCAGCCTGATCCACCTCCCATGTGCTTACGGCATCCAGTCTTTCACTATCGATCACAACGGCAAAGTTAAAAATCAGTGTATTGGTCTTCGGAAAATATTCACTGCGCAGAAAGCGGTACTGCATGACTTTCCTGCCGATTTCCTCCTCCATTTCTCTCATCAGTGCGTCCTCTGCACATTCCTCCTTATTGACGTAGCCTGCGACCAGGATATTGTTGGGCTTACCATATTGCTGAATCATCAGAATTTTATCCTGCTGCGGATTCAGTGTGACCATGGAAATCGCTGTTGAGAAGATAGGAAAGCGAAATTTACGACAGGAGTCACAAAAGGGAATCATACCTTCATGCTCCAGCTCCTTCATACGCAGCTTCTGTCCGCATTCATAACAATATTTCATACTGTCACCTCACAATCATATCTATTATACGCCTGTTTGTGTATGACATGCAAAAGAAAGAAACCTCTCGGTTTCTTATCTCAATTCCTTAACCAGCTTCCACAGCTCGCTGTAGGAAACAAAGCCAATGGCATCGCATTTTTCCTTTGCCACCTGCCGCTGTTTTTTAACATTTCCTTCATGCACCCTGTTCAGATTGTTCTTATCCATCATGTACTGAACATAGGAGAATTTCTTCAGCAGGAACCAGTTTGCGATAATGTTGTTGATACATTCTTCCTTATCATCGCATTTCGCAAGAATGTCCCTCAGATTTACCAGCTGATAGCTCGCAATCTTCTGAGCCAGTTCATACATTTCATCATAGTTCAGGAACAGCTTTGCATCAAGCTCTCTTTGTACGATTCCGGCCTTGCGGTTTCTCTCGAAAAAGCTGTCCACCGTATCCAGCAGGGTATCGACACTTTCCCCGTTCACACTCAAGGCGATAATCTCGTTCCGCGTTCCTTCATATTCATTTTCCGGTTCGCTCATGACATAATACAGCGCCTTTGCCATCACATATTCCTCTTTATCTCCCAATGTAAGAATAATTGCCTTCTGGTGTTCATCAAAGCTTCCATATACAACATACGGACATTTGATTGTTCCCTTCGGCAGTTTAAATGAATCCTTGTAGCGTATAATCTGATTGGCGATTGCATCCTTGTTGATGTTCAGCCTCAGATTTGCGCAGATTTTCAGATTATGATCCTTTTCAAAGAGCTGCGAAAGGATAGTGTAATCGTCCTCTTTTCCTTCTGCTGTTTCTATGATGGAAAGATAATCTTCTAGGAAACCATTGAATTCACAGATACCGGTATCTGCTTCTCTTACGTCTTTTACTTCACATAAAATATCATAAATAGCCATAGTTCTCTCCTCCTTTCCCTGTCGTATTTTACATTTGAAGATAAAATGAACTATGTATGTCTATATGAGATACAGATGCACCTTCATATCCAGTGTATGATGGTTATCTGCCGAATTATTCCTATTTCTTTAAAATGTAAGGGGATTCCTAACTTAATTTTACAACCTTTTGAGAATTTTTCAACATATTTTTCCATAATTGGTCGTTTTCTTCTCATATTTATTCCGCAATCCGCACAGAGCAGGGGGTTATCCGCGGTATTTTGCATATGTTCAAAAATGCTGGTGTAAATATACGCAGGAAAAAGGCCTTCGTTTTGAAGAAACGAAAAGCCTGTTCTGGAGGAGAGCCTGTACGAAATAGCTCTCCCCTCATTTATCCCTGTGAGTAAAAATTAAGACGGCAGCACTGCTTTACTCTGTGTTATCATGTCGCAGCAAAGAGTGGCAGCAAATCACAGGTTATCTTAGCTGCGATTGCAGAGGCTGCTTCACAGTTCTTCTCGAATTCCTCCACTCCTTTATGCTCAGCTGTATCGGTTATCGTGCGTATAGCAAGAAATGGAAGCTGATTCACTAAGCAGACATGTGCAATGGCCGCCGTTTCCATATCGGTACATAGAGGAGCAAATATTTCTAAAATATGCGCTCTGTTATCATCTGTCACGAATTGCTCGCCGCTTACCATCGTTCCAAACAAAATGGGGCTCTTTGCGGTTTTCCTATAATCCTGAGCTATACGCAGAAGCTTTTTATCCGCATAAAAATATTCACAATCCATCCATGGATGAAACTCTGTCAGTAGATCGCGTGCCACATCATGATAGGCGATACGCTCAGATATCACAGTATCAAAGAGCTGTACCTGCTCCTGTATTCCCCCTGCTGTTCCTGCGTTGAGGATGCAGTCCACTGCAAACCGATCAATCAACAGCTGGGCTGCGATTGCTGCATTCACCTTGCAAACGCCGCTGTATAACAGAACCACATGCACTGTGTGAATCTGTCCGCAGTGAAAGCTCAGCATTGCTTTCTCTATCACCTCATCCTCTTTTAAATAAGGGAAAAATGCTGCCAGCTCTGTATCCCCTGCACAGATAATTCCAATTTTTTTCATAGTATTCCTTTCTTTACAGCGATTTCTGTTCTTTGTGCCATCGTTTCCTTTACATAATCTACCGCTTTCCTTGACTTTCTATTGTACCTGAAACCTTCCGCATTTTTATTTTCCTATACAGCGTTTGGATTCACTGTGTGAAATACCATGTATTTTCCTTGAGCTCACGTAAATCCTGCGGGTACAGTGCAGGCACTTCCAATAAAACCGGTCGCAGTCTGTTCGTATCCCATGTATAGAAGCGATATATCGGTATAACGTATGGCAGATAGGAGGCATACATATCCTCTCCTCCTCCATAGGTAAGCTCTACATGCAGTATTTCCAGCTGATCCACAGAAATTTCAGAGGGCGGCAGCGTGCTGTAATAGCCTCTCTGATTTAACACCTGCTCTGCTTCACCACTGCTCATGATAGTAAATTCCTGCAGCTGCTTTTCATACGTATTGTAAGGAAGGCTCAAATAATACACACCATCGCCCGCATCCGTCAGCACAGCTCCTGCCGTTACCTGATTCAGCAAGCCCTGCTTACCATCGTCCTCAGCCTTGTAAATATCCGTTTGGCAAGCCATTATACCACTGCCCATACTCGTATAACAGCGGGTTTGGATATCTGCGTCTTGGAAGGTGAACAGCTTGGGATATATTTTAAGCAGCTCCTCTGCTATCTCGTGCTGCTGCGTTCTTGTCCCTTCCTTCTTATCCGTTTTCAGAATCAGGCGCAGCTCCCCGTTTACATCTGCCATGATATCTGTAATCTGAATACTTTTGGATGTCTTTTTCTTCAGAGCCTGAAACAGCTTTTCCGCTTTCTTTTCCTGTTCCTTCAGGTCTTTTTCCGGAATGGAAGTTAAGGATGGTCCATTACCATACTGCTTTTTGAATACAGGCAAAGCTCCCTTTACATCCAGATGATCATTCTCATATGGCATCGCTTTTACTTTTTTCTTTTGTGGCGAAATCCGATCGGCCGTGCCCGCACCGTACATATACAGATGGGTTTGCGGATAATACGATTCCACCGGCACCTCCTGATTTTGTGCTGAACCGGTTTTGCTTTCCTTTGCCTGTTCCTGAACGGAGCCAATTTCAGCATCAGCGTTTCCTTCATGTTTCTCTATGCTGCTTGCAACCTGTGCAGCCTTTTTTGGCAGTTGTGAAGTGTTCCTGTAATATAGACCGAAGCAGACTGCGATTACTGCACACAGGGCTGTACAGCCATAGACAAAGCGCGGTTTCCAGTGCTTGTGGCGAATCGGCTGCTCCTGCTGTATGGCAGCCCTGCGTATTCTTTGCTTCAACTCCTCGCTCATATGAATCTGATTCAGCTCCTCGCGATATTTTTTCACCTAAACTCACCCTCTTCCAGTCTGCTTTTCAGCTGCTTCCTCGCCCGGTGCAGCCATGTCAGAATCGTTGCCTCTTTCGTTTGCAGAATATCGGCAATTATGGCAACGCTGAGCTCTTCATAATAAAACAAATAAATCACATTACGATACTTTACAGGCAGCTTCATCACCTCATACAGCAGTCCAAAATTCGTGCTCTCCTTACTGCCTGCCAGATTTTCATTCAGCTCCACGGTTGTACGGAGCCGCTGGTATTTCCAGTGATCCTTGCATATATTGATGGTAACCCGCAAAATCCAGGCCTTTTCATGTGTTTTCGATGTAAACTGCGGCTGTTTTGTCAGAATACGCAGAAAGACATCCTGTGCAGCGTCCTGTGCATCTGCGACATTTCCCATATTCTGCAGGGCAACCCGATACACCATGTCACCGTAAGTCTCCAGCAGCTCATCCAGATTTTTGCACAGCTGTTCCCTCTCATCCATAAGCTATCTCCTTCATATGTAAAACGATCAAATTCATTATAACATTTCAAAAGGATTGCAGAAAGGCGGGAAAGCTTGTGATAAGATTCGCAATATATCAACTTTTCACCTTTTTGTTTACTTCATAAGCATCTCGGTTTAAAATATAGGTATTATACGAGGTGATAAAGTGTGAAACAATAAAATAAGAAAATGGCAACTTAAAAAGAACACAAAGTGAACTATATTTAGTTTATAAATGACGGAATTATTAGCTTGCGGCTAAAATAGGAGTAATTTTATATTCTCCTACAGATTGTAAAAGCTCTAAAGCATCTTGAATATCTTGCTTACGAGGCTTAGGTGGAATAGGGTTCATCAGTTCCTCATAATCGGATGGATGGAAATCCTTCAAGTCTTTGAACATATGATAAAGGCAGACTGCCATCATTCTGGCAACGGCGATGATCGCACGTTTATGACCCCTGCGCTTTTTGATTTTATCATATTTGATTTTGAAGTAAGGACATTTCTTATCTTTGAGTGCGGCAAGTGCACATTGGATAAGCATCGGCTTTAAGTATGTTCCTGCATGAGAGATACGGACAGATTTCTTTTTATCGGCACTCGCATTATTTGTCGGGGTAAGACCAATCCAAGAAGTAAAATGTTCTGCGTCGGAAAAAACGCTCATATCAACACCAGTTTCTGAAACTAGCGTTGTCGCAGAAAGGTGTCCAATACCAGGCAATTGTGTTGCAAGATCGATGTACACATGGTATTTAGAAGTTCTTTTATCTATTTCACTAGAAAGTGCAGACTTCATATCTTCAAGAAACTGCATGTGCCCGAGTGAAAGTAGTGATTTGTATGACTGATCATCATCAAGGTGAAAACCTCTGATGGAGTTGAGAATTTCCTCACTTTTCTTTTTCAAGGAACCGCGAAGAAGGGATCTGATATGGACTTCATCGACATCACTGGAAGTGAGAAGCTCAGAAAACACGGCAGAAGCACTGACACCAAAAGGATCAGAAACAACGGACGCCAAAGAAATATTAGAAACAGTTTGACAATTCTGAACACGGTTTTTTTCTGAAGATATAAAGTTTGTGATTTTATACCGATAACGAGATAGATCGCGAAGTTGACGAAACTCTTTATTGGGTATGTAAGAGGGTTGTACTTCGCCCATTTGAAATAATTCTGCGATATGAATAGAATCTAAGAAATCAGTTTTTTTACCTTTCGGTGATTTAACATACTTTGGATGAGTGATAACGATATCAAAATCACGATCTTCAAGGTAGTTAAATACAGGAATCCAATACTTGCCAGTGGATTCCATACAGACACAGTGGCAGTCATAATGATCAAGCCAGACAACGAGTTTCACAAGGTCATAATTGTGAGTAGAGAATTTGCGGTGATGGTAAACAGGTTCCACCTGCATACTTTCTGCGATGATGATTGTGCAAGCTAATTTCTTTTTGTGGACATCAATACCACAAGCAATGGGGTGCATCACGCTACGCATGAAAACCGCCTCCTTTGAAAGAAAAAGCATTGACTGCCATCTGTGCTCTCAAGTATATCGAGTCAAATAACAAGATTACTTCATTGGTAAGTGTACGTCCTCGAAGGGAACAAAAGTTTGTGCATGGACAGATGACTGCACAGATAAGAATACGAGTTAGACTAAAAAACAGAAAACATCACTCACCTCTACGTGCTCTGTAGTATACTTCTTCTCTAACTATATTATAACGCATTGTAATGGTGCTGGTGTTTCATAAAAATTTGTGCTCGCGCATTGCGAGAGAATGGAGGCAAGGATGAAAAAAGAATTATTGCTGTCATTGCTGGAAACAAACGCAAGATACTCCACCAGAGATCTGGCGGATGTTTTGCTGGAGGATGAGGAAAGTGTCATCCACACCATGAATGAGCTGGAAAAGAAAAAGGTCATTTGTGGTTACCATACAATTATTAACTGGGAGAAGACCAACAAGGATAAGGTCATGGCTCTGATTGAGGTGGATGTAACCCCAGAGCGGGATTTCGGTTATGATCGAGTCGCTAAGAACATCTATCGCTATCCGGAGGTCGATACGATGTATCTGATGAGTGGAAAGAGTGAATTTATCGTCATCATCTATGGAAGAACCATGCAGGAGATATCCAACTTTGTCGGTGCCAAGCTGGCTACAACAGAAAATGTCGTTTCAACATCTACCTTTTTCGTGCTGAAGGAGTACAAGATCAACGGCATCGTTCTGGATGAAGAAGAAAAACCAAGTGAAAGACTGGTTGTGACGCCATAATGTACGAAAAATTTTTAAGTCAGCACGTACAAACCATTAAGCCAAGCGGTATACGAAAATATTTTGACCTCGCCAGTGAAATGGAAGGTGTAATTTCTCTGGGTGTCGGAGAGCCGGATTTTGACACACCATGGCACATCCGTGAGGCTGCTATTTATTCGATTGAGAGTGGTAAAACACATTATACAGCAAATCAGGGTCTGCTGGAGCTGCGCGAGGAAATCTGTCTTTACCAGAAGCGCCGTTTCCAGCTGGAGTATGACCCTGTGGATAACGTTATCGTAACGGTCGGCGGAAGCGAAGCTATAGATATCGCCATGCGTGCCATTGTGAATCCGGGGGATGAGGTCATCCTGATGGAGCCAAGCTATGTAGCCTATACACCAAGTGTTGAGCTTACCGGTGCGCTACCCGTGCATATCAAACTGGAGCATGAGGATCAGTTCAAGCTGACACCGGAAAAGCTGAAAGCTGCAATCACACCGAAGACCAAAGCAATTTTGATGAATTTCCCGAGTAATCCAACCGGCGGTGTCATGACGAGGGAGGATTATGCAAAGCTTGTTCCGATACTGAAGGAACACGAGATTATCGTTATTAGTGATGAAATCTATGCAGAGCTGACCTATGACGGGACCTTCTGTTCTCCTGCCAATTTTGATGAGATCAAGGATCAGGTTATCATCATCAGCGGCTTCTCCAAGGCGTATGCCATGACTGGCTGGCGGCTTGGCTATGTGCTTGCGAACAAGACCTTCACAGATGCCATGAATAAGATTCACCAGTATATCATCATGTCCGCACCAACAGCTGCGCAATATGGTGCCATAGATGCATTGCGTAATGGAGATATACATGTCGCAGAGATGCGGGAATCCTATATGACAAGAAGAAACTTTATTACAAAGGGCTTCAACCGTATCGGTCTTCCAACGCATCTGCCGCATGGTGCCTTCTATATCTTTCCGGATATTCGCGGTACCGGATTGACCAGTGATGAATTCTGCGTACAACTGCTGGAGGATCAGCGCGTTGCCTGTGTACCGGGGACAGCCTTCGGTGATGCAGGAGAGGGGTTCATTCGTGTATCCTATGCCTACAGTATTGACCACATTCGTGAGGCTATCGAACGTATTGACCGCTTCATGGAAAAATTCAGACAGAAGTAAACAGCGAGCCTTTGCCATGTTGTGCAGAGGCTCGCTTCTTCCTGTATTACCAAAAGACGCAGACCTTCCTTTTCCATGGGAAATAGGTCTGAGCCTTTTCTTTTTGATCCTTATTACTGTTTCCTGCGATTGCTTGCTAACTGCATCCGGTTTTCTTAAAAAGCCTTCCCGGCATTTCGCTCTGTTTGTTTACAGCTCCAGCTCCAGCTGCTCCACATTCTTTTTCTCTACCACCTGCAGCATTGTTTCCCCCTTACGCGGTGGCTCCAGGCGATCTATGAGGAATTTCACATTGGTGAATGCCGTTCTGCGATATTCCATCAGCGGCTTCACATACCGTCGAAATGTGTCTCTGGTAAAGAATTCCTCAGCCTGTTCATCACTTCCATAGCTTAGATTCCATGCGGTAAGTGCCAGCTCCAGAACACTGCTTTTCTGGTCCTGCCCCTTCATCCGCAAGATCCCGCTCAAAGGTTGCAGATAATCGGAAAAAAGCTCTTCCTTTTTTTCGTGCATATTGCGCTTTAGCACCGTGAAGGAAGCCGTCTCATGCTCTGACAGCAGGGCACCTTTCTCCATAGCGATACCGCGATATTCCTCAAAGAGCTCTATTACGAAGGATAGCTCTGTAATTGCCTGCGTGTTTCCGATGCTATCGAGGATGAAATGATTTTTATATGGCAGGATAGCATACTGCACCATGCAGGGTAGTGTCTGATTGCGCAGCATGAAATCCAGAGAATCTGTAATCCCCTTTACGCCATATAGCGTTTTGCCTTTACGATCCATTACAAAGGTATACTCCTGCTCATACTGCATGACATACAGCTGCTGCTTACGGCAGCCTTGAAACCGTGCAATACAGGCGGCATCCTCCTTTGGCAGCTGTGGATGAAGCTTGAGGTACTGCTCAATGAGACGCTTGCTTGCCTGCTCATTGCGGAACACGATCGTACTCCCCACATGACACAGATGCTCCATATTTTCCATGGTTATTTTTGCTTTTTTATTCTTTGTTCGATATGCGTACAGGAACAGACCGCTAAGCAGATTGATGACATGTCTTGCCTCCTGTGCAGGTAAATGATCCATAATGACTTCTCCCTTATTTTTTATATGTATATAGTAGCATAATTTCAAGCCCTATGCGCCGTTTATTTCACATTCCTGTTCCTTATGAACAAGCACATGAATCCATTTTTTAGAGCGAAAGCGCCATAGTGTTACCATAGCCTTTACCAGCTCATCACTAAAGGACAGAGCTACCACCCAGTGAAGCGGCAGCTTCCAGACAACTGCCGCAAGAAAAGACATGGGGATTGCCACACACCATATACCAATCAAATCGCAGAACATACAGAACTTTGTATCACCACCGGAGCGAAGAATTCCACATATGTGTACATAGGACATCATTTTCGGTGTAGTATACAAGGCATAGGCGATCAACGTCAGGTTTAGCATCTGACTGGTTACAGCATCATACTTATAAACAGCAATGATCGTACCCTTCAATAGCAGAAGAGCAGCTGTCATTACCAGACAAAAGCCTATATTGATGCCGATGAAGATTCTTCCATATGCGTATGCGAGCTTTGTATGATTTCTTCCCAGCTCATTGCCAATCATCACAGCACAGGCATTCCCCAGTCCAAAGAACACACACTGAAACAGATCATTGATTACACTGGCCACCTGTACAACGGCTACCGCACTCGTTCCCAGCAACCCATATGCGATGAAACAGACCGTTGTTCCGATACTCCAAGCACTTTCACTCATGGCAACCGGAAGCGCAGTTTTCACGACACGCTTCATCAACGGCAGATCAAGCCTGCGAATGGTTGCGCCGTCAACTGCCAGCGGATGATCCTCACTGAAATAAACATAACCGAGAATTAACAGCATTTCCACAAACCTTGCGGTCAATGTAGCGATAGCAGCGCCCTCAACGCCCAAGCGCGGTAAATGAAAATTCCCAAAGATCAGTCCGTAATTCAAAGCCGTGTTGATGGTTATTGCCAGCACGCTGGCAAGGGTAGGAATCTTCAGATTATGAATAGCGCGTGAATTGAAGCTCATAAGAAAAGAAAACGCAGTCATCAGATATGTAAAGCAGGTTATGCGCAGATAAGAGGCTCCGATTGCCACCACACCCGCTTCCCTTACAAACAGATGCAGAATCTGCGGTGCGAATACCAGAGCAAGCACAACGGTAAACAAGGCAAGAAAAAAGCCGATACGCATCTCAATCGCGATCACCTTGCGGATATTCCTGACATCGCGGATTCCCCAGTATTGGGATACATAAATACTCGAGCCGCTGTAAATCCCAAAACAGATAATGGAAAAAATAAAGTATACCTTATTGGCTGCCCCTACAGCTGCCAGCTCTCCCACACCGATACTTCCGATCATGAAGGTATCGATCATATTCAGACTCAATGAAATAATCTGCTGTAAAACAATCGGTAATCCGATGGTCAGAAGCAGACGTATAAAAACCTTTCGATCTATCATGCTATCACCTCAAACTGAGAGTAATTTTATCATACTTTCCTATCGGGAAGCAATCATGCTTATAAGCGTAGGAATCCGCTTTGTAATAATTTAAGGAAGGTAATATACTCCTCTGAGAACGTATGCTTTTGGTTCGTGCAGGATTCAAATACACGATTATCCTTTATCATACCGCGCGATTCAGGATATGAAAAAAGGACACCGCAGCGCCCTTTTTTCATGTATCATGCTCAGACTTCATGACACAACGACATCTGTAAACAAAGGATGTCCATTGCCATGGGATGATAACATCATTCCTGACATCTTTATTATACCGCAGATATGCCAAAATACCTATGCAGAATTTACCGTAATAAAACGGTAAAGCTGTACGAAGCCTGCATCTGCTATTCGTGCTATACTAATGGTGTGATGAACAATGAAACCATATATTTTATATCAGCTTCTGGAGCAGCTGATTGCTACACCCTACTGCACCGCCTCCTCGCTGGCAAAGCAGCTGGCGCTTTCTGAAAAAACCGTACGCACCTATCTGAAGCATACGGAGCCTTTGTTGTCTGATTTTGCATTATCGCTCATGCGCAAGCCGGGCTGTGGAATCACACTGTCCGGAAGCAGAGAAAACATGATGAGACTGCAAAACTATCTGCTAAAGGAAAAGACACACTGCCCCCTTGTCGCTCCGATGGAACGCGTCAGCTACATCCTATACAGCCTGCTGCGCTTTTCACATACACTGCACATGTATCAGCTGGAGGAGATATTACACATATCCCGCAGCTCTCTATATGCAGACATACGAAGGGCAGACCAATGGCTGCGGACGTATCATCTGACTATCACGCATACAAGAAGCGGTATACAGATAACACAAGGAGAAAAGCGCATACGCAAAGCATTGGCACAGCTGGTTAATGAATTGCACGAAACACGCACCATAACCTTCCATAAGACGCTGAATGACTTTGTTGAGGATTGCTTTTCAAACAATATAGTAAAAAAGAATATCTTGTTCTATATCCATCAGTTTGAAGTATACAGCTTGCTGCAGCTCAATCAAGCAGATAAAGAATTTGTCAGTGTTTTGTATTATATCGCGCTGGATCGTATATCCAGAGGACATCATGTAAGCATTTTGAGTCGAAATCCATTGCAGGAATCAGCATTGTTTCAACGCATAATGAACCTGCACACAGAAATAGAAGACGATTTACAGCAGAGGATTCCCAACGAAGAACTTTCCTACGCCTTGTCTATCCTTCTAACATTAAAGAACACTAATACGGAATTACTGCAAACTCCTGAAATACAAGCAGCCTGCAAAGAAATCCTGCGGCGCTTCACACCGTCACTTTATGAGCGCTACCCGAAAATTGACAGTGTTAAATTTGAAAAACGGCTCTTCCAGCATTTATCAAATGTTCTGGAAAAATCTGTCTACTATTATGAATATGACAATCCGCTGAAGGATACTATTAAAACGGAATTTCCGCTTCCTTATCATATGGCTTCCTCCATGAACGAAATTGTTCAGGAGATTTGTGGTATACAGCTTCCAGAGGATGAAATATCCTACATCACCCTTCACATAGCGGCTGCTTTGCAATACACGCTACAGCCATTAGAGGCAATCTTTTTATATGAGCATCGCTATAGTGAGCTTATCTTCTCCATCAGTTTGCTGCAAACGCATATACAGGAGGTGGAAATTCGCCGTGTGATACGCTGGCAGGAGGTTACCGATACGGATTTGTGGATGCACTATCCTATCATTTTTTCCACCTTTCCCCTTATTGTACCTCCGTCGGTTCACTGGTATCAGATTCCAATGCTGCCGGACCGGATATTTCTACAGCATCTGCGGGATGATATACGAAGCATCTTCAATCATCAGAATCATTTCTAACAGAGCAAGGCTATGTACCTTTCGTGATACCTTCGTTTCAACAAGAAAAAAGGGCTGCATCGAACAGTTCATGACATCAACCGTTGCTTCCTTGATTGATGCCATCAGCTGCTATTGAGCAGTCCTTTTCATCGTAAAATATATCGCTGTATTGCTTTTGCAACCCCGTCATCCATGAAATCCGAAGTGATAATATCACAGGAAGCCTGAATTTCTTCGCTTGCATTTGCCATGGCTACGGTTAGCCCTGCTTCCGCAAACATAGGAAGATCATTTCTCGCATCACCAAAAGCCATGAACTCCTCTTTTCCTAAATGCAGAGATTGCAGTACAGCTTTTATAGCATTCCCTTTATGTACACCGCCGGCAGTGATATCAAAGCTGATGGGCTGATAATCGGTTACCGTGGTATTCTCTATACATTCTATCTGTTTTCTTACCTGTAAAAGTCGTTCGGCCTGCATATCATAGACCAGAATCTTTGCAATATCATGTGCGCTGTGCTTTAACGTCTCCCAGCTCATACCGGTATAGGATTTCACCTGTATATCCACCGGCAGCTGTTCATTGATATGATCATACAAAAATCGCTCATCATAAGGCTCTGTTGTAAAGAATTCGTGCTTTCCCTTGAAAAATGCATGTGCATGTACATGCTCCTTCAGCACGTCGATAATCTGATACAGGACATGTGACTCTATCGTATGGGTAATACACGTCGTCCCTATTTCATATATTGCCCCATTTGAGGAAATGACCCGTACGGCCGGATGAATTTTTTCCGCAATCATTTTCGTAAAGCAGTAAGGTCGTCCGCTGATCAGATATATCTGTATATTTCGTTTTACACATTCCCGCAATATTCGGATGTTTTCTTCACTTACCGAGTTATCCCTTCTCAGCAAAGTCCCATCCAGATCAAGACCGATCAGACGAATCTCAGGCATACGCGTCTTTCAGTATGGCCTCCAGTTCTTCTCTGCTTCCAAATGGCAGATGATCCAGGATTGGAGATGCCAGAATTTCACGGAATTCTTCCTCGCTGACATTGAAATCCTTCAGCTTCTTATGAAGTCCGATTGTTTCCAGAAAGGTGACCATAGCAGTGTGCAGATCATCGCTGCCAAACAGCTTCGCCACATCCGCAAAGCGTTCCTTGTTTTTCTCTGCCATATGCTGAATAAACGCAGGGAATACGACAGCCAGTGCTTCCCCATGCGGCAGATGTACGATACCACCGATAATCTCAGAGAGCGGATGCGGTGCGCTTGCACCGGAGTTTGCCAGTGCACGTCCTGCCAAGGTATCAGCAAGACACATGCTTGTACGGAAATCCAGATTCTGCGGATCGTCCAGTACCCGTGGCAGATTTTCAATCACCAGACGCATAGCCTCCATGGAATCCATTGCGCTGTAAGGAGAAGCGTTGGCATTGATATAGCTCTCAAACGCATGGGTAAATGCATCAAAGCCGGTGGCAGCACTCATGCGCTTTGGCAGTGTCAGCATCAGCTGCGGGTCCAGAATTGTCTCCTGCGAGAAGTTATCCGGATGAAAGAATGTGATTTTCTCTTTTCCTCTGGTGATAACCGCTGCCTGCGTTACCTGAGAACCCGTTCCTGAGGTAGTCGGAACACTTAACAAGGGCAGATGCTTTTCACTGTAGGATGGATAATATTCAAACGGTGAGCTGTATTCGTCAAACAGATAATCCCAGTCGATCGACGCCTTTCCATTCGCAAATGCAATCGCCTTTGCTGTATCAATCGAGCTTCCTCCTCCAACTGCCAGTACAAAGTCAGCTGGTTCTTCCTTCAGCATAGCAAAGCCCTGCTCTACGATTTCCACACTAGGATTCGGTTCTACTTTATCAAAGTGAACGACGCGGATTCCTTCTGCGTTCAACAGTTTTTTCACACGCTCATATAACGGCTGCAGGGGAGCATCCGGCGTTGTCACGAGAAAACAGGTCTTTCCATAGCTTCTGCATACATGCCCCAGCTCATTCAGCTGTCCGGCACCAAAATGAATCTTTGTTGGCTGATAATAATGAAACATACTACATACCTCCTCTATACAGCTTCATTATACGTGTTTTTTCATTGCTGTATAGAACATGGATATACGGAGTGCTTCCATATCGATACGGAAAAAAATACAGGAAGATACTTACCGCATACTTGTGGAAGCAATCGTTGCATGATCAGCACCTGAATATACGCAGATTTTGTATACTTTAGGAAAAGAGGAGGAGTGATGGTATGCTGTATCTGATTGACAGTGGAAATGCACAGGAAATAGAAGAAGCCCTGATGCTGGGAGCCAGAGGTGTAACAGCCAACACAAGTATGTATCGTAAAAACAATATCCGTCTGCATGATTTCGTACAGGAATATTCCAAAAGGGAGCTTGATTTTTTAAGCGGCGAGGTCATCGGAACCTATGAGGAAATGCTGAGACAGGCAGAGGAGCTGCTTGCTTTCAGCAGTGATATCGTTATTAAAATCAATTTCTCAAAGGATGGTCTGCATCTGGCAGATACCCTGCACAAACGCGGAGTAAAAACGGCAATGACCTTACTCTTCACCATGGGACAGGCAGTAGCCGCCATCAATGCGCACGTGGATTATCTGTTTTTCTTTATCGGAAGAAACGAGGAGTATGGAAGTGATGCGATGCGTATTCTCAGCGATATGCAGCAGATGATTGAAGCAAAGTGGTATCCGGTAAAAACCGTAGCGGCATCCATTAAGAACCTTGCCCAGCTGGAGAAGCTGGCTGCAATGGGGGTGGACTACGCCGCAATCCCGTATGCCCTGTATATGAAATCACTCGTTCATCCGTTGACCGAGAGCGGTGCACGCACGTTTGAGGATGACTTTTATCTGAGATAAATTTGTATCAGGTGGCATAGCGCACTAGAATATCGGTGAAAAGGACTGTAATCCTATTTGGTCACAGTCCTTTTTATATTTTCATCCAAATGCAGCTTACATCAGAAGCCAATAGCAAATCTATTACTATTTCAATCATATGCTCATGATTCTTACTTTCCGCCTCCGCTAACAAACATACGGCTTACAATGAAGATGCAACCGAATTCATAAATGCTTTCATCATCAGCATAGCAACACAGGCACCAGGGTCTTTCAGTGTACGACTCATTTCCCCTCTGGTAGCAGCCCTGCCGTGAACCGCTAGCATGGTAGCAGTATTTTCATACCCTGCACAAGCTGCCTCATAAGCTTTTTGTGCAAAGCTTTCCATGTCTTCCTCCGTTTCCAGACTGCTTCTCATACTTTGGACAGCCGGATCAATTCCATCCAAAAATGTCTTTTCATGCACCTTCGCTTTTCCTCTATGCATGACACCTTCCTCATATGCCTGAAATAACGCAGTTATATGCTTTAAATCAAGCTCATAAACACCCTTCAGCGCTTTACCCGCCTGCATAAATCCACTTGCCATCAGGGTTCCCATGGTAGAAGGCACAGCGACAGACATCGCTTTTCCTGCCATATACAGAAGCTTTCCTACATCTGCTTCATCACTTTTGCATGCATATTCCGCAGCCGCCTGAAAACCATCGCTCATTGTTAATCCAAGATCACCATCTCCAACAATACTATCCTGTTCAATTAAAAATTCTCTATTTTCCTGCATAATCTGTGCAAAGCAATGCAGCAGTTTTCTTATATAGTTCGCATCCATCTTGAACCTCCTACAGCTGTTTAAAGAACGGGGTATTTGCCGGGTAATCAAGGAGCTTGGTAAGCTCCTCATCAAGCTTCAGCAAAGATATGGATAATCCTGCCATTTCCAGTGAGGTCGCATATTCCCCTACATAATAGCGATGTACAGATATCCCCTTATCCATAAGAAGCTGATCGATCTTTCTTGTCACAATATATTGCTCATCCAATGGTGTTGCGCCAAGACCATTCACCAGTACAGCTACGCGATCGCCTGACACATAGGGAAGATCATCTAATATTTTATTCATCATCTCTTCCGTAATCTGATCTGCTGTTTCGATTTTCCCTCTACGTATACCTGTCTCTCCGTGAATCCCCATTCCGATTTCCATTTCATCCTCTTCTATATGAAATCCGGCATGTCCGACACGCGGTACCACACAGGAGGTTAAAGCAACGCCCAGCGTTCTTGTATTCCAGCTTGCTTTTCTTGCTATGCGTGTCACCTCGTCCAGATTCATCATGCAATCAGCGGCAGCTCCGGCACATTTATATACGAAGAAAATACCCGCGACACCTCGTCTTGTTGATTTCTCGTTCGGTGACAGCGGACCGATACTTGCGACATCGTCTGCGCCAAGAACTGTTTCTACACGTATATTATCTTCAAAATCCGCCATTTCTGCGGCCATATCGAAATTGAAAATATCTCCATTATAATTCCCGTAAATATACAGAACACCTGCACCCGAATCAATCTCCTTTGTAATCGCATGCATCTGTTCAGCACTTGGAGACTGAAAGACATCGCCCACACTACAGCCATCCAGCATCCCATCACCGACATAGCCCAGAAATAAGGGCAGGTGTCCGCTTCCTCCACCGGTCGCAATACCAACCTTCCCCGCTTTTTTTGTTCTGGTAACCAGACATTGCGGATCGTCATTCACATATGCTATCTGATCCTGATGAGCGATATAAATCCCTTCCAGCATTTCAGACAGATACTGCTTTGGATCATTGATAATCTTCTTCATAATAGCCTCCCTTCGTAATATATTCCGTTGCATTTACACACTCCACCGTGTAACTCCCCTGATGGCAGCCGATAATTGTAACGCTGCAATTTTTAAATCTTACTTCATTCTTCAGACATTCTTCATAGACATCCTTATCCGCAGTATACAAAGCGGCAAGTATGGCGATTCCATGACTCACACACAGAATATTGCCGTTTATACCTTCATTCTCTTCCAATAGATCCGTGATCAATGTACCAACACGGTTACAGACATCCTCCAGATTTTCACCGCCAGCAGCCTTCCATGGATACTGTAATCTCTGTAAATAGGTTTTACATCCGGAAAACGTATTCGCTTTGGTTTCAAATGTTCCAAAGTTCATTTCCTTCAGTCCTTTACACATGGTGATCTTTAAGTCGCGTTCTCCCCGGATATAACAGGCTGTATCATAGGCACGTTCGCTTGTCGAGGTATATATCTTTTCAAATGGTATGGCTGCAAGGCCTCTTCCCAGTGCTTTCCCCTGAGAGATTCCCTTTTCTGTCAGAGGGGTATCCGACCACCCCTGCAGCGTATGCCATATATTTGAGAGAGTTTCTCCATGCCGCACAAAATAGAAATAAATCATATCACTGCTTCGGGAATTTAATTTCTTTCGGATATTCCCATTTTTGTAATTCTTCCTGTGGGAAGGACTTCGGCTCATTCCCCTGTAACACGGTCAATGCATTATAATACAGCTGTGCCAGCTCTTCGATATAAGCTGCCTTTAAGAAGGCCTCATAAATATCCTGTGAATCAAATGCTACAGCCCCATGACTTTCCATCAAAAAGCTTTCTGCTTCCTTGCACGCATCAATCACGCTGTTCGCCAAATCTACAGTTCCCGGTCTTCCATAAGGTGCTACCGGTACCCGTCCCTTTGTTAGCCCCATATTGGCTACCTCATATACGATAGCAGGAATCGGCTTATTTAATAATGCAAACGTAGTAGCATACATAGAGTGCGTATGTGCAATAGCATTAGCATCCTCTCTTGTCTTATAGATGGTGATATGCATCAAGGATTCACTGGTTGGTTTTAAACCGGATAAATTTTCGATTACATTAGCATTTACGTCCATGACGATCATATCCCTTGGTGTCAGCAGCTCACGATCCACACTTGTCGGTGTTATGACGATATAGCCGCTTTTTGCATCTCGGGCTGAGAAATTTCCTGATTTATGCTTACATAAACCATCCCGCTGTGCTCTTTTCGCAATTTCACATACATCCTTTTTTAAATTTTCTAACATGTCTCGTACCTTTCTTTAGATATAATATCTAATATTTCTGTAATGGAATCTGCTGATTTCATTCGATTAAAATCTGTTTCATTTTCCACAATATCAATCAGTGCATACAACGCCTTTAAATGAATCTCACGATTCGGCGTTGCCATAACAACAACGATGCCTGCATTCATATAACCGTTGAATGAAATGCTTTCCGGCAATTTTAAGAGGGACATACCCAGGGCATTAACACCCTCCTCGACACTTGCATGTGCCAGTATGAGCCCATCTGCAATCGTCCAAATCGGCTTATCGCATGTAACACTGTGAATCATATTTTCTACATATTTTGTCGTTATACAGCCGCTCTTCAACAAGGGCTCTGAGGCTGTCTGAATCGCTTCTATCCAGGTAAGCCCATGATCTGCTATATGGACTGTTTCCGGTGTCAATAGATCATGAAGATTATTTTTATCCTCCTGATGGCAATGCTCAGCAGGAACTGTCTTTTGTGTTGTTTCACCAAGATAGTTCTTCAATGCCGCCATGAGACCCTTACGATCCTTCACATCCACATATTTACCAATGACATGTAACAGACTCGTTGAGTTAACCTCATAAATGGTTTTGTTTAAAAGCTCATTAAATACCTTTTTCCGAAGATTATGCAAATCGGTATCATCCATGATTGGCTTAACCAGAAATTGTGGAACTGCTGTATCAAGGTGTACTGTGGCAAAGACCACATCATATTCCTTATGATATTCATAAAACTGCCTTGAGGATAGGGAGCATAGAAAATCCAGCTCGGGAAATGCCTCCTTCAGCTTCAGGAACAGAAAATTGGAAATTGAAATACCATTTGTACAAACAACGATAGCCTTTCGTTTTTTCTCAAGAAAATCCAGCATTCCTTCCTTTGTCATCCAGCCTCCAAACAGAATGGTGATATATGCCATTTCTTCCTGTGGAATGAGGATATGGAACATTTCCTCAAACGGCACCATGGCATGTCTTGTAATTTCAAACAGATAGGAATGATGAGGAAGAATCATATTGAGGATGTTCCCTTCAATATGATACTGATATCGTATCCTGTAAAGAGCAGGCTTCAGATGCTGAATAAGTGCATCCAGCAATGCCTTTCGATCCTGAAAACGAATGCAGACGAGATTCTCAAAATTCGTAAGCGTTTTTTCGGCTGCCTCTGCCAGCTCTTTTTCAAACTTCTTACTTCTGCTGTCTTCAAAATTGACACTCGATATCTGAAACTGGGATACAAGATACAATTTATCCATCGTATTCTGAATATCATACTTACTGAAGATATTTATGATAGCCCCGTACTCACTCGTACCTGCAATGTGCTGATAATCCTCCGGAAGCACATCCAGAAATTTCTGGGCTTCAATCCGTATAAGAATAAAGTATAAAATAAAGGGGATCTCACGTATACGTTCATCGGTATAACGTACCTTTAAGGTTCTTTCTACTTCCTCTACATCGGCACATAGCATCCGAATCCGCTTCTCGTCAATTTCAAGAATGGAAAGCAGTATAGATTCCCCACTCAGCAATGGAAGGATACTTTGAATCATGCGAATCATCAACGTGCGCTTCTCATATTCCTTGCCAACCAGATAATACCCCTTTGAGCGATCATACCAGAGCTTTAAATCAAACTCCTGTAAAATTGTGGTCTGCAGTTTTTTCAAATCATTTAACACCGTGTTTTTACTGATTCTCAAAATAGAGGTAAAATGATTGATACTCAGTTCCTCCTTATGCTGTAAAAGAATCAGTGCAATTAAATAAAGACGTTCTTTTTCTATGAATACATATGCACCCTCATCAAAGGTAAATTGATTTGTCTTATAGGAATTGATAACATTATGGGGAATGATAAATTTCCCAGTCCGCATCCTGCCGATTTCTTCATATCCGTTTTCCTTGAGATAAAAATTTATTTTTCCCAACGAATAGCTTAGCTGTTTACGTGACAAGCCCGCTTCCTTTTCCAGCTGAGAACCACTGATCGTCGGATTATTTACAAGCAGTTTTAAAATATTCAAGCCTCTTTCATCCAACGACATTGCTATTCCTCCTTATCGATAACACAATCCGTAAGCTACCTTTGCGCCTTACTGATTGCACAGCTCTTCTAAATGCTTCATTTCAAAGTGATGGCCGGAGTATCAACAGGAAGGTCCAGCAATTCCTTGAATTCTTCCTTCATGCGCATCACCGTCAATGCTGCACCGCTCATTTCCAAAGAGGTTACATAATCCCCTACAAAGGAGCGGTAAATGGAAATCTTACGGTCTGAGAAATAGTTCTCAATTACGTCATAAAGTACATACAGCTCCATAATCGGTGTACCGCCTAGCCCGGATACAATGACCGCAATTTCTTCTCCATGCTTCAGCTTTAAATCAGCCTCTATTTTTTCACAGAGTACCGTAGCGATTTCCTTTGCGTTTTTCAATGACGCAACAAGCAGTCCAGGTTCACCATGATGTCCGATACCATATTCCACGGTGCCTTCCTTTATCTCAAAATTGGCATGACCGACAGCCGGAATAGAACATGGCGTCAGACCAACGCACAGGCTTCTTGTTTCGTTTACAGCAGCCTGTGCCGCATTGATCACTTCATCCAGCGTACCGCCAAGCTCAGCCTTTGCACAACCGATTTTCCACATAAACAGACTTCCTGCAATTCCATGACGTTTCTCTTTTTCATCCACAGGTGCACTAGCTATATCATCATTGGCAGTTACATAGCGGACATTTACCTGTTGCATGGCCGCCATCTGAACTGCCATTTTTACATTCATATTATCACCGGCATAATTACCAAACAGACAGGCAACTCCCGCACCTGTATCCGCTTCTAAAAACGCCTGATGAAACGCAGTTGCAGGGGGAGAAGAAAATACTTCTCCTACTGCGACAGCATCCAGCATATGCTCGCCTACATAGCCGAGAAAGCACGGCTCATGACCACTGCCTCCTCCGCTTACGATACCCACCTTATTCTTTTTCCGTTGATTTTTTACAACTACATGATCATTTTTTTCACTGATATGCAGGGTATCCTTGTGACATTTCACATATCCCTTCAGCATATCATCCACAATCATGTCCGGATCATTAACAAATCGCTGCATAAATTTTAGTTCCTTTCATTTGCTTTCTCAAATGCTATTATTGTTGAACAGAATGTCTGCAGAATGAGACAGCAGGAGGTTGCCCCTGCATCCTGATGTCCGATGGATTTCTCTTTCAGCCGGGCAGCTCTTCCTAATTTCGCCTGCATATTGCAGGTTGCCTTCATGCCCTCTTCAGCTGCCTGTGAGCAGGCAGTAAGTGCTGCACATGTATCCAGTGTTTTCTCATAGACAGCTGTATACGCTGAAACAGAAGGATCAAGGACATCTACCAGGGTTTTATCGCCTGTCTTAGCTAAAGAAATCATCTGGATATTATCATATGCCTGCTTTAGCATTTTCTCGATGAGTGCTCCGTCAATTATCTCAGCATTTCCCAATACCGCCTGCATGCCCATGAAAATGGAACCATATAACGGCCCCATAGACCCTCCTATTTTTTCCATAAGCACATTGGAAAGAGAAAGCAGTGCTTCACTTAACGTTTCATTCTTTTCCACCTGCGGCTTCGCTATCGCTGCACCTTTATTCATATTGATACCGTGATCGCCATCCCCGATGGCTCCATCAATTTCACTCAGATAATCCTTATGCTTTTGTATGGTATCTATGATATTCAATACAATGAGCTTTCCTTCTTTATTTGTAAAAGACATGCTTACTCACCTACTGCTTCCGCATTTGCATCCTTCGCCTCAGCAAGCTTGTTTTCCTTGCTTAATGCACGATAGTAGAATGCATAGCAGGTAACCCAGACAAACAATACAATAATCGGAACCCAGTTTCCGTTGATGACATCAAATACCTGTGAGATCGCATAGGTGAATACCGGTCCGTCAATCGAGGAATTGGATATCATTTCCCCTGCCTTTAATGCGACTGCACCGGTTGTATTTGCAAGGTCTGTAATGAACGGTGCAAACGCAGTGCCAACCCATAGGAATGCAGGAACGCCAAGCGTACATAAGATCAGCATTCTCGGAAGATTTCCCTTTGTGACAAGATAAGCGGGTACAGCCAGCGCTATATTGATAATACCTGCGAATGGCAGTATCGCATTGCCGGGTAAAATCATTGCACAGATCAAGGTTACCGGTACGGACCAGATAACTGCCAGCCATATTTCATTGGATCCGCCAAGGAAAGGCCAGTCAAGACCGACGAGCAGCGTTCTTCCCTTGAATTTTTTATTCATAAAGTCAGATACTGCTTCACTGATCGGTGACAGCGCCTGCATGAAATATTTTGTAATAACAGGGAACAGCGTCAGGGCTGCTGCACACTGAATCGCCAGCGTCAGTGTTTCTGCGACAGGATATTGTGCAAGCAAACCGAAAACAACTCCAAGTATAAAGCCTAATACATGATTCTCTGCAAAAATACCAACCTTGTCTTTTAATGCGGCAGCATCGAATTTTTTATTAAATGCCGGTATCTTTTTCAACAGGCAGTCAATCGGATACATCAGCGCTCCAAACAGCACCATCTTATGGGTGCAGGTAACACCTGGAATACCGGATAATTCTTCAATTCTACGCTGGTGAACATCCGCTGTTTTTAATTCAAATACAATCTGAATAGCGGCTACCAGAAATGCCAGCGGTACACTGCCGGTGATTGCCACAACACCAACTGCTGTAAATATTTTCCCCCATACATTCCATAAATCCGCATTGAAGGTATTCGTCTTTTTTATAACCAGCATGATAATATTGATAATAATCATGAGCGGAAACATCAGGAACGCATATGGCCAGGACCATGATATGGTTGACATCGTTGTCCAGCCGCCATCAACGATTGGTAAGGATATCCCTGTATTTTTCAGCATAGCTTCCGCAGCCGGTGAAATGGCGCCTGTCATAAAATTGATCAGCATCGTCATTCCGGTAAACGCCACACCAAGAGTGATACCGGCTGAGATTGCATCCTTTAATTTCATTCTTACAATCAAACCGGCAATGATAATGATAATAGGAACAAAGATTGCTGCACCTAAGCTCAATAGATAATTAACAACATCTGATAAAATTTCCATTATATTTCCCTTCTTTCTCTTCTTTCAAAGTTCTATTTTGCGCTGTTTATGGCCTCGATCAGCTTCTGTAGCTCCGCTTCCTGATTCATACCAGTCAAAAATGCGATTCCGTTAATCACAGGGATTGGATATTCCTTTGTGACCTTTGTGATTGTGATATATGCTGCAGCATCTACAAGGTAACGGTCTACCGATTTTAAATCAACCGCCTCTACCTTCGCATCTACGTTTTTCTCCTTCAGCAAACGATTTACCTTTGATGCAACTGTCTGACTGGTAGCTACTCCGCTTCCGCATGCTACGATTACTTTTTTCATAATATTCTCCTAACTGTTTTTTATGATTTCAATAAGCTCTTGAAACGCTTCTTCTTTATGTTCTCCTGAGAGAAAAGCAAGTCCGTTAATAGTAGGAATACCATAATCAATATGGCTATTCGTGATATCAATATAGGCAAGAGCTCCGCGAAGCTCTCTTTGCAAAGAACGCAAGTTCACTGCCTCCACTCTGACATTTGTGATATTCTCTTTTTCCAGCATTCGATTGATTCGATAGGCCACTGTTTGAGAGGTTGCAACCCCATTCCCACAAGCAACGATCACTTTTTTCATCAGAGCCCTTCCATATGCTTAACAATTTCTAAAAATTCTTCCTTTGTTGCGGCCTTCAATAAGCGTTCCATCGTATCTTCATTTTGGAAATTCTGTAATAGCTGCTGTAAAATTTCCACATGCCCCTCTTCTCTTTTAAAGCCCAGAAGAAATACGATTTTTACCGGAAGAATGCTGTCATTGTTCGCCATTTCACACCAGTCGATTGCAGTTTTCAAACGCACTGGTGCTATAAATTGCTTTACGATATTGATGGGATCGGAATGTGGTATCGCAACCGGATACGGCTCTACCGGCAATGCAGTAGGATAATCCTGTTCCCTTTTTTTTATGGCTGATAGAAATTGTTCAGTTACGTAGCCCAGATCCATTGCCTTTTTGCTCATGACTTCAAAAAACTCATCTGTACTCTTCACATCTAAATCAAGTTCGCAAAGTTCATCACAAATCAATGTATCATTCATCTTATCAAACCTCCTTTTCCTTAAAGGAAAATCATAGTTGCGCGCAAGCTCTTCCTTACAAAATAAGTATATTTTATAGAAACCGTTTTCACAAGAACTGTTAGGTACTATGTTTGGGTATACGTTTGCACATCACTATGATGAGCATTCACGTTGTGCAAAAAATAAAACGACTCGCATATGAAAGAACTACTTACCGCTATAGGCAAGCCTTCGCCATCCTTTTATATAAAAATACCTTCGTATACATTTAAAGCAAGAAACATACACAAAGGCTATATTCTAAAACAGAAATAAATACGGGTGTTTCTTGAAAAGCTGCAGTATACAGATATGCCTTTACAAAAAAAAGCAGATTGTCACACACATTGACATCATCTGCTTTCAAGTAATTCTCTGTTTATTTATGAATCAAAGGCTTTCCCGGAACCTCATGACAATGACGGCATCTCGCTTCATACTGCTCACTTGCTCCAACCAAAATAATCGGATCATCATACCGAGCGGCTCTTCCGTTAATCAGTCGCTGGCTTCTTGTAGCAGGTGCTCCGCATTTTGTACACACCGCTGTCAGCTTTGTCACAAATTCCGCATGTGTAAACAGCTGCGGCATGACGCTAAATGGCTCTCCACGAAAATCCATATCCAGTCCGGCAACCATAACCCGTTTTCCATGGTCCGCAAAGTAATCGCATATCTCTACGATTTCCTCATCGAAAAACTGCACCTCATCGATTGCAATCACATCGTAGCTGTCATCTATGTAATCAAAAATCTCATGCGCACGGGATATCACAAAGCTTTTTGCCGTGCTTCCGCAGTGCGATACCACACATTCCTCACTGTAACGATCATCGATTTTCGGCTTGAATACAGCGATTTTCTTTTTTGCATATTCCAACACCTTAATACGTCGAATCAGTTCCTCTGTCTTTCCTGCAAACATACAGCCGGATATAACCTCCAGCCACCCTTCCTTATACTGCTGATACATAACGACACTCCTCACTAACATTACGATTTGTATTATATCATAAAGTGATTCCGGTATGTACATTTTACATCTGTTACTTAACTTTCATTTTCTTTCATCCTATATCCTGACTGTTTGCTATTTTTTTATCCAGTTCCTGTAAATAGCCATCAGGGCAGGCGCTTACAGATAAGGCAAAAGAAAAGAGGCATATGCCTCTTTCCCATTGTAGTTGTTGTTATTTAAGTCCGTATTTTTTGTTGAATTTTTCAATACGTCCCTGTGCAGCAGCAAATCTCTGACGTCCAGTATAGAATGGATGGCAGTTTGAACAAGTATCAACACGCAGCTCTTTGCTAGTTGAACCAGTTTCAAATTCAGCTCCACAAGAAGTACATTTTACCATAATACGGTGGTACTCTGGATGAATTCCTTTTTTCATTTTAACTCTCCTTCCGCCTTAAACCTCAGGTGGGTTTAAAGTAAGTGCTATACAATTATAGCAATAAGTTTCTGCGAAAGCAATAGGTTTTTTGTAAATTCACATAAGAATACATGAAATATTTCATGTGAGATATTGCGAATCGCAGGACCATCAGATACTTTTCATTTACTGTTTGAAAGTGAAAGATCGTTTTGCAAATTGCTTAGGAAACACTTTAAAAACAATGCCATTATAGTTAAAATTCCTTTTAACGTGAAAAATAACAAATTTTATCAATAATTCGTGGATTTTTTAGGAATTCCCTATGTTTTTAACGTATAGAAGAGTGTAAGGAGTCCTTACAGAATGGAGGACATAAAAATGTCAAATGCAATGAATCAGCTCAACTACAGTAACGATCTATTTTTTAAGTACACCCTTTCCCGTGAGGATGAAGGCTCTGTGTATGCCCGTAACACCATTATTGAACGTGTTACCGGAATTAAGGTAAAGGAAAGCACCGTACTCAATCCGAATCTGGATCCGGGCATCATCGGTAAGAAGCGCATCATTCTGGATGTCCATGTAAAGGATGAGCAGAATCGCCATTTCAATATCGAGATGCAGACCACTTTTGCAGGAATAGCGGAAATGATGCGCTTTGAATTTTACGGCGCCAGAGCGTTGAACAATCAGCTGAAAAGCGGTGAGTTTTATGATCAATTAAAGCCGGTTTATCAAATCATATTCATCGATGAGTATGCATGGAACAACCGAAATCTGATCAATCAGTATCAGATGCGCAATGAGCAGGGAGAGAATGAAAGCTACTATCCTCTCATCCTTCGCACCTTTGTTCATATGCCGGCAATCAATGACATTGTAAGAGAGAAGGAAATACTGAGGCTGAATGACTTTGAACAACTGGTATACCTGTTTGAAAATAATGAAAAAAATGATATACTGAAGTCAAAGGAAAGGCTGGTGAAGGTATTCGTGAACAAGTATGAGGAAATGCAGAAGGATGATGAGCTGTGGTCAACGGCTATGGCGATTCAGATGGGAGAAGCACGTTATCGCAACGGCTTGCATGACAGCTTTGAAGAGGGAAAAGCTGCCGGAAAAATGGAAGGTAAGTTGGAAGGAGAAAGGCAGCTCTTACACAGACAGATGCAAATCAAGTATCATGAGGATTGCGCAATGTGGCTGCAGGCATTAACTGAGGAGCAAATACATATTGTATCCACTTTAGTTCTGGAGTGTGATACCTTCGAGTCTGTCAAAGAACGAATAAGCAAGTCCGACACAACGATATAAGCTGTCATTTGTAAGCAACGCCTAGTAACACATCTCCATACATAAATTGTGTGTTACTGTTTTAGAATGTACAACGCAAAAAGGCTCTCTGCACACATGAATGCTGAGAGCTTTTTACTTACTATAAGAGGTATCACATTGCGATTCCCTTATGAATTCTATCATGCAATTTAACACCTTTCATTCAACAGCAAAGCCATCCTTTTGTGATAAATGAATGGCTTTTTCTTTTCAGGCTTTGAGCAGCAACAAGGATTCCTAGCTTATCCACTCATTTCTCAATGCTGCATAACAGAGAATTTTTCCGTATGCTTCAGCTCTTCCATCAGCTTCAGAAGATATTCCTTATTCCTCTTATTCCCTTTGAGCGTATAGGAACGATAAACCTGTGAATTATCCTGCTTGATATAGAAAACATTGATATAATATGCCTCATCAACAAAGTGATCCTCTATATTCAGCTCACTTGCTTTCTTTTGCACACTCTGTAGAAATTTCATGCCCTCCTCATCCTGAACAACGGTACTGTAGCCATCATAATACTCTTTTTCCTTTGCATCATAGAATAGCATAGCAGACGAATCTTCCAGATAGGATGATCGAACATCAATCTCAACACGCTTCATTTCTGTCAGGGATGGATATTCCTTTACCATCCCCAGTCCCTTTGTCTGCGTATACATATAGCTAAAACCGAAGGTCCCCATATAAAGCAATGCAAATACGATTACATGAAGCTTTTTTACCTGTATCTTTCGATTGGAAAAGAATATCATACAGAAATAAGCAACCAGTATAATCAAGCTTGGAACAACGACACCGCCATCCACATTCATTACTAATAAAACCATACAGAAGGTGATGACTGTGATGATTACAGGAAATCCAAATAATGTAACGGTTCGCTGCTCTGCATCCTCCGGTTTTCTTTGGACAAAGGATTTCCAGCCAAACCAGAAGCAAAGCACTCCGATGATTCCCCAGTATAGAAAGTACAGCCAGTTAAAAACATTTATCAGGTTGTCTGTTCTATACATTTCCGAAGCCATAGCAGATAGTGTGTTAAATAGAAAAGCATAAATCGTACTCGGCATGGAAAGCAGCATCTGGATCATTCCCATGTTAATGAATTCACTTGGTGATGCACCGATATTTCCAAGAATCGTCGTTATCTGATTACTAAAGAAAATCATTGCTGACAGTATGACAATAAACGGCATGACAACGTAAGCACCGTTGACAAGAATACTATCAATCAGATTGTTGCATTTCACACTCAGAAAGGTGAAAATGGTATACTGAATCAAAAGCAGAACGGATAACCCGAGGAAGAACAATAATGGTAACAGCATATAAAGCAGTCTTTCCCGATATCCAAGTCCCAGCAATACAAGGTAGCCCAGAAGATAGTTGATCAGCAGCGGTACCAATACGGCAAGCAAGCCGCTGATATAGTTATATAGAAACAGGTGTTTTCTTTGAATCGGCAAAGAGAAGTACAGCTCATGACTTCTCTTCTTATACAGATAACGGAAATTGAAAATCGGTATCAGATATGAAAGGACACAGCCTCCGGCACAGGTTGCCGCTCCCAGAGCGATGAACCCCATATAGAAGGTATCCAGGGAATACGAGCCATGCGGAAGCCCCATATAATTAAAGGTAAGGAACGGCATTATCAGAAACAGAATGATAAAAACCAATACCAACAGCCGTTTATTACTGTTTACATAATAGCGTAGATAGGCCTTAAAATCATTCATCATAAACACCATACCCCTTCTTTTCCATTTCATAGATAAAGACCTCCTCCAGATTGACATTCAGAACTTCCATCATCAGAGGGTCCATTGTATTCAAATAATTTTTAATCTTTTCAATATCTCCCTTAACAACCAGATTCACTACACGCGACTGCACATGCATTGACAGCAGGTCCAAGGCTTTAAAATCATCTTCACTTTTCTCCTCCTTGAACGCAAGCTGAATCTTGTGGATATTTTCCTTCGTCTCATCGACATAGCCTGCCGTACGAATCGTATTATCCTCCAAAATACCGAATGTATCACAGATATCCTCCAGCTCCCGCAGATTATGGCTGGATATGATTACCGTCATTTCCTTTTCCTCAATCATTTTACTGATTGCCCGTTTAAAGGTCAGCCGCATCACCGGATCCAGGCCGTCAAACGCCTCATCCAGAAACAAATACTTCGGTGAAATGGCAAGAGCCAAAACAATAAAGGACTGACGCTTCATGCCCTTGGAGAAATTCTTCAGTGTCTTATTTTCATCCAGCTTGAAGATAGCGCGATACTTCTCGTAGATTTCATCGCTGAGATTTGGATACCATACACGGTAAAATTCCTTCATATCCTTTAATGTGGCATTGAAGAAATAAAACGGATCATCACTGATCAACAGAATATCACGTTTCACCCCGGGATTATCAAATACCTTCTCATCGTCAATACAGATACATCCCAAATCCGGCTTCATAATACCCGCCATGATTTTCAGCAGCGTGGATTTACCGGATCCGTTGGGACCAATCAGACCGAATACACTCCCGCTATGAATATCCAGGTTTACATCCATCAGCACGGTCTTATCCTTGAATTTCTTTGTCAGTGACCTGATTTTAAGCATGATCCTTTCCCTCCTCATATACGGCATCCACCGCTTTATAGAGTGCTTCCTTTTCGATATGATGCTGCTTCATATCACGAACCGTCCCCTTAAAGTCCTTTAGCTTTTCTTCCCGTATCAGCTTATCGGATTCATTGTCTGCCACAAAGCATCCCTTTCCTTTCTCCGAATAAATATATCCGTGCTCTTCCAGCTCCTGATAGGCTTTGGCAACCGTGTTGGGGTTTACACCAATCTGCGAAGCCATGGCACGAACAGAAGGAAGTTTGTCGTTTGGTGATAGAATACCAATTGTGATAAACTCCAGTATTTGCTTTTTCAGCTGTTCAAATATCGGAAGCTTGCTTTGCGTGTCAATTACAAACATCAACTGCACCTCCAGTGTATTAGTGTACTAACTACAGTAATACACTATCATGGTATTTGTATTCTGTCAATAACAACTATAAAGGATATCTGTTTTTCAAGCTTTTTTTCACTCCTTGTTTGCTTAGGGCCAATAACCACCCAGCATGGATATGAAAAAGGTTCAGATAATCTGAATTCAGATCAAGTCCAAACCTTATGTTATATATAAGCTGTTTACCCGCTACACTATAAACATAATATAAAGCCCTATATGGATAAGCTGTTATTGCGCCTGCTTTTCCTCGATTTCAAGCTTTCCTTCCCGATTGCGCACAATCACCGTACCAACAGGCTCGTCAAGAAACGGAATGATTTCCGGATCATAGTTGCATACGGTATTTAAAGCGAAAACCTGTGTATGCTCATTATCATCGATATACTCCTGTGTTTCATCTCCTGCGAAGATTCTCCAGCCGCTGTCCGGATTGTCTTTGGATGGTTCCTCGCGTACCATATAGCAGATGTCCTCCTGATCGATGCTGACACGATCTGTCACAAAGCAGCCCAACGTGCTGTCAATCAGCTTTTTTCCTTCTTTGATGCATGGGAAATACTTCTTTCCCTCCAGCCATGCATAACGGTTCCATACGTTGGTACGATTTTCAAAAAACAGCTTTTCAATCGCCTGCAGCTCATTTTGAAACATCATACTTCCATAATCATTATTCATCCCGGAGCTGCGGAACATAAAATAACAGCCTCCGCACAGATAGCTGATCGCATATTCCTCCCAGCTGTCAAACTGTCGAAATGCCCGAGTTCCGATATCCTGCAGCATCATTTCCGCCGTTTCCCGATCCAGAATTTCCACAGCATAGCATTCCCGAATCATGCGGACACATTCTCCATAATCAAAACCTGCAAAGCCTTGTTCCTTCAGAAATGGATAAAACTGCTTCGCAAAGGTTTTACAGCCCTCAAAGAACAGCCTTGCTTTTTCATCCAGCTCTTCTAAATCAAACTGAGGTTCATCCCTCCAAAAGCCCAGAAACTGTTCGTACTGCCATTGCACATTATCATTCAAAAAGGCTTTGATTGCCCTGATTGCACTATCTTTATCAATGATTTCAAACTGTTCTTTTAAATGGTTGCGTAAAGCATCACGGCTGATTTTATCCCCTACCTCAAGCTTTATCAGATCGTATCCGTTTAAAATAGAAGGTATTCCGGATAACAGAATTTCAAATTCTTCTCTTTGTATAGCGACCTTTCCCTCAAGTCGTTTGGTCTTCATTTTTTTCTCCAACTGATGCAGCAGCTTGATATAGGTAATTTTTTTCTGTGACATATCCTTCGTCTCCTTGTATGATCAATATCACTATTATACAACAGTTTACCCGGTAGGGAAACGACGGATGTGTAAGATTATCTTCTCATTCAGCTTAGCCTCTGCATGAAAACGAAATCGCTCCGAATACGAATAAGCACATCGCCGCTTTCAATTTGTTTCTATCAAAGCATCTGAATTGTGATTTATTGCCCTATGGGAATAGAAGGGTTGCACATTTTGCGACAAGTGCGGCAATACAGAGGGCATCCAACATGTAAAATATCAAAATGATCACCTTTAACAGCGTCATATTACGCAGCAACGCAACCAGATGTGTAGTCAGTGAATACGGACGATCCATGGTTTGCAGTGATAAAACTTCCGTATAGTCGCCGGGATTCCATTCCTTAGACTGCCGGATATGATACGATATGTCATCCACCTGCATCTGATTTTTAAGTAAAACATCCTTTGCCATCATAAGCTGTTCCTTTTTCTGTTCCAGCAGGATCAACAGCTGTTCCTGATTCATAGCTCCCTGCTGAAGATTTATGATTTCCTCTAGACTTAGACCCAGAACCTTCCATGCAAGGATACCTTTCAGTTTTTCCTTTGCTGCTTCATCATACATGCGAATGCGCCCCTGATAACCGCTAGGCTTCAAAAGATCAATCTGATCATAATACTGCAGTGTTCGTACACTGATATTGCAGGAATCCGCAAGCTCACGTATGGTATTCATTACAGAATCCCTCCCTTCTCCAGCAATGCAAACACCAGTACAATCACAAGAATCGCACAAAACAGCCGTGTGGAAATAACCGCATGCCGATAGGTCTTTCTGCTGCAACGATAATCATATATCTGATAGATAGAATTCCACTTCCAGATCAGCATCCCCTCCACACAATCATCGTCACGCTGTTCATCCGATACCGCTGCAGTGATATCAAATTCCTCATGCTGCCGGATTGCATGTATAACATTCTTTACAGCCCGCAGCTGTTCCTGCTTTTCCTCCAGCTTTCGATCCAGCTGCTCTTTATGTGTCACAAGCAGCTCCTTCAAGCATTTTTCACTGCTGCCATGCAACAGCTGCTGAATCTGTTCCAGAGAAAACCCAAGTCCACGATAATAGCTGATACAATGCAGACGCAATACATCTTCTTTATTATATATTCGATTTCCCTGTATTCTTCCCGGATGCAAGAGTCCTTTTTCCTCATACAGACGAACTGCTTTTCTGCTTAGATGACAGCGTTCGCACACCTCATGAATCTGATACATATTCTTCACCTCTTCCCCTATTGTAGACGATTCCCCTGCGTCACCCACAAGAGTTTTCAAAAAAAAACCGCCATTTTTGCGGTTATCCTATTCCTATACCATCCTGTTTCTGTTTATATTGGGAATAGCGCAGAAACAACAGCTCTGCCAATACAAAATACAGATTTGCCGCCTCATGCAGAATATGATTACCAATCATCACCTGTGAGGTAGTGATATAGATGCTCTTTGTACATTTTAGGGCGAGCTCATTATTTTTCAGCCGTGTCATGGATATCGTTTTAATGCTTCTAAGACGCAGCTGAGCAGCAAACTCATTGATTAGCTCTCCTTCTCCACGCAGTGAAATCAAAATAACAACATCATCGCGTTTTAAAAAGGGCAGAACCATTTCCGTTTCCTTTTCACCGGATAGGACATAGACAAATTCCCCGCAATACAAAAACATACGCTGCAGCTCCCTTGCCACAGAATCCTGCAAAGCTCCTGTTCCATATACGAAAATACGTCCGGAATGATACAGCATTTCACAGATATCCGTGAAATCACGCTCCCGCAGCTCATCAATGGCGTATTTGCTTGTATCACATACATGCTCAATCAGATGCTCATCAATCACCATATCCTCGGATGGCCGGTTTTCCCAGCTCAGGTATACCTTCAGCTCACTGTATCCCTTTAATGACAGCTTCTGGGCAAAGCGCAGGATCGTCGTTTTGGAAACATGGCAGCGCTGTGCAAGCTCAACGATGGACAGATTCTGACATTCCTTTCGATGCGCCTGTATGTAGTCCCAAATATACAGGTCATTGGAGGACAGCTCCTTATAATGCTGATTGACTAGCTCTGCAAGTTTCATGATCCTTCACCTCATTCTCTACGATTATATCATGAATTCAATCATACGCCAGCAATTCTGAAAAAGATCACAGCATTCCTACACAGGATACAGCAAAAAAACACCCATATGCATAAGCGTATGCAAGTACGGGTGTTCTCTTCTATATATCTATAACAATAACATAATTTTTTATATTCTTATTTTAATTCCGGCCAGTACTCCTTATTCGCCTCGATCAGCTCATCCAGAATCGCTTTTGCGACACTTGCACTTAGTACCATGCGGCTCAGCGTCAGCGCCTGCCACAGCTTCTGATAGCTCTGTTCCGCCCATGCTTCCACAACCAGCTTTTCCACAGCAACCTGCTGCTCCATCAATCCCTTCTGGAACCGTGGAATATCCCCGATGCACAATGCCTGCGGACCATCGCTTCCCACCAGACAAGGTACCTCAACCATTGCAGTTGGGTCAAAGTTCTGTACAGCTCCGTTGTTTTCCACAATCAACAGCATCTTCTCCTTCGTATTGTATGCCAGTGCACATGCCAGATCGACAATATAGGATGCATGCTCGTCAATATGAAGATCAGCACCCTCACTGCTCTGTGCCTCTGCAATCTTGCGGCATTCCCCAAACACGAATTTCTCACGGCCATCCATTACCTGATTGGCACGGGTATAAGCAGGATCGGTATGCGCCACAACATAATCCGGGTAGAAGTAATATTTCAGGTAGGTATTTGGCAGGGTATCCGGATCCAGTGCATAGACATCCCTTGCCTTTTGGAAGGTATCCGTCCAGCTGTCATCCGTGTGCTGATACATCTGCGCTTCCACACAGTACCCCTTTTCCTTGATGTGTTTCTTTAACGCAGGCATCAAATCATTTCCCGCATGGTCCCGAATGCTTGTCCACCAGCCAAAATGGTTGAGTCCGTAATAGGAGATATCCATATCCTTTCTGGAATTCAGATGCAGAATTTCCGCCATATGACGTTCAATGCCGATCGGCATGTCACAGATATTGAGAATACGGGAATTCGGACGCAGCTTTCTTGTCGCCTCTGCTACGATTGCGGCAGGATTGGAATAGTTCAGCATCCATGCCTGCGGTGAATATTTCTCCATGTAATCCACGAGCTCCAGCATCGCACCGATGGAACGCATACCGTATGCAATTCCTCCGGGTCCGCAGGTTTCCTGTCCAACGACATTGTATTTCATCGGAATCTTTTCATCCAGCTCACGCATTGCATATTTTCCCGCACGAATATGTGCCATGACGAAGTCTACATCCGTAAAGGCTGTTTCCGGATCGGTAGTCGCCAGAAAGCTGATCTCCGGATTCCGCTCCCGAATCAGGACCTCGCATGCATCCGCAACGATTTTCTGACGCTCCGCATCATTGTCGTAAAACTTGATAGAGCGAAGCGGAAAGCGGTCAAGATGGCTCAGCAGCATCAAAACGATACCCGGTGTATAGGTGCTTCCTCCACCTGCAATCAGTATTGAAAATTTCTTCATATCAGTATCCTCCTTTATCAGCCGTTTTTAAGGGCTGTCGTTATAAACTATACTCGTTATTCTCTTCCAAGCAAAAGCTCTGCCTGTTCTCTTACCTTTGGTACATCCAGACCAATGATGACCTGAATGGAGGTGCCGTTTTTCACAAGGCCGATTGCCCCGTATTTCTTAAATTCTTCCAGGCTCTGTACCGCCTTTTCATCCTTAACAAGCAAGCGCAGGCGTGTTGCACAGTTGCTGATTTCCAGAATGTTTTCTCCACCGCCCAGTGCGGATAGTATGCCGTTGACATCAAAGCGGTCACTTCCGGTGCTTTTCTTCTCATCCTTTAATGCCTTGTACTCATCCTTTGTCAGCAGCTTGGCATCCTCATCCACCGCTTCTCGTCCCGGCGTTGCGTAGTTAAATTTCAGAATCATGAATTTGAATACAAAATAATAAATTGCGGTAAAGGCAACACCGATGACAAGCATCCAGACATACATCATTTCATGATTTTTAAACAGTGGTATCAGATTCAGGAAAATGATGTTGGGAATACCCTGACCGAAGTTTCCAATGACACCGAACAGCAGCATGACCACCGCAAGCAGTGCGGACAGGACAGAATAGACAACATACAGCACAGGCGCCACAAACAGGAAGGTGAATTCCAGCGGCTCCGTAATCCCGGTCATCATGGCTGTCAGACAGGCAGGCACCATCAGTGCGACAACCATCTTCCGTTTTTCCGGACGTGCTGTTTTATAGAAGGCAAGGGCAACACCGATCACACCGAAGATTTTCGCAAGCTCTCCATTGGAGAAGCCCCCCAGCGGATACAGCTCAATCAGCGGCTTGGAGGAGTTAACAAAGTCCGGCAGATGCTGTGCCCAATAGGATATCGTACCACCATCCACAATGACGTTATCAAACAGAACCGGTGCATAGATAAAGTGATGAACACCGAATGGCAGCAGCAGCTTCTGTAACAGATTATATGTGAACAGACCGGCAGCGCCACTCGCCTTGAAGAAGCCCTGCAAACCCAATAGGGCGGATTGTACATGCGGCCATACAAGTGCGATGAGGATAGCGACAGGAATCATGACGAAGAAGCCGATCATGACAACAAAGGCAGATCCCTTGAAGACACCGAGATAATCCGGAAGCTCCTTGTCATAAAATTTATTTTGCAGGTAAATTGCGATACCTGCAATCAGGATTGCTCCAATCATTCCAGTATCCAGCGTTTTGATACCGGCAATCATGGCAAGACCACTGGTACCGCCTACCTCAGCGGCAAAATCAAAGCCCAGTGAAGCGCCAAACTGGTTTAAAAATTCACTGACAAAGTAGTTGAACGTGATATAGATCACAAAGGTTTCCATGCATGCTCTGGCATTCTGCTTTTTCGCAAGCGCAATCGGCAGAGAAACTGCGAACAGGACAGGCAGCTGATTGAATACCGTATTCGCACCGGCACTGATCATCGCCCAGAATTTGTACCATATGGATTCCGGATTCGCCAGATCCCCCATGATCTGCGGATTCATACAGGTCGTCGCAAGACCGACCATGATTCCGGCAAAGGCAAACAGCAGCACCGGTGTAAACATGGCCCCTCCAAATTTTTGAATCTTCTGTTTCATAACATCCTCCAATTCTCCCAATTACATGTAAAGGTTTTCATTAACACCGCTATTGTATCGTAAAAGGCTTACCATCCACAAGCAATCCAGTTCGTTTCGTCCCAAGGTCGCAGAACTAGGAATTTTTCCCTTTTTACAGGAAATTTCCCAGCAAAGTATCTATGGGGTAGGAAGTTATGAGGTGGCACTAGCAGCTATCCGTGTTTACAGCGATTTTCATATCCCACAGGTGTATGAAAAACCGCAGATGTCCTCTGCGGCTTTTCATGACTTCCTTATGTATTCGTATACTAATTATCTGCTTTTTGGAAATACGTGACGCACCGCCTTGTATCCAACGCCAACCAGAAAGGCAGTGGCAAGCAGAACGGTCATTGTTTTTTGTGTCATGCATTCAGCCTCCTTTTGTTAGTATCAGTATATCGTAGAAAGCTTATCCATACCATACGATTTCCTTACCCTATTCTTACAGTTTTGTCATGCTTTTTCTTAACATTTCCAAAACAGACGATTCCTGATGGGATTTCCTTCGGGTATTAGAATGTATTCGTCTTTATTTTTCGCTTAGCAATGCCCCTGTTATCGTACATCACTGACCTGTGCATAAAAACCCAGAGGATAAATCCGATAGCTATTTGGAAGTGGCAGTACCCGTATAATATATAATTTCTTTTCCTAAAGCATTTGCGAAATCAATCTCACCCTGTGTGCTGCTGCCAATATAATGATCGATTGCAACGACCAGGATGGCATCGGAAATACGTATGCGTTCTTTATGCATCCTGCCAAGCAGCTCCCTTTCTTCTCTTGTATACACTGGTTTACCTGAATCTGCCGGATATACAATACTTAACATACAATTTCCCTGCAATGTCATTTCCTCAGTGATTTTCATTATCTCATCCTTAAATTTCAGGCTTCCGCACACGGTGATAATTTTCATATTCCTTTCTCCTTCGTTTTATTTTTCATAAACTCTGCATCAAATGCTTTGCAGCTCAAATTCTTATTTTGTTGTTCATACATTTTTATTGCAAATATCTGTTTATTTACTGTTTTCTATATTATATCGATATCTTCATTATATAACAATATCTGTTATTTCTATGATGAACAGGATCATTGATGAAGGATATCTGATTAGGATCTTCGTAGTACGATTTACTTCCAGGACATGAAGTGGTATCATACGTAGTAAAGAGGAAAAGGAGCACAATTATGAACATACTTGTTATCAACGGAAGTCCGCATGTAAAAGGTACGTCTGCACGACTGATGGAGGAGTTTATACGGGGAGCACAGGAAAAAGGGCATGTCATCCATGTGTTTCATGCTGCCAGAGAGGATGTCCATCCATGCATTGCCTGTGATACCTGCCGTACAGCAGGAAATGGCTGCGTGTTTAAGGATGGAATGGAAAAGCTGAATCCAATGCTCGCGGATGCAGAGCTGGTCGTGTTTGTTACACCATTGTATTATTTTGGGATGAGTGCGCAGCTCAAAGCCGTATTCGACCGCTTCTATGCGAACAACAGTGCATTACGGGAACAGCAGAAAAAAACCATCGTTTTAGCCACCTGCGGCGATACGGAGGACTGGACATTTGACGCATTAAAGCACCATTTTGCAGATGCTTTCCGCTATATGCGTTGGACATGCATCGGCAGTGTGTATGCATTGGGAATGTATGTCAGAGAGGATATTGAGCATTCTGTTTATCCGAATGAGGCGTACGAGCTGGGACGCAGCTTATAAGTGTTGAAAAGAGGAGAACTCATGATATTGGGTTCTCCTTTTTTGTTACTTCATAACGTTATTCTAACATCCTTATTATATAGAGGCAGCAAATAAAGAAGTTTTTCCTTCTGTGCAGGAAATGGCAGAGAAGATTGCAGAGAAATACGGATTGAGCATACTTCCAGCTGGAGAGGCTGCCTTAAATAATCTGGGCTTATCCACACAGATACCGAATGATCTCGTATATATCAGTACCGGGCCGTATCGTGATTATGTATATCGTAATAATTTAATACGCTTTAAACACACCAGTCAAATATATGCCTTGCAGTTCTCAAAACCACTAGCCATGGTGATACAGGCAATACGTGAAATAGGAAAGGATAATCTGACTGAGCAGGAATTTCAACGGCATTGCGCCTACTGCGAGAAAAATGTTAAAGAAAATTTAATCCAGGATACCAAGGGTATCCCATCATGGATAAAGAAAACACTAAAAAACATAGCGGAGGTAAATGACAATGAGGAAATTTCTACCGTTAAACGAAAAGGAACTCGTATTCAATAAGGCATAATCATTGCACTCGTGTGCAATCACAAAATTCAGATATATGGTACTTAAAGCATCAAACGTAGAAAAAGACATATATCTGCTCATCAGCATGAATGCACCAAGTCGTTTATTAAACGTCTGAATACATTTCATCAGATATATGCCTATATTATAGTCTGGTTTCGTTCATGTCTTAAAATGATAAATACTATACATCTTTCTATATGAAGCTTACATATCCTGTTGAATCTGTATTTCATATTCACAGGAAAACATATCATGCGCCGTCAGCTTTTTCATGCCAGGGCGATCTTTCAAATCGCCGTTGAAATCAATAAAATCAGCATGGCCCATCCAGGGCTCCAGACAAACAAAGTGAAGGGGGTGGTTTTTACATGGTGACCACACACCCAATCCATCGAAATCTGAAAAACGCAAAACAACAGCCTTTTTATTATGTAGATTACGGATTGCCACCGCCTCAGAGCAAACATCCTGAAATGCCAATGCCTCTTTCATAAACAATTCTCTGCGCAAAAAGAATCTCCTTTCATCATGAAAGAACTGCCGCTGTTTTCTAGTCAGCTGACCGCTTTCACACACCTCATAAATCCATGCATTCTCTGGCTTTTCAAATTCAACATAATAATCATCACTGGATTCATTATTCTGTAGAGGTATACGGAATCCGGGATGACCCCCGTAATTAAATAACATATCCTTATCGTCATCATTGTATATATCCGTATGCACACGAAGAGTGTCTTTATTCAATGTAAAGCTCAGTACCACATGACAATGAAACGGATATTGCCTGTAGGTTTCCTGATTAGATGTGAACTGCAGGATTGCCTTATTTTCACTTGTATAAAGTACCTGTAACAGTTCATAACGAATCAGTCCGTTTGATTTCATGGAATACCGTTTTCCATCCAGCTTATACTCCATATTGTTTAGCTTTCCGATAATAGGAAATACGATTGGGGCTGAACTATTCCAAATTTCAGGATCTTTCTTCCAAAGATATTCTATATTGTCTTTTGTTCCCCGTATGCTTGTTAGTTGTGCACCAAAGGGATCAATGCTTGCTTCCAGCTCCTCTGATTTTAATTGTATCATATATGCCCCTTTCTGCTTTCCATAGCTGTGCTTACACACAATTTTTGCATATAGGCATTGAATTCTTTTCCCATATTAGAAAAGGGCAGCATGAGAGCTGATTGTTGTAGTATACTGTACTTGCAAGCTATCAGATCGTCCTGCCCTGTTCTTTTATAAATGAATTACGTTGCCGCTTTCTGCGGATGCATGCACTGCTGCAGCAATTCTCGTCGCCTGTAAACCGTCATAGGCATTTGTCCGGAATGACCGCTGGTTTACGATGTCGCTGACGAATTCCTGCATCGGCTCCAGTCCAAAGCCGCTTGCATGATGTTCATCAAACTTCATGAAGATATAGTTCGGCAGACTTGCCTTTTTGTCAGTATAGGTTTTTACACCCCGATAGGATTCATTCTTCAGATACTTGTGCTCCGTCACGATCACAAGCTGTCCGTCATTTGATTTGGGATAGGTATTGGGAAGAATCCAGGAGTTTTCCACCGTCCAGTTGCTTCCATCCTGCATTGTCAGAATGGCCTGGATACTGTCATAGGTCTGATAGCCTTGCTTTTTTAATACTTCCTTATTTCCCACTGCATACACACTCTCCACCTCACTGCCGCTCAAATAGCGAATCAGATCATAGCAGTGTACACCGAGAAACCAGGAGGGAGAGGATTGATCTGTCCAGGTAAACCAGTTCATAGGAACATCTATCACATCATCCAGTGACATATAGCCGCGGATGATGTTTTCTTTATCCATATGGATTTCATCCCGCATATTGTTATAGGCTGGATCCCAGCGTTTATGGAAGTCTACGGCGATCTGTACACCGTACTTCTCTGCCATGGCAATCAATTCCTCACATTCTTCTACGGAGGTTGCCAGCGGCTTTTCAATCATCAGATACTTTATACCTGCCTCCATGGCAGCCTTTGCCGGTTCATAATGATATGGGTCCGGTGTCGCAATACTAACTGCATCCAGCTTCTCTGCCATAATCATTTCCCTGACATCTGCATATCCCCTGATCTGATAGCGGTTTTGTGTGGCTGCCCTGCGCTCATCATTCAAATCACAGAACACCACCGTTTCCACATGCGGGTCACAGATATATGTATGGATATGATAAGTACCGTAAATTCCGGCTCCTACCACTCCGATTTTAACTTTTTTCATACTGCTTACCTCTTTCCTTTATGTATTGAAATATGATATCTTTCTTTCTCATAACGTATTTGACAATCCCCTTTGTCTGCTTCATTTTATATATCCCATTAGATACAGGGGTCGCTTCATTCATAATACTTCGCTTCAAATGCCGCATCCTCTTTTGCATAATAGCGCTCGATGAGCCTTCCGCCAAACAGCACTGCGAGGTCTATGACAATCAGGATACCTGCCCCAAGCAGCGGTGTCTGTGCCAGTACGGTCGGTAGCCAGATAAACATATTTCCAAGAGCCATGGTCGTTGCCTGCTGTCCGGCCTGTACATAGCTTAGCCCGGCATTGGAGGCAAGCTCTGTGAACAGCGGTGCTGCCCAGCTGGATATCCACAGCACAATGGGAATGAAGATCAGGCTGGATACAATCGTTCTTCTGCGGTTGCCGCGGTGTACGATGGTCGCAAAGCACACATAGAAGGCCGCAAACGGTACCTCACCAAGTGGCAGTGTCGTATTGCCGGGGAGAATAGCCGCAAAGATCATGAAGACCGGAATCATCAGAAAGCCGACACTGATTGTCACCGGATGTCCGATGGTTACCGCAGAATCCAGTCCGATATACAGCTCTCTGTCCTTAAAGTGTGTGGTGAAGAATTTCTTTGCCTGATTGGATATCGGAATCAGACCGTTGACAATCATTTTTACCATTGTCGGAAACAGCATCATGATCGCTGCTGTCTTCATCGTCACATCGGCAATCCCTTTAAAATCATAACCGGCTACCACACCGAACAGCAGTCCCATGATCAATCCCAGATAGATTGGCTGCCCCAGCACAGAGCCGATCACCTTGCCGATGCCGTGTCCTTCATCATTCTCTTCTTCACTTTCCTTACGGTGCTTCAGATAGGGAATTCGATCATAAACCTTGTCCAGCACCATAAACAGGGGTGCACTTGCGGCCGCAAAGCCGTGTGGAATGGAGATGGCATCGATACCGATAATTTCCTGTGTGCGATGTGCCATGACATCTGCGACCTTCAGTCCCAGTATTGCATGGGTGACTCCGGCCAGAATTGCCAGCCAGTAGCTTCCGGTAAGGAGCTGTACAAAGCCTGCTGTTATGGCAAAATACCAGAAGTTATAAATATCGACATTCACTGTTTTGGTCAGCTTCAAAGCAACCAGAACAATATTGGTAATCAAAATGACGATGATCAGCGCAGCCCCAAGCAGACTTCCGAAGCCAACAGCTGCCGCCGGTGATCCGCCGACATCGATTGCGGTCAGATTCAGATCCAGCACCTTGACCATTTCATTGATAACCGGTGACAGTGAATCTGCCGTTAGGGTTGATACAATACTGACCCCGATGAGTCCAATTCCCACCGTCACCCCCGCTTTGATGGCCTTGGAAGGCTTCAGCCCGAAGATCAATCCGATGATGCACATCAGAATCGGTACAAAAACATAGCTTCCCAGGTCGACGATATACTGAATGATATCTAATACTGTCTGCATAATTTTCTCTCCTGTTCTTATTCGCAAGCTACGCGAGAATTTCCATAATCTGTTGCGTAACTGCTTCCTCATTGATGCCTGTCAGGTAGGCACTGCCGTGAACAAGCGGTGTTGTGAATTTCTTCTTAACCTTCATCGTCGTGATGATCAGATCCACCTGTCCGTCATAGCCCTCTACCTCGTGCAGGGTGCATTGCATGATTTTGCAGGAAATCCCATGCTCCTTCAATTCCTCCTCCACCTTTTCACGAACCATGCTGGAGGTTGCCAGTCCTGCCCCGCAGGCGATTACAATTTTTTTCATATGCGTAGCCTCTCCTTTTCCTTATGATTTCTGTCCTTCTATAAATGCATTCAGCTGTCTGCATACCTCATTTGCATCATGCAGCCTTACAAGTCGTGTAAACAGCGTGTCATCGCCCAGCATCCGCATGATGGTCTGCAGCATTTCCAGCTGCTCATGGGCACTGCTGATCGCCATGAGAAACACCATGTCAACGTCAATTTCACTGTCCATATCCTCCATGTTGCAAAAGCGGATCGGCTGCTGCAGGATAGCCAGTGCGACATGATTGCCGCTGACTGCCGGATCAAAGGCATGTGGTATAGCGATTGCCGCACATTTGGTACGCAGCCCGGTTGGATATTCCTGCTCACGCAGCAGCACCTTATCCGCATATGCCGCATCACTGCATCCATGTGTTTTCAGCTTGTCCGCCAGATAGCGGATAACCTCTTCCTTGTCCTTTACACATACATCCGTTTCAATCAGCTGCGGTATGAATTGAAATCCCATCTTCTCTCCCTCCCTTCGATTCCTTTGCCTGAAAACATTGAAACAACTCCTGCGGCGTATTGCTTTTCAGCAGGCTTCGCAGTGTTGTCTCATCCGTTACTACACTCGCCAGCATCTTCAGGATTCGCAGATGTGATTTTGAATCTACAGAAGCCAGAATCATCAACAAGCGGATCGGTATGGTTCCATCGTCAAAATATACCGGTTTTTTTAATGACAAAATGGAAATCTGATTTTTCCGCACGCCCTCCTCAGGTCTTGCGTGTGGAAGTATGATGTAGGGTCCGGCCATGAAGTAAGGTCCCCATGCCTCAATATTGCGAAGTATGGCGGCTGTATACTTCTCTTCCACAAAGCCGTTTTGAATCAATGGCTTCACTGCGGTTTCTATAGCGGATTTCCAGTCACAGGAGCGCTCCTGTATCTGAATGTTGTCAACGGACAGCACTTCTTCTTTCATTGCCTTCACCTCCATGCCTGAAAGATATGCATCTCTTTACAGGTTCATTATACAAATGACAGCGTATAGAAAAAAGTCCAACCTGACTGAACTTGAAAGTGCAAGTCGTTGGACTCTATTGGAATTAGGAAAATGCATGCTGCAAAGCCCTGCGCACCTCGGCTGCGCTTGTGCATACATCCAGCTGTGCAAGCAGCGTGCTGTTTCTGCTCAGCTGCAGGATTTCGTGCAGGACATTCAAATGCTTGTCATGAGCAGCATCCGATAATACAAACAGATACCGCACTGCGGACACCTCATCAAGATATACATCCTCATGACAGACCAGAAGAGACAGTCCCAGACGAAATGCCCCATGCTCCGGCTTCGCATGGGCTACGGCAACGGAATTCGCCAGCAGGATATACGGTCCGTACTCATCGACCAGATGAATCATCTCCTGCACATAGCTGTTTTGAATGACACCGCGGCTCAGCAGCGGCGTGGATGCCATCTGAATCATCACCTTCCAGGAATCCACCTGCTCCAGAACCTGTATATCCTCCTCCTGCAGTATATCAAGCAAGCCGATCTGCTCTTGATCATGAATACCGACAAAGGAATTTCCCCGGTTCAGATAGGCCAGAACATCCCGCTTCAGGGCATCCATATCCGCTTCCTTCACGTAGGAGGCAATGATGGAAAACAGACCGCCAAGCTTTTCATTGTTGATTTCATAGCAGTCGAAATTCAGCATCATCATGGAAGCGATTCGCGCTTTATCCTCTCTGCTCAATATTGGATGCACCTGAATTACCGGCACCTCACTTTGCACATCGATCGTGGATACAATGAAATCCACCTGCTGCTCATATTCCTGCACATGCTCCAGGCTCGCGGTATCCACAACCCGCACATTCGCATACAGCCCCTCGATTTCCCGCTTGAGAAGCATGGATGTGGAAATACCACTGGGACAGACAATCAGAATACGGATTTCATCATAGCAGCGCACGCCCTGCTTCAGATGTCCGCCGAAATGCATGGTCAGATAAGCGATTTCACTATCCATAATCGGCATCTGAAACAAATCCCTGAGGTCTTCGCATACCAGCTGCGTAATCATATAAATATCCTTGTACTGCTTCTGTATTTCATCGATCAGCGGATTTACGACTTGTATGGAAAGACGGTTGTAATACATGGACAGCTTCAGATGCATATAGATGGAATTGATCAGATCATTTTTATCATCAAAGGATACACATGCCGTACGTTCAAAGGTTTCCACAAGACGGCTGGATAATTCAAAGATGCGGATATCATGCTCATCATCCTGCGGACACAGCTCCCTGCTTGCCTTGGAGCCCAAAAGATGCAGTGCCAGATACAGTCGTTCATGTACATTCAGCTCCTGAAAATAACTGTCAATCAAATCCAGCTCCTGTGTTTCACACAGATCACGCAGCTCCATCAGAGAAAAATCATACTGCTCCGGAGAATCGCGAATGATGCTCAGCATGCAGGCGATGGACAACAGATTATCCTGCCGGTATTCATGCTCCCGCTCACTGGATATTTTCTGCAGCCTGCCATAGTAATCATCCACCAGCTGTGTATCGAGAAAGGGCAATGCGTGATAGTTCACCTCATCCAGCAGCTGCTTCAGAAAATACAGTAGAACCGCCCGCTTGTTGAATGCCTTTCCCTCGATGCCGTATCCGTTTTTCAAATCGATGCGCAGCTCCAGACCATAGGCTTTCAGCTGCTCCTTCACATTCTTCAAATCACTGAACACGGTATTGCGGGAGCATTTTAAAACCTGCATGATATCCTCTACATGAATGATGGTGCTCGGATATATCATATAACAAATCAGAAAGCTGACACGCTGCTGAGGTGTCAGTACATCCGGCTGCAGCTGTCGCTTTTGCAGAAGGGTCAGCAGCTGCTGCTTCTGCTCATCCAATAGAAAATAACCGGCTCCCCGTTTGCACATCACAGGCTCCAGTGCATTCATCTGCAGCACCTCATTCGTTTTATTCACGATATAATACACACTGCGCCTTCCTGCATGCAAATGCTGTGATATTTCATCCAGCGCAAGCGGTGTGCTTTGCTCCATAAGCAGCTGGATCAGCTGCAGCTGTTTTCCTGTAAACGGTATCATAGCGGTTCCCTCTTTCAAATATCGTATCCTTATTTTATAATATCTGCGGTAAAAAATGCAAATCATTCCATATTTACCATGATTTATAGTTTATTTTTATAAAATTCATAAAACGTTCACATAGAGTAATTACAGGTAATCTGGAATTTCCGTACTTTTTATACTATAATGTAGATTATTGAGGTGTTTTCATGGAAAATAAAAAACTAAAACGTAGGAGCCTGATCATCGATATCATCATGCTCGCTGTATTTCTGATGGTAAGTATTGTATCCTTCTATATCGCCTACAGCTTTGGACTGCTCCCAATCAAATGGGTTACCATTGCTGCCGTAATCTTCGGACTGCTGTTTCTGATTTTACTGGTTCTCGCATTTAAACAGATGCCGACCTGGGGCCTGGTCATCAAGCGGCTGTTTCTGATTCTGCTTGTCGCTGTAGTTGGTACCTTCGGCTATTTCATGGATAAGTCCCGTACGACAATCAACAAAATGAGTAAGACAACCAAGGTCAATGATGACGGTACGACTACCATTACCACAAACCTGTACCTGATTGCATCAAAAAACAGCGGTATCAAGAGTGAAGCCGAACTTGCAAACAAGATCATCGGATTTCAGAACGGAAGTGATGCAGATAACCTTTCCTTTGCCAAGACCTCAGTTTCCAAGGACATCAGCTCCTATACTGCCAAAGAGGAAATGGATTATACGACACTCTACGATCAGATGGAGCAGGGAAATGTGTCCGCAATGGCGATCTCTGAAACCTTCTACAATATGTCTAAAGCAAACATCAAGGATTTTGAGAAAAATGTACAGATTCTGAAAACCTATTCCAAAACCGATACCATTAAGACCAAGGAACAGAAGGACATTACCAAGCAGACCTTTACTGTTTACCTGAGCGGTCTGGACAGTACCGGTTCTCCGGATCAGCAGACACGTACCGACACCAATCTGCTGCTGATTGTCAATCCGGTCGCAAATCATATCGATATGGTTTCCATACCAAGAGATGCGCTGGTACCCAATACGGCACTGAGCAATGCCAATGACAAGCTGACGCATACCGGTATTTATGGAATCGATACGAGTGTGGATACCATATCCCAGTTCTTCGGTATTCCGGTTGACTACTATGCCCGTGTCAGCTTCAATTCCATGATTGAAATCGTTGATACGATCGGCGGTATTGACGTGGATGTGGAACTTGATTTCTGTGAGCAGGATGAAAACCGAAGCTTTAAAAAGGATGATCTGATCTGCCTGAAAAAGGGAGATCAGCATCTGAATGGAAAGCAGGCGCTCGCATATTCCCGTCACCGTAAAACCGAGGGCTATGACAATGCCGGAAGAGAACGTGCACAGCAGCGAATCATCAAGGCAATCATCAACAAGCTGATTTCCCCGTCTGCACTTGGCTATGTCAACGATCTGCTGGATGTCGCTCCCAATTATGTGATAACCGATATGCCGGCAAATCAGATTACAAAATTTGTTTCCAGTGAGCTGGACAATATGAAGCCCTGGACAATTTCCAGTGTGATTTCCGATACCGGTGTCTATGATTCACAGCAGGTCGCAAGCCTGAATCCGCTGGAGGGACCATATGATGTATATCTCTTCAACAAGGATGAGGTACATGCTGTCGTCAATGCCTATGATGGCGCAAGCAACCAGCTGCAGATGGAGAGCTTTCATTTCAACATGGATGATCTCTACAAGGATACTCCGCCAATCAATGATGATCCCAATATCATCTGGGATACCATGGCAAGCACGCCGCATTAACAGAAAAGCACCTGTTCATACAAGGTGCTTTTTTTATGGACACATAAGTGGATATGCAGGACAGTACTTGCTTTGAATCGTAAAAAGAGCTGCAGGATTGCATACTTACTCCAGATAGAGTGAGGGAAAGGAAAGCTGCTGTCTGCATACCTTACAGGAAAGGAAAGAAAACGCTCTTTAAAGGATGCCGCTGCTTCCTTTAAAAAGCGTGATTATCATATTCAGCTGTGCAGCTCATCGCTGATGGTAACGCGATGCTTGATTCCCTGACACCATTCCTTCATCATAGCAACATCCTGTTCATCGCGTACAATGCACTCCAGAAACAGGGTGTCCTTTTCACAATTCGCTTGTACGACCACCGTGTAATACTCATCCAGATTCTCCACGATTCCCTTACAGACCACCGTTTCCTTTTCAAAGCTGAAGGCGTCCATGACATCGCCCGGCTTCTCCAGCTTTTCCAGAAATGTCGGTATTTCCTTTTCAAAGGTATAGGCATTTGCCTTGATCATCCATTTCCAGGGCTCCTGTGCATCCTGATACGGAGCCATGAAATGCATCGTCTGTGTTGTTTCATCAAAGCTTTTTTCACTACAGCCATGGGCAGGGATACTCCAGCTTCCGAAATGATAGGAAACTACTCCATTTCGATAGCCCAGATGCGCTATCTTCAGCTCATCCGCATGCTGTATCAGAATGTCACGGTTGATTGCCGTACAGATGCTGCGATAGGCATCCATTGGCAGCGGCAACAGATCATCCTTGTCATACGCCGCCTCCAGATAATCCAAAATACTGTTGGCAATCTTATCCGTATACTCATTCATAGAGCTGTATGCAAAGTAACATTCCTTCCACAGCAGCACCATCGCACAGTTGCGGTAATAGCGGGCTGTACGCTCCTGATCATTCCAAACAAAGAAATCATCTGCCAAATCCTCGACATCCCTGTTCTGAAAATCATCTCTGTGAATATATCCCAGCGGTGTGACGACAAAGCCCTCTCGGTAGACCGGGTGATAATACTCCTGCGGCCAGGAGATGCATAATTCCTTTTCCTCATCGATATGATCCAGAACATAGCCCTGAATATCCTTCAGCCAGCGGTAAAAATACTTGTACTTCAAATTTTCAAAATTGCGATCCGTATAATATCCAGTCGGATCATTTACCTCCAGCGGAATCTGGGAACCGCTGATAATCTCATCAAAAACAGTGCAGACAAATGCATGGAATCCGGGTCCTGCGACATTGGTCTGTGCCGCAATACTCACAAAGCGGTCTTCATAGCCGCATTCAATGTACCCCTCCGGACAAATATCGATCATGACGGTGGTATCATAATCCTCCAGCTTCAGCTTTTTCTCATCGCATACCTGCTTTAAAAAAGCACTGAATGCCTCTCTGTCCGTTTCCTTTTCCAGCTGCCCTTCCAATACAATTTCAATAGACATTGTCAAAACCCCTTTCAAAAAGGAACTGATTTCTCAGTCCCTTATTCAACTGCCAATACACGGTAAACGTTTTTCATTTCACCATCGTATACGACATCTTTCTTGTAATTCTTTGTACGGTCATATTCATAATCCTGAATTTCAATAACGCTGATCGTCATGGACTTCTTCAGACTCTCCACTTCTGTTTCTGCATAGGTCAATGTCAGCTTGACACCGTAGCCCCTGCAGGCAGAGCCATTATAGGTAAAATCCTTGGCTTCTACAGCATCCACCTTATAACCGGTTACCTCCGGCAGGCTTTTCTTCCCGTATTCGTTTACGATGGTCGGATAATTTCCATAGTAGTATGCCTGCGCAAACTCCATGAAGTTGCGGATCTTATCGCTTGGTATGAACTGCAGTCCGCCAAGATCCTGGGCATCCTCTTTATTGGATAATGTAAAGAAATCAAATGCAAAGCTGACTGCTACCATGGTAGCCTCTTCTTTTCTATCTTCACTGGTGATTGCTTCCGACAGCTTGTTATATGCTTCAATCTGAGCCTGCGTTGGATTCAGCGGTTCCACATATAAATCATTGGCAACCATTTTCACTTCCGCCTTCTCTTCGTTTTTCGCTGTTTCTTTTTTCTTACTGCTGTCGTCAGAGCTGCATCCGCTAACCATAGTTACCGATAGGATTCCGACGCAGAGAAGTAATTTCTTTGCTATTTGATTCATACAGACCTCCATAAAACGTTTATTAGTATATCATAGTTTTTCAGGAAAACCTATGCGTTTTGACAAATTTAATAATTTCTTCAGAATACATGCCGCCTCCCTGAGAAAGCTGCGCATTTCCGCCGCCCTTCAGATGATAGGCATCCGCAATTTCCTTGAATACCTTTGCGGAATCAAAATCCATATCCTTATGAGATGCTACGACAACGTGAACATTGTCATATGTCTTTGCCACGAAGATGACCGCCTTCTTGTAATTCTCCGTTACATATTTTGCGACATCCGCTTCTGATTTTACATCGATATCATCAAAGAAATGGATGATGACATCCTCCTCGCTCTGTCCAAGCTCTTTTCCAAACATCTCATAATATTTCTGTTTCCAGACAACGACATCCCGATTCAGCTGACGGGTCTCATTGATTAAACGATTGACACCGGTATTTACATAGAGATGAGATACAGCCAGAGAGCGGCTTGCCTCATCCAGCACCTTGTAGCGTCTGGTTACACAATCAAGCAGCTGATCGCCGACCAGATATTTAATTTTATACCCCTTTGCTGTTTTTTCATACCCACTGATGTACAGCATCTGCAGGTAGCGAAGGGATGGAACATGCATACAGCCGCACATATTGTAATCCAGTGCCCCGATGCGTACAACACGCAGATCATCACGGTCAATATTCTTGCCCTTGGCCATCTTGCTTGCCTCTACCCGGGTCGGATACTGTATACTGACTTCAAGATCATCACGAATCAGACCGTTGCACAGTACCTGCAGCTCAAATGCCATCTTGTCAGTGAAATCCTCAAAGCTGAATTCAATATCATTTTCCTCATCCCCTACATGATGAGCCAGTGTCTCCACCTTATAAACATTGCCAAGAACCGCACTGATCAGATGCTGGGCCGTATGAATCTGACATTTGCGGAAACGCTCATGCAGGTTCACACTCATAAAGACAGTCCCCTCCAGTTGGGTGTCCAGAAGGTGCCACATATGACCTTCCTCATATTTCAAATCCAGTACCATGTGCTCGTCAATCATACCGATATCACTGGCCATGCCGCCGCCTTCTTTATAAAAGATGGTATCCTTGCAGGCATGCCAGAAGAGGCCGTTATCTTCCCGGACTTCCAGAACCTTAGTGGAAAGCTCCGTTGTAAAGCAATTATCATACAGTTTGTTGATCATAAGTATCCTCCTTTTCCAGTGTATTTTCTTATATTCTACCACACTTTTGTGCCTTTTTCTCAAGAAACTCATGTAACTAACACGTTATCTCATGATATAATGGTATGCGTCAGGAGTTGATGAAATGAATCAGGTAGCGAAACATTGGAAGGATTATGAATGCATCGATGCCGGCAGCGGGGAAAAGCTGGAGCGATGGAAGGATATCATACTGCGCCGTCCCGATCCGCAGGTGATCTGGCCGATGGAGGAAAACAGTATGTGGAATTCCCCACATGCGCATTACCACCGTTCAAAAAGCGGTGGCGGAAGCTGGGAATATAAAAAGAAGTTCAAGGACAGCTGGACAATCTCATATGGTGATCTGCGCTTTAAGGTTTCACCGACCGGCTTTAAGCATACCGGGCTGTTTCCCGAGCAGGCTGCGAACTGGGACTGGATGATGGAAACGATACAAAGCAGCGGACGTGAGGATTTGCGTGTGCTGAATCTGTTCGCCTATACCGGCGGAGCAACCATGGCCTGTGCAAGTGCAGGAGCTGCTGAAGTCGTCCATGTGGATGCCAGCAAGGGGATGGTGAACTGGGCCAAGGAGAATATGGTGCTCTCCCATCTGGAGAATCATAAAATACGGTTCATCGTGGATGATGTGCTGAAGTTTGTTGCCCGTGAGAAAAGAAGAGGCAGAACCTATCATGCTATAATCATGGATCCGCCAAGCTATGGCAGAGGACCAAATGGAGAAATATGGAAGATTGAGGAACAGCTGTATCCGCTAATCTCTGCATGTATGGAAATCCTGGATGAAGATCCGTTATTTTTCCTTGTGAACTCCTATACCACCGGATTCCCGCCAACTGTTTTATACAACCTGCTGCGCAGCACCATTGGTAAAAAGCACAGGGATGGTCAGATTGATGCCGGAGAGATCGGTCTTCCCATTACAGCCACAGACAGTGTGCTGCCATGCGGAATTTATGGGAAATGGGTTCACAGTAAGCGATAAAAAGCATTGTCAAAATACAATATGTGTTACGTTTGCATGTCTATGAAGAAGGGAATCCTAAATGCTATGGAAGTATACAATAGCTTTGGATTCCCTTTTTTACTATACTCAATATCTTTCTGCCATGAACACAGGCAGGTACCCATCAGATTGCTAGCTTGAAAACGGTAAAAAAGCAGATAGCACCTATATGAAGTAACCCCCTAAAGTTGAACAACCAAATTATGGAGGTGCACTTCAATCTATGCCATCTGCCTGTTTATTTTATATAAGCCTTCCAGATATCCAGCTCGCGCTGAGCATTTTCATGAGAATCCGATGCATGAATCACATTGTTCACCAGGCGTACAGCTGCCGATGCCTTCTCATAGCTGTCATCGCTGTATTTCCCTCGAATCGTATCAGCTCCGGCTTCCTGCGGATTCGTTTTCCCTGCCAGTGTCCGTGTAAGCGTGATAATATCCTCACTTCCCTCATAGCTGACCTCCATCGGCATGATGGTATGCGGTCCGTCATAATAAAAGGAATTAAAAAGTTTTCCCGGGAAATTAAAATCCTTACTCATGGAGTCGATCACGCCGGCATAATGATCGATCAGCGTCTTCATAACATCCATCGTAACCGAAAGCGTACAGCTTTTCTCAATCACAAGCCCATGTGAGCGAAGCTCCTTTAGAACTGCCTGCGCATGGCCGCTTGCAAATGCATCCGGCTTCAGCATCAAAAAAGTTTTCTGTTTCATAATGACCTCCTGTTTTTCTTTAGTATACACTATTATCTCAGGATTTTGTATCCCCAGTGCTATTTCTGTTCAAAAGGGTTACTGCTTATGAATATGCTTCATCAGATCGGCGATGATTTCCACACGATGAAACGGTGTAATCAAATAATAGCCGTCGATGTAAGGACGCATTTCATCCATGGTTTTACAGCTGATGGCTACTGCCAGCTTCTGTGCCTCCGCACGCGTTGTTCCTTCATATAAATCAATAATTTCATCATCCACTTCGATTCCGGAAATTTCATTGTTCATATACACCGCATTACGATGCGATACAATCGGAAGAACACCGCCCAGAAGATATGCCTGCAGCTCTTCTCTCGCCCTTTTCAAATTGATAAGAGCCTGTCGTGAATGTACCGGCTGTGTCAAAAAGCCTTCCATTCCCTGTGCAACCTTGCGCTTTGCTTTGGCAAGCTCAGCTTCAAAATTCACGGCATTCAGATTCAGTGCTCCGAAAATCAAGAAAGGTTCACGAAACATCGTTTCATTCAAATCACGGATATAGCCTGCCAGAAGCTGCGAATTGAAATTGAAGACCCCCTTGATTTCCTGACGGTCCTCACTGGGAATCGGATCACCTGTAACAACCAGTACATTGCGTATTCCTTCAATCTGCAGACCGAACAGCAGTGCCTTTGTCGCATTGATATTGCGATCACGGCAGGTCATATGCGGTATGACCTCCAGACCAAGCTCCCGATGAAGCTTACAGGCCATCAGTGAGCTGTCAACACGGGCACGGGCAATCGGATAATCCGCAATGGTCACAGCGTCCACACCTGCTTCCTTTAAAAATTCCGCATTGTTCATAAAGCGCTCAATTTCACAATTTGCCGGCGGGTCAAATTCCACTGCGATGATTTGCTGCCGCTTCTGCAGCTTTTTACGCAGGGGATTGTGATCTTCACGTACGATTTTATCCGTTTGCTGTGCCGGTTGCAGCGTCTTTTGCACAATCGTTTGCTCCTGCAATGCTTCCTTTGTCTTTTGGATGTATACCGGCGTTGTTCCACAGCAGCCTCCCAAAAGCCTTGCACCCTTTTTCCAGATTTCCTGCATTTCCTTAGCAAAATACGTAGAGCTGTCTCTGAAATAGGTTCTATTGGCCAATATTGTCGGATATCCGGCATTTGGCATGATCAGAATCGGTTTCTTTGAGCGATCGATGGAATCCAGCAGCCGCTTCATATGCATCGGTCCGCATACGCAGTTCAGACCGCAGGCATCCACATGCTCATCCGTAAGACAATCCTGCAGAAGTTGATGCATCGCAATTCCCTGACGGCTGTATCCATCAGCGGTTACTGCAAAGGATACAATAATACACGCAGAGGGACAGCGCTGTTTAATATAGGCGCTTACCGCATGCAGCTCCCGCGTATTCAGCAGAGTTTCAAACAGGAAGCATTCTGCCCCCTCCGCAAGAAACACATCCGCGATGCGCTGATATTGCTGTGCCAGTGATACATTCTTCTGTTCCATGATCGGTCCGATATCGGCAAAGACCTTCACCCTGTCCCCGGCTGTCTCTTTCGCTATGCGATAGCCCTCCTGCAGTATCTGTTGTATCATCTCCCAGCTGCATTCCAGTTGCTGTTCATTAGCGGAGAAGGTGTTCGTCTTAATCGCATCCGCACCGGCCTCGATATACTCCCGATGTATCGCCGCAACGCGCTGTGGATGCTTCAAATTCGCCATTTCACAAGGCTCCTGCTCCTCTGCATAGCGCTGTGCATAATATGTGCCAAAGGCTCCGTCAAACAGCATATATCCCTGTGTATTCAAATATTCTTCTATCATCCCAGCACCTCCTTAGCGATGTCCGCACTTTCCTTTGCATCTCTGGCATAATAGTCCGCATGAATCTGCTTTGCATATTCTGCAGAAACGACTGCTCCTCCCACCATGATTTTACAGTCATGTCCACTATCATGCAGTGCCTGTATCGTATCCTCCATGGATTTCAGCGTCGTGGTCATCAGCGCACTGAGACCAATCAGACGCACCTGTTCCTTAATCGCAGTTTCCACCACTGCCTCGATTGGGACATCCTTTCCTAAATCAAATACCTGATAGCCGTAATTCTCCAGAACAACCTTGACGATATTCTTTCCGATGTCATGGACATCGCCCTTGACCGTTGCCAGAATGATTTTCCCTTTGGAGATGGATTCCATGCCACTGGAATTCACCGCCCGACGTATCTCTTCAAATGCACATTGTGATGCTGTTGCGGCATTGATCAGCTGCGGCAGATAGATTTCCTTTTTTTCATAACGAACACCGACCGCGTCCAGTGCCGGTATCAGATGCTCATTGACAATCTGCAGCGGTTCTTTTTCTGTCAAAAGCTTCGTGCAAAGCTGCCGTGTTTCCTCCTTTAGCCCACGCATGATACTTTCTTCAATACGCATATGTGAGGAACCGGTTTCCACGTTCACTTCCTGTTTCTGCTGTGCATATATCCGGATATACTCCTGTGAGTCAGCATCGATTCCCTGCAGCACACGATAACTGCGCACGGCAGCCATCATCGCAGGCTGATTCGGATTCATGATGGGCATACTCAGACCGGCCTGCATCGCCATCGTAAGAAAGCTCTGGTTCAGCAGGATACGGGATGGTAATCCAAAGGATATATTGGATACTCCCAGCACCGTATGTACACCAAGCTGTTGCCGAATAGCGCGCAAAGCCTTCAATGTCTCTTTCGCACCGCTTTGCTGCGCAGAAACCGTCAGTGTCAGACAGTCCAGAAAAACGTTTTCCTTCGCAATACCGTACAGCTGTGCTGTTTCTACAATACGTGCTCCTATCTTCAGACGCTTCTGCGCACTCTCAGGAATACCGTCCTCATCCATCGTCAGTCCAACTACATTGGCCCCATATTTCTTTACCGCAGGCAGAATCCTTTCCATAACGGCCGCTTCTCCATTTACGGAATTCACAATAGCAACTCCGTTAACGACACGAAGAGCCGCCTGGATCACAGCCGGATCGGTTGAATCAATCTGCAAGGGAAGATCGATCACAGATTGCAGCTCCTTGATTACCTCAACCATCATTTCTTTCTCGTTGATCCCCGGCAGACCGACATTGACATCCAGAATATCGGCTCCTCCTTCCACCTCTTCCATGGCGATCGCAAGGATTTCATCCAGTCGATGCTCCTGCAAGGCAGCCTTCATGCGTTTGTTTCCCGTTGGATTGATACGCTCTCCAATCACATGAACATCCTGTATACGCAGACATTTGGTTGGTGTGCAGGCATAGGAGCCGCTGCGCCGCTTCTGTTTTTCTACAGCGATTGCTTTTGGAAGTACATTCCTCAGCTCCCGTATAAACTGCGGGGTTGTCCCACAGCAGCCGCCGACATAGGCTAGGGGAAGCTTCGTATACGGCAACAGCATGCGTGCATATTCAGCTGCATCTATGCTGTAGGTATTCGTTATTGGATCCGGCAGTCCCGCATTCGCCTTGATGATCAGCGGCAGATTTGTCATCGCTGCCAGTTCCTCTGCAATCGGTAGAATCTGATCCGGCCCCAGTGAGCAGTTGATACCGATGGCATCCGCTCCCAGACCTTCCGCACATAAGGCAAAGCTGGCTGTCGTGCAGCCGGTAAAGGTTCGATAATCTGCCTCAAAGCTCATGGTCACAAAAACCGGCAGCTGCGTATGCTCCTTAGCGGCAAGCATGGCCGCCTTCACCTCATACAGATCACTCATGGTTTCAAAGATGACCAGATCTGCACCGGCCTGTTCCCCTGCAACAACCTGCTGGCGATACAGCTCATAGGCTTCCTCAAAGGGCAGATAGCCATTTGGCTCCAGCATTTCTCCGATTGGTCCGATATCCAGTGCAACACGAACACCGGCTTTTCGTTTTGCTGCGGATTTTGCCAGCTGTACTGCTCTTGTAATAATGTCCTCCACCGTGTATTGTGATTTGCTTAGCTTTTTGGCGTTTGCGCCAAACGTATTTGTATAAATGATATCACTGCCGCTGTCAATATAGGCTGCATGCACCTCTTCTATAACCTCTCCATGCTCCATCATAAACAGCTCCGGAGAAGCCCCGGCAGGTAGTCCCTTAGCCTGCAGCTGCGTACCCATGGCACCATCCAGAAACTGGATTCTATTTTCAATTCCCACAGAATTTCCCTCTCTTTCGATATTCACACTGCTTCACCAGACGGCAATGCGCACAGCCCCGCAATACAGCGGGCTGTATCCGATCCGCAATGCCAATGATAGCCGTGACGCTTTTCATCGGAACAAGCAGACTGCTTTCATTCACATGAAGTCCAATACGCCGTTGTGCATCCAGCGCCTGTAAAAAGGATGCCTGCAGGGTGATTGGCAAATCACCATAACCACAGGAGTAGCGGTCTGTCAGATATGGATAGCTTTGCTGCAGCTCCTTTTGCAGATTATCGCAGACAGCCTCAATAGCCGCACTGGCACAGCTGTCAAACAAAACAGCCTTCATCATATCCTGTACCTGCAGCCTTTTCATTTCCTTATCAATGCGTGGGCCAAGCGTCGCCGCCATGAATATACAGGCATGGCTTTTCTTCAACAACCGCTTGATATCACTTCCCGTAAGCTGTACCCCGCAATTCACTGGCTGAGCATCCTGCAGCTGAAATACGCGATATATGATACGTGGCTCGCTGTATTGCAGAACCAGCTGCTTCATTTCCTTTAACACGGATTGCGTCTGTTCATCCGGAATGCCTTCCCCATAGCCCAGAAAATGCAGAATTTCTTCCTCGCTGATATCCGTTAACTCTCTACGCATTGCACCATCCTCCTTATAAACAAAAAAGCTCTCCCCCATAGGACGAAAGCTGTATTTCGTGTAACCACCTATTCTCATATCCGCGAAAGTCAGCGGATTCTTCTCAGTACGCCGGTAGCATCCGGTTATACCGCCGTGCTGTAACGGGCACTTCCCCGTCATGAACTCCGATTGCCCATGCGACTCCAAGACCATCTTCCTCAGGGATTCCCTGTTTTCTTCCACCATATCTGAAAACTCTCTGTAAGCTTCACCCTGCATACTCTTCTCTTCATTGTCTTTGATTTGTTACATTTTATCATGATAATGTTTTCACGTCAATGAAAACGAATGAAAAAAAAGCAGATTGCTCTGCCTATTTCTCCATAAATTCCCGAATCATATCCAGACGGTTTTTTGTGTCCTCATACCCGAGATCAAACCAGCGTCCCAGCAGCTCTTTATCATGCGTATAGCGTGTAACACCATAATCTGCACTCGGACGAAGAACAATCGCATTTCCCTGTTCCTCCAGCTCCTTTACGATCTGCCACTGCTTTTGATAATTGATATGACGAATTTTCAAATTCTCACGAATTTTTTTATTTCCGGGATACATAAGCTTTGCCAACTGAATCTGCCATCCCGGTGCCGGCTTACGCACATAATTTTCTTCCTTTGTGGAAATGAAAACATGCTTCGTATTTCCCTGTCGAATGCTCTGCTCAATCGGTATCATATCAACCAGTCCGGCATCCATATACGTATGTCCCCGGAATTTATATGGTCGTGTAAGCAGAAACAGAGCACAGCTCGCCTGCATCAGAATCTGTTCCTCTGGGTCAAAGTATTCCTTTGGAAAATATTCCACCTCATTGGTATCCATATTATATACACCAATATCCAGCAATGTTTTATTGTTCATAAAAGCTTCATAGTCAAGGGGTGCATGCTTCTCAATGAATTTGCAAACATAACCGATTCCAAACACACCCTTTTCATGAATCAGGGGAGACATACCGATTGCCCCTGCTTCACAAGCCGCATCCACTCCCGTGACACGTAGACGATCCTTCTGTTTTGCGACAAACGGCAGCAGAACCTCTGCACCGGCACTGATTCCAACGGTATATGGAAATTCAATATCATAGTCCAGAAAACACTGCAGGACTCCGCATGTATATGCAGCCTTTGTGCCTCCGCCTTCGCAAATTAAACCAATTTTTTCTGCCATTTTTCTACACCTCGCAGCCCTTTCATTATACTATGAGCTGACGGTAAGGTAAAGAAATAATTTACCTGTAAATGGAAAGAAGGCATTCAAAGGATTCCATCAATTCGCCATTTACATGATGAAGCAAAGGCGATGAACCAGTACACAGCTTCATCCACTGAAGATGTGCTGTGCTGTTGATAGAATTAGCTAACAATAAAACATTACATATTTCTGTTCCTGAACTGCACGAATCAGCAACAGCTCAGCTTTACGCAGTCCCTCCGTTAGATAGCCCATTTCGTAGGCATCCTCTGTATACAGCTGCTGTGGAAACAGTTTTTTCCATGCATAGATATTTTTATCTATCTGAAGCTCTTGCAGAAGCTCTTTTATTTCCTGCCATGAACGTATAACCAGATAACGTCTTTGCAGCACTTGATCTGACAGCGTCTCAGCTATGGGAAGCTCCAGCATATCGATCAGATGGCTGTGAAAGGATTCCTCGTGTAAAACCTGATAGCTGATATATTCATCCTCCAGCTCCAGCAGCCGGTTAGCTATAACATCATCTATAATAAAAAGTGCACTTGTATTTTTCATGTTTCCTCACTTTCTCTTTCTTTCATTATATATACCGGCAGTTAGTTTTTGGTTAGATACCCCGTTATAAGAAGAAAACAGCCACGTTCATGGCTGTTTTTCTAATATTTATGAGTGAGCGGTTTCTGTATTGGTTTCGTTCTCATCCAGTTCTTTCCACTTTCTGCCAAACAGAACGAAGATTACCTGTACGATTAGGAAGGCTGCCATAAGCAGTGTCCATTTGTCAATCAGAACCATTGGAAGTGTGATATCTTCCGTAAGGAAGAATGCTATTACAGAGACAACTGCTGTTATCGTGCTTGCTACACGCAGCCATTTTCTTCTCTTATAGCGTTTTGACTGTTCGTCATCATTTCTCATTGCGGAAGTTTTTTCGTCTTCCTCTTCTTCCTCCTTCTTCAGCTTGGAAAGCAGAAGGAATAGTCCAAGTAGTACCGTACCGCCGGCACAGATCAGATTGATCAATGCCCATTCATTCTGTGATCCGCCACCTTTTGGAGTAGGGTTTTCCTGAACCTCTGTGCTTTCTCCACCCTGCGGCTGATCAGGATCATCTTCATTCACGATTGGTCCTGGATTCGGTGTTGGTGTTGGAGTCGGTATTACCGGTACAACAACCGGAGGAATTACCGGAGCTACCGGAGTCACAGGAGCCGCTGGTACCGGAGTACCCGGAGTTGGCGGTGTTACTGCAGGAGGTGTCGGTGTTACCGGTGTTGGAAGTATCGGAGAAACAACCTCTGCAAAGCCTGCAGTAAATACGGTATCCTCTGTGAAATAGGTGTTTCTCATAGCGTCTGTATTCACATAAGCGTTGCCATTTGCTGTCCAGCTCATAAAGCTGTACCCATCATTTGCGATAGCATCAACCAACGCCTGTGGTCTTACTGCCGCTGTTGTATTGTTACCCGGGCGGGTTACATATTCAACAGTTGTGCCTGTAACAGAACCATTGGTATCTGCTACATATTCAAAACGTACCTGATATTTATCCGGTGTACCATCCGGTGTTGTATCCGGATCCGGCGTACCGCCTTTTGTATCGGCAGAATAATATACGTTGACGATTACATGGTCGCTTTCAACAATCTTTGTATCTGCAACTGTAAATACATATCCTGGAATGCTGATTCTGTGTGCTTCACCATACAGATAGGTTCCATGTTCAATATTGTTTACTGTTACAGCTGGAGCAAGCTCTTCGCCTGTATCTTCGTTGAGGAAACGAACAGCTGCTGCGTAGGTATTGATTGCATGGTTCGCTGTGAATGCAGCTCCTTTGTTTGTAATTTCCATATCCTGCTTCGGAGTTTCCGGAGTCCAGTTTACAAAGTGGTATCCGCTATTCGGTGTAGCTGCTGCAATCTGATTCTGTGCAAGCTTACCAGTTCCATCTTCTGCGTAATTACCCTGTGCATCATAGAGGGTGACATACGTCTTATCGAAGCTGACGGTTCCGTTTACTGCTGCGAATGTGACTACTGCCTGATACTCATCCGGTATCTTATCGCCGTTTTCATCTGTACCGAAGTTTGCTGTGTATTCACCAGCTACATTCAGTCCATCTACCTTTGCCGGTTTGAATTCTTCATCCCAGCTGACGATCGTACCTTCTGCGTTCGTCCAGTTCTTGAATGCATAGCCTTCACTTGCTTCTGCTTTGCTTCCCTTTACGGTTCCGGTTACTGGCTTGACTTCATCCTTCGCATTGGTTACAGTTCCCATAGTTTCATCATTTGATTTATATGAGATCGTTACCTCTGCATCTTCCTCGAAGTATGCTAAGAAGGTTGTATCTTCTTCATATTTTGCTTTTCTCAATGCTTCATCTGTTGCGAAATCGTTCGTTCCATCATTCCACTTCTGGAAATGATAGCCCTTATCAGCTTTCACGGTGGATGGCTGTGTTGGGTGTGCGTCGATCGCTACAGGTTTGTTGTTTTCAATGACCAGCTTACCATTTTCAACTTCATACTTGTTGATCCATTCAACGGTTGTTCCACTCACCGTTCCCTTTTGGTCTGCTGCTGCCTGATAGGTGTATTTCACCTGATACTCATCCGGAATCTTATCGCCGTTTTCATCTGTACCGAAGTTTGCTGTGTATTCACCAGCTACATTCAGTCCATCTACCTTTGCCGGTTTGAATTCTTCATCCCAGCTGACGATCGTACCTTCTGCGTTCGTCCAGTTCTTGAATGCATAGCCTTCACTTGCTTCTGCTTTGCTTCCCTTTACGGTTCCGGTTACTGGCTTGACTTCATCCTTCGCATTGGTTACAGTTCCCATATTTTCATCATTTGATTTATATGAGATCGTTATCTCAGCATCTTCCTCGAAGTATGCGGAGAAGGTTGTATCTTCTTCATATTTTGCTTTTCTCAATGCTTCATCT
>QULU01000040.1 GCA_003481775.1 Clostridiaceae bacterium OM02-2AC
TTTTTATTCGCCTTTTGAAAGTGGAATTTAACTTTTCACTTCAGCCATTTTCTTAAGGATTTCCCTGCCTGTTTCCCTCCTGTTTCCCTTCGTTTCCATACATTTGGATAGTTTTGTAAAAATGATAAATTGTTACAGAAAACGAATGCTTCATCCATGTATCAAATGATAAAGTTTTCTTATGCATCCCGGTTTAAAATCATAAAAATAATGGTATAATGTCAAACGGTGATAAACATGAAAAAAATACTGAGTCTGCTACTGGGTGTCCTGCTGCTTACCGGCTGCAGTGAGAAAGCACTCCATAAATATTCCATGACGGCAACCGATATCGGCTTTGATACCGTGGTGAGCTTTACTGCCTATACGGAAAATGAGACTGCCTTTAACAACTACAGCGATGAACTGAAAAAGCAGTTCCGCTATTATGACCGGCTGTTTGATAAATACAACAGCTATGACGGCGTGAACAACATCAAAACAATCAACGACAATGCCGGAAAGCAGCCAGTCAAAGTGGAGCCTGTCATCATTGATCTATTGAAGCTGTCAAAAACCTACGATACGATCAGCGATCATCAGTTTGATATCACGATGGGCAGTGTTTTAAACATATGGCACGACTACCGGGAAGCCGGTACCCTGGCAAATCAGAAGAATCAGGAAAGCAGCATTCCGACCACGAAGGAATTGCAGGCAGCCGCAAAGCACAGCGGATGGAAGCATGTGCAGATTGACGAAAAAAACAGCACGGTATATATCGATGATCCCGATGTATCACTGGATGTCGGCGGTGTTGCCAAGGGATATGCCGTGGAACTGATTGCCGATCAGCTGCAAAAGGACGGTCTGCAGCATGCCATTATCAACGGCGGCGGCAATATCCGTCTGGTTGGCGATAAACCGGATAACGAAGCCTGGTCCGTCGGCATCCAGATTCCCAATCTGAAAGCACAGTCCACCGATTCTTTGATCTCTGTAAAATCCAAGGGCGACACATCCTTTGTGACCAGCGGTGATTATCAGCGCTATTATACATATAAGGGTAAGATCATGCATCATATCATTGACCCTGATACCTTGATGCCTGCTCGGCACAGCCGTTCCGTTACGGTAATCACAGACAACAGCGGCATAGCGGACATCCTTTCCACAACGCTGTATACGATGAGCCATGAGGAAGGCGTAAAGCTGATCAACCGCCTGCAGAAGGAAGAAAACATTCAGGTTAATGCCATCTGGGTATACGATGATATCCAGAAACCGGAGGATGGTACGGATGCCATCAGTGTTAAGGGGTATCAAATTGTCTTTAGTGATGGTTTAAAGGATAAAATCAAGGAGAGCTGATGGACTGTTACCTGTAGGATTGGTAAAAGTCAAAAAAATCACCATGTTCCAGTGATTTGAACTGCATAGAGAAATCCGTCTTGTTTATACAATTCTGATTTTCGGCATTGAATTACTCTTTATGATTAGAGTCTGTTGATTTTATTGATTTCGAAGCATCCATGAAATGCATAAAAAGCAGAGGCTTTTATAAACAAAAGGTATAAACATTTTATAATATTATTGTTTCTTATGATATATGGTATATAGATGTTCATGCTGGTGAACAGTAGCTGTACACCAGCATGAACATTGTAGATCAGCTTAGGTGAAATTTGCTATTGATTTCTATCATAATGTTAATTTACTAAAAAAACTCACGATAGAGCCGTGAGTTTTTTTGTAAATTCTTTGATTATTCAATTCCCTATATGCTATACATTCATAAAGTTCAATAAATCCATTCGGATGTTGTAAAAGCATAAACCGATTTTGATTCTTTCCGATATACATTTTTGTATTTTTCTTAATGTGAACCCCTGTATAGTTTCTGCTAGCATATACAGCAATCTCTTCTTTAATCTTACCAACATACTGAAATGAATCTGGAATCGCTTCAAAGATATCTGGTTCAGTTACTGCTGCTGGTAAATAACGCATACCATTATAAATAAAATGTGGTGGATACGAGGCATCCTCAGTATTATTGCTGTCAAATTCATTCATTTCTTCACCAAGTTCCATCTTGTCTATATAGATAAAATGTAGTATCTTATTATCATGTTTAACGAATAATGAGTTGTCATTTTTTATTACCTTGTCCCCTATATATTTCTTAGCTGATTTTGTTACATTTAAGTTACTTATTGGAAATTCTTCTCGTGATACACTTTCTTTTATTACACCCAATTCTTGTCCATTTATTTATTCTGGAGTGTCTACATCACTTTTCCAATAAATCTTGTCTTGATAGAAAATGCCTTCAGGTAACACAAATGGCAAAGTTGAATCCGAATAAACAACCGGAGGTGATTTCTGAGGTGTAGAACACCCAGTTAATGTAATCATTAAAGCGAAAGTCAATACATATTTTAATTTCGTTTTAAAAATAAATGCTATTTCTTTCACCTCCACTGAATTATGAGTATCAAATATATCTTATCAAATATATTATTATATTTAATATACGTATTTGTCAATGCAAAACGATGAATATTGTATGCGTTTACATAAAAGACCACATGAATATAGTGCTTTTAGTGATTTTTCACATGTGGCCTGTAATTCAAAGGATGATTCTGTATAATATATCCTTTATTATGCCTCATTTTTCAAAGAGCTGTGAATAGAAACTCTTTTTGTCATGCGTTTTTTTAGAATATACTTCATACTACAGGGTAAGATAAAATAAAAATCGCATCCGATTTGTTTTCATCCGCTTAACTTAATGGCATTGAAGGCTTTGTAGTCTATCATAATATGCAAAAGAATCTGCCGCATCTTCAGAACAGATTCTTTTTCTACTCTAGAATATCTTGTTTCCTCACTCCTGCATATACGTGTGATAGTAATTCAGAGCCTCGATACGATTCGTAACGCCAAGCTTGCTGTAGATGTTGAGAACATGCGTTTTCACCGTTGCCAGGGATATATACAGATGCTCGCCGATTACCCTGTTGCTGTTTCCCTGCGCCAGTTCCCGCAGCACCTCCAGCTCCCGTTCGCTCAAAACGGCATCCTGTAAAGGAATTTCCAGACTCTTCCAAAAGGTGCATTCCCGCGGACTTGCCTTTTGCAGACAGTCTTTGATAAAGGCAGCATTCCCGCGCCAGTACTTTTTCATATACAGAAACGGCAGTCGTATTTCCTGCTCCGCCGCGTAGGTCAACGCTTCGATAAACAGATTTTTGATACTCTGTTCCTCCTGTGTCAATCTGCACAGCTTGATAATACATGCCTCTATCAGGGAATATCTGCATTGTGTCCTTCGCGCCTCCTGCAATACGGCATCAATGAGCGTCATTGCCTGCAATGAATCCCCCTGATCGCACTGAATCATCGCATACAGCAGCTGTGCATCAAAATCGTCCGGCTTCTGCACACGGCAGGCACGATGAAACTCATGAATCAGCGGATGCTCCGGCTTCCATACATATACGATTTTTAACAGTGAGGACATCAAAAGCACATTATCATACAGCCGATCACCGCGTAATGTTTCCAGCAGCTGCAGTCCGCGCTCATCACGCATCGCACAATACAGCTGTGCTCTGGTAAAGCTGCCGGCACGCTGTATGCTGAACAGCGCACGTGTATTTGTTTCATCACATAAATCCAGCGCCTGCTCACTTTCCTGCGTTTTCAGCTGTTTCATATAGATTCCGGCAATTCCTACATAATAAGACGGCTTTTGAAAGGAAAGCTTCTGCAGCAGCACCTTCAGGCGGTCATAGGCCGATAAAGCCTGTTGAAATTCTCCCAGCGCTTCATGAATCTGAGATCGTATCAGATACAGCATGCTTCCGGTATACATATTTTGTGTTGCTGTATAAATATCCTCAATGAGGGACAGATAACGGCGGCACTGTCTGGTATCATGCAGCATAGCCAGAAGAAACGCATCCTTCAGCAGCAGAAAGCTTTTCGTAACATCCGATAAGGGAAGCTTCATAAGCTCATCCAGCGGCATGATGGTCATCGTTTCATTCATATAATCGCCGTTCATGATTGGCATCGTACACTGAAACGCCAGAAAGGTAGGATCCTCATTCATCGCTTCACAGATGATCGGATACATGCGCCGGCAGGCGACCTCTTCAAAATTCGCATAATAATAGAAGAAGTATTGATACGCAAAATCAGCCCGGCTGCAGATTACATCCAGCGGTATTCTGGACAGATAATAGAGAACCCGGTGGTCCTGTGGTGTTTGGGACAACATCTCCATAGCATGCACATAATCCTCACAGGCCAGATAATGACGAACGCATTCCTGATAATTTCCGACTTCCCGATATGCCTCCGCTGCTCGTATATGCAGTGCCTTTTTCTTTTCCGGCGAACGAATCAGCAGCTGCTGCAGATATTCCTTCAATATATCATGAAAGCAGTAATGCTGAGTTTCCTCATCCAGGATGATCAGGATGAAGTGCTTTTCCATGATGCTTTTCAGACAGGCGTCCGTATCCATATCCTGCAGATAAACCTGTAGAAAGGCAGCATCGAAGGAATCCAAAATGCTGAGTGCATACAGAAACGCCTGCTCCTGAGCACACAGCGGTTCAAAGATTTCTTTTGTAATATAGGCATGCAGCAGATGATCGTCCTTCATGCAGGACACATCCTGCAGCTTCTTTACACCTGCCATGGATTGCAGCTGCAGACCGCCAATCCAGCCATGCGCTTTTCTGCACATGCTGCGCAATACGGCATCCTCTTCCTTCAGCTGCAGGGTCACTTTGAGAAAGTGCAGTTCCTCTTCCTCTTCAAACAGCAGATCGTCCTGTCGAAGAAACACAAGAGCATCCTCCATAGCGAGATCTGATAAGTAGATATCCGGCAGCCTTCGTCCACACAGAATCACACGCAGAGAATCCTGCAAATGATGCAGAAACCAGGATAACAAATTTAGTAAAGCTTTATCCTTCAGCACATGCACATTGTCAAACACCAGTATAAAATCACCTGTACAGGATAGTTCCACAAGCTCACGCAGCCAGACATCCGGTTTGTTTGCGAGCAGCGCCCTGCCCATATGCTGATAAGCTTCCCCGCTTATCGCAGGGGCAAGTGCTTCCAGCAAATAGCTTTCAAACAGCTCCGTATGGTTGCATTCCTCATCCAGGCTCAACCACAGCACCGCATGCTCACGCTGAGAAAAATAGGTTGTCAGCAGCGTGGTTTTTCCACTTCCCGCAGTTGCATACAAGCCGATAACGCGGTGTGCAAGTCCTGCATCCAGCCACTGAAACAGACGTTCGCGCAGCAGAGCGTTCGCCCTTGGCTTCGGCATGCACAGATTACGAGACAGCAGTTGTTTTTTCATCATGGTCATCACCTGCCTTTCTTTATGATACACCAGTGTTCGCTACCTTTGCAATCAGTTCCCTGCTCTTTTATGAACATGCTGTACAAAAAGCGCTGCCCCAAACAGAATGACTGCCCACAGCAGAACAAACACAAGATGCTCCACAGCCTGCGATGTCAGCCCTGCTTCCAGCGACTCGCTCAGCTGCAGAACGGCCTTGGTCGGCAGCATAGATGCAATCGTATCCAGAATACCTCCTTCATTTGCCACCTCATAAAATCCGCCGGAGATAATGGATGCCAGCACAGCAAGTGCGCTTCCCAGCATATTTGCCGTATCCTTCTGCGCAAACAGCGTATTCAGAAACAGGGCGAAGGCCGTCGCAAACAGGGATAAGACAAACAGCAGTCCGGCATAGACCGCAAGTGAGAAGCCGATGTCAATCCCCACTATGCAGTACACGGCAAGCGTGAGCAGCGCAGGCAGGGTCACAGAGAGCATGGTAAACAGGATCATTCCGCCCAGATAGCTGGAAAAGGTTATCGGAGAGAGCAGAATACGCTCCATACGCCGCAGCTCCTTGTCCTCGCCATACTGCATCATATAGACCAGTGACTGCATAATAGCAAACATCATAACAAAGCCAATGACACAGGTTCCTACACCACGCTGCTTTTTATGCTGTGAGGAGCCGATTTGTCCCTGTAATGCGTTGTTCAAATCCTGCTTGAATGCATCTGATTTCACAGAGGTAACCGACAGGCTGCCATCCTTGTGCACCTGTACAAATGCATCGTATTCCTGTGCCACAAGACGTGATTTTGCAACCGCCTCCTTTACATAGGTGACACGCAGCGTATCACTGCTTTTCCATATATGCTGTTCACTTTGTACAGCGATAGAACCAAGACTGGTGTTCAGGGAGGAAACATACAGCGCCACAAAGATAGCGGCAATGCTTAGCACCAGATATACCACAGCACTTCCCTTTTCACGTTTCAAACGGACAAACGCCTGTTTCATAATCGTTATCATACGATACAGTCCTCCTCTTTGAACAGTCTTTTGCATACTAGCAGCAAAACAGCACTCAATCCTGTAAGCAATGCAATCGTCCACAGACCCGATGTGATGACATCATCGTATAGCGCCTGAAACGATGCCGTGATCACCCATTTCATAAAGGACAGTCTGCTCAGTATGGACGCAAATGAGCCAAAGCGGTCCAGTGAAAAGAAAACGCCACCCAGCACGCCGCATATCGGCAGTATGATGGTGATTACCTGATTGGCCAGATGCTCGCTGTGAAACAGCAGACACATCAGGACACCGAATATGCACGAGAACAGCTCCAGTGCCAGCAGCATACCGATCAGCACTGCCGTATGCTTCACCTGTAAGGAGAACACCAGTACACAGACAAACGCTGTCAACAGATGCAGCAGACTGGAAAACAGCCAGGATGCAGCTATTTTACTGCGGTACAGCAGATGCGGATGCAGCGGTGCATACAGAATCCGCATATTCCCGGCACGCAGCTTCTCCTCCATAAAACTGTTGGCGGCAATCGTTGCGGAATTTGCGGCACAGTATACCAGAAAGGTCACAAAATAATAGGCGTAAGAGGACACCTCTTCTCCGAACAAATCCCGGCTCAGATACCCCATTACAACGACGAGCAGAAAGGGAAACAGCGTGCTGTAGAACACCCACATCGGATTGATCAGCAGATTATGCAAATCCTGCTTCAATAATATCAAACGTTCCATATCCAACCCTCCTAGTCTCTCAGACGGCGTCCGGTCAGCTCCAGGAATACCGTCTCCAGATTGATGCTTTCACAATACAGATTACGGATGACCAGCTTACTGCGCATGGCAGTTCGTATGATTTCATCCAGATTCTCCACATTCTTCAGCGTGGAAATACATAGCTGCGATTCCTTTTGTACGACCTCCTGCACACCCTCAATGGCATAGAAGGCATCCAGGCAGTCTGGCGGCAGCTCCTCCACCTCCATAATATAGGAACGCTTTGCCTCCAGGCGTTCCTTCAACTCCTCCTTCGTTCCCTGTGCGAGCAGCTTCCCGTGATCCATGATGATGATCCGTGTAGATATTTCCTCCACCTCCTCCATGTAATGTGTCGTATACAGAATTGTCATTCCTTCATCACGCAGCCGCTTGATAGAAGACAGGATGTGATTGCGGGACTGCGGGTCGATTCCCACGGTCGGCTCATCCATGATGACCAGCTTGGGATGATGTGCAATCGCACAGGCGATATTCAGTCTGCGCTTCATCCCCCCGGAGAAATGCTTCACTATCTCATTGCCACGATCCTTCAGACCGGCAAACTCCAGCGCCTCCTCCACGCGTTGCTTCAACAGCTCTTTACGCAAGCCGTACAGGGAGGCAAAAAACCGTACGTTTTCCCTTGCACTCAAATCCTCATATAATGAAATATCCTGCGGTACAAAGCCGATTTCGCGAAGAAACTTCGTCCTTGCGGTCTTTAGACTCTGGCCTTCGTAAAACAGCGTATCCCTCTCATAGGGATATATCCCCCCGATCATGTGAATCGTGGTACTCTTACCGGCACCATTCGGTCCCAGAAGACACAGTATCTCTCCCTTTTGTACATCAAACGATAAATCATCCACAGCTGTGCGCCCCTGAAAGCTTTTGTGCAGATGTCGTATATTCAATAGCTCTTTCATAAGTTCCTCCTGATCCATCCTTGGACAACCGTATTGTATAAGAAGGCGCAAAAAAAGGAATCAACCGTTGGGATGATTCCTGGTATGATTATTTTACTTCCCGTGTCCAGCCATAGGTATCCGCTACATCGCCCCATTGGATACCGGTTAAGGTATCGTACAGCTTCTGAGTCAGATCACCGGTCTTAAAGTCATTGATCACCGTGATTTCCCCCTTGAAATTCAGTTCTCCAACCGGAGAAATAACAGCCGCTGTTCCCGTACCGAAGGCTTCCTCCAGACGGCCTTCCTTTCCTGCCTGCATCAGTTCATCAATAGCGAGATGGCGTTCCTCCACCTCATAGCCCCAAGAGGTTAACAGCTGCAGAATAGAATCTCTGGTAACACCCGGCAATACCGTTCCATCACAGGGTGCCGTAACGATTTTATTATCAATTTTGAACATAACGTTCATCGTTCCGACTTCCTCTACATACTTTCGCTCTACACCATCCAGCCAGAGCACCTGGGTATAGCCCAGCTTTTCAGCCTTGACCTGTGCAGCGATGCTGGCCGCATAGTTTCCGCCGCATTTCGTGAACCCGGTGCCCCCCTTTGTAGCACGTACATATTCATCCTCTACATAGATTTTCACAGGATTCACCCCTTCCGGATAATATGCTCCGACCGGGGAAAGCAGAATCATGAATTTATAGGCATTGCTGGGATGTACGCCTACCGCTGCTTCCGTCGCAAACATAAACGGGCGAATATATAAGGAAGTACCCTCTGCGGTTGGAATCCAGTCCTGTTCATATTTTACAACGGCAGATACCGCCTCCACAAACATCTCCTCATCCATTTCCGGCATACAGAGACGGCGATTGGAATTGGCAAATCGACGGGCATTCATCTCCGGGCGAAACAGCAGCACCCGGCCATCCTTTGTCTTATAGGCCTTCAGTCCCTCAAAGGTTTCCTGTGCATAATGCAGAACCAGACTTGCAGGATCCATGCAGATCGGCGCATACGGCTCAATTTTGGCATTGCACCAGCCCTTCTCTGCTGTCCAGTCCATCGTAAACATATGGTCGGTAAAGATTTTACCAAAGCCCAGATCACTGTTCCAGTCCGGTTTTTCTTTTCTCTGTGCTGCTTCTATAATTTCGATATTCATAACATATCCTCCCTAATCATAACTTCTATGTTTCATAGGTTACACCCTTTTTGCAATTTCGTCAACCTCATTCTTTCATATTTTTACATTCTCTCTCATTTTTATTTCACAATGCTCCGGTTTTCTTCACAGCACTGCCGTATACTGCTTTATCGTTCAATTATGCAAGCGCAATGTAATGGTATTAGTAGAATATGTAACAGTTGTAAATTTATATATAATATTTCATTTTCTTTCAATAAGGTGTTGACAAGCGATATGGCACGGTGTAACATAGAAAACAGCCAATATACTTTGACAAGCAAAGAACAGGATAACACGGATGTATCCCTGTACAAAGAGCCTGTGCTGCTGAGCAATGGGATGGGTATGTCCGCTTCCCCCTGACGAGGGCCTGCAAGCTGCGAACTCAACGCACGCCATTGTGCCGATAAGGGAATCGATCTTACCATGATATAGAGATTGCATCTATAAGGGATGCAGCGTATATCTGCCGATGAGATAAGCTTCGCTCTTGGGAAAGTGTTCGAACAGGCACGCTATGTGGTATCGCGCAAACAAACGTTTTCGTCTTAGATCAGGGAAATTATAAGAGGAAAGCGTTTTTTTCTATATTGGCAAGGGAAAGAAGGAAATTTTGTATGAATGGATTATTAGTGTTAGGTATAGCAATCGTCGTTCTGGCTGCCGCATACCTTCTCTATGGACGCTACTTGGCAGCCTCATGGGGAATCGACCCAAAGGCAAAGACTCCGGCATGCGCCAGAGAGGACGGGGTAGATTTTGTCCCGAGTAACAAATGGGAAGTATTTGCGCACCAGTTTTCCTCCATCGCAGGAGCCGGCCCGGTCACAGGGCCTGTCATGGCCATGATGTTTGGCTGGCTGCCGGCATTCCTGTGGATACTGATTGGAGGAATCTTCTTCGGTGCCGTACAGGATTTCGGCTCCCTGTACGCATCTGTCAAGTCTCAGGGAAAATCCATGGGACAGATTATTGAAGCTTATATCGGAAAGACAGGCAAGAAGCTCTTCTTTCTATTCTGCTGGCTGTTTACGCTGCTGGTGATTGCCGCCTTTGCGGATATGGTAGCAGGTACCTTTAACGGATTCTCTGCACAGGGAGCCCGGCTGAAGCCGAACGCCTCTGCGGCCTCCATCTCCATGCTGTATATTGCGGTTGCCGTTGCGTTCGGACTGTTTTTGAGAAAAACCGGAATCAGCGGATGGAAGCAGGCTGGAATCGGTATCGCGCTGATCATCGCCATGCTGGCGGCAGGTATTGCCTTTCCGATGTATTTCAGCAAGCAGACATGGATTTATGTTGTTTTCGTGTATATCTTCTTCGCCTGCATTACACCGATGTGGCTGTTGAAGCAGCCAAGGGATTATCTGACCACCTTCTTGTTTGTCGGTATGATTGCCGCAGCCGTGATTGGTGTACTGATTTCCAATCCGACCATTTCCACACCGGCCTTCACCGGCTTCACGTCTGCGAATGGAAGCTATCTCTTCCCTACGCTGTTTATCACGATTGCCTGCGGTGCTGTCAGCGGCTTTCATTCTTTGGTATCCAGTGAGACAAGCAGCAAGCAGATTCGCAATGAGAAGGATATGCTGCAGGTAGGCTACGGCTCTATGCTGCTGGAATCTCTGCTGGCAATTCTTGTGATCGTCATTGTCGGCTCCTTGACCTCCCTCGCGGCAAAGGGGGTATTAAACAGTGAGCTGGCAGGTATGGCAATGGCAGAAACAGCAACACCGTTTACGAAATTCTCAGTCGGTGTCACCGGACTCATCAGCAAGCTCGGACTGCCGCAAGAGGTTGGATTGTGCATCATGACAATGTTTGTCTCCGCACTTGCGCTGACCTCGCTGGATGCTGTCGCAAGAATCGGACGGCTTTCTTTCCAGGAGTTGTTTGAGCCAACACAGGACCACACACCCTCCACTGTACAGCGCTTTTTGTGCAATAAGTATGTGGCGACCATTCTGACACTGGCAGGCGGCTATCTGTTATCTCTGGGCGGCTACAATCATATATGGCCGTTGTTCGGTTCTGCAAACCAGCTGCTTGCGGCAATGGTGCTTATCGCATTGGCCGTATTCCTGAAGGTGACCGGGCGTAAGGGCTGGATGCTGTATGTTCCAATGACCATCATGCTCATCGTGACAATGACCTCATTGGGAATGTCGGTATATGAAAGCTGCATGAAGCTGTTTGTGAAGGGCGGCTTTGTCTTTATGACAGATGGGCTGCAGCTGATTTTCGCTGTTCTTCTGATGGCGCTGGGGCTGATGATCACCTTCTGTTCCGGCAAAAAGCTGTTTGCCCAGGATGAGGATGAGCAGTCCGCAAGCCAGCTGGCAGAGAATCAGGCCTAGTGCCTTGGATGCATTCTGAAACAAAACATTATATTGCGCTGTGCAAAGCATCGTCATCAAATGATAGTGTTCGATGTAAATGAGAGCGTTTTATGTAAATGATAGTGTTCTATGTAAGAAATCTCCGATTTGTTGAAAATCACTTCAGCGAATGGAGATTTTTTTTGAATAAAGAAGCCGTCCTGAGCGGTGAAAATCTGTATGCATATCCGCCTGCAGATGCTACCATAGCCTTGCAAGGACATACCGTATGCCTGTAAGATACAGCCGCATAGTTCGTTGTCATTCTCCTCATACCAATACGGGTCAAGCTTTTTCATTTCCCTGTTTCTTACCAACGCTTTCCTTTGGTCCGTATCTTCTTCGTATGAGTAGCATCCGATGCGCCTGTCAGCACGCCTATATATTTTTATAATGATGCTTACAAAAATACTAACTTTTGTAAAATTATGATATAATCTGTCTGACAATAGAGCTTGACGTGATGACAATGCATGATGAAACAATACGTAAAATTTCGATTCACAAGCACCGTAACAGAGCCTGACTCATCGTACGTAACATCGTTTCCGAAAAAATCCTTGCCCTCGATCCGCAAGCTCCGCAATACAATGAGGACATATTATGACAATAGAAATCAAGCATAACCAGAGCTTCTGGGAACAAGGCCCCCAGAATGCAGAAGAAATACACGCGACACAGCAGCTGCAGACCGGTTTGTATACTATACGGAAAGACACCCATATCGGCATCACATGGGAAGAACACGAGCAGGATACGGTATTCGTCCTGTATCTGCTGGATGGTGAAATGCAGTTTCAGTCCAGCAGGGAAACCTTTATTCTCAAAAAAGACGACAGCGCATTGTTCACCTATGAAGAATCTGCTATCCACGGTATATCCAGAACACCGGCAAAGCTGATGCTGTTCAGTACCAGCGGCTCTTATCAAAGAGTCAATGAAACCAATGCCTGCTTTGAAAAGCTGCGTGAGGTAGAATTGAAGGATGTCTACACGATTGGACATAGCAAACGTGTCAGCAATCTAGCGATGTCCATCGCTCTGCAAATGGATCCTTCCTATGATATTTTGACGCTTGGTGTTGCCGCAACCTTCCATGATCTTGGTAAATACTATACACCGATTGAAATTCTGCAGAAGCCGGGACGTCTGAATGCTGAGGAGTTCTCCATCATCAAGCAGCACCCACAGGCATCCTGGCAGCTGCTGATGGAATCACATGGTGAAAACATAGCGGAGATCGCGCTGCAGCATCATGAACGCATGGATGGCAGCGGTTATCCCCGCGGTCTATTAGGCGATGCGATTTTGATGGATGCACGCATTGTTGCCGTTGCGGATGTATTTGATGCCATAACCAGCCGGCGCTCCTACAACAGTCCTGTAAGCTATGAGCAGGCGCTCTCTGTAATGGAACAGGAACGGCAGCTCTATGATCCGGATGTACTGCATGCGCTCCATGTTTTAGTAGAAGAAAAACGATTATCCATACAATAAATATACAATGATAGAACCGGTACAGCCGGTTCTTTTTTCGCCTTTTATGAATCGTCTATCTTATCAGTAACCGGCAGCCTGATAAAGCTGTGGCTGTTCGATGCATATACAACAGCTGTCAGCTGAAAAAGGCATCTGCCGTCCGCAATTCACGGTATACAGATGCCTGCTTATTTCAATAACTTATGCTTTTTTCTTCATTTCCTCCAGCTGTTTTTCAACGATTGCATACTGGGAACGATATCCCTCCAGCTTTTCACGCTCTGCGTTTACTTTTACCTCAGGAGCCTTATTCACAAAATTCGGATTGCTCAGCATCCCTTCTCCGCGTTTGATTTCCTGCTGTAGACGCTTGATTTCCTTACTGAGCTTTTCAATTTCCTCTTCCACATTGATGATTGCGGCGAGCGGAACATTCAGCGTACCGTTTAGAATTGGGCGAACGGCCATTTCCACAGCACTGTCCTCACTGATCCATGTCGCATGGCACATCTTTTGCAGGATGGCATTGATATAGGATACACTCGGCATGTTGTTTCCGTTTTCATCCCGTATGATGACCTCGATATCCATGCTTGGCTTCAGATTGTAATCCACCTTCAGACTGCGCACTGCCTCGATCATTGTAATCAGCTGACGAATCGCTGTCATTTCCTCTTCGCTCATCATAGCATCCACTGCACATGGCCATGCTTCCAGATTGATGCTTTCTCTGGTATGCGGAATTGCCAGATAAATTTCCTCCGTCACAAACGGCATGAACGGATGCAGCATACGTACGATACCGCTCAGCACCGTTACCAGCGTGGACTGAGCCGCCTTGCGCAGCGTTTCATCATCGCTGGAAAGACCTGCCTTGCTCAGCTCGATATACCAGCTGCAGAAGTCATCCCAGACAAAGCTGTACAATTCATTTCCTACCAGCGCATACTCGTACTTCTCCATATTCGCTGTCACGTTTTCCAGCACCTCATTGAAGCGCTTCAAAATCCATTTGTCAATCATGGAGGCATTGCTCAGATCGATGTCGGAAACCTCCATATCCTTTGGAATCTGCATGAGGACAAAGCGGCTTGCATTCCATATTTTATTGATGAAGTTAGCACTTGCCTCGACCTTTTCATCGATGTAGCGCAAATCCTGTCCCGGTGTGGAATTGGTTGTCAGGAAGAAGCGCAGCGCATCTACACCGTGATCCGCAATCACATCCATCGGGTCGATGCCGTTGCCCAGCGACTTGCTCATCTTACGTCCCTGTGCATCCCGTACCAGACCATGAATCAATACATCCTTAAACGGGCGATTGTGCATGCAGTAGCGTGTCTGGAAAGCCATACGGGCAACCCAGAAGAATATGATATCATAGCCGGTCACGAGCACATCATTCGGGAAATAACGGCTCAAATCATCGGTTTCATTCGGCCAGCCCAGCGTGGAGAACGGCCACAGCGCACTGGAGAACCAGGTATCCAGAACATCCTCATCCTGTACCCAGTTTTCCAAATCCTTTGGATCCTCCATCCCTACATAGATTTCACCGGTTTCCTTATGATACCAGGCAGGAATGCGGTGTCCCCACCACAGCTGACGGGAAATGCACCAGTCCTCGATGTTTTCCAGCCACTGATGGAAGGTCTTTTCAAAGCGCTGCGGATAGAAGTTTATTTTCTGATCTGTGATCGTTTGGTTTTTCAGCACCTCTGCAGCAAGCGGCTCCATGCGAACAAACCACTGCTTGGACAGATACGGCTCCACGATAACACCGGTTCTTTCCGAGTGTCCGACCTGGTGCATATGCTGTTCAATGTGATCGACAACACCGTCCTGTTCAAAATCGGCAACCAGTGCCTTGCGGCAGGCAAAACGATCCATTCCTTCATATTTGTGTGCCATTTCATTCATCGTTCCATCCGGATGCATACAGATCGGCATTGCCAGATGGTATTTCTTTGCCAGAGCAAAGTCATTCGGATCATGTGCCGGTGTACATTTCATAACCGCCGTACCAAAGGACATGTCGATATAATCATCCGCCATGATCGGCAGCTCTTCCCCATTGGCAGGATTGATGACATGCATTCCGACGATATCCTTGTAACGCGCATCCTCAGGATGTACAAAGATCGCCTGATCCGCAAACATGGTTTCCGGACGAGTCGTCGCAATTACGAGCTCTTTTCCGGTTTCCACTACCTTGTATTTGAAATAATACATCGCACCTTCAATTTCCTTATGTATAACCTCAATATTGGAAAGCGCTGTTTTGGCCTGCGGGTCCCAGTTGATAATACGTTCTCCCTGATAGATCAGACCATCCTTATATAAGTCCACAAAGACCTTGCGTACAGCGTCACTCAGCCCCTCATCCAGCGTAAAACGCTCTCTGGAATAGTCCAGAGACAGCCCCAGCTTCGCCCACTGCTTGCGAATTGTGGAGGCATATTCCTCCTTCCATTCCCACGCACGGTCAAGAAATTTTTCACGCCCGATATCATAGCGGGAAATTCCTTCGGATTTCAGACGTTCATCCACCTTTGCCTGCGTCGCAATACCGGCATGATCCATTCCCGGCAGCCACAGCATGTCATAGCCCTGCATACGCTTGTAGCGGGAAACAATATCCTGCAGGGTGGTATCCCATGCATGTCCCAGATGCAGCTTTCCGGTTACATTGGGTGGTGGTATTACAATGCAGAAGGGGTCCTTGCTCTTATCTCCTGCTGTGAAATAGCCGTGATCGATCCAGCTTTTGTAGTGATCCATCTCTACGTGGAGATGATCATACTTCGTATCTAATGTTTTTCTCATAACGCACTTCTCCTTCATGTTTTCTGAATGCTTCTGTAGGAAGCTACTTTAAAGGAATATCCTCCTTCAATATACTCATCAATATCATATCGTGATACCTGCCATCCTGTAGCAGGGCAAGCTTGCGAAGAATTCCCTCCTGAACAAAGCCGCAATGCCGTAAGACGGCAGCACTGGCCAAATGCTCCACCGCCACATATGCCTCCAGACGCCGCAAACCGACATGGGCAAAGCCTGTTTTCACCAGGGCAGCAACGGCTTCCCTCATCAGTCCCCGGTTCCAGTAATCCGCATGCAGCAGATAGCCGATTTCCCCGATATCCCCATCAACGGTGTGAATATCGAGATTTCCAATCACCTTGTCGTCCTGCTTATGTACCATGACCCAGGCCTGCGGTACCCCGCGCTTTTCTGCTGTAAGGAAATAGCCGCGGATACTGTTCAGTGTTTCTTCTATATCCGTATGAGGCTGTATGGATAGATACCGCATGACCAGCGGATCGCTGTAATATGCAAACATATCGCAGACATCTTCCTCCTCCATAGGACGAAGCAGCAGTCTTGCTGTTTCCACACAAGGCATATCCAAACGCATACGATCACCTCCCGCATATAAAAAAAGCGTCCCGCAAAGGACGTTTTCACGTGGTACCACCTTATTTTACACAGCTGTGCTGTGCCTTGACCACGTTAACGCCGTGCTTTACGAATACTCCTACTCCTCTTTCAGAATATCTGCTCCAAGACTACCTTCCCACAGCTCCAGCACTTTCTTCCACCAGCCGAAAGCTCTCTCTGCCTGAAAATCTGCGGTACTCCTTCTTTTCTAACGCATTTCCTTTTCTATTATAAACAAAAGACCTGCGGTTTTCAACCTCTTTTTTATTTTGAGACCCCAAAAGATACCGGAAGAAAACGATTTAACACCCTGCACAGATACCATACACCACCCTTGTTTCAACAGCAGACCAGAGCACTTTCCAATTCTTATGGCATATGGAATGCTGACGGTAAAGATATGCATGCTTAGCAGTCACCGCTTCCTACAGCCCTGATACACCATGTGCTGGTTTTAGGCTTTGATGCTGACGGCGGGTATACAGCAGATACCAAGACAAGAGCACAGGGAAGCAGGCCTTCCTGCAATCAAAAGAAGCAGGAGTCCTGCCAAGCGAATTTCAAAGTAATACACAAGTATATAAAAAGACAAAAGCATTGGCGTTGATGCTTTTGTCTTATCAAATGGTTACCTTTGTAAAGCTGCTGTCTATGAGGTCGGCATAATCAGACTGCGGGAAGGATCACCAGTGTACGCTCATTTACTTCCTTATTGTTATTCGCCATGCGCAACGCGTCCTCCTTCACATCATAGCGCTGTGCTATGGTTGCATAGGAGTCATTCCCTCTTGCGACAACCATACGGTAGGATGTATACGTTGTTTCATCGTCTTCAAACAAATCTTCAAATTCCGACATCGCAGTGGTATCCAATTCCTGTGATGCCGCTTCCTCCTCAGCCGTTTCCTCAGTATCCTGCACGCCTGCAGCAGACAGCTGTTCTAATGCATGCAGGGTGTTGTCCTGCGGCATTGTATAGGCAGATGTGCTCTGTGCGCTCTGCGGTTCTGGTGCGGTATATTCCGGCTGTACCGCTTCCTGTGCCGCAAGCCTCTGTTGGGCAGGTGCGCTTTGCTCCTGCAAGCCATGAATGCCCATTAAAATCGTCAGGTTCAATCCACCATTGGCAGGAACACTCTGATATTCCTGAATATCGAGATAAAAGCGCTCCTGTGACAGCTTGTGATTGGGCGCAAGTACATCCATATCCAATACTTCCTCATACTCCTGCAGTTCTCCCTCATCATTCACGTAGCTTCCCTGTACACGAAGGGGACCTACCGCACGAATACCCTCAGCTTCCTTCTGGTATTCCAGTGATTCCCGTACCTGCAGGGAACGCGGCTCCTTGACCTGATCTGCGAACTGCAGCTCTTTTTCTATTTTCATTGTTTTCATAGCGTAGCCTCCTATCATTATGTATGCCGCAGAAACTCAAAGTATGCATGTACTCGCAGATTCCCTGCAGGGATGGCCGCTGTCCTTAATTTCTTGGTCTTTCTCTGTCCACAAGTGACAAAATATGATAGAATGGATTGGAAAGAAATGAGGATGTTAACATGATTACCATTGAAAGAACAAGTGTAATGAATTTTGAAAATGCCATTCGTGGTGCCCGTAATCCGATGAACAGCTGGAATCGTATGGATAGCTTTTATGATGAGCAGGGGAATTTCATTATGGGTCCAAACGATCTGAATCTGGCACAGCGCCTGGCACGTGCAGGCAGCGATCACCGCAAATTCATCCGTCAGATATTTGTTTCTGTCGATTTTACTGCTCCACTGTACTGGTGGAAGGAATACGATACATACAAGGTGGCAACCGTGGCCAATTCCACCTCCACCATGCACAAGATTGCCAGTAAGCCCTTTACGCTGGATGATTTCTCCCATGAGCGTATGAATGCACAGGCACAGGAGGCGCTGTCACATACCGTTTCCGTTCTGGAAGCACTGCGTAAAGAGTATTTGGAAACAAAGGATAAGGAAACCTGGTACAGCATGATTCAGCTGTTGCCAAGCAGCTACCATCAGATGCGCACCTGTACGCTGAATTATGAAACGCTGATGAACATTTATTATGCAAGAAGAAACCACAAGCTGGATGAATGGCATACCGTATGTGACTGGATTGCATCACTGCCCTATGCCAAAGAGCTGATTCTTGCGGTAGAAGAAAAATAACATGAAAAGACAGAATGCGAGCCGTCTTCAGCAGACCGCTTCAGCTTCTGTCTTTTTTCTGTTTCTGATTATAGCGGTAGGACAGAAATGCCGGAAGCCCGACAAAGCCAATGCATAACGCAGCGATCTGTACACCGCTTTGGTGCATCGCATATCCGCACAGCATGAAAAATGCTGTTGGAAAGCTCATATAGCCGCAGATGCGATGTGCATACCGCCATGTATTTTCATTTGTCGTCGTCCATGGCAGACGAAGTCCCAGATGACGATTAAAGGGGAGCTTTGGAGCAGCATTCCCATATACCAGCACCAGAAACAGCACCATGAAAAACTGCAATTTTTCTTTTACAACATCAGGCAGCTGTCCGCATTCATACCATACTGTGATTCCCGCCATCATAAGGATGAAGAACATGGATAGCATAGCCATTTCCCGGACGGTACGGTTCTTTGGATTTGCCTGATCGAGTCCGGTTATCACATCATTGGCGAAATACAGACGAAGAGCACTGAGAATAGAGAACAGCAGAATTCCCCATTCCGTATAGGGAAGCCACAGGGAGGCACACACGCATACCAGAATCCCGCCACAGCAAAGCATCATCCAGCGATCATTTTTCATGCTTCTGCGCCTTTCCATGAAAGGCCATTCCATCAAACACATCCAGAAAGCGGCAGTACATCTGTTCCACGGCAGATGTATTGATCGCATAAATTACATACTGTCCCTGTTTTTCACAAGTGATTAGCTCACTGGTCTTCAATATATCCAAATGTTTGGATATCGCCGGCTTTGACATTGGGAATTGTTCTGCAATCTCCCCGGCGCTTAGATTTTTCTCACTTAGCAGCTGTAGAATCCGCCGCCTTGTCGGATCTGCCATCGCTTTAAACATATCCATATACTCACCTCATAAACAACAGCATAATGCCCAGCTGAATGATTGTCAGCAGAATTGCAATAGCAAGTCCTGCAATGCGGTTATCCCTGCAATCTGTATACAGCAGAATAACAGCCTCCAGTACAGGAATACACCAAATTGCGAATTCCTTATTCATGGTTCGATTTACCTCACCGCTCAAGCTGAACTGCATTGGAAGCTCATTTGGCAGTCGCGGATACAGCAGCAGGGAAACAAGCAGCAAGCAGATCGGAATACCATAGGCTCCGTATTTTTTCAGGAACACCATATAAAACCCTCCTATTGTTTAACTATTTAGTTAAATATATAATAATACTCCTTCCGCTTTCTGTCAATAGCAGGCAAAACAGAATTACAATAAAAAAAAGCCTTTCCGCTTCACAGCAGGAATCCCCATATAATTCACCTATTCACTATAAGACTACACTGCTATATAACAATCGGATATTGTCTTTTCCTTGCATATGCTGATATTCCCCTACCCTTCAGCATAACAAAAGGATGTCCCAAACACAGGCTAACACGATACATCCTGCTTGCTGCAATCAAATCCATACAGCATAGCGCCTGTAAGCATCCCCTGCTTTCAAGTTATACGCTTAATATACAAAGAATGCGATTACGAGTCGAGGAGAAGAAACAAAAATGGTACAAGGCCGCATGGTTACTAACCTTGTACCTACAAATATTTCTAACCCTGTCAGGATACCTATAAGGACTACCTCCGCTTTTTTCTATGATCAATGATCAGCTTAATCAGGGCTGCCAGCATCAGAAAAGAGATTCCCAGCATGACCATGCCCATAAAAAATCCTTCTTCCTTCATAATAGAAATACCGCTCAGAAAGCAGCCCGTAATAAGAAAGCCGAAAAACAACAACAATACCAAAATCAGCGGTATGCGAATCCAGAGAGAAACTTTTTTGTTTCCTACAGTATACAGCGTACCTTCCATTACAATTTCCATGACGATTTCCAGTAGCGTCTCCATAGCAGCTCCTCCTTCTTCTCTATTCATTTCGTCATCTGCAGGGGATCAGGCTTTTCGCTTCATTGTGATTCTCATATCCTCAATCCCATACGTTTTCATGTTCAGCTCATAGAATTCATTCAGATACATCGAAAGTTCTTCCATAGGGACAGCACGCACAATATCCATCCGATCGACGATATCGAACAGTGGAATCCCTTTCTCAGATAGTAGCGCTTGCAGATCGTTGAACAACGAAAATACCGTAGATTCTATCATATAGCTAACCCCATCTGCTTGATAAACGAAGAAATGCAAGGTGATACACTACCAGACTCCATGCAGACTGCCGTAAGGTATTCAGGAAATCGTGACATCAATATGGTCAATGTCACAATAGCGAATACACAGACTGCTTTCACCGTCATATAGCTATAGGAAATGCCTTATCCTTATGCTGCCCTGATCAAAATAGCATTGCAGAATCATCCCGAATCTCCTATGATGTACAGTATATTTTCCATCCACAGAAACATCACAAGGCAGTATGGTAGCTTCGCTATCGTCTGTATACGTAAGCAATCCTCCATGATACATCCCTCCCTGTTATGGTTATCTTTATTACATGCTATTCACTTTTCTACCAGCTTTTATCTAAAATAAGTATATCTTACGTGATTCAAATAGCAAGAGCTTATGTTCTTTTTCTTTAACAAGGTTGAAAAAAGAGCCTCCTCCAAACAGAGAAGACTCTACGTTTCATTTGCTTCAGGACGTGAACAGCGGTATGAGATAGCTCCAGATTTCCTCCATCCCCTGCTTTTCAACAGCAGAGAAAGGAAACAAGGGCTCATCCGCATTCAGCTTCAACGCCTTGCGAATATTCGCAAAATGATGGGCGCGCTTGGTCGGCGGCACCTTATCGCACTTGGTTGCCACAACTGCAACCGGAATTTCATAGTAACGGGCAAATTCCAGCATCGTCATATCATCATCCGTCGGCTTATGTCTGGCATCCACAAGAATCACAACACCCTTTTTCTGCGTTCGTTCAGAAAAATAATCCTCCATCATCTGTCCGAATTTGATCAGCTGTGTTTTTGAGATATTCGCATAGCCATAGCCGGGAACATCTACAAACATATACTTATCATCCAGATTGAAGAAATTCAGAAGTCTGGTCTTGCCGGGCGTATTCCCGACATAGGCCAGCTTTTTACGTCCGCACATGGCATTGATGAAGCTGCTCTTGCCGACATTGCTTCGACCTGCCAGAACGATTTCCGGCAGTGTCGTATCCGGCCATGATTTCTTATCCGGTGCGGAAATGACCAGCTCCGCTTTCTGAAATTGTATCATGTTATTTAACCAGGGCAACATCCAAAACCTGAGACACACGCTCTACAGGTATGAAGTTGACACTTTCCTTTACCGTTGCCGGTACATCATCCAAATCCTTGACATTGGCCTTCGGAATGACGATTGTCGTGATACCGCAGCGATGTGCCGCCATGGATTTTTCCTTCAGACCGCCGATTGGCAGAACATTTCCACGCAGGGTAACCTCTCCGGTCATCGCCAGATTAGCTTTTACCGGCGTATCACTCAAGGAGGATACCAGAGCGGTTGTCAGCGTTACACCGGCACTCGGTCCATCCTTTGGAACGGCTCCCTCCGGTACATGGATATGAATATCGTTCTTTTCAAACACTTCCGGCTTGATTTTGTATTTCTTGGCATTGGCACGTACATAATCATAGGCAATGGTTGCGGATTCCTTCATAACATCCCCAAGCTGACCGGTGATGACCAGTTTTCCCTTGCCTTCAAAATGATTCACCTCAACCTGCAGGACATCGCCTCCAAAGGAGGTATATGCCAGACCGGTAACCGTACCGATCTGATCCTTTGTTTCCCGTTTGCCATATTCAAATTTCTCGTGACCGAGCCATTCCTTCACCAGCTTTTTGGTTACCTTGATACTGCGCTTGCTGTCCTTCAATATTGCCAGCACGCTTTTACGGCATACCGTCGCAATTACACGCTCCAGCTGTCGAACACCGCTTTCTCTTGTATAATATCGAATTAGGAAGCTAATCATATCATCATCAATTTTCAGCTGAGAAGCCTTCAAACCGTTTTCCTTGATCTGCTTTGGCACCAGATGACGCTTGGCAATCTCGATTTTCTCCAGCTCGGTATAAGAGCTGAGCTCGATGATTTCCAGACGGTCACGCAATGCGTTTGGAATATTCTCCAGATAATTCGCTGTTGCGATAAAGAGTACCTTGCTTAAATCATACGGCTCTTCGATATAGTGATCGGAGAACAGGGAATTCTGTTCCGGATCCAATACCTCCAGCATGGCACTGGCAGGATCACCCTTGTAATCACTTGCCATCTTATCGATTTCATCAATCAGGAAGACAGGATTCACTGTACCTGCTTTTTTCATTGCCTGAATAAATCTTCCCGGCATACTTCCCAGATAGGTTCTGCGGTGTCCTCTGATTTCAGATTCATCCTTCACACCACCCAGTGATATTTTTACAAATCTGCGGTCCAGTGCTCTTGCGACTGATTTAGCAAGCGATGTCTTACCGACACCAGGAGGGCCAACCAGACAGATGATCGGTGCACGAAGAGAATTCGTCATCTGCTTTACAGCCAGATATTCCAGAATACGCTCCTTGATTTTTTCCAGACCGTAATGATCCGCATCCAGAATTTCACTTGCCAGATTCAGATCCTCATTGTCCTTGGATTCCTGCCACCACGGCAGATCCATCATCCAGTCGATATACGTTTTGATAACACCAGTTTCTCCACTGGCAGCCGGCAGCATTTCATAGCGGGACAGCTCATCTCTGATTTTGTCCTTGATGCTGTCAGGATATGGATTTTCCTCCAGACGCTTGCGAATCGCATCCACGTCCTTATCGGTATCCGGCACGTCACCAAGCTCTTCCTTGATGGCGCGCATCTTTTCCCGCAGATAGTATTCCTTCTGACTTTCCTCAATTCTCGTTTTTACCTTGTCATTGATCTTATTCTCAATCTGTGATAATTCCTTTTCACTCTCGATTTCCTGAAGAATCAGGTACAGACGATCATTCACACCGCGTGTTTCCAGCAGCTCCTGTCGCTTTTCAAGCGTAAAAGGAAACAGCTGAGCGATCTGATCGGAAAGCATCGGTGCAGAAACGCCCTTCGCCAGTTCATTGATCATTTCTTTCGGAATGGTCTGTGAAACCGCCTCGATTTCCTCAAACTGCTTGGCGATTTTCCTTACCAGAGCAACCTCTTCCATCGGATCCTGTGCGATATCCGTTTTGATTTCTGCCGTTACACTCATCAATGCTTCATCATTGATAATCGTGTGCAGCTCCACACGCTGCATACCTCTGAATTTCACACGCAGATATCCATCCATTCTGCGGATATGCTTGATCTGACAAAGAGTACCATAGGAATATACGTCATTCACATCAGGTTCTTCCAGTGCCAGATCCCGCTGTGCTACCAGAACGACCTGACTTTCGTATTTCTCCTGTGCTTCTTCTACTGCACGCGTAGACTTTTCTCTACCGACATCGATGATGACTTCCTGATTCGGAAACACTACAACACCGCGCGTACAGACCAAAGGAAGCTGTACAATTGGATTTGCATCGTTTTCATTCATGATTCCTACACTCCTTTCCATAGGCAAAAAAGACGCGCTCCAGCGTCTTTTGCAGCATGATTACTTGCCCGTTGCTTCTTTGACAAGCTCTAATGCTTTGCGGATACGTAAATCATACGATACCGCATCGTTGGAAATCAACTGTTTTACCTGCTCAATCGGCATATTGTACATATTGGCGATATTTTCCAGCTCACTGTTGACATCCTCTTCACTTATTTCAATCTTTTCTTCCGCTGCAATAGCTTCCAGAACTAAACGCACTTTTACTTTATTGAAGGCATCCTTGCCCATTTCCTCACGGATCATTTCATCCGTCTGACCTGTTACCTGCTTGAACTGCTCCAGACCGAAGCCCTGAGACTGCAGACGCTGTTCAAAATCACGTACAAGGCTGTCAGTTTCTTCTTCGATCATAACCTGTGGAATTTCCACCTCGGCATTCTCTGTTACTGCTGTCAGAATTTCGTTTTCAAATTTCTGCTCTGCCTGGTTTTTCTTGCTTTCCTCCAGGTTTTTACGGGAATATTCCTTGAATGCTTCCAGCGTTTCCACATTTTCGATTTCTGCCTGTTTTACCAGCGCATCATCTGCTTCCGGAAGCACCTTGGACTTGATTTCGTGAACAGTTACCTTGAAGACAACCGGCTGACCTGCAAGCTCCTCTGCCTGATAGTCTTCCGGGAAGGTTACATTGATGTCCTTTGTTTCTTCAATTCCCATGCCCAGAACCTGTTCTTCAAAGCCCGGAATAAAGCTTCCGCTTCCAATCACGAGCGGGTATGCTTCTCCCTTACCGCCTTCAAATGCAACACCTTCCTTGAAGCCTTCAAAGTCGATCACAGCAGTATCTCCGTTTTCAACCTTGCCTTCTTCTTTCACTACGAGGTCCGCAAAACGCTCCTGCAGACGTGTGATTTCCTCTTCAACATCCGCATCGCTTACTTCAACAGCTTCCTTTGTGATATCCAGGCCCTTGTATGCTCCCAGCTTCACTTCCGGCTTTACTGTTACGTTAAACTTGAATGTTACCTTATCCTCATCGATGCTTTCGATATCCAGTGCCGGACGGGAAATCACCCACAAATCGTGTTCCTTGATTCCTGCGCTTAATGCGTCTCCTGCAACCTCATCGATTGCTTCCATCAATATATTCTGAGAGCTGATCTGCTTTCTTACCAGTTTCTCAGGAGCCTGACCCGGACGGAATCCTGGCAGGTTTACTTTCTTTGCCAGTTTCTTAAATGCTTTTTTCTGAGCATCCTTCCAGGTATCACCTTCGACAGTCGCTGTTAATTCACCTGTTGATTTTTCTTTTAATTCCCATGTTGAACTCATTGTTCATACCTCCTACGTATCAATCTCTTCGCACACAGCATTACATTTCATGCTTCCTTAATAATAATTCATAACCCCTGTATTGTGCAAGACCTTTTTCTTCCTCAAAGAGCATCCATGCCTCATGTTCCTCATAGGCATGAAACACATAAGCAGCCACAGCAGCAGCCAGCGGCAATGCCTCATCCTCTTCGATATTGAATGGCAGACGCAGATACGCCTCCTTCACCAAAGTTTCCACACACATCATCGTAAATGTCGGATTGTCGTTTTCAAACCAGTCCTTCAGATAATTCACCGCTTCCAGCGCACCCTCGCTCTCCATAGGAGCATCCAGACTGCACGGGGAAAAGGTCACTTCCAGACCGTCGATTTCCACACTGACCTCATCGGTAATGTTCTGTTCCATCATGGCTTCGATCATCAGTGAGCGAACCAGATAGTGCGGATTTTGAGACAGATAATCCGCCACAGCATCCATGTGATTACGAATATTACTTTTTTTCAGCTGTTCAATCGCAAGAAACGCTTCCTCCAGAGAACCTTTCAGCAGAGTTTCAATGTCCTCTTCCCGAACTGCGGTATCTTTCCATTTACACTCACTGCGACACTGGTTATAGTATGCGATCAATGGTTCCTCATATTCCCTTGGAATATATGGCATGGAGAGTTCCTCATCCAGAATGGCATATGCTTCGGCAAACTGCGCATCCTTCATCAGAGTTTCCACCTTTTTTAGAATATCCTCATAATAAGTATCCATGGTTTCTCCTTTACGACTAAACATACACTAATATAGCATAATCGCTCGTTTTTATCAATTATAAAGTAGCTTCTGAACCTATTTTCGTAACATTTCTCTACAGTTTCACATAATCCTGACAAAATCTTTGAGAACACGCATTCGTTTCGCGTTCGCATAACGCTTAGATAGCACACATCACTGTGAGTACATATACCTACGGATCCAGCCTGCCGTCCCTGAGCAATCGTATGATATCCGTTTTCAGTTGCCACATATCCGAGAAAAGCGGAAGCCGCCGGGGACGGTTTTCATGATTATTCCTCAAATGCAAGTGAGCATCCGTGGTATTTTTCCTTCTAAAAACAGATGCCTTTCCTATATATTATATAAGCAGTTGTATACAGCACCTTTTTCCATATAAAAACCATCTTAACGGATGGCTTTTTTCAAATATCGCGTATTGCTTGCGGCCCGTTCATACAGCTGGCATTTTGACCTGCCCAGCTGTTTGGCCTTATACAATGCCGTATCGCTCTCACGTATCAAATCATCGATGCGCATAACGGGATCTGTAGTATACGAAATTCCGACACTTGCCGACAGATTCATATAATAAGCATTCTTCTCAAAGTGCTTCTGCAGCTCATGAATAAGCCGGTTCCCCTGCCGCAACAGCTCCTGCGCACTCATGCCCGCTGTAATGGATACCAGAAATTCATCACCGCCCAGACGTGCAATCAAATCCTTAGGAAACATTTCCTTCAGCACCTCTGCGCTGATACGCAGCGCTTCATCACCTACCTGATGTCCATAGGTATCATTGACTGTTTTAAAATAATCTAAATCCACATATAGTATGGATATCTGCTTGAATTTCCGTAAATCAGCATAATACTCATAAAAATATCTGCGGTTGTATAGGCCAGTCAGATAATCGGTATTGGAATTACTGCTCAACTGCTGTTCAAGAAGGTATTCCTCCGTCATATCACGATAGATACACAAATCTCCGACACGACTTTTGAATATATCATATATGGTTTCATTGCTGATTTCCAAAATTCTGCGATTTCCCTCAAATGTCAGAATCGCCTTTCCATTTGATTCCCTTTTCAGCTCCTTACCTTCCCTTAGCAGGGAGGAAAACCAGTCATCATATGCTACATCGAGGATGGAAGCTTTGGATACAGCAAAAAATTCAGTAAATTTATCATTAACATTAAGCACAGTCCCTGCCTGATCTCGGATAAGAATGGCAAATGGCATACTGTTTAACAGGATTTCCAGCTCGGTACTCATATTTTCCAAGTCGGTGATATCATGTCCGATGCCGACACTGCCCATAATCTTGTTCTGCTTATCAAATAACGGTGATTTATAGGTACGAAACTGCCGCAGTCCATGCGGGCTTTTCACCAGCTCATTGAATTGACAGGTTTTCTTTTCCCGTCGAACGATATCCTCTGTTTCGGCACAGTCATCAACATCCACGTCCCACACTGCACAGTGGTTCTTGCCCTCAATATCCGCTCTGCTTTTTCCCACGGTATGACAGAACGCGCTGTTTACCTTGACATGAGAGCCTTCCTCATCCTTAAACCAGACCAGATCCGGCATACTGTCAATGAGAGTATTGAGATAAGTATCCAGCAGCCACGCACGCTCCTTCTGCTGATAGCCCTCATATAGACAACGGATACGTTTTTCAAGATATGTCCCAGACAGCGGGCGGCAGATTACCTCATCTGCAACGTCCCAGCAATCCGCACAGATTGCAGCATCGACATCGCAGATATACAGCAGATAGGCATCTGCCTTCATTCGGCTGCGAATCGGCTGCAGACTGCACAGGGAAAGCTCACAGAGAACGATATCACTGTTATGCCAGGCCCCATGCACATCGGATGTCGTTTGTATATGGCAATGCAAAAGTTCACGGGCAATCCCCTGTTCCAGACAGGTCTGTAATTCAGAGGTGGTCGATAAAACAGTTACAGCTACATGTTCATGATACATTGTCCTCTTCCTTTCCATCTGTGTTTTTACGGATTCACATAATGACGTTGATTATTGTTATATCTTTATTATATTCTTTTCATGGAAACAAATCCACTATTTAAAAAAATACGTTCATTCTTATTATAAAAAGAAATTTTTACCAATGCTTCTACAAGGCACCATACCTACAGGAGAAGTTGTTAATGGGATAAAGCAGAACACCGCTTTTGCTTCATCTGTCGGTTTTATCATGCTATACCCATCGGCTTTGATAGCCACCGGATACAGTGCTGATTCCTGAGTCAGGTCCAATTATATATGCCATCCTCTATTCCTGTCACTTTGCTCGCACATCGGCAGACAACAAAAGCCACGACAGTTCGCCGTAGCTTTTAAAGAGTGTGATAATCTTGCGCCGTTCTTTACAGACCGCTAGCTATATGAGGCAATTTTCAGCAATTCCTCCATCGTTGTCTGCCCCTGCAGTACAAGCTCTGTAACCTCATCCCGTAAGGTCTGCAGCTGCTGGGATGCCTTTACATATGTGTAAATCTCATCAATTTCACAATGTGCGGAAATCATTCTGCGAATTTCCTTATCAATTACAATAATTTCATGTACTGCCGTTCTTCCCTTATAGCCGGTCTGATTACACTGATGACAGCCTGCCCCCTGATACACATAGACCGCATTTTTACCCAGTAGTTTTCTATCCGCATCACTGACTTTTACCCTCTGCTTACAATGTGGACAAATTGTACGTACCAGACGCTGTGAAACACTTCCGATCAGTGAATTTGCTATCAGATACGGCTCAATTCCCATATCCTCCAGTCTGACAATGGAGCTGATGGCATCGTTGGTATGCAGGGTGCTTAACACCAAATGTCCGGTGATGGCTGCACGAACAGAAATCGAAGCAGTCTGTGCATCCCTTGTCTCTCCCACCAGAATGATGTCCGGATCCTGTCGCAGCAATGCCCGCAATCCGCTTTCAAAGGTCAGTCCTGCCATCGTATTGATCTGCATCTGGTTGACTCGTTCAATATTTTTCTCTACAGGATCCTCGATGGTTGAGATATTCAGCTGACGCTTTGCCAGCGCCTCCAAAATCATGTACAGGGTCGTTGTTTTGCCGCTTCCGGTTGGTCCTGTGATATAGATGATACCATGCGGCATGTTCAGCATTTGACAGATTTTTATAAAATTCTCCTGATTCATCCCATATCGCTGCTCATTGAGAATCGGCATATTGCTGTTCAGAAAACGAAGCACAGCCTTTTCCCCATGAACCGTTGGTATCACGGAAACCCTCAAATTCATACGGTTGCCGTCAATCTCCGTTAGAAAATGTCCATCCTGAGGAAGTCTGCGTTCTGCGATATCCATATTGCTCATGATTTTGATTCGGACAAGCAGTGTCTGATGCAGATTTTTCGACAGCTGGACATAATCTACCAGCATCCCGTCAATACGCATACGAATCATTGTTTTATCTTCATAGGGCTCTACGTGAATATCGCTGGTTCCTGCCTTATAGCCTCTGGTCAGCAGACTGTTCAAAAGCTTTACAACCGGTGTGTCATCCTCTTGCGCATTATATAGCTCACTGTCATCAAATGTGAAGGATATCACATTTTCATTGGCGGTGGTAGCTGCTGTTCTTGCTTCAATTTCCGCATAATAATAGTCGATGGCACGCGATATGGACGCCTTGTCACAAAGTGAGATATCAATGTTCATCCCGGTCACAAAACGAATATCCTCAATTCCGTAAAAATTCAATGGATCGCTGGTGACTACGCTCAGCTTCCCGTTTTGTTCACTTATGGCAAGCAGACTGTATTTCTGGGCCAGCGCCTTTGGTATTTTCATAACGGCGTCGATTTCAATCTTCACTTCATCCAGATCAAGCAAGGGCTCATTCAATCGCTCACTCAGGGCTGTCAGCATCTGCTTTTCATTTATAAAGCCAAGGTCGATCAAATGCTGTCCCAGACGTTTATCGGGATGTTTACGCTGGGAGATCAGCGCTTCCTGCAGCTGCAAATCATCAATATAGCCATATTCCTTTAAAACCTCTCCAATCGGTATGTTTTTCATTTCAGCACTCCTTAGTCACTATCGCCGCCATAGATTCTGCATTGCGGATAGTTATTTGTTGCGGCAAGCAGATCATCCACCGTTGTATAGCCGATTGTCCACGAGCCGTTATTCATAGCATGATTCGGTGTTATGTGCGCTGTGTTATCATGCAGACACTGATGATATTTCCCATTGTACAGCACGATGTCATCTGTGAAATATACACTATTTTCATCATAGGCTTCATTGATTTTTTTCCAGCCATAGGTGCCCGGAGCCGTCCATGTATTTTGTTGGCTTATCGATAGGGAATAGCCGCCCACCCACACATAGCTCACTGTTCCGTTTTTCGGATAACGGACATAATCTCCCGGAAATATTTCGCTTGCCTGCCATTGCTTTTCCGTATTCGGACAGCGTAGCATTTCACCACCGACGGTATAATCCATCCCAGAGGTATCGATAACACAAAAATTCTCAGATTTGCTCGTGTTCAGCTCATTCATAGGGATTGGGTCTGTTTCCCAGTTATCCTTATAATTCAAAGCATCCCCACTGGCATAATATTTCCCCGGCTCTCCGGATTCACTGCCGCCCCGCACCGATTTCTTACAGCGAAAATAGCCGTATGTGCTTTTCACAACATCTCCCACCTCATAAGCGCTCATGCTGTCCCAGTTGACAGTCAAACATTTCCATCCACTTGTTGTTTTAGGAGAGCCGCCGGACTTCGCCGTTGTCGTTTTCCTGTACCACTGCTTTCCACTGGGACCGGCTGGATCATCCACAAAGGCATACTCCCCCCGAAAATAAAGCTTTCCGCTTTGAAATGCGTAATCCTCCAGCTGCTGATCCTCTGAGAGCAGAAAACACATCAGCTCATCCTCTACGGTTCCCGTTTGTTCATAGGATTCGCTGATGTTCAAGGAGCCTCTTCGATAATACACCTTATAGCCAGTCTCCCCCTGTACAGACATGTCTATGGAATCCTCTGTATCAAAGGATGTAAGCTCATGGTCCTTTGCCAAAGCAGCCTTCAAATTGATAAGCTCCAGTGTAATGGATGTCCGATACACTTCCTCCCCCTGTGCCTGAAGTGTCAGCCTGCTATCCATACGGGAGTCATTCTTATATGGCTTTATTACCCATTGCAGAGTATTTCCATTATAAAAATTTTTCTCATACAGCAGCTTTCCGTTTTTCATCAGATATCCGTCTTTTTCATACAGACAGTCCCAGCCATCCCCTTGCGGACGATCCGCATCTACTGCCAGCTTAACCTCGGTAGCAAACATCAGCTCATCCTTAATCACCTCAGATATATCATCCAGTACCTGCTTATCGGCATCCGATGTCGCAGTTCTTTGGAAGAAATTCAGAGAATTGAATATCATGGTGCCGGCTACAAGCATAACAATCGATGCAATCAGCAATGTTACAATTATCTCAATCAGCGTAAACCCCTTCTTATGCAACCTCACCATCTCCATTTCTACAGCCATATGCTATCCGTATCGCTCCCATCAAACTCCGCCTCTTCATCCAGCATCAGCCATCCGTTTTCAGGCTTGCGAATATAGCTCATCAGCTCGCCATAGCTTTTAAACACAACGCCATTTCGATCGATATCCGCATAAAAGCTATAGTCATCAACGATACGATATGTAAGCGTCATCTGCATGGATGGATCATAATACCAGCGCTTATTATCTAAATCATAAATAACTGACAGCACCTCGCTGGAACCATTATGAAAGCTGCCTGGGTAAAACTGATTATCTGTACTCAGATAAAAAATTGACTGTCGTTTATTTTGATCAACTGTTTTGTTCCATGGGCTGATGGGTCTGATATAATAGGATTTTCCGGATTGCTGCAGCGGTTTGGGAAGCAGCTGCTTCGGGAATTGTTTCCAGCCTGTCAATTTTTCATAATACTTGCTGAAGCCGTTCCATGTCATATTAGATGAGTTACTTTGTGAATCTGGAAAATATACATCCTCTGCAAAGTTTACCAATGCATTCGCATTGATTACCAGAGTCTTGTATTCCTCATAGGTGCTTAAGGTCTTCAATACCTCGTCACTGATCACTGAAAGACTGACATCCTCCTGTGCCATATAATAGCGCATAAGGGTCGGTGAGACGGTGACTGCTTTTCCGTTTCCGGATATTGTATAGGAAATCTTTTTTCCTTTTTTCTTAACAGACGCGCTACCTCCCTGATGAATTGCCGAGTAAACCGCATCACTTTGATTTTTTACACTTTCCGCTTTTTGGAAGGTATTTAAAACAGTCGTGAATCCCGATATGAAAATCAAACCAGCTATGGATAAAATCAGAATACTTACGATTGTTTCCAGCAGTGTCATCCCTTTATTTCCCATAGCGCCACCTCATTTCTGCTTTTTGTCACAATTCAATAATACCGCTGCAGCTGCCACTTCAAGTCTGTACTCGTATTTATGTTTGTCCCAATCATATCCGCTTTCATACATGCAGTTTGCGCAGAATATGTGCACTGCACCTCCAATATGATTTTCTGCCGTCCTTCCCCATCCTGTGTCCGAAGAATACTCGCATGCTCCACACTTCCCATTTCTGCAGGCAGTTCGATTTGTAAAGTCTCACGCTCTCCATCATGCGCGGGAATAAACTGTGTGTATTTTATATTTCTCGATTCTATGCGGGACACCATATCCGTCAATACGGACTGGGCGCTGAGCTCTGCCTGCCGCCTGCTGTTCAAGCTATAGGAACGGCTGTAATAGGTATGGGAAAGTGATAATACTCCGATAAAAACGACCATCAGCATCATGATGACAGCAATCGCCCAGATCAATGCAGAGCCCTTTGTATTCTTCTGCATCCTATTCCCTCCTGCCATCAATCCACCATGAAAACCTTGAATGTCACACGCATTGTTTTCTGCTCCTGATTCTGCTCCGTATAGGAGAGCGCACTGACCTTCATCGATTTGGAAGAGTTCGCTGTATCTACCAGCTGCTGCAGCTTCAAAACATCCCCACTAACCTGCATTTCAGCATTATAAACCTGCATCCTATAGACTTCCGCTGGATTCTTACTGTCTTTATTTTTCTGTTTCTGTTCTGTAAAGCTGAGGACCTCCTCTTCCTTCGCATCCTCAATGGTAAGCGATACCGGAGTCAGTCCATGATCCATGACCAGCTGTGTCAGCATGGCGTCCAGATCCTCCTTCTGCATGCTGGAGTAAAAGGAATCGTTCAGCTTTTTTATTTTATTATGTATGCTTTTTGTATCCTTGGCTGCCTCCGTTGCATTGCTATCAGTATTTGATAATGCCGCCATTTCCTGCTCTGCCTGCTTATACTTCGCTTTCAGTGAAGTATTTTTTTCAAAGGCCGGAAGTACAACCAGAAAGATTCCTCCGACCACCAAAAGCACACACAGCAGGATATACAAAAGCCGCTTTTCTCTTTTATTCAGTTTCATAAGCTGTCCCTTACCTTAATGTGCATAGCACGGTTGCTGTATAAGCCTGTGTTGTCGTACTGACGACTTCCTTTTCCTGCGTTTTCGCTGCCTCCTGCAGCAGCTTCAGCAATTCATCCGCAGCAGTATCCCCAGTGTTGTTTGTTTTCGTATCTGTATTTGCTTCTGCGGCTGTTGTTTTTTCCGACTGTGAAGATACCTTCGTTTCTGTTGTTTTCTCTACGAGGGTATAGCCACTGTACGTAACTTCCGAAAAAAGTCCGGTGCTTTTCAATCGGCGAATGAACTGCTCGGTTGCATCTGCACTGTCCGCCTCTGTTTGCAGGGTGATGATTTCAGAATCTCTTGTATAGGAAAAGGATACGACATTCACACTGAGATCGGCTGCAAGCAGGATATTGTCAAAGGTATTCTGCTGCAGCTTGGGATAGGAGGACAGATTTTTGCGCAATACCGTCAATCGGGTAAGGGTATTGCGCAGCTCTATGTACTGCTTGTATTCCTGCTGCTGCGTGTCGTTTTCCAGTGCTTCCTTTTTCTGTTTTATTTCCTGTCGGATATCTGTCAAATTTTGTGACAATGAACGATTTTCAAAAAATTTCCATCCGAAGAGCATAGCGACAACCACTGAAAACAGCAAAAGAGGTGCCACGTATTTCAGATATTGCGGATGCTTTCCGAATGCTTGCTTTTTTTCATATACCTTCAGCAAATCGATATCCTTCATTTTAAGAGCTTTTCCTGCCATTCTTTCATCCTACTTTCTAATAAGAGCACCTACTGCATACACGTAGGAATGTAATTGGAATTTCTTTCGTTCCTCTTTATCCGCAATGCTGATGAGTCCTGCGTTGGGAAACACTTCAGATGCTATATGGAGATTGGATTGCACACTTTCATTGACAACAGCATTCTCCTGTTCATTCAGTCCGCAGAAATAGGCATATGCTACCGCATGACTGTAATTGGATTTTCCAAATTGCATCAGCTGAGAAACCGTGCTGATCATCTCGGTTATAAACGCATGGGAACCACGCTCCGAGAATAAGCGTGCCCGCTTGGAAAACACATAGTGATTATCGATAAACAAATACGAGGAAACATTATTGGCATCGACAACCGATACAATATAGGTCTTGTTTATAAAATCGTTCAGCTCCTGTGTCAGCTTCAGCAGGGCATTAACCGATACATCAACGGAAAGCAGTCGTATTCCTGCATGCTCAAAGACCTCAACATAAGAGGCAAGCAGCTTGCGCTCCATACCGCAGCATAGAATCTCCGCTTTATTTCGTTTGTTTTCCAGCCGTGTGCTCAATACGCTGTAATCGTACAGCAAATCCTCATAGGAGCTGTCAATATCCGATAGTGCATGCTTTACAACATCCTTGATCTCCCGCTTTTTCATCATCGGAATCTCTATGTTTTTCATTAAAATCTGGCCGCTGTCTATGACCAGCCTGCATGCGCGGACACCGGATGCCGCCAGTGTCTGCAAGCCCTTTGTCACCTGCTGCTCATCGGTAATCACACCGTTGATGATTGCATTATCATCCAAGGCCACCTCTTTACAGGACTGCACCTTGATAACATCATCCTGTTCACAGGAGCCTTTGATCTGTTGAATTGCGTGTGAAGATATATAAACAACGTGCTCTGTTCCCATGTGGAAGACTCCCTTCTATTTCAGTCCTGTCGGATTCTGATACATCTGATAGATCGGCAGCAGCACCGCCAGCATGACAAGCAAAACAAACAATGCCAGCACAACGATCATCGCAGGCTCCATAAAGGAAATCATGCGCTGGGTTGCCATCTCTGCCTCATAATCAAATTCGTCTGCCAGCGATGTCAGCATGGCATCCAGCTTACCGCTCTCCTCACCGACAAATATCGAGCTGGCCAGCTTGGAATCAAAGCCATCCATGCTCTGAATGGCCTGTGACAGCGCGCCGCCGTTTTTCACGATGCTGATAACCTGATCAAACTGGGAAGCGATATAGGTATTCCCAATGGTACTGCGAACAATCGTCAAAGCATGCAGGATGGTCACACCGCTGCTGTATAGGGAACAAAGCGTCCGTGCAAAGCGTGCTGTGTAAATCGTCTGCATAAGCTCTCCGATTTTCCAGAGAGTAAGCTTTTTTTTATCAACCGCATAGCGTACCCGCTCCATGCGAAGAAGACTGCTTACTGCCGCAATCACACATAATACGACAATGAGCATCCAGTACCAGTAATGCACCATGAAATCAGATAGGCCCTGGATGATCACGGTCACTAAGGGCAGCTGCATACCATTGAACAGCTGTGTAAACTGCGGAATGATTTTCACAAACACAGCGATGATGACCAGTATGGTGGTGATTCCAAGAATGATGGGATAAATCATGGCATTGCGCAGCTTGGTCTGTATGCGGTAATCCTTTTCATATTGTACTGCCATGGTCATTGCGACCTTTTCCATCTGCCCGCTGGATTCCCCGGAGCGATACATATTGATCATTAGCTCCGGAAAAGCAGCCTTTTGTTCGCTCATTGCCATAGACAGTGTTTTCCCCTGCTGCAGCATACGGTAAAGATTCGTATAAATCTGCTTTAGCTTCGGCTTTCGCTCCCGTTGTACGAGAATGGAAACTGCACGGATCAGACTTACGCCGGAGCCCAGCATGGTACCAATCTGGCGGGAAAAATCAGACAGCTCCTTCAATTTCATTTTATAATTTTGTGTTTCCTCTTCTGTCACATCCCTGCATCTGATGAGATACTGTTCCTTTGAAAACAGAAAAGATGCAAGCTCTTTTTCACTTGCAGCCTCCAGCTTTCCGCTTATTTTTTTAGAATCCAGATCTTTCGCAGTATATTTATACAGTGGCATATACAGTTTCACCTCATATCTTATAAAGCTGGCAGAGATTCAGAATTGCATACGATGATTGTGCGCTCCAGCAGAGCTAAGAGCCTTTGCCTCCCTTTGCAGGATGCAGGTGTTTGTCTACTTTCCTGTTTTGCACTTACAGGCGTATTATAGTGTGATGAAGCATGTTGGTTGATCCCTACAAGACATATCCTGTGCCCTGCACCTTTGCTGGTGCAAATGTATCAGACCTGTTTTGGGATACACATGGATATGACTTTTCAAGCCTTTATCGGTGCAAAAGCTGCACAGGTTAGACGTTGTGAAACCAAGGGCGGGAAGACTGAAGGCAGGCTTTTGCCCCCTGTCTTCCCGTTCATCCGTTCTATTTTTTATGATCCGGAAGGAACAGTACCATCGGTTAATGTCGTCCCCTTTACGACAACAGCCTCATCATCTGTTGTGAATTTCACATATTTATCCGCATCCATGCCCGTCGGACGGATGTAGCACACTGTGATTTTTTTGTTCCCTACAGCGCCGCTATCAAGTGAACACGCAGCTGCATCAATGACATTATCTGCATTCGCTTCTTCATTTAATTTAGCTGCTTTAAAATCATCTGTCGCAACAGGCTGATTTTTTGCATTCTTCTTCACCAGGATGGTCTGTGCCGCAAGGAAGCCGGTTCTCGCGTTTGCTTCATGCTTCACATCCTCCGCTTTCCCTATGTATCCCAATACGCTAGGCACTGCAATCGCAATCAGTATGCCGATGATAATCAAAACAACGATGATTTCAATCAGTGTAAATCCCTTTTTGTTTTTTTTAAGACTTTGTTTTTTCATTTGAAAGTTCTCCTTTTCTTTGACTTGATATTGCCGAATATGAATTTTAAAGGGTTGAAAACCCGATCTGCTATGCAGATACAAGCATGTATCTAGTTGATTTCGTTTATACACCCGCCCTCTGAATCGTCAATGCTATTGCATCGCCTGTTATAAAAAGCATACTTTTTGTGAAACCTGTGTTATAATACTAAAAAGCGGAAAAAGCCTACATTTCCTGTAGTTTTTTCTCAATACTCGTGTGTTATGAAATGTATACGTTTTATGACATTTTCTTACATAATTTTCCATTCAGAAAGTTTACAATCCTTAGAAGGTCTGAAAAAGCGCTGTTTTTACAAAAAAAAAGCCAGGAGCATCTGTTCCCGGTTTCTTCTCTTATCGCAGCTGATAAGCGTACAGGCTTTCAGCTATTCGTGTTCTGTTGCAAGACTTTCTTCAAAGTCGTTCACCCATCTGGAAAACAATGTCGGATTTGTGGACAATCTGCGACTTGCCTCCCGCATACTGATTCTGCAATTCCTCCAGTCTCGGTAGATCTCCTCGAAGTTTTCAGGCATCGGCTTTTTGGGACGCCCGAATTTCACTCCCTTTCTTTTCGCACATGCGATACCCTCCGATTGTCGGATTAAAATATTCTCACGTTCGATTTGTGCAACATAGCTTAGGATTTGCAGCACAAGGTGGGTTATAAACTGACCGGTCAGTCCGCTGATATACTGGCGCGTATCCAGTAAATCAAAATCCAGTACGACGATGTCAACCTCCTTCACCCGATTGATCAGACGCCACTGGTCCATGATTTCCAGATAATCTCTTCCCAGACGGTCTATGGATTTGATGAAGATCACATCTCCCTTTTGTATCTGATTCAACAGCTTTTTATACTGCTTTCTCTCAAAATTCTTTCCGGAAACCTTCTCTATAAAGATGTTGTTTTTACTCACTCCTGCATCCATCAATGATAAAATCTGCCTGTCCAGATTCTGATCCTTTGCCGATACACGTGCATATCCATACTCCATCGTAGCGCTTCCTTTCCTTCGATTGAAAATACCTTCATAAAACAATGATATATTTTAATCATATTCTTCTGTATGTCTACTGGAAATATTTTACATAATTGCCCGCTTTGATACGCTTAGGATAGGAAAACGGGAGGTAAAGCCGTATTGCCCGCTATGCATCAAACACCTGATTTTCCTACGTGATATCAGGATTCGTTTTATAATAAAATATAACACAAAATATGTAATTCATATAGATTTTTTTGACATTTTCAGCAATTTTAGGTGTTTTTTTTCAAAGGGGTGCTTTTCCCTTTGCGCATCCGAAGAAAACGCTGTAGTTATCGCTTATTTCTGTGCTATTTGTGTATGAAAAGGAGCTGTTGGAAGAACTGTGAACACCTTCTTCATCCCCCCTGCATACGGCTGCTGTTTTGATGACCTCTTGTGAAGCTTTCTATTTTACGGGATAAAGTTGAAACTATTTGTGATATAATGTTTACAAAATCAAGCAAAGGGGTGTCGCCATGCGTACAGCTGCTGTATCCGATTGTAAGGATTTCTATTGCCGGGCAATGGCATCCGGAAAATCCTATGCAATGATCAATATGAATATAAAAAAGTTTCGCTATATGAATCATGTGTATGGCAGAGAGGAAGCAGATAAAATTCTGCAGGATGTGGAAGAACTGATACAGGCCTATTTACAGCCTGACGATATCATCACACGCAAGGAGGCAGACGATTTCATACTGCTTGTCTCTTACACGTCCCGCCAGGAGCTTGAAAGGATTTGGCTGTATAAGCTGGTAGATTTGATTTTTGATATTGATAACAAATATGTTTATCATAATATTTACACCTCCTTTGGCATATACTTCATTGAATCTGCGACTGTTCCCTTTGCGGAGGCGTTTGAAAAGGCCCGCTTCTGCAGGCTGATGTGCGATAGTCTGGATCGCCGGGTGTTCAGCTATGAGATTTACAAGCAGGCTACCTACGATAAATACATACGAAACTGTTACTTAGAGGAATATACGGCAAAGGCCAAGGATCAGGGCATGTACCGTGTTTATATACAGCCTAAAATTGATTTGAAGACACGGAAAATCATCGGAGGAGAGGCGCTGCTGCGATTGCAGGATCATGAGAACCTGTTGCCGGCATCGGAGTTTCTGCCCATGCTTAACAAAAACGGATTTATCCGCATCATTGATTATTATGTATTCAAAACCGTTGTTGAGCAATTAAAGGAGCGGGAGAACAGAAAAAAGGAAAACGTCAGAATCAGCTTTAATATTTCAAATTCTTTTTTCAAGGACGTCTATTATATTGACGAGTATGCGAAAACCGTTAAGGAAAATGCAATCGATCCCCGGTATCTGGAAATCGAGTTTATGGAAAATATAGACATCCACAAGGATATTTTAAAGAAAAACATACGCATCTTTCATGAAATGGGATTTTCCTGCTCACTAGATGATTTTGGAAACGGATTTTCCAATTTTGAGATTTTAAAGGAATGTGATCTGGATATTATAAAAATAGACCGCTGCTTCTTTGTCGATGAATTAAGCGATTTGAATAAGGAAATACTGAAAACGATTATCCATCTGATCAAAAGCATCGGCATGAAGGTTATTGCGGAGGGTGTGGAGAGAAAAGAAGACGTTGATTTTCTTGCCTCTATCGGCTGTGATGCCGTGCAGGGCTTCTATTTCTACAAGCCTATGCCAATGGAGGAATTCTTCTCCCTGCTTGATAATCCATATGTAGCAGCAGCCGAATATATGCTGTGAAACAGCTGTTTTCACTATCAACATAAACAAAAAAATAGACCTGCTTTACATGTATAAAAAAGCAGGTTTTTTATCTTTTTTACCTGAAGGTGGCACCTAGCCTTTCTGTGATCCCACAACAAAATCACTACAGAAAGCCGGTTATTATGCGAAAGGATGATCATGAGCATTTTTATGCAATTTGGAAAAAGTTCAGGAACGCATGCACTCCCTGTACGACCAGCTTATTTTCTCAAATCAAGCAGACAGCGCAATCGCTTTGAAAGCGCTTGTTTGCTTTCGCATAGCTACGCTGTCTTCTCGCAGTTCTTTGGCTTTTCAGTTACTGCTTCTGTGGTATTATACCGCTGCCTGCGCAGCTTTTTATGCTGATACAGCTGTTCATCTGCCTGTTTGATCAGCAGCGTCATATCCACAAGCTCCTGTGAATGGAATGCATAACCGAAGGACAGAGTCAAAATCTGTTCTGTTTTTGAGCCTTTATGGGGAATCTTTTTTGCGCGGATATCATTCGTAAGTGCCAGCATTGTTTTCCGTACAGCTTCCTCTGACTGCCCGATAAAAATAGCAGAAAATTCATCTCCGCCATACCGATAAAACTGAATCTCCCCCTTTTTTTCATACCGCTTCATACAGCTGCCTACCTCCACCAACGCCTGATCCCCCATCTGGTGTCCGTACATATCGTTATATTCCTTGAAATAATCAATATCCAGCATAGCCACTGCCACGGCTTTCTCTTTTTGCAAAGCGGAAGCGGTGATATCCTCATTGAAGCAGCGGCGATTGAAGATGCTGGTAAGATCATCGATATTCATAAGCCGTTCAAGCTGTTCATTTTCTTTTTCCAGAGATACCTGCCTTTCCTTGGTTCGGTAAAGCTCCAAAGCCGCTGTAAGACCGCTGCTGTTGTCCTCCATGTCTGTATCCTCTATCGTAAGTATAATCGTATAGAAATCCCGATAAGCCTGCAGCAGCTCTTCCTTTGTTCCGAATTTCTCATAATAGCTGACAATCAGCTTTTGAAGCTCTCTTCTGGACTTAATATCATCCTCATCCTCAATAGCCTGCAAAATCTTCAGCAGCCTTTTTGAATACGGCTGATTTTCTATTTCCAGCATAATCGAGCATATATTCTTTAATATCTGATAAACGAGCAAACGGTTCTCCACCTTTTCCTGTTCAAGCAGCAGCTCCTCCATAACAGCCTGTAACGATGCTGCATCCTGCAGACGCAAATACATCAGCTTGCAGAAAAGATACAAAAGCTTCATCGCTTCCACAAAGCTGCACCGATCCATCTGGTCAAAACGGGAAAAATAAACACGCAATGCTGCAGCATCTTTTAATTTATACTCACAGTTGCACAGATTTGATAAAACAACAGCTTTTGAATATGCACTGTCCTGATCCATCTGCTGCAGGAGCTCATAGCATTTTTCATAATACTGAATCGCTTCCGTATAATTGCGTTTTAGTTCAAAGCATGTCGCAATATTGTTATATGCACTTGACATCAGTGTCAGATTCTGACATTTTTCAGCAGCATCCAGTGACTTTAAATAGCTGAAGTGAAAAGTTAAATTCCACTTTCAAAAGGCGAATAAAAAA
>QULU01000041.1:0-321 GCA_003481775.1 Clostridiaceae bacterium OM02-2AC
ATCCTTTGCCTGACTTTCCAGGTTGATGATCATGCGAAGTCGCTCTTTAGTGCATGATCTCTTTCCTGTATCTTCTTGCTTCGTGGGTAGCGCTGCTTCAAACTGGATATCGTATTTGATCTGTGATCCCGGTATGGATTCATCCGTTACCTCGATCTGCTTATCATCGATATACGTGCACGCAGCAGTATTATTTATGGAAGACATTTCGATATAGGACGGTATGTCCTTCAGTGGAATATCTGCAAATTCCGGAATGCAGCCCTTCATGACATAGGCGAGTATCTGTTTGTTTGACAACAGCTTTTTACAATACATATC
>QULU01000041.1:331-40952 GCA_003481775.1 Clostridiaceae bacterium OM02-2AC
TTACAATACATATCATATGTTTTTTTATCATCGTAATGGGTAATCATAGACGCAGCTTCTGTGTGTTCCTTCACAATCATATCCCTTCTTTCTCTGCGATTCTCTTGTACTTCAGGAATATAATTCGGTGGAGCCCTTGTTCTGCTTTTGCTTTCATAAACAAAAAGAGCTGATGAAAGTCCGTATCTACAGACGGTAGGCGGTGCTGCATAGACAAGACAGACCTTACCGCCGACAGCCGATGCTCAGTGATGGTGTGCTGTATAAGCAGCGAAAAGAATCAGTCAATAGGTTAGAAGCATAACAAAAAAAGCTTCTAGCAGGCAGTTCTACAATAGCAAGGCCGGGGCTTTTGCGTATGGAATGCATGTGGCATGCTTGTATCTATTATATCGTTTCTCATGGGTCAGCCCCTCCTTTTTTCGTAACTACAGTCTAGCATATATCCTCATGAAAATACAGAGAAACAAAAATTTATGTGCTGTAAAGAGCAGCTCCTTCGTTTTACTTTTAGACAGGACCTTGACAAAACGCAGAAATAGAATAAGTATTTCTTATTATAAAATAAAAAGCCAGTCGCTAGGACTGACTGCTAATACGGTAACGCTTTAAAAATTCTTTGGTTCGCTCCTGCTTTGGATGCTCAAACAGCTGCTGCGGAGTCCCCTCCTCAGCGATAACCCCCTTGTCCATAAACACGACACGGGAGCTGATATCATGGGCAAACTGCATTTCATGAGTAACAACGATCATCGTCAGACCCTCACTGGCCAGATCCTTCATGACATCCAGAACATCGCCTACCATTTCCGGGTCAAGAGCACTCGTCGGCTCATCAAACAGCAGAACCTCCGGTTCCATGCACAGGGCACGGGCAATGGCAACACGCTGCTTCTGGCCACCGGAGAGCTGCATGGCACTCGCATTCGCAAAGGACTCCATACCGACCTTTTTCAGGTACAGCATTGCCTTCTCCTTCGCATCTGCCTTGCTTCGCTTCAATACCTTGATCTGTCCCAACATACAATTTTCAAGCACGCTTTTATTATTGAACAGATTGAAGGACTGAAACACCATACCGACATGCGTTCGATGCTCATTGATATTGATTTCCCCCTTCAGGATATCCTTATCGTGATACAAAATTTCTCCTGCATCCGGTGTTTCCAGCAGATTGATGCAGCGAAGCAGTGTGGACTTGCCACTCCCGCTGGATCCGATGATGGTGATTACCTCACCCTTGTCGCAATGAAAATCAATATCATTCAAAACCTCCAGAGAACCGAAATGCTTCTTCAGATGCTTGATTTCTATGATGGAATTCATATTACTCACTCACCCTTTCTACCGGTACGCTCTGGGAAGATGGACCGGATGATTTCGGCATATTCATGCGTCCCTCAACAAAGGAGAGAAGCTGGGTTGCCAGTGTCGTCAGCAGCAGATACAAAATGGCCGCTACGATAAAGGTCGGTACATACAGCATCAGACTTCCTGCAACGGAGCTGGACTGGAAATACAGTTCAATCACACCGATAACATTCAGCATGGAGCTGTCCTTGATATTGACGATAAATTCATTTCCGATGGAAGGGAAGGAATTGCGAATCGCCTGAGGTAATATTATGCTCATCATCGTCTGTGTAGAGGTCATTCCCAGACTGCGAGCCGCCTCATTCTGTCCCTTGTCAATCGACTGGATACCGGCACGGATAATTTCAGCCATATATGCTCCCGTATTGATGGAAATAATCGTAATACCGGCGGTTACCGGTGACCAGTTCAGCACCGGACGAAGACCGTGATATATGATCAGCGCCTGCACCATCATCGGTGTTCCACGGAAAATCCATACATACAGACCGACAAAGCCGTGCAGTATTTTCTTGCTTATGCGGGATAGCGGTGCATCGCGTTCTTCAATGCGCACAGCACGAATTCCTCCCAGCAGCAAACCGATCAGCAGACCGATCAGTGTACCGCACACCGCAAGAAGCAGTGTTATCTTAATCCCATACCAGAACAGCGGAATGTTGTCCTGAAAAATCCACCAGGCCTGGGCAAACATCCCATCCGGTTTTGCGGATGCTACTATCATCATGGTAATCTCCTATTCTTTTGTTATTCTGTTTTCGGCTGACTCTCTCTTGCTTCCTTCATCCACTGATCTCTTGTTTCCTTGGAAATTCCATCCAGTGATTTCTGTACGGCATTGAACAGCTCAGAATCACGGCTTCCCTCTTTCAAACCGACAGATACAGAGGTATCGATATCAAAGCCCTTGCCCTTCGCAAAATGTACGATCGTTAAATCCTTGTTTGCTTCCACAGCCCCCTCGGCAACCGGAAGCTCTGCTGTGATTCCATCCACTTCCTTATTTTGCAGAGACAGAATCATTTCCGGGTACGTCGCCTTTGGTGTCGCATGCTTTACACCCTTGATCTGATCGATGATCGTATCGTAGTTCGTGCTTTTCTGACCGATGATGGTCTTGCCCTTAAACTGCTGAATATCATTGAATTTCGCAGCCTTATCGCCCTTACGCACGATCATGACCATTTCCGATTCATAATATGGAGATGTGAAGTCAATTCCATTTTCACGTGTTTCATCCTTCGTCATACCGGCGATAATCGCATCAATTTCACCGGATTCCAAAGCCGGCTGCAGGCCGTCCCAGGATACCTTTTTGATGACGATTTCACGATCGAGATCCTTTGCAATCTGACGTGCAACACGTACATCATACCCGTCACAGAAGCCGGCCCCGCCAATAGAAACACTCGTTTTTGTCTGTTCCTTCGTCTGCCAGTTGAATGGCGCATAATTGCACTCCATGCCAACTGTAAAGGTTTCCTTTCCCGTATTTTTTGAAACATCCTTGTCGTCATCACTGCTGCCGCAGCCTGTCAGAAGCAATGTCATGGCAAAAGCTGCCGTTACTAATTTTTTCATAATGTAGTCCCTCTTTCTTTTCTTTCGCGTATGCCGCCTGTGGAATATCTACCGCTCATCCATGCAATTCCATAGATAACAAAAAAGCCGTGCTATTACACGACTCACTCACACAAAGCAGAGTTGTTAATAGCTCCTCTTCTTAACGAAGGAGTGCCATGAGTATTTCCCATGACCCCAGAAGTGCATCCGCCAATGCAGCCTCTTCGGCGATGATTACCTTTCAAAGCTATCCCAGTCTGCCGACTCCAGCCTTTACTCTGACGCATCGCTGCCTCTATACGATTTTTCTGTCTTATATACTTTAGCTTAAATCCCGACATTTGTCAATGGCCTGTGAATATTTCATGAAAGTTTTTCATACTCTTTCATTTTCCTTCTGCGTTGCAGATACAGGATAAGAGCAAGCAGACCCAGCCCGAGCGCACCACCTGCTGTATCAATCAAAACATCCTTGAGCTGCCCGCTTCTGCCCGGTACAAACAGCTGATGAAATTCATCCGTTGCCGCATAGGCGGCTGTAGCTGTCAATGCCAGAAGCAGCCACGGCTCCTTCTTATATTCCCGTATCGTAAGTCCCAATAAAATGGCCAGTATCGCATATTCACTCATATGTGCCGCCTTGCGTACCAGAAAACTGGTCATATCCTGAATGATTTCATTCTTCATGATATCCAGTGAGAACAACGCATCCAGAAGGCGTACAAAGAAATCGCTCATTTCCTGTGAATCATCCGCAACCTGTGCAGAGAACCAGAAAATTACAAGCATCCAGAAAATGCACAGGATCGCATAGCAGTGTTTCTTTTTCATGCATATCACCCTGTGCATCATTATAGAATAAGATCAATAAAAATACCAGTATATTTTACCTCAACCATCCCGTTTATGAATAGAGCTGTATTATTTCTCCTGAGAATTTGAAGGTATGGTATCTACGGTTTTAAAGCTATAGCCAAGGTCCTTCATATTTTTGATAAAGGTATCCATCGCTTCATAATTTCCTTTATTGCTTGGATGCAGCAGATAAATCGCCCCCTCGTGATAATGCTCCATCATCGTCTTCAATGCCTCACTGCCCGGCACGTCACTTGCATAATCGTAATAGGCATGACTCCAGAAGTAATTGCTATAGCCAAGATCCTTTACCAGCTTCATCGCACGTTCACTGCTGCCGCCCTTTGGAAAGCGGAAGACCTTTTTCATCGGCTGCCCGGTTACTTCCATATACGTTTTTTCCGTTTCCGTTATCTCTGCGACAAATTTATCTATGCTTGCGGCATTTGCAAGTGTTGTCATATCGTAATGATGCCAGCTGTGGTTCCCGATCACATTGCCGTCCTGAACAAGCTGCCGGATGAAGTCTGCTTCTGTTTTTATATAATTTCTCGTCAAAAAATAGGTTGCCTGCACATCATTCTTTTTCAGAACCTCCGCAATCTGCTTGATATAGGTGATATCATTACCACCCTCATCAAAGGTCAGATAGATCACCTTTTCTTCTGGTCCCTCATAATAGGAATCGTATTTCTTTAACAGCTTTTCATCCTTGGCACCCGTTGTCCGCTGATGATCCTTGCTTTTATTAAACCACCATTCCTCCATGGTATTGTCATAGCTGTCATGATCATAATACAGCTTGGTATTGGTCGGATCAGCACATACCTGAACTCTGCGCTTTACACGTGCACTATTGCCGCTGGCATCCTTTGCCGTATAGGTCAGTGTGTAGGTACCCTGTTTCTTCATATTTACACTGCCTTCGCTTTTTACGCTTTTGCTAACATCACCATCATAATTATCACTCGCCTGATAGCCCGGCTCCTGATAGCTGCCATTCTCAAATACCCGGATAGACGAGCCACCCTTTAAATTGATTTTCGGAGGCGTCGTATCAATGACATCGACCTTACGCTCCACTGTTTTCTGATACTTGTCAAAGGTATAGGTCAGCGTATAGGTCCCCAGCTTCTTCGTGTTCAGATTCCCCTCTACCTTCACCTCATCACTATAATCCGAAAAGCGAAACCTCGCCCGAGCTCCGGGATCCTGAAAGCTGGTATTCACTTCCACATCCATGGTCTTCGCGCCGTTCAGCGCCAGCAGCGGCGTAAACAGTCCGCTGAAAAACAGCAGTTTTATCAGCAGGGCAGCCACCATGACTCCAATCAATCCTATAATTCCATATATCATATTCTTGCAGCGTCTGCTCACATGCATCACCTCTACACTAACGATATGATAAGCAGCTGCGATTTATGCCGTATACAAGCATAGGATAATATACTTATCGTATCCGTACCTTTAGCAAATCCAGTTCCATACATTCGTAATGATTTAGCATATGCAGTATATGAAAGCATGAAAATTACAACAAGCCGCTGATGAAAAATATCGCTCCACATACTGTATTCCGTAAATAACCATAATATAATAAAGCATATGGCAGGTGATGTGCATGAAGAAAATCCCTATTGGGTTAAAGGATTATCGCAAACTGAAGGAAGAAAACTATTATGTTGTGGATAAGAGTCTGATGATTAAAGAATTTATGGACCGGGGCAGCGCGGTTACTTTAATCACACGGCCAAGGCGTTTTGGGAAGACCATCAATATGAGCAGGCGCTGCCCGCCCATGGCGTGCTGGCAGAATTCTTTGATGTCATAAAGGACTCCCGAGATATTTTCAAGAACACTGCCATTATGCAAACAGAATATGCAAAGGATATCAATTCATATCCGACTATTTTTCTATCCTTCGCAGATGCAAAGGGTGATAAGGATAATATTGTCATGCAGATGAAGCTCCAGCTATTAAAGGAATATAAAAAAAATGAGCAGGTGCTTGAACATATCGATCGATTTGAAAAGCCTGGATTTGATTTAGTTATGAATGGTATGTCCAATTTACAGGATGGCTCCTTACATGCAGTTGTAAATGCGATCAGCTTTCTGATGACATAATGCCATCAGTATTACGGAAAACGGGTAATGCTGCTCATAGACGAATAGGCGCTGCCCGCCCATGGCGTGATACACCGTTTATCGAAGCACATACACAGGGGTTCTATGACGAATTGCGCAACGCTCTGGCATCCATGCTTCATACGTCTTTAAAAACAAGCAATGATTTACAATATGCAATGCTAACGGGTATACAAAGAGTTGCGAAGGAGAACACGCCTAAGGCGGGCAGAAGCCTCTTTTCAGATTTGAATAATCTTTTACGTATGCACTGTGAATGACAGCCCCTATACGCAATATTTCGGATTTACTGAAGTAGAAGTCAAGACAGCCTTACAAACCTACGCTATACCATTTACACAGGAATTAAAGCAAATGTAGGCGCTGCCCGCCCATGGCGTGACGGGTACAATATGGGAGGCATCGACATCTACACTGCTAGTGGGCAGAGCCTAATCCATGGTCAGTTATAAATTACCTGGATAGAAAGCAGTTAATTCCTTACTGGGTTAATACCAGTTCAAATAAAATGATAAAAGCTGCTATGCGTGCGTGTGATAAAACCTTCAAAGAAGGATATGAAGAGCTGATCGAACGTGGTACCGTCACAGCTTTAGTTAATTATGAAGCATCATTTTACGAAATCAAAAATACCAGCAGCCTTTGGGGGTTGTTTGCGCCTCAGGCGGGCAGTGCCTGAACGCCGGTTACCTGACAACAAAAACTACGCTGGATGCGTTAGAAGGAAGATATGTGTTAAGAATACCAAACAAAGAAATAAAAAGAGAATTCCAATCACTGACAGCCTATTATTTTCATACAGACGAAAGCAGTGTAGCTATGCTGCTGGAGGATCTTTTACAAGGAAATCTTGAGAAGTTCGCCTTGCGCTATCAAACCATCTTGGAGGATACCGCCAGCTATTACGATCTTGTGAACGAAAACTCCTATCAGGCCCATTGGCCCGCAGTGCGTACATTACGTTTAGGTATGCTAATGCCTTTAGAAAACAGCTATAAGATCATCAGTAACCGTGAAAAGGGGCAAGGCAGATTTGATATCTGTTTAGAAAACAAGAAGCAGGACAAACCATCCTTTCTGTTTGAATTGAAATATACAAAGGATGATTCTGTTAATCTCAAGAAACTGGCCAAGCAGGGATATGAACAGATTCTGGCAAAGCAATATGATCAAGGCTTGCATCATGCGATGCGCATTGGTCTTGCCCATCGCGGCAAGCAGGTGGAATTATACACGGATCTGTAATAACACGTAAAAGCGCAGGCTGAGAGTAGGCTGCGTTTTTTTCTATATCATCCATTCATCTGCTTATAGGAATCTCTATCATGAGAATACTCTTTCATACGTATGCCTACAAATTTAATCACAAGCAGCTTCTTTTGTATAATGATACATTGCAATAAGCTGTTCCGCACATCGAATTCCATCAATCGCCGCGGATACAATTCCCCCGGCATATCCCGCTCCTTCTCCGCAGGGATACAGACCGGAGACGGATAGACTCTGCAAATCCTCTTTTCCTCGTTCCAGACGAACGGGGGAGCTGCTTCTTGTTTCCACTCCGGTTAAAACAGCATCCCCCATCGCAAAGCCCTTCAATCTGCGATCCATAGCGGTAATGGCCTCTTCCATGGCGCTTGTTACATATGCAGGAAGTATCTCATGCAGGTCACAGGGGGTTACACCAAGTGCATAGCTAGGCTGCACACTGCCCATTGCTGTACTTGCACGATGCTTCAGAAAATCTTCAACTCGCTGTGCAGGCGCACGATATGCTCCACCGCCAAGTACAAACGCTTTCTTTTCCAGCGCCTCCTGATAGGCGATTCCATCCAGTGCCTGCTCCCCATAATCCTCCGGGCGTATTTGCACAAGCAGTGCGCTGTTGGCATTTTCCTGATCACGGGCATGCTCGCTCATTCCGTTGACGACCACACCGCCTTCTATGGAAGTAGATGGAACGACGCTTCCTCCCGGACACATACAGAAGGTATATACACCGCGTCCATTGGATGCGGTATGCGTTAATCTGTATTCTGCCGCAGAAAGCCGCGGATGTCGGGCAAGCGCCTTATACTGCGCCTGATTGATCAGCGTCTGCGGATGCTCGATTCTGGCACCGATCGCAAATGCCTTGGGATGCATGGTCACACCACGCTCATGCAGCAGCCGGTATGTATCCCGGGCGCTGTGTCCGATTGACAGGATCAGCTGATCCACCGGTATTTCCTCATCGTTGACGATAATCCCGCGCAGCTCTCCCTGCTCAATTTTAAGATCCTGCAGGCAGCTGGAAAACCGCACCTCTCCCCCCAGCGCTATGATTTCCTCACGCAGGTGCTTTACAATATCACGCAGCAGATCTGTGCCGATATGCGGATGTGCCGTATACAGAATATCCTGTGGAGCACCGAAGCGGACAAGCTCCTCCAAAACCTTATGTACACGCAAATCCTTGGAACGGGTAGTCAGCTTACCATCAGAAAACGTACCGGCTCCCCCCTCCCCAAACTGCACATTGCTCTGCGGATTCAGCTTACCGTTCTGCCAGAATTCCTCCACGCTTTTCACACGCTCCTCCACACACTGTCCACGTTCAATAACAAGCGGGCAGTACCCCATCTGTGCCAGAAGCAGAGCCGCAAACATACCGGCCGGACCAAAGCCAACGACTACGGGACGATGCGGTAAGCCAACGACTCCTTTTTTCGGATATACATAACGATACTCCTGCACACGGCTGATATCCTTAGCGTGCTTTCTAAGCACCTGCTCCTCATGCTTCACCCTGCAATCAATGCAATAAGTAAAATGCACATCCTTCGCCTTGCGGGCATCGAGGCTTTCGCGATAGATTCGCCAAAAGAGCAGCTCCTCTTTCGGGATATGTAGTTTTTTAACAATTTTATCCGACAGCTGATCCAGTGATTCTTCAAGCGTCAGCTTGATTTGTTGTATACGCAGCATGACAATCCTCCTATTCAGGCATAAAGATGCTTTAAAAACTTAACTTTTTTGGAACAAATAATTATAAAGCAGGACATACTAAGCGTCAGCAGCATAACCAGACCATATACAGCCAGAGAGTTCATCAACGGCCATATACGAAGCAGCACATTTACAAACATGATATGCATGACATAAATCAACAGAGATAACACGCGCAGTGTCTTGTATACCTTGCTATGCGGCAGATGGATGCGCAGCAAACCCAGAAACAGAAAGAACATACAGGGCAGCAGCATAACATACATGCTTGTCAAATCGTGCATGAAGCCGTTATCCCTGAGTGTGAAGCATTCCGCAAACAGCAGCACCAGGCTGAGCAGAAGTCCCAGCAGCACCTGCCAGTTTTTCAGATATAACGTACGCTGTGCAAACAAGGCGCCCATGGCAACAAATATCACACCGAAGAACAGACCGTTGCGCGTGGTGGAAAATACCTGCAGATATACCTGATACACGGTTTGTATCCCCGGAATCTGCAGCAGATATCCGCCGTAAACATTCCCCGCCATACCGATCAGATACAGAAGGAAGCCAAGCAGGATCGTTTTCCCAAGCCCCAGCTTAAACAGACAGAAATAAACGATTGGAACTGCAACCAGCAGCGCAGGCAGAAACCAGAGATGATAAAAGCTTCCTGTAAAAAAGAAATCACGGACATACAGCAGCAGGCTGTTCACGGTGATACCATCCTGCCCCTTTAACAGCATATAGGTAAAGGGCAGATACAGAATCGTCCAGATGATATATATTTTACATAGCCTCCACAAATAGTGCTTCAGCTGCGCTTTGTTCTCATAATCGTTGTATTCCCGCTTGAAATCCAGCTTACGGAAAAACAGAAAGCCGCTCGCCACAAAGAAGAACGGTACCGCCAGTCTGGCCAGAATCTGTACAAGGATAAAGTTGCCGGTGGCATCCACATCCAGCAGCGGTCCGGTATGAATACAGACCACTAGAAATGCACTGATGAATTTTGCGACATCCAGCGCGTAGTAAGTTTTTCGTTCCACGATAATCAACCATCCCTTCTCTTGAAAAATAGCCACACCCGCTGTGGCTATTTGTATATTCTTGGTACCCGCTGTGAAATCCAGCAGAGTGTTTCGTTGTTTATGGTATGTGCAAGTCTGCTGAGCTCATCGACTGCAAGGAATTCGTCTCCATCACACCCGATCAAAGTAGCGACATCCCCCTCACGAACACCATCAAGTCCGGTGATATCCACCATCATCTGATCCATACAGATATTCCCGATGATGGGAACACGCTTTCCATGCAGCAGCACACAGGCTCCCTGATTGGATACACTGCGCGGATAGCCATCCGCATATCCGACAGCCAGTGTCGCCACCCTCGTACAGGCTTTTGCCTTGAAATGACGGCCGTAGCTGACTGTAACACCGGGCTGGATATCCTTTACCAGAGAAACATTCGCCTTCCATTCCATAATCGGCTGAAACTGCGGTGCAGTGCGGATTTCCAGTGCATCATCACTGGTAACTCCCATCCACAGCAGACCCGGACGTACGTAATCATAGTGCAGATCCGGATAATTCAATATTCCATAGCTGTTTTGCAGATGCGTTGTGCCGGGATGAATCCCTGCTGCCCGCAAATCCGCCAAAACACGTTCAAACAGGGCAATCTGATGATCGGTGAAGGCACAGTTTTCCTCATCCAGACAGTCACTGACGCTGAAGTGGGAGAAAATACCGCAAACATCCAGATGCTCAAGCCGATACAGAGCTTTGATATCCTCGATGTGATATGCATGATCCTGAGCGATGATTCCGATTCTGGACATCCCGGTATCCACCTTGGCATGTGCCTTGATTATCAAACCCTGCTCAAGCGCATATGCGTTCAGCTTTTCTGCATATTCCTTTGATACCAGCGTCTGAATCAGGGAAGCCTCGTTCAGATAATGAAAATGAACAGGCGGCGTATAGCCCAGCACCAGGATCGGACTCTTGATGCCGTTTTCGCGCAGTCTGACACCTTCATCCACACTGCTTACACCGAAAAAGTCGATTCCCTGCTGTTCCATCATCAGGGAGCATTCCACATCGCCGTGCCCATAGCCGTTCGCCTTGACGATTGCCATGATCTTGCTTGTCGAGGGAATCAGCTTCTGTACTTCCTTTATGTTATGTGAGATCCTGGACAGATCGATTTCCAGCCAGGAACGCGTATTGCTCTTCAGCACATTTTCCACCTTCTTTATTATTCCATTGCCAGTGCAACAAGCTTGTCAATCAGTTCCGGAAACGGAATACCGGCTTCCTTCATCATCGTCGGATAACGGGAGGTGTCGGTAAAGCCCGGAATGGTATTGACTTCATTCAATACGATGGTATCCTCCGGTGTCACAAACATATCAACACGGGTCATTCCCTTGCAGTTCATGGCACGATATGCCTTTTTCGCAATTTCCCGTGCTTCCTCAAACAGCTTCGGGCTGATTCGTGCCGGACAGTAGATATGCGAATCCACCATCTCATATTTTCCTTCATAATCGAAAAACGGCGCTGCTGTTTCGATTTCATCCACGCTGCCCGCAAAAAGCTCCTTGTTTCCCATCACAGCTACTCCGATTTCAAAGCCTTCAATGGTGGTTTCCAAAATGACCTTGCCCTTCCCGTCATGATAGAACGCATCCTTCATCGCTTCCTCAAAGCCGTCAAAGGATTCCATCTTATGAATGCCGAAGCTGCTTCCGGCATTGGCAGGCTTGATAAAGATCGGAAGTCCCAGTGCTTCCTTCGCATGCTCGTATACGTTACGATAATCCAAATCATCAGCCTCGTATACACAGACAAACGGTGCACATGTTATACCGGCATGCTCCATGACGATATGTGCCATTTCCTTATCCATGCAGATGGCGCTGCTCATATGACCGCAGCCGACATAGGGAATGCCACTGAGCTCAAACAAGCCCTGAATCGTTCCGTCCTCGCCGTTTTTCCCATGCAGAACCGGGAAGATACAATCCACCTCCATACGTGTAAAGGTTCCATCCCCATGCAGCTTTAAAAAGCCTTTGCAGCCCTCGCTGCTGGATAATACACACGGTGTGCAGTGCTCCTCACACAGCCAGGTATCATGCTCGATCCCCTCTACATCACCATCATATGCATACCATTTTCCATCCTTGCTGATTCCGATGAACATAAGCTCATAACGCTCTTTATTGATTTTGTGAATCAGACTTCCCGCTGAATGCAGAGAAACCGGATATTCACTTGACTTTCCTCCGAATATAATTGCTAATTTAATCTTTTCCATATATATGTACTCCTTACTGTTGTTCACTGACAAGTGCATCCACCACTTCATCCAGCTTCATTCCGCGACTTCCTTTCACCAGCAGCATGCATTCCTTATGCATGTAGGGCTTGAGGTAGCTCAAAAGCTCTTCCTTATCCGTAAAATGACGCACCAGTGTATGCTCCATATTATCTCTTGCCCCCTGAGCGATGTAGCAGGCCATATCCCCAATCGTGAGGACCTCCTGCAGGTGATAGCTGCTGATCTCCTTACCAAGCGTATAATGAATCATGTCACTTGTTTCTCCAAGCTCCAGCATATCGCCCAGCACCGCCAGTTTATAGGGTATGTCAAATTCCTCCATCGTATCCACCGCGGCTAAGGCGCTCTGCGGATTGGATTTATAGGAATCATTGAGAATCAGACACTGATCCACCCTGACTAGCTCATTGCGCAGTCCGGTTTTTTCCACGCTTGCAAAGCCCTCGGCGATTTCATCCTCATCCATACCCAGTGCTCTGGCTGCCATCCATGCAGCTGCAGCATTCATCGCCTGATGCTTTCCGATCATATCCAGCTCATATTCATGGCCCTCAATAGAAAAGCGTAGACCGTCTGCCAGCTGATGCACCTCACGAACAACCACATCATTGCGTTCCGACTTTCCAAAGGTACGGATCTTAATATCGCCCGGTATCTGTTTTTCAACAGCGGCATTACGCAGAAGCTGCTGATCTCCATTATAAATCAGCAATCCATGCTTTCTGAGTCCCTCTGTAATTTCCATCTTCGCTCTGGCGATATTCTCCATCGTTCCCAGATTTTCCAGATGCGCAGTGCCGACATTGGAAATAATAGCGATATCCGGACGTACGATTTTCGTCAGAAAGGAAAGCTCCTGCAGATTCTCCATTCCCATTTCCACAACCGCCGCCTCACAATTCTCCGATAAAGAGAGCAGTGTTAAGGGTACGCCGATTTCATTATTGAAATTCCCAAGCGTTTTCTGAGTAATAAAATGCTTTGCAAGAACGGAGGCAAGAATATCCTTCGTACTCGTTTTTCCATTGCTGCCGGTAACTCCGACAACCTTCATATTCAGCTGATCACGATAAGCCTTCGCAAGCTTCTGTAAAGCCATCGTCGTATCATCCACCAGAATTACGACGACAGCTTTGGGCGGGTTTGCTTCCCTGCGTTCCCACAGCACAGCTTTTGCGCCGTTATCAATGGCCTGCTGCACATAGTCGTGCCCGTTGTTGTTGACTCCATGAATCGGTATGTAAAGGTTTCCCTCCACTACCTTTCTGGAGTCGATGCAGACACCCTGTATTTTTTCCTCAATATCTGCATTTTCTATGTAATCCGCATCCAGCATGCGGATAATAGCGTCTATCGATCGGATAATCATATGGCTCATCCCTTCTGTTTCCTATCTACCTAAACGTTCCTGTTCGCGTAAAACGAATAGGACTATATACACGCTAAATATTATATCATAAGCATGCAGCGTTGAAGCAAAGAATTTCGTAAAATTGTTCAGCTTCCCTAATTCGTAAGAATGTAAGCCTTTAACAAGCAACACTGCAAAAAAAACCACTGCCTCCCTAGCGGTACAGTGGTTTAAGAAGCTGGATCAAGGATTACAGACACGCAATCCCTGCTTGCGCATGCAGACCATCTTTCATGGAATACAGCAGGCAATGTCAGCACTTCACAATGGGAGAATAAATCTCGGTGATATTCTCCTTTAAATCCGACACCTCATCCGGATGCGTGATGTAAACATCATACGGTGGAAGCCGATAGGTATAGCCTTCCGTCTCCATCCATTCCTGATGTCTGGCATAAACCGATGGAATCTGATGATAGCTCCCCCTGCATACGGTGCGGATACACAGCCCCGGTGAGAAATCACGCGTACCGGTAACCCGTTCCTTTACCGGAATGGCGAATTCCATATCAAAGCCCTCATCCTGATACTCCTTGCTGTGATACATGGAAAGCGGCGCCTTACAAATGGTCAAATGCTCGCGGCGGATGCGTTCAAACAATGGCTCATAGAAAGGGATATAGCCCTTTGCACAATCCTCCATGTTTACCATGCGGCGTGTGGATAAAAGAAACATTTCCGGTTCCTCAACCAGTTGAATATCAATGTTATCCAGATAGGACATTACCGCCTCTTTTTCCTGCAGCGTTTCCACATCGGTTTCCAGCTCATGAAGCGTCTGTTGCAAGAAGAGGAGCTGCTCCTGCAATACTCTTCGATGGGAAAGCAGGGCATCCTGCAGCAGCTTTGCTTCCCCCTGCTCCTCCCATTTCAACAATGTACGAATTTCATCCAGCGAAAAGCCGTATGCCTTCATACGATTGATAAACAGCATACTCTTCAGCTGCTCAATGGCATAATAGCGATATCCGCTTTCTGCTTTGATACAGATTGGATTCAAAAGATCAATGGTTTCATAGTATCGCAGCGTTTTGGTAGAAACCTTGCATATTTTAGAAAATTCACCGATTGACAGCATACACATTCCCTCCTGTTATTCTTTATAATACACCCTTCCCCCAGGGATGAGTCAACCCGCAAAAATACCAGTAGCGTATACGTTATACAAAAATCAGCCGCTATCGTTATGGGTTCCATAGCTACCCGGCTTCTTACCCTTTTGCATTATATAGCCATTCCAGCGATTTGCCTGCTCATAAAAAAGGAAAGACGGGTATGCTTACAGCAACCTGCTTTCCTTTTATCCCTTTATCCCTGCAACTATCAACCAAATCCAATAGCAGCTACCTACACGGAAAATCCGCTTCTTACAGCTCCTCCAGATAAGCCTTTAAAAGTGTAAAGGTCGCATCAAAGGATGCCAGATCCAGCGCTTCCTGCGGCGTATGAATATCCTGCATCTTCGGTCCCATCGTGACGATGTCCATATCCTCATCCATCGCCTTGAACACACCGCATTCCAGACCACCGTGTACCGCTACCAGCTGCAGCTCTTTTCCCAATACCCTATGGCATACCGTTTTCAGGCATTCCCGCATTGGTGAATCCGCACGATAGCTCCATGCCGGATAGCGTGCCTCATGCTCGCTATGAAAGCCGAATACCTCCGCTAGAGCATCCATCTCCATCGCCAGTGTATCTACATAGGATTCCATGGCTCCGCGTAAAGATGCATTGATGGTGAGTGCTTCCTCATCCGTCGTCACAACGCCAATATTGCTGGAGGCTGTACTCAGACCCTCGATGCTCATGGAATGATGACGGAGTCCGTTTGGCAGGGTCATGAGGAGTGTGATCACCTCTTCACTGTCTTCGATGCATAGGACAGCGTCAAGTGCTATTTCCTTTACAGCCAGATCCACACCGGCATCACTGAACTCCAGCTCCCTTGCGAAAATCGTTTTCATTTCCTGCACGCAGGCAGCAACCGTTTCCAAATCTGCCTGACACACAAATGCCGCCGATGCCTCTCTTGGAATCGCATTATCCTTGATTCCCCCCTGCATCCAGCTCAGCTGCACACCATAACGCCGGTTCAGTGTGAACAATACTCTTGCCAGCAGCTTGTTTGCATTGCCATGTTCCTTGTCAATTTCGCCACCGGAATGTCCGCCATGAAGTCCGAACACATCTATCTGATAGCCGTTTCCATCTGCCGGTACCAGTATGCGTTCCTTTCTCATAATGACATTGACACCACCGGCACTTGTTGTACAGGTCGCATTTTCTCCACCGTCATCCAGGTTGATCATCCGCTTTGCCTGAAAATATTCCTTTTTCAGTGCCATCGCACCATATAGTCCAACCTCTTCCTGCACCGTAAATACACATTCCAGAGGCGGGTGCTTCGCATGTGGATCACCAAGCAGTGCCAGCATGTAGGCAACACCGACACCATCATCTGCACCAAGCGTAGTTCCCTTCGCTCTTAAAAAGCCGTCTTCAATATACAGCTGCAGCGCATCCTTTTCAAAATCAAAATCCGTATCCTTGTTTTTTTCACATACCATATCCGTATGTGCCTGTAAAATGATAGGAGCATGATCCTCATAGCCGGCTGAAGCATCCTTATACACAATGACATTATACATATCGTCCTGTATCCATTTCAGCCCGTGCTCCTTTGCAAACGCCACCAGATACTCACTGTATGCCTGCTCATGATAAGAGCCGTGCGGGATTGCCGTCATTTCTTCAAAGTATTTCTGATGAGCCTTTTCATGATTCAAAATATGTTCCATAGCTTACCTCCGTTGTTCTCTGCTATTGTACCACATTTCATAAACAAAACACTATTTCACACCTCAAAAAGCCTGTTTTTCAGGATAAAGAAGGGGATCTACTGATATATAAATACGCCAAGCAGACCGGAAAGCAGCATCAGTGCAATCGGATTGATTTTCCATGTTCTGCTGATGCCGAAAATAACAGCAAAGATCAAAACTGCCGATAGCTGTAAAGAGGACAGCGACAACGCTCCATTTTTGAAAAAGGCAATCGCAAGTATGATCATTGCAGCTGACATGATCAGGCCCAGCGAAGCTGCCTTTAAGCCCTTCAATATTTCCATGAAGATGACAGAGCTGGAAAACCGCTGAAAGATATGATAGAGTACATAGGAAATGAGCACGCCCATACAAATACAGCCTATGGTAGCTGCCAGCGCTCCGCTGATACCGGCTACCCGCATTCCGACAAACGTCGAGGTATTTACCGCCAGAGGTCCCGGCGTCATCTGCGAAATGGTTATAATATCCGTAAATTCCTGCATACTCAGCCAGTGATTGGACAGCACCACCTGATCACGAATCAGCGGAATGATGGCATAGCCGCCGCCAATACTGAACAGGCCGATATGGAAAAAGGCAAAAAACAGCTGCAGCAGCTTCATATGCATCCCCTCCTTCTTTTCCAATAAACACGCAGCACGCACAGCAGCGCACTAGCGATGATGAGAACAGCCACGTTTATCTGAAAAAAATAGTTTAAGATACAGACAAACGGTGTCATAAGCGTAAAAAAGATTTCCTTTTCCTTACGAATCAGCGCATACATATCCACGATCAAATCCACAATCAGGGCTGCCACCCCGGCCTCCATCCCATGCAGCACTGCCTGTACGAGCGTATTGTCCTGTATTACGGAATACAGCGCTGAAACAACTGCCAGAATCAGTAATGGCGGTAAAATCGCTGCGATACAGCTGATGAGCAGCCCAACAGCTCCTTTCACGCGATAGCCTGCCAGGGCGCTCATATTGATTGCGATTGCGCCGGGCGAGGATTGTGCGATTGCCGCAATCTTCATAAGCTCATCCTCATCAAAATAGGCTTTTTTCTCCACATAATATTTTCGTATCATCGGTATCACCACATAGCCTCCGCCAAAGGTAAAGGCACTGATGAATACATTGATACCAAACAGCCAGACGATATCCTTATAGTTTTTCATGTTATCACCATCTCTATGATAGCATTTGACATTGGATACATAAAATTATATTATTTCATAAGATAGATAACCAAATGGTTATGGAGGTGAGCATGGATATACGCAAATTACGGATTTTCCAGACAGTGGCACAGGAAAAAAGCTTTACAAGAGCAGCCCAGCAGCTGTATATGACACAGCCGGCAGTATCCAAGGCCATCCATGAGCTGGAGGAAGAGCTGCAGCTTTTATTATTTGAACGGTTTCCCAAGAAAACGATTCTAACTCCGGTCGGCGAACAGTTTCTTCAGCAGGTGCTGCAGCTGCTGCAGCAGTATGACAGCATGGTGCAGGAAGCAGCTTCCCTACAGGAATCATCGCTGCTGCAAATCGGCTCCAGCATTACGATTGCAAACGAATACCTATGTCCGCTGATCAAGCAGCTACAGCAAGCATATCCAAAGCTGCAAATCCGTGTTACCGTAGCAAGCACCGCTGCGATTCTGGAACAGCTGCAGCAGCATGCAATCGATATCGCATTTCTGGAGGGTGTCATACAGCAGGAGTCCCTGATCGTTCAGCCGCTTTCTACTTATCAGCTCAAGGCGGTTTGCAATCCGGATTTTCTTAAGCATCATCCCGTAAACGACCTTCGCACCCTGAGCGAGCTTCCGCTGCTGCTACGGGAAAAGGGAAGTGCAATTCGTGAAACCTTTGACAGCCTTATGCTTTTACACGATCTATGCCCACAGGCCGCATGGACATCGACAAATTCCACGGTTCTGATGAAGGGGGCGCAGGAAGGCTTTGGAATCGCCATATTGCCGGAGCGGATGGTAACAAAAAAGCTGAAGCAGAAAGAATTATGTGAAATCCAGCTGCCGCAGCTAACGCTCATGAATGTTAATCATATTGTCTATCTAAAGCATAAGCATCTCAACGCCCCTATGCGTGAGCTGTTGAAGCTGGCAGAAAAGCAGAAAGCTTTCATGTAACTCCATTCGTTTTTCTCGCGCATAAAACTAGCCATTTTATCCATAAGCTTTTATTCTATGAAACACCTCTCCCTTCAATAAGCAAAAGGACAGCAGGATATAAATCAGCGTTTGGTAAAAAACAAGCCGATATAAAAAAATATCAATATTGTATATCCCATACATCTATTGATATTTTTTTCTTTTTATAATCTTATATACAGCTTAACTACCTTCTTCATTTTGTGATATCCATCGTATCATGTATAACGAACATGTAGGAAAGAGAATCTCTTTCTTTCCAGGCAGATCGAAATACTTCCATCCTTAGAAACGCAGTATGGATAATACGACCATCACGGCAACGACCATGAGTATCAGAATACGGTAGATTGCCTTTTTCATGAATCCCACCTCTATTTCGCTATTTTTACCTTTGTCCAGTAATCGGAAATCAGCTTCTTCGTCTTTTCGTTATATTCAAAGATTTCATCCTTCGGATAACCGACACGCGGCATATAGGCATTATTTCCATAAAATTCGCCATCCTTGCCACTCAGCTCATCCAATACCTCGCCATTGCTGGAGGCATAGCCGACAAACAGTGAATTCTTCATACTCTCTTCATATTCCAGAACAAAGTTGATATATTCATTCGCCAGCTTTGGATTTTTGGCATCCTTAGGAATCACCATGGCATCACTCCAAAGATTCGTTCCTTCCTTCGGCATGAAATACTCCATATCCTTGTTTTCGGACAGGATGAAGGCTGCATCGCCGCTGTATACCAGTGCCAAATCCTTATTGCCGTTGATCATCGCATCAATGACCTCATCCGTCACAATTTCCGGGTCCATTGTGGATACTGTTTTCACCAGCCATTCATAGGCTTCCTGCAGCTCCCTTTCACTGGAGGTATTCATGGAATAGCCCAGTGCCTTCAGAGCCATCATGAAGCTGTCACGTTCTGAATCATACAGATACAGTCTTCCTTTGTATTTTGTATCCTGAAAGATATTGAAGCCCTCTTTTTCCAGATCGGCCTTTGCCACGTTATTTTTATTATAGACAATACCGACCGTTCCCCAGAAATATGGTGCGGAATACGTATTGTCCGGGTCATAGCTCAATCCCTTGACACCATCTGCCAGCACTGCCAGATTCGTGACCACACCTTTATCCAGCGGCTGCAGCTTCTCTTCCTTGATCAGACGCTCAATCATATAATCACTCGGGACAAGAACATCGTAGCTTTCGCCGCCCTGCAGCTTGGTATACATCAGCTCATTGGAATCAAAGGTATCGTAAATCACCTTTACCCCATACTGCTTTTCAAAGGCTGCATTGACATCCGGGTCCATATACTCTCCCCAGTTGTACACCTTCAGCGTATCACTGCCATATTTCGCAACGGCATCCTCTGTTGAGGTATTGCCGACGCCGCCCTTCAAAGCAAACAGCAGTCCTCCGATCACCAGTACAAAGCACATACCGACAATACCGCTGACCTTATAGGAAATCGGCTTATTGTTGCGGGCCGCCTTTTCACGCACCATAGGAACGATATTCACAATCAGCAGGGTAATCGTAATCATGATGACAATCAGTGTGGACAGGGAGTTGATACTCGGATTGATTCGCTTACTCATCGTCCATACCAGCGTAGAGATATTTTTCACACCGTTACCGGTCACAAAATATGAGATTATGAAATCATCAAAGGACATTGTAAAGGCGATGAGCGCACCGGATACAACTCCCGGCATAATCTGGGGAACGATGACCTTCCACATCGCCTGCGTCGGTCTTGCGCCCAGATCCATCGCTGCCTCAGCCAGATTGGGATCCAGCCCGCGAAGCTTCGGCATGACACTTAGGATTACATATGGCGTACAAAATGCGATATGTGCCAGCAGCATGGTCAGAAAGCCTTTTTCCATATGCAAAGACACATAAAACAGCATCAATCCCACAGCGGTAACGATTTCCGGATTCATGATAGGAAGATCGTTGATCTGCTGTACAACCTCCCGTACAATACGGCGGGACTTGCTCAACCCGATGGCGGTAATCGTTCCGACAATCGTAGAAACAAATGTCGCCACAACAGCGGTAACCAGCGTATAATAGATGGCCTCCATCATATTGCGGTCATTGAACATCTTGTGATACCACTGCAGGGAGAAGCCGTCAAAGCTCGTCAGGGAGCGGCTGCCGTTGAAGGAAAAAATCAGCATATATAAAATCGGAAAGTAAAAGAATACCATCACCAGCCCAAGGATGATTCTTCTGGAAAGCTTGCTGTTTCTCATTGCACATTCCCTCCCCGTTTTGCACGTACGCTGTCATCTCCCTTATCCAGACGACGTGTCACATACATACTGATCATGATAATCACTGCCATGATCATGGAGATGGCACTTCCGAAATTCCATTCACCTACTGTGATAAACTGATTTTCGATAACATTACCGATCATCATGTATCCACCGCCACCCATCAGCTTGGGAATGACAAAGCTGGACACCGATGGCAGAAATACAAGCGTGATACCGGAAATAACACCGGGCAGTGACAATGGAAAGGTGATCTTACGAAAGCGCTCCACACGGTTTGCGCCAAGATCATTTGCCGCATCCAGCAGCGAGCGATCCATTTTCGCCAGCGAGGATTCAATCTGCAGAATCATAAACGGTATGAAATTGTATACCATTCCCAGCACCACGGCGCCATCCGTATACAGCAGCTTCGCCGGCTCCATACCGAAGTAGGTCAGAATGTGATTGATCAATCCATTGTCTGCCAGAATCCCGATCCATGCATACGTACGTACCAGCATGTTGATCCACATCGGCAAAGTAACAAGCAGTATCAGAAGATTGCGTTTACTGGACTGTGAAATCGCATACGCCACCGGATACCCGATCAGGACACACAATACCGTTGTCATTAAGGCAATCCGCAGGGAAAGCCACAGCGTTTTTAAGAAATCAGGGTCTGTAAAGAATTTTTTGAAGTGCTCCAGTGTAAACTGCAGCGTTGCCACATCATTGCCCTGCTTCGTGAAGGCATACACGATGATCAGAAGCATGGGAATGACGATCATGGCCGTAATCCAGATGATATACGGATACGTTAATCGCTTAAAGGTCTTCATGTCAGTATCCCATCTTGCTCATGACATGGATATCCTCCGGATAGAAGCTCAGACCCACTTCGGCTCCTTCCTCGGCGATATCCGTTGTATGAACCTTAAATTCCCTACCCTGTGTAGAGAAGGTAACCTGATAGGTACCTGCGGTAATGTTATCCGGATCGAAATCATAATCCACATCGGAAATTTCCACATCGCTTTCATCACTCAGCTTCCAGCTCTGTGCATTTGCCCAGGTTTTCAAATCGGTATCAATGGCTGCACTTTCCTTTAGCTCATCCACTGTTTTAAAGAAGTTGAAGGCGGAAATCGCTTCATTCGCCTTTGGATTTTCCACGTATTTCTGCTGCACCACAAACACCTTGATGGATACACTCGTTCCGGAGCTGGTGGAGAAGGTTACCGGATACGTACCGATTTCCTCCGGTATATCATATTCAATCTTATTGATGGAAATATATTCATCATCCTGCGGACTCCATGCCTGTGCATCCGCACGGGCGATGATTTCCGCATCGTTGAGCTCCTTCACATCCTCGATATCCACATAGAAATCATTGGCGGAAATACGCTCCTTGGCATCACTGCTGGCAACGTCGTGCTCCTCCGTTACATTCATCATGACACTAACCGTGGTTCCCGGAACGGTTTCCACCATAATCTCGTAATGCACACCCTTAAACAGCACACTTTTTACGATGCCTGTCATTTTGCCGTCCTCTTCCTTCACGATATCCAAATCCTCCGGACGTATGACGACATCCACCTTTTCATTTTTCTTAAAGCCGAAATCCACGCAGTCAAAGCTGATATCATCAAACATCACCCTGTAGTCATCCAGCATAACACCCGGGATGATATTGCTTTCCCCAATAAAATTCGCAACATAGCGATTCTCCGGCTCATTGTAAATATCCGTCGGTGTTCCTACCTGCTGAATTTCGCCATCCTTCATGACCACGATTTTATCCGACATCGTCAAGGCCTCTTCCTGATCATGGGTTACATAGATAAAGGTGATGCCCACCTCCTGCTGAATCTTCTTCAGCTCATACTGCATTTCCTTGCGCAGCTTCAGATCCAGTGCACCAAGCGGCTCATCCAGAAGCAGCACCTTCGGTTCATTCACCAGGGCACGCGCAATCGCGATACGCTGCTGCTGCCCTCCGGATAATAGTGTGACATCCTTTTTCTCATAGCCCTCAAGACCGATCAGCTTCAGCATCTTCAATACCTTCTGCTCGATGACATCCTTGCTCATCTTCTTGATTTTCAAGCCGAACGCAATATTATCATATACATTCATATGCGGAAACAATGCGTATTTCTGGAATACCGTATTCAGCTCCCGCTTATAAGGAGGCACATCCGTGATATCCTCCCCATCGAAGATCACATGCCCCTCGCTCTGATTCAGAAATCCCCCAAGAATACGCAAAAGCGTCGTTTTGCCGCATCCGCTGGGTCCCAGCAGTGTCACAAATTCATTCTCATAAATATCGAGATTGATTCCCTTCAGCACCAGAGTACCGTCAAAGTCCTTCACGATATTCTGAAACTGTATCAGTTTTTTCTCTTCCATACGTTACGCCTCCTTAAAACAGCGGCGGAGTGGTGATCCACAATACCCGCGCCTCATTTTTTCCGTTGTTTTTCAAATAATGCCGATATTTCCCGTTAATATAAAAGGTTTCCCCCTTTTTTACAGGATATTCCTGATCGCCGTTCACCAGCGTTATTCTGCCCTCCAGCACGTATCCGAATTCCTCCCCGTCATGCGGATCGAATTCCTTACTGCTGCCCTGCGGTGACAGCTCCAGCAAAATCGGCTCCATTTCATTTTTCTGCGCATTCGGCACGATCCAGTGGATACAATATTCCTCATGCTCATCCACGAAATAATCTTCCTTTTTAAAGACGACCTTGTTCTCCTTGCTGTCTTTAAAAAAAGACGCCAGATCGGTACCCAGCGCCTCTAAAATATCCTCCAGAGTGGAAACGGAAGGGGATGTAAGGTTTCGTTCAACCTGCGACAAAAAGCCCTTCGTTAATTCACTCCGCGACGCGAGTTCCTCCAAAGTAAGATTGTTCTGTGTACGTAACTGCCTTATCTTCTGCCCGATATCCATACATACCTCCCTTTGTTTAGTAATACTAAACTTTGCGTATTATATTTGAAACAGGATGATTATAACATAAAACTGAGCATATGCAATACCCTGCAAACAAAAAGTTTAATATTTTAAACTTTTTGTTTAATAGATAGCAAAAGCCAAACAGGTTTCCTTGGCAAACAGGGAAAATTCCGACTTAATCACATATTTTCACACAATTTACATATCTTTTAACTATATCTTTTTATTATAGTAACTGTGGGCAAAGATATTCTTCGCCTAGATAGAAAATAACTCCCCTAATTATTTTCTATACATTCTATCCCCTTAATAATTTATTGTATTAAGAAAAAAGGCGTATCCCTAGCGCTTTTTTTCTTGTTTCAGTCTTTGCATACAGGCAGCAATGCCAGTCTTCATAGCATAAGCAATACAGCTTTCACCATGGAAAAGAAAAGCGGTGTGATACAGCAGACATAGCCTCCCCATACAAACACATAATTTCTATGCCTATGTACAGCACACACACTGTTAATCGCTTACATCCCGCATGCATTCATTGTGCTCATGCAAATATAAACTTTTCATTAACTTGGATTTTTCTGCGGACATGAGCTTTACAAACGCTATGCCTTCCCTCTATAATGTTACTGTTGCCGCCCGTGAAGAAAGAAAGATACCTAGGCAGTATTTTTGCGGCATGCCACCAAAGGGTGGCTTTTTTTTATATCAGGTAGGCAGAGAAAGCAAGATTGCCCTGCATACCTTCACCACTGGGGAAACTGCTGAAGCAATTCGTCCTGAAGCTGCATAAATTCCTGCTCACTCAGCAGACCGCTGCTTCTTCTTACCTCCAGAATCCGGCGCTCATACTGCATTACCTCCTCATCCAGAAGCTTCCGGTCATTGGCATATTTGCCAAACCGGCAGACCTTCGCATATTCCTGACGATGTGCCTTCCAGATTTTTGAGCGGTACATGGGATCCCCCTCCCACAATCTGCTTTGAAATCGATACCGTTTCTTTTCCATGAAGTCCGGAAATGATAGATAAGCCATACAATCACCTCAATGCTAGTATAGACTGTATTGTTCCACAATATATGTAACAATACAAAAAAAACCGCAGAACCTTATGTATTCTGCAGTGTTTCCACAGTCTGTGCCGGCTCGTCCTCCACCCGTTCGATATAGCCCTCCTGCATCAGAACCTCCTCCATATGATAATCCATCATAACACCGATTCCGACGTCCATCATTTTTCGCAGACACTTCAAAAGCATGGCACCGCGGTTTGTCAGCGCATATTCAATCCTGGTCGGCTTCTTATGCACATGGACGATCCGGGAAACCAGTCCCAGAGCAATCAGCTCATCCAGCTGTTCCATGATTTCTTTTTTCAGCATGGAGGGAATGGCTGCACATAGCTCCTCCAGACGCTTCTTGCGCTTTTCCATTTCCCACAGAACCAATGCCTTTTCCCGCTCCTGTGCGATATCCACACTCAGGGTCAGCGGGTCTCTGTATGCAGTTACCTTCATCATCAACACCTCTTGCGTACATCCTATCAGAAACCTGCGGTTTGTGCAACTATGGTTCATGAAGTTGACAGTTTTTAGAAAAAACCGGTCTTACTGCAAAAAAAATGGAAAAAGCCGGTTAAGGGGGTCCGGCTTTTCCAAAAATTATGTTATTTAAGGGGATAGAAAATTGTATGAATTATCATTAGGGAGAATGATGAGTACATACAAGCAAGGTTAACTTCCTTGCTCGTGTAATAGTATATGATATTTATTTGGATAAAAAATGTTTGAAATACGTGAAAATATGTGAAGCATTTTACTAGGAATTAGACAGCAGCTTCTGCTTGGTCATCTCCAGAAATTCCTCCAGATATTCACGGTTTAAAGAATAGTACAAACGGTTGTTTTCCTTACGGAATTTGATAAAGCCGGCATTCATCAGAGCCTGCATATGATAGCTGATCGTCGGTGTTGTCAGCTGCAGCTCCTTGGCAATCTGTGCGCCATAGGCACACTGTCGGGATACATAACACAAAATTTCAAACTTGCTTTTATCACTGAGCAGCTTCAGGCTGCTGCAGATGGTATCAACGGATACGCCGGCCTTTTTATGCTTTAAAAGCAGCAGAATATCCAGCCCCCAGATCAGCGTTCCCTGTCCGTGCTCGCGCAAGTCCTGTGTCAGAAAGGACAGGGAGCGAAAGCCGGAAAAGGCAGGCAGAACGAGTAGCTCCTCGGTATCCGAAAGAACCTCCAGCTTCATGCCGGTAAGCTCCACCAGCTCCTTCAACAGCTCCTCCTGATGCTGTATCATATCCTCAAATTCCCGGGCAGCCTGCTCATACGCCTTGCGATAGCGCTTTAAAACGGCAAGCAGCCGGATAAACAGCTCCTCCCATTTATCCAGAATCGCAGGCATATTCCTGGATTTCATCAACAGCTCCCATTTATCCTCAGCAGTAAGAGAGGTGGCATGAAGATCTTGCAGAAGCTGCGTGCTGTCTGCTGTTCGATAGTCCTTATCCTCATCAAAATTGCTGACGTAGGCACGAAGCAGGCAGTCACTGTCCTCACTGCAAACCTTGCGCAGCTGCTGCAGCTGTTTTCGCCAGTCCGTTTCCTTCATATCAAGATAGCTGATCAGAAAGCTGCGAAAGGGAGTGATTTTTCCGGAGGTTTTGTCCTGAAACAGAATTTGCATATCCGTATAGTCCTTCTTGAAGATAGGATCCATCTCCTCACGAAGCTTGACCATAACATCGATGTGCGACTGGATACGCGCTTCCTCTTCAGCACTCAGATGCTCGCCCCGCAGCGTTTCCTCATAGCGTTCCTCTCTTTGGCAGTCCTCCAGCAGCCCACAGCATTCCAGCATGGGCTGAAACCAGTTTTTAAACAGGATTTTCACATGCGACAACTCCTTTGTATTACAGCTGTCTCAGCTGTTTCAGGAATATCATACCAGCAAATACAAGGAAAGTAAACAAAGCGAAGGATGCGAAGATGACAGGAAGCGATACATACAGGCAGATGGCGCTCATCGCAAAGGAGGTGAGCGGCATGGCAATGGTAGCTGCAGCATTGAAGATGGCACTGACTCTGGCAAGATAGCACTGCTCCACATGCTTCATCAGTGAAATACTGATGATACTGATCAAAATGGCGATACAGCAGCCAAAGAGAAAGGCCGCTACCGCCATGGCTGCATAAATGGCAGAGGGCTTTTGCAGATGCACGATCTGAGTCAGAGCCAGATAATAAAAGCCGGTGGAAACACCTCCGATCAACAGCAGGGGACGGTTGTGTATATGCTTATGCAGATACGGATACACAAAGGAGCCAATACCCATACCGATGGAAAGTGCCAGTGAGGAGACTGACAGCAGATCTGCCCCCTGATGCAAAATTCCGCTGATATAGGGTGCCTGAAAGGAATTGTACGGCACAAGCAGCATATTCATCAGCATAGCGCAGGCACAAATCACGATCAATAACGGCATTCCCTTCACATAACGAAAGCCCTCCTTCAACAGGTGTATGCTCTTGCGGACATCCACCGTCCCCTTCTCCGCTTGTTCTGAGCTATGGATAAAGCATATGATTATCGCGGATATGAAAAAGGATGCAACATCAAACAGAATTGCGCCGGAAAGACCAAGAGCGGCAATCAGAATACCACCCATACCGGTGCCAATCAGCTCACAGATACGAGAGGAGGATTGAGAAAAGGAAAGGCCGAAATCAAAGCATTCCCGATTGAGAATCAATGGGGTAAAGGCGGTAGATGCCGGATTGCGAAAGGACTCCAGCGAGTTGTTCAAAAACGTAATCAGCAGCAGCATCCATGGCTGCAGTGCTGACAGCATATACAGAACAGCTATGCTTGCCGTAAGAATTCCACGCAAAACATCACAGACAATCATGATGTTCTTTTTCTCCATACGCTCTACGATTGCTCCTGCAAAGGGCTGAACGAGCACATTCGGTATCATATTCACTCCCAGCATAATCGCAGACCAGCTGGCAGATCCCGTCAGCTCAAATACGAGCCACGTAAATGCGATCATATCAATGGAATCTCCAAAACGGTTGATAAAATTCGCCCCTGTCATTTTCATGAATTCCCTCTGCTTAAAAATCTGTCGATATCCCTGTTCCATATATATCTATCTCCTTTATTAGATAATCATATAATACAATGGAAATAGATAATTGTCAATCATATAGTTAGACATATATCTAATATAATAAACTTCAATTGTAACATCCTTGTCCCTTGTTCGCTTCTTCCAGCATGCGATCAGCCCCTGACCATGCTTTCTATGATGCTTCTGTTCCTGTTCTTCACACTACGCTTTACAAATCCATTAAAAAAGGACCTGAAGAACAGATCCTTATACCATAAATTGTAAGAAGTAATCAATTTGTTTTTTCCACCAGTACCAGTCATGGGAGACATCATATCCCCAGAAATCAATCCAGACATCAATATGCTTGTCGGCGAATATTGCCTCCATCTGATGCATACTGTCCTCCATCTCCTGTTCCCAGGCTCCCTGCCCGCAACATAAAACGATTTCCGAATTGCGATACAGCTGCATATACGGATGATCCTCCGGCGTATTCGGCAGATAATCACTTGGTGAATTGCGATAGGTCAGCTCGTCATGATAATCATGGAAGAAATAATCGGCATGATACAGACCGCTCATTGCCAGCACCCGATGAAAGAGATCCGGTCTGCGAAGGTAGATATTCAATGCATGAAAGGCGCCCAGACTGCAGCCGCAGGTCATCATATCTTGCGGCTCCCTTACACCGTTGGCATAGCTGCTGATTTCCTGTATGCGCGGTACCAGCTCATCAATAATGTAATGATAATAGCGTTCATGCTGTTCAATGCGTTCTCTAGGATTGCCATCCTCGTTGCTCCACGTTTCATCATCAATGCTGTCACAGCAGAAAAACTGAATTCTGCCGGCATCCACATATTCATGCGCAGCATCGATCATTCCGAAGTTTTCAAAATCATAAAACCGACCGTTCTGTGCAGGGAACACCAGACAGGGAATCCCCGCATGTCCATACACCTTAAATTCCATATCCCGATTCAGTTCATGACTCAATTCCTTATAATACTCCACTTTCATAAAGATACCCTCCTTGTTCTTGCACTATTATCATTTCATGTATTCAAACCACGCACACCTTCCATCTCCTCACACATGCAATCTGCCCACAGCTGATAGATGTCCGGCTGTTCCTTCAGCAACACACACCGATCCGCTCCGATGTGTATGTCCAAAAGCTCCCAATGTCCCTGCCGCTTCCATATCAGCATATGCAGAAAGCCGCAGCTCCACGCCTGTTTGCACAACTTCCTGCAAGCCTCTTCAGCAAACGCTGACAGCTCCTCCCTCTCCTCTTTTTTCATCTGCCGCTGTTGTCTTGCATAAAGATATCCTTCCGCAGTTGATTGGGGAACGCCTCGATGATCCACTAAAGCCTCCCATATATAAAGACTTCCTTCCAGTTTTGGCACCAGCAGCTGTTGACGTTCAGGCTTCCATGCTTTTACCAGCTCCTCCACATCATCGCTCGCAAACAGCTGTTCCATCTGGACATCGTATAGCGAGCAAAGCCAATTTCCATGTAGCTGCTGTAAAGTCAGCGCGCGTCTTGCCGGAGTGATTGCAACATTACATGACTTGATCCACGCACGCCGTGTCCCGCTGTCCAGAAATTGCTGAACCTCGGAAAGCATACAGCCGCTTTCCACATGAAAATCCGTCCGCAGGCGTGCATCGAAAAACAATCTGCTTTCCTGAAAGGATTCCATACCGTTTATCCGCCCATAGCGATATGTGAAAAACGCCGCTGCACGCAATACTGCATCATATGATTGATATTGTTGTATTTGTATGTAGTCCTGCAAAGCATGCCTGACCTCGATCCGCAATTCCTCATACGGTTCATAACCGATTCCCAGGGTGTTGATACCGTTTAGCTTTAGCCGGTCACAAAAGTTCCAGTTGGTTGCAGGAAATTGCGGGGATAGGATAAGAAAATTCATACATTCCCAGCTTTCTCTTTTGTTTATTATACCATACAAAAAGCGATTTTGAAAGGCATGTGTTTTTTTCTTTCTGAAACAGAATGAAAAGAAGGTCAGCAATCTCTGCTCTTCTTTTAGTTGGTCTTTGTGGGGGTGCTGCGGTGGACATACCGTAATACTGGCAGCATGTCCACCGCATACGCAATGGCTCCCATAGGTACAGGTTCCTGTACAAAGCAATCCAACTACCGGTGCTTTGCTGGAAAGAAGCGCAGTCCACATGACACCATCGCCCTGCTTTTATTGAGGTAGACCGTTATCTAGAAAGTCCTGGCACACCTCCACTCTTTCCTGCCTGTACGCACACATTGCAGCAGGCTTCAGGAATGGCGGACGTGCTTGCTGTAGGTATACAGATCCGACACGGTCACCAGCTGATACCCCTGCTCCTGCAGTCTTGGCACCAGCTCCTGCACAGCAGAGGCTGTAGAGGCATATAAGTCATGCATCAGGATGATGTCACCGTTCTGAACCTGCTTCAAAACGCGTTCCACAACAACCCTTGCATCCCGATCATGCCAGTCGCGCGTATCCAGCGACCAGGTGACGATACGTTTTCCCTTTGCGCATTCCAGAACCGTTTTATTCTTACTGCCGTAGGGAGGGCGTATGACATCCGGATAGCGATGCGTAATATCATAGATTGATTCCTGTGTTGCTATGATTTCCTCCTCAACGTTCTCCTTTGACAATGTCGTCAGCTGTTTATGGGAATACGTATGATTACCGATTTCATTTCCCTCCAGCACCATCCGCTGCAAAATATCCGGGAAATTATCCGCATTGCTGCCCAGTACAAAGAAGGTCGCATTAGCCCCATACTCTTTCAAAGCATCCAGAATTGCAGGCGTATAGCGCTTGCTGGGACCATCGTCAAAGGTTAGCGCAACCATCGGCTTATCCGGATCAATCTGCTTAATCGGCTCATTCAGAATATCCTCATAGGGTACAATCGTCTGCTGTGCCTCATTCTTCAAATCCACGGCATCCTGAAGGCTGTCATAGCTGCATTCAAAGGTAGCGGCTTCATCGAACAATGTTTTCTGCGGAAAGTAGAACACCATGCGATCCTTTTTCAACACAAAACGATCAAAATTTTCCTCCACTGCGGATATATGGGAACGGAAACGGTCATTATCACATTCATCGGGAAAGCGTTTTTGAAAGTAATCGAATGCTTTTGCGGAAAGCTCCTGTATGTGCTCCGCACGAAAAATGTCGTATAGATGTATAAAATCCTGTTTTCTGGTATCATATACGATGGTTTCCACAAATTCCTGCTTCTGGTAGATACACTGATAGATGGCAAGCTTCACCGAAACATAACGCTCATCCTTGTAGAAGGACTGCCAGGTTATATTAAACTCTGCCTTGCGCTTCTCTTTATATGGCTTTACGGCCTGTAGAAAATGCTTTTGATAGGTATCCACCGTATCCTTGATTTTCTTATCCAGCTTTGCGATATCGGTTTTTGGATACATGATGCTTTCCAGATAGGTATCCTTATATTGAATATCCTGTACGGTCGTTCCAATCTCCTGATTCGGATTCTTATTCTCATCCAGCTCTTCGCTTCTACAGCCGCACAGCAGCAGCAGACACAGGAAAGGGCATACAATACGTCTTACATTCATGAATTATCACCTGCTCCTTCAAGTATATGGAAAAACAGGAGAAAATAATGCATTATTCTGCGAAAAAAATTGTAATTCCCGCGATTTCGTATTATCATTATAGTTGGTCTAAAAGGTGGAATTGAATATGAATGAAAAAGAAAAGATTATAAATATCGCGGTCATTGCCCACGTCGATGCAGGAAAGTCTACACTGGTAGATGCCTTCCTTCGTCAGAGTGATGTATTTCGCAGCAATGAAGAAGTTGTCGACTGTGTTATGGACAGCAATGATCTGGAACGGGAACGTGGTATCACCATCTATTCCAAAAACTGCAGTGTTATCCATGATGGTGTTAAAATCAATATTGTAGATACTCCGGGCCATGCGGATTTCTCCAGCGAAGTAGAGCGTATCATTAAGACCGTTGATGCCGTTATTCTGCTGGTGGATTCCAGTGAGGGTCCGATGCCGCAGACGCGCTTTGTATTAAGCAAGTCTTTGGAAATGGGGCTTCGCCCGATTCTGTTGATCAATAAGATCGACAAAAAGGATGCCCGTCCGCAGGAGGTTGTGGATGAGGTTTATGAGCTGTTCCTGGATTTGAATGCAACAGACGCACAGCTTGACTTCCCGATTTTGTACGGTGTTGCCAAGCAGGGAATCGTTCAGTATGACATGGATACACCTAGTGATTCTATCGAACCGCTGTTCAAGACGATTCTGAAGCATTGTGAAGCATATCCGGATTTGGATGAAGAGCCTTTGCAGATGCAGATCAGTGCGCTGGCATACGATGAGTATATCGGACGTCTGGGAATCGGACGTATCTATCAGGGTGTCCTGAACGCACAGCAAAGTGTTGTTATTTGTGATTCCTTCGGACATGAGCGTACCAATACGACTTCTCAAATCTTCGTATACCGCGGATTGAGCCGTGTTTCTGTAAAGGAAGCAAGAAGCGGTGATATCGTGGTGGTTGCCGGTATTCCGGATATCATGATCGGAGAAACCCTGTGTGAAAAGGATCATGTCATGCCACTGGAAAGCATTCATGTAGAAGAGCCTACCCTGAGCATGAACTTTATCGTCAACAAGTCTCCATTTGCCGGAAAGAGCGGAAAGTATGTAACCTCCCGTAATCTGAAGGAACGTCTGGAAAAGGAGCTGGAGGTCAATGTCGGGCTGAAGGTGGAACCAACTGACAGCGGTGACTGCTTCAAGGTCAGCGGCCGCGGGGAATTACATATCTCTGTCCTGCTGGAACAGATGCGCCGGGAAGGCTATGAGGTTGCCGTTAGTAAGCCGGAGGTCATTCTGCACAAGGATGAAAACGGGAAAACCGTAGAGCCTGTAGAGGAAGTCGTAGCACTTGCTCCGGAAGAATACAGCGGAACCATCATCAACAAGCTGAATCTGCGAAAAGGTGTCATGATCGATATGGTGGAAGAAAACGGTTATTGCCGCATTACCTATGAGGCACCGACCAGAGGACTTCTGGGATATCGCAGTGAGTTCATCAACGATACCCGCGGTGAGGGTACTCTGGTTCGTCGAATCAAGGGCTATACTCCTTATAAGGGAGAAATCACACAGCGTGCAAACGGTGCCATGATATCTACAGAAACCGGTGGTGCTATGACCTATGCCCTCTGGAATCTGCAGGAACGCGGTTCCCTGTTTATTTCTCCACAGACAGAGGTCTATGAGGGAATGATTATCGGTGAATCCGCAAGAAACGTTGACATGGATGTAAATCCGTTGAAAAACAAAAAGCTGACAGCGATTCGTTCCAGTGGAAATGATGAGGCAATGCGTCTGACTCCGCCTAGAGAAATGACACTGGAGGAAGCTCTGGAATGGATCAATGACGATGAGCTGGTGGAAATCACACCGGACAGCATCCGTCTTCGCAAAAAAGGTCTGAAGCCGCATGAGCGTCGTCAGTATTACCGTGAGCGCGTATCCGATGAAGTAAAATAAGCATATAGAAAACGCCAGCATACCTGGCGTTTTTTTGTAGCCTTCAGCTGCTTTGGGATGCTGAACTATTCACAGCCTGTGTGCGATCGGCGGATATACATTGGTTTGAATTGAAATAGAGCAGGCACACAAATACGGATGACTAACCAAAAGGTCAGAAATAAGCACTTGGATTTTGTTATGGAAAGTGAAGGACTTACACGGAGAAAGAGCTGTCAGGGAGGAAGACAGATGGCTTGAGGATGCAGGCGGAATGCCGATCGGCAAAACCCATGATTTGCCTTGCTATCCCATAAAAACAGCACTATGCACTGCTCCTGCTATCTAAAAAAAACTGCCGGAAGGGATGCTTTCCTTCGACAGTATCTGTTACGTACGCTTGTCAAACTTCGTTTTGCATTTCGGGCAGGTAATCGTGATCGTTCCTCTTCCCTTCGGAACACGCAGACGCTGTTTACAGCTCGGACAGTTGTAATACTTATGTGTCTTACGATCCTGAAACTCGCGTTTCTTTGTTCTCCATTTATTCTGAATCGGATAGATTTTTCCCATGAACACCGCATTCTCCTGTGAGCGCTTGTATGTATTTCTACTCAGAATACGGAACCAGCACCATACAATCAGCAGCAGTGCCACATAGCTGATATATGGAATACGGAAAGCAGTACCCAAAATCGTGATTACAAAATACAGAATCAATATCGCAAAAGACAGCTGATCCACGCCATATCTTCCACGCATAAAATTCTGAAACCATTTCATATTTCAAAACTCCCTTCGATTGTGACATATTATATCACGTTCCATTTCCGATTTCCACGCCTGTTGGACTTTTACGACAATATCACACAAAAAGTCCATTTTCCACAGCATCATAAACTATTAAAAAGGGATTGCAGGATTACTTCTATTGCAACAAAAAGCACGCCGTCGAAGTAGTCCTGATACATCCTGTTGTGTCTCTCATTTGCTTGGCTCCGCCTGCAGCTCATTCTGTAACAAACTAAGGAAACACTCTTATGGTTTATCTGAAGGAATGCTGTAAAGCATTTCATGATTCTGATTTCTTCCAATATACAGTTCGTACTATTATGTATCTTATGATTTTTTTCAATTTATAGTTTCACACCATTCCTATGTATCCTTATGATGTCCTCCAAAATATAGTTTCGTAGGTTTCCTATGTATCCTAATGATTTCAGCGGCATATCCAGCAATTATCTCTTCGATATACGTTCATATGCCTTTCGCTTTGCTTTCATTTGCTATCGCTCATTCTGCGAAAAGAATAGAAAGAATTGCAATGTAAGCCTCCTTATATCCGCTGTTGCCTTATGCCATATGACTATATGAGATTATGATTCACAGCCAATTCATAAATATGTGATTTACCTATGAACTATGAGAATATGGAGCCAATGTAGCAGGTCCTATATTTTCATTTTCTCTCATATGCTGATACTTCTCTATTGTTCAAAGGGCTGAGAATCGTAACTATACGAGGCTCGCTGCTATGATTTTACAGAGCGTTAGTGTTGACGTAATAAGAAAAGACTGCTATGATATACCCGACAAAAAACTTCAGGGTCGGGTGAAATTCCCAATCGGCGGTAAACCCCGCAAGCCGTAAGGCACGAACCGTGTGAAACTCCGGTGGCGACAGTAAAGTCTGGATGAAAGAAGTTAAGTTTTTTCGATATGTCCCTAAAGGTTTTTGTTGAAAACCTTTTTTCTTTTGAAAAAAGGCTGACACAGACAGGAGGAATCGTATATGTCAGCATATGTTTCAACAAAAAGCAGGATGAGTGTACAAACCATCGCCAAAATCAGTATACTGGGAGCATTGGCCTTTCTGGTCATGATGTTTGAAATCCCCCTTCCCTTTGCGCCTGAGTTTTATAAGCTCGGCTTTGATGAGGTCATCGTATTGATCGGAGGGTTTGCGCTGGGCCCCTGGGCAGCCGTCTGCATCGAAGCATTGAAAATCGCATTAAATTTAATCATCGGAGGAACCATCACGATGGGTGTTGGAGAGCTCACCAACTTTCTGATCGGTCTGTCCTTTGTACTTCCGGCTACCATTATCTATCAAAGAGAAAAAACAAGAAAGCACGCCCTGATCGGTCTGATTGCAGGAACGATCTGTATGACGATACTGGGCGGACTTCTGAACTATTTCGTAATGCTGCCGGCATATTCCTATTTCATGAATCTTCCCCTGGATCGCATTATTGAATTTGGACACGCAGTAAATCCGAACATTAACGGTCTGTTGGCACTGGTGCTGATGGCTACCACTCCCTTCAATTTGCTGAAGGGTATCCTGTGCAGCGTCATTGTCTTCTTATCCTACAAAAAAGTATCCCCAGTTATAAAAAAGCAGTAGAAAAGGCTTCCGCTCGTCTGAACATCAGACGGAGAACGGAAGCCTTTTCTATCCTACAACGCATTGTCTAAAAGGAAAGCTGTTTTTCTAAATCTATACTTCAGACCTGCATTTTATCGAAATTTCTTAACTATGTACCTTAGACCTTGCTTTTTTACAAGTAAATGCCAGCGCAGCTTCTCTTAGATCATCTTTTTAAAATTGAGCTGGCGTTTTTCCCGCAGATAGCCATTGGCTTCATAAAAGGCATGCGCCTTTATCCGTGCTTCTGAGGAAACTAGCCGAATCATACAGGCATCCTGACTGCTTGCCCACTGCTCAATCCATGCAAGCAAGCTGCTTCCTATTCCCTGATGCTGATAATCCGGATGTACTGCAATTCCCAAAATATCCTTCATAGGTGAAGAATACAAGACTTCATAATCCTGTGCATGCACATAGCCGACAAGCTCCTGTTTTCCTTCTGCTTCTGCCACCACAATCAGATGCTGCGGCATAGCTAATAAACGATGCAGCTGCTCTTGTGTATCTGACAGCGAGTAGTCATAGCCAAGCACATCTGCATTTAAACGCTGTAAAGCGGCCGCATCCTCCTGGCGTGCTGGCCGAAGACGAATCCGATCCATATCGTTATATCCCTCCTATTATCACCACATACCATGCATGTCACCGCAAATTATCGATTGCAGGAATCCATGTTCCTCATACCCTTTGTCCGCCTACATAATGAAGCAGAGCATCCATGAGCAGTAAAATCAGAATGATCCATCCGGTCCATGCGAAGACACCGGTCATATCCGAGGTCAGTCTGCATAAATTCATCTGCCTTCCAATTCCCTGCTGTACCTGCCCCATGATTTCCGACATGACTCCCACCTTAAAGGTCAAAGAGATTCCATTGGACAACGATGCCTGTATAGAGGAAGAAAGCAGCGGGAGATAAACGCGACGCAGCAGATACCATCCACTTTCCGGATACAGCTGTACAATCCTTTTCAGATTTTCATCCATGTGCTGCAGACCGCTGTACAGGCTGCTGTATATGGTTGGAAAAATGATAAGAAAGCTGACGATTGCCGCACTGCTTTCCGAGCCGAACCATAAAAGAATGACGATGATATAGGAAATATTGGGAACACTGCGGGTGAGCAAAAGAATGGGATAAAACAAATCATGGAAGATATGTATGCGAAAAGACAGAAATGCGCAGCCTCCTGCCAGTACAAATGCTGCCAAAAGTCCACCCCATGAGCGAAGCAGCGTGACAAGTGTACTCTGATAAAAGGTCGCAGATTGCAGCTGTGCCACCATCAGCTTTCCTACATCGAGAGGATAGGGAATGATGAAATCGTTATCCATCCAGACGGCTAGCAGCCACCAGAGAAGAAACAGTAGAAACGCCGATGACAAAATTCTGGCCTGCTTCATCGCTCCTCCTCATCAAACAGCGAAAGCTGCCTTTTTTCTATCACAGGCGGTTTCCTATTATCTATCGCCGTAAATATCAAATGCTCATTATCTACCTGAAACTCCAGTTCATCCTGCAGATACAGCGGAATCTGGTCCTCAAGCATGAGAATTGGAGTACGATCGTGTATATCCTTCATTTCTTTCACGGATTCTCCGGTCACAATCACAAATTCCTTTTGTTCATTATAAATGCCCGCCAGATAAAACAGGGGAGCATCCTCACGCTGGATCAGTATTTTCTGCTTTTGTTTTCCTACCTTCACCCATTCGTAAAATCCGTTGCACGGAATCAGACATTTCTTTGAAAGCATGGGACGAAATGTCTTTTTCTTTTCAATACCTTCACTTCTCGCATTGATCAGCTTGCCATATGGTCCCTCAATTCCCCATTTCATTACATCCAGCACATAATCCTCCTGTCCGTCGACAAGTACCAGTGCCGAATTGCTTGGAAACACTTCCTCTCTGGCATATTCAAACAGCGCCTGCTGCTCGATTTTCTGCTTCAGTCTTGCGAATGCCGGCAGCTCTCGCAATTCAAAAAAATATCTTCCACACATATGCAAGCCTCCTGTCCTTATGCCTTTGCGTTCTCTTGCGCGAGCAGTTCTTCCAGCTGCGCGATTTCCTTTTTTATCCAATCTTCATTATAGCCCTGCTCCAGCGCTTTCTGGTAATGCTGTAGAGCCTGTGCATATTTCTGCTTTTCTGTATACAGCTCTGCGAAGGCAGAATGCAGCCAGCCGTCGTCTCTTCCCAGCTGCCGTGCCTCCAGAAGAAAGGACAACGCTGCATCGAGCTGATTCAGACGCAAATTACACCAGCCCAGCATGGAACAGTTTAACGGATTCTTCGGCTCCAGATCATAGGCCTTTTTAAAGCAGCGAATCGCTTTTTTATAATCCTCTAGCTGCGTATAATTCCAGCCCAGCTCGCTGAAATTCCAGGCTTCACCTCCAAAGCGCTCAATTCGTTTATTCAAAACCGCAATGGCTTTTTCCGCCTGTGCGCTTCTTCCCAGATTCCATGCATACAAATCCTGCATTTCCCGGCCTTCCTCCCCATGCTGCAAACAGAATTCACAGGCCTCTATAGCCTGAACGTGCTCATGCAGATCACTGTAGCAGCGGGCATAATGAAACATCAGCCATATATCATCCTTTTTTTGCTCACTGGCGCGATCCAGATACTGCAGCTTCTTTGTCCAATCCTGCTGCTTATGCGCAATCCAAATCATTTCCTGATAAATCCAGTAGGTATCCGTTTCCTTATTCAATGCCTTTTCAAAGTATTCCAGTGATGTGTTATACTGCTCATTTGATTCCTCGATTCGATGCAACGAGCGATACACATCCCCCAGCAGCGTCCGCTCACTTGTATCATCTCTCCCCAGCTCCAAAGCCTTTAGAAGATGCAAAAGTGCTTCCTGCGGCTCATCCTTCTGGAAATAGGCGAAGCCAAGCTCAAATTCCTTCCAGTCCTGATAATGCGTATGCTGAATCTCCTGCAAAATATGAATCTCCTTGTCATATTCGCCACAAGCCTTATAAAATCTCGCCAGATCAAAGCGTGCGTCCTCATCCGGCAGGATCCGATAGCTTTTTACATAGTATTCCTCTGCTGTTTCCTTATCGCCGAGTCCATAATATGCCTCTGCAGCCTGCGACAGCAGCCAGACATTGCGTGCGTCATCCAGCAATCCATTCTCAAAATATGCGACAGCGTTTTTCAAATCACCCAGCTCCTTATAACACCAGCCGATCTCACCATGCAGCCAGGGCTCATCAAATCCAAGCTGCAAAGCCTTAAGCAACGCATCCAGTCCATCCCTGATATTCCCCTGCCGATCCAGCGAAAAGCCAAGCTGACTGTACAGCCATCCATCTTCAGAAAAATAGACGAGTCCCTTTCGCAGAAACACCTCCGCCTCCTGATAGCGTTCCATGTGGTTTAAAACCCATCCCATATTTCCATAATAAAAAGGCTCTTCACTCGCGTACAGCTTATGCCTCTCCAGCAGTATGCGTGCATCTTCCAGCCTGTTTTCTTCAATCAGCTGTGTAAATTCTTCCTTATAATCCATAGTCTGCACCCCTTTGAAACTATTATACTATACTTTCCAGCTGAAAAAAAGAAGACCATGCTTCCATGATCTAAAACAGCTGCAATACAATTCCGCTCACGATTGCTGTCACAAAGAGGATGGCAAAGATTCGCAGGATATCCTTTTTATTGTCATACATGCGAAGAAGTACCAGCAAGCCAAGACCTGCACTGGTAATCAGTCCGGCAGCAAGTGCGCCAAAGGATAGCACACCATCCATAAAGAGCTGTGCCAGAATCACACTGGCGGCACAGTTGGGAATAAATCCAGCAAGAGCCGCAAGAATCGGCTGCAGATATGATCCCTGTGCCAGTATCGTCCGTAAGGTATCCTCTCCAATATAGTAAATGAAAACAGATAATGCAAAATTCACGACAAAGACAAAGATAAAAATCTTTACGGTACGGATGAATGCAATATAGAAAATGGAGGCATGCTCCTCTCTGGTCTCCTTATCGCATTCTGCATGGATATCATGCAGTGGATGATTTTCCTTTAACCGATGGCCGCGAACAAGGAAATCCACGATATAGCCTACCACAACCGCAATCACAAGCTTTACTGCAATCACAGAGAGTAGAACATGGATCTGCTTCGGCTGCGCCACCAGAATCGGAATCGCCTCATCACTCGTTGAAATAAATACTGCCAATAGGGTTCCAAGGGAAATGGAACGATTCATATACAAACCACTTGCCAGCACAGAAAAGCCGCATTGCGGAACGATGCCTAAAATACCGCCAATCAGCGGTCCCAGCGCTCGTGCGGATTCCAGGCGCTCACGGAAACGGTCATTGCTCTTATGTTCCAGGTACTCCATAAGAAGATACGTCAGATACAGAAACGGAATCATCGGTAAGGCATCATGGAATACATCCTGAAGTACATCCTGCATAATATTCCTCCCTTCACATACTAGAGAATTTTACCATTCTTTCGTATTTTATACCAGCAAAACAATCTTTCGTCGATGATTAAAAAAGACCCATCAGATGATGAGTCAGATTACCTGGCAGCGTGCTA
>QULU01000042.1:0-1783 GCA_003481775.1 Clostridiaceae bacterium OM02-2AC
CAATGGCATCAACCTAAGGAAATGTGGTTGATGCCATTTTTAAATATTGTGTCTTAACTACAAAATAACTGAAGGAATCATATTTTTTGGTACACAAAAACTCATTGATTATGCGTTAGAATTTTTCAAAATTACTGATATCTGGATAAATCAACTTTTCTTAACTACGGTTGAGTAGTTCTTAGTTTCCCATGACTATAAGAAGTCCTAGGCCAATTCCTCCCATCTAACCTGAAACGAATAGGACTGCTGCAGGTGACAATTCTTCCCCACCGTTGATTGTGCCTGCCTGGGCGTATAGGTATTTTAATTTTATGTATCAATATTATAGCCAAGTCTATTAACTTCTCTATAGCTTTACCATTACAAGATCTAATCCAGCGACATAGATTGTTTTCACTCATCAGTTTGCTTAATTGGACTATATTCGTAGTATACTTATAGATGTTACTCTTATTTTTATCCTCTAAAATCAACATATCATTTAATTCTTTCCGTATGATTCCGATTAAATTGTGATAGATTACTTTTGCATATATACAACACATTTCACAATCACAATCTTCACTGAAAAAACGTTCCCATTCATAATTTGTTTTTAATGTCTTATAAGAGCTTTCAATATCCCAGCGTTTTGCGTATAGGGATACGATTTCATTAGTAGAGAATTCTTTTTCGCTTAAATTTGTAAAGTATATAAGGTCTGTATGGTGGATGTTTCCTTTTTTATCGGTATAAGTATAAGATTTTTTGACTACACGAATCTGGATAGTTGGGTTTCTCTGAAATCGTTCTTTTGCTATATCATACTTTAATCTTTTCAGCCAAGTTTTATCCAGTTTAACTTCTATCCACTCATCATTCGATTTCATTTGTGATACATATTTTTTGAAAAAATTAGATTTACCACGAATACAATATTGGAAACCATATGATTCCAATATTGCGAATAATTCTATACAGCCATAGTATCGGTCTGCTAAATATATAGTTTTCCTCCCATCAAATAATGAATGACAGTTTGTAAGATGTTCAATAGCGATCGGTATCTCTGATTTTTTATATGGATTCATAGTGAAATTAACGATAAATCCATTGGTTATATCGTAGAATGCTGCTGAACGACTCGTTGCTTTCTGCGCCGCATCTTTATTACGGATAAATTGGTTGGTCACAAAGCCAAATTGATTTAAAGCTTTCTTTGAAGGGCGGAGTTCATTGGCAGTACCATCTTCTGAGAGCAGGATGTAACCTTTATAAGTTTTAACCAAATCAGATTCATAGAAAAAACGAGCAAAAGTATGAATCAAATCGGAAAATACATCAGGGTTGACTTTTTTTAGTGCTTTGAAAGCAGCTTGTTTACTAATACGGAGATTGGTTTTTCCAATATCACTATAATATTTAGAGAGTTCAGACTGTGTACAGTTTTCAGAACGAAAGATTAAGTAAAGTAAAACATCATACCATGGAAATTTGAAAATACGCACAAAATCATTAGGATGCTTTCTGGTTAGGTGACGGACTTTTTCACAGCGGATGTAACTACCGAACTTACCAAGCAAAGAAGAAATCCTTGCCTGGCATGACTTAACTACGGTTGAGCTCATCATTAAAAATTTTATTAGGATCACCTTTACCAAAAGCAGCCTTTAAATAAGGGATGCGATCTTTTTCAAATTGACCAAGTTTAACTACAGTACGATGTTTTGGAATACCATTTTCGTCCCTATAAGATTCTACAAGATCGCAAAAGAAGGTATTTTTTTTACCTTTGTTGTTT
>QULU01000042.1:1793-40855 GCA_003481775.1 Clostridiaceae bacterium OM02-2AC
TTTTTTTTACCTTTGTTGTTTGGAATAACACGCAAGAACATAAAAATCACCCCTTTACTTAACTACATTATAGCATATAATATATATTAAAAAATATTTATATAATATACTCTTAACTACAACGATAGTGAGCGATTAATGAAGTGATTTCTGATAGGAATAAAAAATAGCATCAACCAAATTTCCTTAGGTTGATGCCATTGGCCGGTAATTACAGGCGTTTGTAAAGTTGGCACGGGAATTGCTGGAAGAAAGGTGTAACGGAAGGACGTCAGGTACAGAGCACGTCGCTTCCATGCGAAGGAGGAAATGAAATGAGTATTGTATTGGGCAGAGTTGATTACCGCCTGCTTCATGGTATTGTAGCAACCATGTGGGCACCGCAGTCCGGTGCTCAGCGGGTTATGGTGATTGATGACCGCACGGCGAACGATCCGATTATCAAGGAAAGCATGCGTCTGGGAAAGCCTGCCGGTATGGCATGCTCCATCATCACGGAGGAAACTGCCATGAAGAATTTCAAGGCAGGGAAGTATGATGATCACAAGGTGTTTGTGGTATGCGAAGACCCGGGGGTGTTTTTGAGACTACAGGAGGAGGCCGGACAAAAAATTCCAAGAATCGTAATCGGAATTACCAGAGATCGCGATACCGGAACAAAGGTCAGCTCAAGAGCTTCTGTAAAGGATGAAGAAAAGCCTGTTTACAGAAAGCTGATGGAAAACGGATGTGAAGTGGATGTGCAGTTCACAACAACGGATAAAGCTGTGAAGCTGTCGCACGCAATGGAATTGTAGGAGGAGAAAAAGGATGGAATTATCAATACTACAGATTGTCTTTATCACACTGATTGCGTATCTGAAAATGACAGATACCGTAACAACACAGCTGTTTGCATTCAATACAATTATCTGCGGATGGCTCACCGGTCTGGTTGTGCAAGATCCCATAACGGGTCTGAGCATCGGAGCGACCATGCAGCTGATGTCTATGGGCGTTGTGGCAGTAGGAGGATCCTCGATGCCGGATTATCCGATTGCGGCCATCATTGCGACAACGATAGCGGTCACTACAGGAAAAGGGATGGAGGCAGGTCTTGCCATCGGTCTTCCGGTGGCTATGCTTGGCGTTAACTTTGACGTTATATACAAAATTTTCAACGGCTTCCTGATGAGAAAGGAAACCTCACTGATTGAAGAAGGAAAGTTTCAGTCTGCTTTGAATATGATTAAAATCTCACCGATCTTCTATGGTTTATGCTCTGCTGTTCCGGTTCTGGTTTGTATTGTCGCAGGACCTACCGTTGTCAATGCAATCCTGGATTTCATGCCTGCCTGGTTTACTACCGGCTTGACAATCGCAGGTGGCGTCCTTCCCGGTGTCGGTATGGCCATGCTGCTGATGTATATGCCGCTGGGCAAATACTGGTCCTTCCTGCTTGTCGGCTTTGTGCTGGCAGCTTATCTGAAGGTCCCGGTACTTGGTATTGCGGCCATCGGACTTGCAGGAGCATATGAAATTTACAAAAATCAGATGAAGGCAGGAACTGCAGCTGCAGGTGCTGTCACAGGAGGTTTGGAAGATGAGTAAGGAAAAGGTTTTAACGAAAAAGGATTTGCGTAGGGCAGCATGGCGATGGCTGATTGGTATATCCACATTCAATTATGAAACACAGCTGGCACCTTCCACATTGTTCTCCGTATATCCATGTCTGAGAAAAATGTATCCGGATGATGAGGATTTGAAAAAATCCTGTCTGAACTATATGCGTTACTATAATACCATGCCTTGGATATCGCCGTTTGTAATCGGTGCTGCGCTGGGGATCGAGGATGAAGGCGGTATTTCCTCACTGGATGCAGTCAATGACTTTAAGGTTGGTTTGATGGGACCGCTGGCAGGTATCGGTGATACGATTGGCTGGGCGATGATTCCTACAATCTTCGGCTCCATTGCGGCAAGCATGGGGATGGAGGGCAATCCGCTGGGAATCTTCCTGTGGGCTGCATTCACCTTTGTATTTCTGGTGGTTCGTATTCTGCAGTATGAATGGGGATACGGTATGGGTGTTAATGTCATCACCAAATTTGGTAAACAGATAACGGTCTTTACAGAAGCCTGCTCCGTGCTTGGTCTGACTGTGGTTGGCTCTCTGGTTGCGACCGTCGTGAAGCTGAGCACCGGCATTCAGTTTAAAAACGGGGACGTTGTTATGAAGGTGCAGGATTTGATTGACGGTGTTATGCCTGCTCTTCTTCCGGTAGCTGCTGTTGGAATTATATATTACTTCATGAAGGTGAAGAAGGTGAAGATGACCTGGATGATTCTGTTCATCATTGTGGCATCCATGCTTGGTGCGGCAACCGGAATCTTCACGGCATAGAAAGAAGGGAATCAACATTGAGAGCTGCGACCTGCGTCGCTGATATAACACCAAAATGTGCCGTTCATTTATGCGGCTATGTAGGAGAAGCCAGAAAGCATACGGCTAAGGGGGTTCATGACAGCCCCCTGGCTGTTTCACTGCTGCTGGAAATCGATACGGTTACTCTTCTCTTTATCAGTATAGATGTCGTAACATTGGGTGGAGAAAAAGCGGCTGCTATAAAAAAACAAATCAAAGAAGTGTTACCCATAGACAGGGATCATATCATCATCCACGCAGTTCACACACATTCTGCGGCAAATGGTCTGGGGGATGAGGCGATCTTCGATACACCGGATAATCCGGAGTATTTCGCCTATGTTTCAAAACAGATTACAGAGAGTGTAAAGACCCTTCCTGCACAGCTGCAGGAGGTTACAGCATGGATTGATACCTGTAAAATTCATGGATATTACAGTAAACGGACAGATAAAACGCTTCCGTTTGAGGATAATGGGACAATCATCAAATTCATGCACAATGACAGTGTTGTCGCAGCCATGTGCAATTTCAACTGTCATGCAACTGTACTGGGAATGGATAATATGCTGTTAAGTGCAGATCTGATTGGAAAAGTGCGCTCGCTTATGAAAGATCATCTGGGCGTCATTCCCTATACATTTACCGGAGCAAGCGGCGATATCAGCAATCGCCAGTATCGGCAGGGGAATGATTTTCAGGAGCTGGAGCGGGTCGGCACAGGCATTGCGCATATCCTGAAGCAGATGGATTCCTATGAGGAGCTGCATCTGAGCAAGGTGAAAACAACGGTATATGACCATCCCGTACACTACGATAATACCGTATTCTATGCGGACTATCGTAAGGGAATCGCACAGGCGGAGGCTGTTCTTTCCCGTAAGGATGCCACGGCAGATGAGCGCAAGCTGGCAGCATCGGAAATCCTGCTGCTGAAGATGAAGCTGCAGACAGCACAGATTGATTTTCACGTACGCGGTATTCTTCTTCATATGAATGAGCTTACCATCGTCACGTTTCCCGGAGAGCTTGCCTCTGCCTTCGGTTTACAGCTGCGAGCGGCATGCAAAACCAAGCATTTTCTTCTAATTGGCTATGCCAATGATTATCAGGGGTATTTCATGGAAGCACAGGAGTATGGAAAGACTTACGAAACAAAAGCAAGCAATACACCGGTTGGTGAAAGTGAACGTATCGCTTGCGAGATAGGAGATTTATTATGAGACGATTTATTTTTGCATCACACCATTATCTGGCATACGGATTGAAGGACACGGTGGATTTTCTAACAAGTAAAGCGCGTACGATTCATGATATCAATGCCTATGTGGAGGATAAGGAGCAGGAGCTGGAAATCAGAGTTAAACAGCTGTTTGATACCTTTGATCCTCAGGATGAGGTTATCGTCCTGACCGATTTGTTAGGCGGTAGTGTCTATCAGAAGTTTTATCCCTATATCAGTGAACATGTGCATGTTCTATGCGGGATGAATCTGCCGATGGCAATGAGCATGGTGCTTGCGGGTGAGGACGTACCGTTTACCGAGAAGCGTATTGCGGAAATTGTTGAGGAGTGCAAAAACCAAATCGTTTATGTGAATACATTACATTCAGCTTCCGCCATGGACTGCGATGATGAATAATATCTGACGGCTCTGAGGTTCTGCTTCAGAGCCATTGTTTTATAGCATGCAGTGATAAAGCAGAATACGTGTCGTTATGAATGATATGTATATTGGCAAATGCAGCTTGCGCTACAAGTGGCTGCGAATGCATCTGGCCTTCTGAAGAAAATCACGATATGCTGCTAAACAAGCAGCATTCACAGGGAGCTGTTGAAAGCAATGATCAGCATAAAGGATGATATTCCCTACAGAATGAAAATAATCGAAAGAAAGCACGCATACAGCAGCAGATATAATTATATAGGAAAGGAGCAGTAAGGATGCAGATACAAAAAGTAATAGATAAGCTGAAAGCCTATCATAAAGGGGAATGGGAAGGGAAACAAATTGATGAGGAAACAACAAGGGATAAAGTATTATATGGAAACCCGTATCAGGAATGTACTGGAATCGTTACAACCTGCTGGGCAACGATTGATGTAATAAAAAAGGCTGCACTGCAGGGGGCGAACCTGATCATTGCGCACGAGGCGCTGTTCTGGAATCATGGTGATCATACAGACTGGCTGCAGGAGGAAGAAAACAGCACCTTTCTGGCAAAGAAAAAGCTGCTGGATGAAACCGGTATTGTCGTATGGAGGAATCATGATTACATTCATTCCGGTATCCCGCTAAAGGATGGCAGCTTTACCGACGGAATCTTTTATGGTGTAGCAAGTAAGCTGGGGTGGATACCATATATCACAAAGGATGTGCACAATCCTCTGTCTTTCACGATACCGAAGACAACCGTACAGGAGCTTGCGGATTTTCTGATTCAAAGGCTGCGGCTGAACGGTGTAAAAATTATTGGAAACAAAAACAGCATTGTGGAAAGGGTACGTATTCCCTTTCATGTACTGGGGGATGCCAGAGATACCATACAGGAAGCAGACAGAGAGGATATCAACTGTTTTCTGACAATGGAAATCGTTGATTTTACACTTGCGGAATACATCCGGGATAGCAGTATGCTGGGAATGGATAGGGCAATCATCGGCATGGGGCATTTCAATCTGGAGGAACCGGGAATGGAGTATATGACGACATATCTTCCAGCGGCAATTCAGGCAGATATCCCATGCTCATACATCCAATCCGGAGATATGTATGCATATATCACGAAGTAGATGAACACATAACGATACCCGTATGCCTTTTATAATGAAATATCAGAGGAAAGCCGGATAGCATAAAAAAGATAAGACCCTGTAACAAGCGTTCTTATTCGATTTTGGGCAAAGCAGAGATTTCAGATTCTATTGTGAGCTTCAATAGAAATGAAATCTTTTTTTATGCAACGACCCTAAAGTAAAAAAGAACGTAACAAGGTGCTTATCTGTTTTTTATACTTACATGGAGGCACAGGGAATTTAAAGCGGATAGAAGAGGTCACCCAGTCTTACCCGTGTGTATTGAATCTTAACCATATGCCTGAAACAAGGTGTTTTAAAACTGACACAATCCACGGCAGTAGCTACTTTCGCAAGGATTGCAGATACAAGTTCATTGTTAGCAGCTGCTGTCCAGCTTCATACTAAATTTTTTCTGTACTCCAATGACAGGTATCTGCCTTTATACACTGCAGAATCTGATGTTGGATTGAAAGCAGATATCATCGCGTTGTTACCTGCCGTTTTCCAGCTTCATACCAAATTTCCTTCTGTATTCCAATGGCGGATATCCGACTCTTTTCAGAAACAGCTTAGAAAAATGGGTCGTGTTGTCATAGCCAACCTGTGATGAAATGGATATAAGAGAATCTGTTGTGTTGATCAGCATCCATTTTGCTTCGCTGATGCGGCGGTCAATCACATAGTTGATTGGTGAAATCCCATAGGTCTCCTTGAATTTATGTGATATGTAATCACTGCTGATGTGAAAATACTCTGTCAGCTCCTTCAATGTGATATCCTTTGCATAATTCTCGTTTATATAGAACAGGATGTCCTGTGCAAAGGACGGCTTTTTTTCATTATGATCTGTGACTGCATGCTGAAAAATACTGAAATATATATTTGCAAGAGCGTTTGCCAGAGAGTTACAAATCGTTACGGCATACGGATTCTGCTGCTGAGAAAAGTACTCCAGCGTTTCAAAAATCTCTTCGATTATCCTCCTGTGCTCCTGTGATCGATCATAGGGCTTTTTATCTAAGGGAAGAAAGATATCCGGCGAGCTGGAGTTTGCCATTTTGAAATTGGTGATTGCACAAGTCCAGCAGGAAATCGGATCATCGATATCAGAAGTTATAGAATGAATACAGCCTTTATTCACAATGAGTAAATCGCCTGCGGCAACACTGAAAACCTCATTGTTAATCTGATAGCTAGCCTTGCCGCTTGAGAAATATATCAGCTCGGTTTCATGCTTGTGGACATGGTAGGGATAGGACCAGTGAGAATCATTGAAGCTATGGGAAAGTCTGGACATCGTTGGTGCATTCGTAAAGATCGGTGTGGTATGCTTATTTTCGTTTTGATTATCAAACAAGAACATAGGACCCTCCAAAATTAGCAATATAATTTTTAAATAAAGCAGGATAGTTACATGTATTACGCTTTTATTATAGAAAAACTAATGAAAACAAGCAAGATAATTTTTGATTTCAACGGATTAGATTGTTTCCTTTTTTACATGGAATTCCTATAATTTCTATATAGAGGAAAGGATAAGAATATGTCGAAAATTAAGAGGAATGGAACAAAGCCGCAAGTATTATCTGCCAGAGAAGCAGTCGCATATATTGCGGATCAGGATACGGTAGCAATTTCCGGTGCAGGCGGTGGAATCGTTGATCCTTATGCACTGATCAACGCATTGCATGAGCGGTATGTGGAAACCGGTTGTCCGAAAAATTTAACACTGTGGCATTCAACAGGGCTTGGAGATAGAAATGATCGAGGGATGTCACCCCTGGCGTTAGAGGGGCTGGTAAAGCGTGTCATTGGCGGACACTGGGGACAGTCACCAAGACTTGCGGAAATGGCAAGCGCAAACAAAATAGAGGCATATAATTTCCCGCAGGGCATCATGGCACAGCTCGCAAGAACGGCTGCGGCAGGACAGCCGGGAATTCTCAGCCATGTGGGACTGGGGACGTTCATTGATCCCAGAGTGCATGGTGGTAAGCTGAATGAAGTGACGAAGGAAGATTTGATCAAGGTTATGAACGTGGATGGTAAGGAATGGCTGTATTACCCGGTTGTTCCTTTGGATGTTTGTCTGATTCGTGCAACAACTGCGGATACAGAGGGCTACGCATCCATGGAGGATGAAATCACCTATATTGATGTACTCCAGCTTGCTCAGGCGGTACACAATAACGGTGGAACGGTAATCCTGCAGGTAAAACGGCTGGTAAAAGCTGGTACCCTGCATCCGAAAAGTGTGAAAATTCCGGGCTTCCTTGTGGATGCGATTGTCGTTGAGGAGAAGCAGGAACAGCTATATAACGGTTCAGACAGATTCTTTGCGGGAGATTATATTGCCGATGACAGCGCAATAACAATGCTGCCGCTGGATCAGCGAAAGGTTGTCGCAAGAAGAGCATTGATGGAGGTTCGTCCCGGTTACGTTGGAAATGTCGGTGTCGGTATTGCGGATGGAATCGGAAATGTAGCACGGGAAGAGGGCGTACAGGATGCCTTTACCTTGACCGTGGAAACCGGTCCGGTAGGAGGTGCTACGGCACAGGGAATCTTCTTTGGCGCAACTGTCAATGCAAGAGCAGTCATGGACATGCCTGCACAGTTTGACTTCTACGACGGCGGCGGTCTGGATGTGGCATTTTTATCCTTTGCGGAACTGGATGAGAACGGGGATGTGAATGTTCACCACTTTAATGGAAAAATCATGGGAACTGGCGGCTTCGTCAATATCGTTGCAGGAAGTAAAAAGGTGGTACTGTGCGGAACACTGCGTGCCGGAAAGCTGATTACAGAAGTCAGGGATGGAACGATAACAATCCAGCAGGAAGGAAAGTTTGAAAAGCTGATCAAGAACGTAAGCTCCGTTACCTTCTCCGCAAAACAGGCGGAAAAACAGAAGCAGGAGGTTATTTATATAACAGAACGTGCAGTGTTCAAGCTGTTGAACGGTAAGGTTGTTCTTACAGAAATCGCTCCGGGAATCGATGTACAAAAGGATGTTATCGATCAGATGGGCTTTGTACCTGAAATTGCAGAGGATCTGAAAGAAATGGATGCACGTATTTTCAGGGAAGAGAAAATGAATATCTATAACGAATTTATCAATCAGTAAATGTAAAAAAGGCTGAATGAAACCAAGCATGATGGCAGCTGAGGGTCGATAGGAAGGCAGCTGCCGTAAGAAGTCTTTGCTTATCGAACATATGGATGAAGGAATACTTATAAACCAATAAAGGAGAAAAAACATGGCAGAAAAAAAAGAAATCACGAAAGTGGACATCCCTTTAAAGATAGGGGATAGCGCAGTATTTGAAAAAACGATTACAGAAACAGATGTTGTATTATTCGGAGGTCTGACCGGCGATTACAGCCAGATGCATTTCAATGAGGAGTACATGAAGAAAACGATGTATGGCACAAGAATTGCTCACGGTATCTTAACCTTCGCAATCGGATGTACTGCTTCAACGAAAATTCAGGAGCAGGTGAAGTCACCGGTTCCTTCCGCATCCTATGGCTACGATAAGCTGCGCTTCATCAACCCTGTGTATTTCGGAGATACACTGACCTGCAGATACACGGTTGACAGAATCGAGGAGGAAACGAATAAAACATATTCAAAATTAGAGATTTTCAATCAAAAGGGAGAAATCGTTGTATTCGCTATCCATATCCTGAAGTTTTTCCCTTTGGAAGATAAGTAATCGATGGAGGCTGTGAATATGAAAATTGTAATGTTAGGAGCCGGAGCTTTGGGTTCTACGATTGGCGGAACTCTGGCTATGGGCGGCAACGATGTATATTTTGTGGATATGTGGCAGGAGCATGTGGATTTCATCAACAAAAACGGCTTACATATGACAAATGAGAAGGAAGACTGGTATGTTACAGTGGATGCCAGAACCGCTGCCGATACGATTGGTGAGGCTGATCTGGTCATCGTACTTGTTAAATCATTTGCCACGAAACAGGCGGTAGAGCAGTTAAAGCAGACAAATGTCATCGGAAAGAACACATTGGTGATGTCCTTACAAAACGGTTTGGGAAATGAAGAAACGATTGCTTCTGTCATCGGCTCTGAAAATGTTATCAGTGGTAAGACGTATGTTGGCGGCAGACTGATACAGGCAGGCTATATTTCCGCCGGTGTACAGGGTAAGTGGACATACATTGGTGAATTGAACGGGAAAATCACAGACCGTATTCAAACTGTCTGCAAAGTATTCAATGATGCAGGCCTGCTGTGTGAGGTAAGCGATAATATCAAGGGACTGATCTGGGATAAACTGCTGATCAATGTTGCGGCAGGGGCATTGTGTGGAATCACACGATTACCTTACGGTCCGTTGTATGAAGAGGATTATATAAAGGATGTGGCGGTAGCCGCGATTCGCGAGGGTATTTTGGTAGCCAAGGCAGCCGGTGTAGTATTGAAAAGTGAAGATCCGGAATATCCGTGGTATGCCGCAAGTGAAGGATTGCCGGGAACCTTTAAAACCTCGATCCTGCAATCTTTGGAATTGAAGCGCCCGACAGAAATTGATTTCATCAATGGTTCCATTGTGGAATGGGGTAAAAAATACGGTATCGAAACACCGGTGAATCAAACACTGGTAGCTTGTGTAAAAGGGATTGAAAAGTATATCTTAGCGTATGAACCATCTCTGAAAAAGGGGTAGTGCTATGGCAACATATGTAGAGCATACGGCATGTAGAGTGAAGGATCTGGATTGGTGTGTAAAGTTTTTTACTGAAGTATTTGATATGCCTGTCAGACTGTCTTTGGGTGAAAAACCGAATCGAAAGATATGGCTGCATGCCGGACTTCAATTCAATGAGGATATGGCCTTTGATGAAAAGGAAGGCAGACTGGACCACATAGCTTTGATGACCACAGACTATGACAACGTTCATCAGCAATGCCTTGCATGGGGCTGTGTTATGCTTCCGACAGGGGATAACTGGCTGAAAATGCCAAACGGAATCGTAATTGAACTGAAACGAGGAAACAATGAGGTTCTTCATACAATAATCAGTCAAAAGCCGTGGGTAGATTAGGAGAAGAGAATATGCGAAAATTAGTAATTGTAAACGGACCGAATAATAATTTTTATGGAATACGAAACAAAGGCCAGTATGGCAATCAGTTATACGCCGATTTGATTGAAGAGCTGAAAGAATATGGAGCATCCATCGGCTTTGCGGTAGATGCATTTCAAAATAACGGGGAAGGAGCTATGATCGATTACTTCCAGAGCTTATATTTTGAAGCGGAAGAAAGCGGATGTAAGATTCCGATGGTGCTGAATCCAGGTGCGTTCACGCATTACAGCTATGCGATTAAGGATGCGCTGGAATCTGTCCATACGCTGGTACCGGCGATTGAGGTGCATATGTCGAATATCCATGGGCGCGATGATTTCCGTCATATCTCTGTGACGGCCTCTGAATGTCTGGGACAAATTTCAGGAATGGGCAAGCACAGCTATAAAATCGCTATGGAGGCATTTAAGCAGATGATCGAGGAAGGGCAGCTGTAGATCGCTTTTGTACAGCTTCAAGATGCTGTGCATACGGAGTGAGCTGATCGTAATCGAAAAGAGGTACTTGATGAAAGGTGATATTCACCTGGAATTGAAAAACATAAGCAGGAGGTTTCAGTATAGTGGCATGCCATTATGCTTGAAATCTCTTTTTGTATGATATAAGCAGGTAGAGTACCTACTGCTAATCAATAGTAAGCAATTAACAAGTAGTTTCTTAACTCGTCAGAATCGATGATACCCAACTTTATTTTATTTGCCATCTATGGCATTATCATCAAAATTATTGTAATAGTATACAGTCTGAAATACACGATCTGCAGGACATCTTTGATGGTATTGTCTTAAGGGACCAGGTATAAGCGATTCCTGAATTACCAAATACTTGAGGCATTACAGAAAACACGCTTTTTCTCTATGAAAATTTGCGTGCTTTTACTATCTTGTGCCATTATCACAGCCTCATATTGAAGTAAGACGTAAAGTGGATCAAGAATCACTTTTTTATATACGAGACTACTGATAGGCAGCATGTATAGATTATTAAAGTCTGTACGAAAACAGCAATTAGAAGTAGGGCGTTTTTATTTTATGTTGAAATAAAATGTGCTTCTACTTGTATACTATCAAATCAATAAGAATATTTTTATATTCACTGTTGTATCCTTTTCACAGGACGTATATACTTCCAGCAGCGCTCCGCTGAAAGTAAAAGTACAGCATTCTACCGGCGGTATCGTCAAAGCGGTAACCGGTATTTGTAAAATCAAATGCAGTCATCGCTTCCTCCATCCTATGCTCAACACTTCTATTCTCCTGCTCATAATCAAATGGCCCGTGTTCAAACACAAGATACTCTGCTTCCGCAATATCAAGCAGCTGCATATTAGGCGGTACATCTCCGGTATAATGAATAGGAAGACGGACACCATAACACCCTGTCCGCAGGTATCCCCAGTCACACAATCTGCCGTTTTGATCGTTGCGATAGGCCATGACCTAACCGCCTCCGATGTTGATGTCATTCCCGCCGCTATCATCGAGCTTTCCTTAAACTTTCACTCATTTTTTTATGCAGAGTTGCCTTAGTAGTATACTATTTTTTAATTAAATTTCTTATAGATACCTTTTTTTAGAGCTATATCAAATTCTGCTTGTACTTAAGAATAATTGCAGACAACAATCAGTCATTTCTTTCATGGTTTGTTGAATTCATTCCGCAGATATATCAAATAATCAATTTCATGATATAAAATCATTGAGCTTTATTGTATATCTATACTTTTGGCGTTATAACTAACTGTCCTACGTGAACCTTTCTTTTGAATTAAATCTAAAGCTATTAGTTTATCTAAATATCGATCCAAGCTAGTTAAAGGAATTTTTGTTTTTTCGAAGATTTTCTTTCTATTAAGATTAGGAAATTCTCTTATAACATTTAAAACCATCTGTTCTTTTACATTTAACATATGGTTTGGCTTTTCTAATGCCCCACTTAATGCCCCACTTAATGCCCCACTTAATGCCCCATGCTCTTTCTTTACAATCCATAACTTGAGATTAGTAGTTCTCATGTCTTGGTTTTCATATAACTCAGGCACTTGAAAGCCTTCAGCTCTGGAGGGGGCTAATATTTTGTCATAACCAGATCCTGCACTTTCTCCAAATCCAATAAACCTGAAAAGTTTTTGTAATGTGATATTTCTAGTAACAGATACTCCACCTTGATAAATTTGTTCAATAGGTATTCTCAGTAATCCTGGATTAGAATAAGAAATAAAATTTTCTTTTTTAATAACCAATATTGAGCAGCTTTCTTCTTTGAAATCAGCATGTATTACTGAATTAACTAACGCTTCTCTAGTAGCTACATGCAGTTTTGTTTCGTCATTTCTTTGTAATGAATTTTTCATTTGAAATGGTACGGGGAACTCAGAAATAAGTTTAGGATACACTTTTGTAATGAAATTATATAGGTTTTTCTCCCATAAACCATTTTCTATTATTCGATCACTCCAACGCATATCACCAAACAAATTGGTTTCATCTCTATAATCCAGATTGACATTATGGAAAATTTCATTAAATGTTTCGGTTTTTCCAAACATCAAAACGCCTGCTGATGTAATTCCCTCAATATTTCTTTTTTTATCAATGCGGTATGCACCCATTTTTGTTAGAAAGTCTTTATCCGATAATTCTTCATAAATATGTCCTTCATTATTATTTCTAAATCGTGTCCTATACACTGCAATTGTGTTTTTATCAAGGTCGTCAATATCTAACCATTCGATTATCTCATTATCGCCAGCATCATGAAAAGAGTCACGGATCATTGAGTTTACAGATTCCTTAGTACATCTATAATCTCCTTCAAAATTTCTTTTAAATGTACCAGCATAAGGATTCCCGCCTATATAAATAGGTTTTTGATTATACAAGGCTCTTGGTATATGCATAATAACAAGCTCTACGCCCTGAACTGTCAATGAATAAATATCTGCATCCTTTAAAATATTTCTATTTACTTTGCCGGAATTTATCGTATTCCAAAAATCAGAAATAATGGTATTTGCATTTTCTACTCCACTTATTTCATATTTGACTGCCATACCTTCTTTTATTTCTTTTACTCCTAAAATGATTATACCACCATTGGTATTCGCAAAAGAAGAATATGTTTCATATATACTCTTAGGCACTCCTCTTTTTGCTTCTTTAAATTCAATATCTACTTTTTCTTTTTTATCTAATATATTTAACAGATCTTTCTCTGAAAGCATTTTTTCACCCACCTTTAAATGATTTTCACATTCATTATACCTTTTCTATTGTGCAAAGGAAACAAAAGAATTCTATCTGTGAATAGCATATGCAAAGAAACGCTGATTCCTATCATATACCAGTCCATAATAGAGAGCGAGCATTTTTCATTACTTTTTGTGAAGGCTTAGCGTAGCAGCGCACAGCAATATAAACAGTAGGGCATTTTTATTTTATATTGAAATAAAATGTGCTTCTACTCGTATACTATCAAATCAATAAGAATATTTTTATATTCACTGTTGTATCCTTTTCACAGGACGTATATACTTCCAGCAGCGCTCCGCTGAAAGTAAAAGTACAGCATTCTACCGGCGGTATCGTCAAAGCGGTAACCGGTATTTGTAAAATCAAATGCAGTCATCGCTTCCTCCATCCTATGCTCAACACTTCTATTCTCCTGCTCATAATCAAATGGCCCGTGTTCAAACACAAGATACTCTGCTTCCGCAATATCAAGCAGCTGCATATTAGGCGGTACATCTCCGGTATAATGAATAGGAAGACGGACACCATAACACCCTGTCCGCAGGTATCCCCAGTCACACAATCTGCCGTTTTGATCGTTGCGATAGGCCATGATCTGACCGCCTCCGCTGTTGATGTCATTCCCACCGCTATCATCGAGCTTACCTTTAATGCTATCCAATAGTCCGCAAATTGTATCCATATCCTGGCCCGGAATCTGATTTTGCTTCTGCCAGAAATCCCAGTAGCCGTTACTCTCCCGGTTTTCAATAAACAGAAACTTATGGGCGGGTATGGTCACAAAATAGGTCTTTACAGCTTTAGCGGAATTTATTTCTCCCAGCTCATCCAGCCCCAGAAGGTAGCGGTCAAACGGATTGATTTTCGTACGTAGGACAACAGGTCCGGGCTGTTTGCGGTATGCGCTCGGTGTTCTACCATAAGCAGCTTTAAATGCTCTGGTAAACGCCTCATGAGAGGAAAATCCATAATCAAGAGCTATTTTCAATATGCCCTTCTCACTGTCCCGAACTTCTTTCAGGGCGAAGGCCAGCTTTCGCAATCGAATATATTCCCGAAGCTTCATACCGGATATCTCCTTAAACTTTCTAGTCATATAAAATTCCGAGTATCCCAGCTTCTGTGAAAGGGTGTGCAGTGTCAGGGCTTCATCCTCATAGCTTTTTATGCAGCTGTCAATCTCATCGACGATCATCTGAATCTGCTTTTGCCACTCATACATGTTGCTTCACCTCATTTGTATACTGCTTCTATTATAAAGGAAAGATATGTGCAATGCTTGACATGACTTGCGATTTACATATATTTCTTCAATGAACAGACTTCTATCCTGTATTATATTTCATGCTCCTTTATTTATCCTATATTATTCAGTTCATGTGATAGCTCCATAGGTTTTGAAGTAATTCATAAGGCAGACAGAGCAGACTTTTGACCTGAACCTACATGCTTGCATACATTTTCAGACGAAAAAGCAGAAGCTGCTTGCAGCCGTCCCATGCTCATGCGACAATTATGATATTCTCTGTCACCCTCTGTAATCATCAGAAAACAGCTGAAAAAGTGCTGCTTTTCATAAATCATATACTGTATCGGCACATTTTCTTACACGTACATGCGTTTTTTTACAAATCCAACAGCTAGGCAGCATTACGCATCTCTCATCGCCCCTTCTACAGGTGTAGCACTGATCCCGATGTAATTCAGCACCATGTCATGAGAAACAGACATAGTACTCTCTTTCATTTTGTAGGGGAAAAGCTGCCGGAGCTATTCAACTTATGGTATAATATATTTCAGAATGAAATGGGCGAAATATGCAGATGAGCAGCTTCGCTATATGTGCATAAACATAAAAATGATGCAGTTTCCAACGCTGCAGCTGTCCTTTTTATCCTTCCCTTTATGCCAAAAGACGACATCCGAAACAGGAGCTGAAGATGCCACGGTTTGCTTAAGCTGCAGCCTGCAGTGTACACGGCGGACGCCTTGGATGCAGTATTGCGGCTTGTGATGAAAATCAACTCTGTGCATATCTGATGACAAAAAGCATGGCGGTAATGCCGATGCTGATTTTTGAAGGATGTAAGGGAAAGCACAGGACTATGGTAGTAGGCACCATATTGTGAAGCCGCCTCATAGATGACACATTCGCTTTTCGCAATGGAAAAGCAGATATAAGAAATGAATGGAGGTTATGTATGCAATATTTTTTTATGAATCTGGCTGTTCATGTACTATCCTTTATGCTGAGCTTCTGGGCATTGAGCTGTGTACGCTTTGAATCCTTTACAAATGTAAGAAAACCTGGACAGGTGCGACTGCTGCTGTTGCTGCTGTCTCTGGGCTTGGGATATCTGGTAGCGCAGTTTTTGCTTGCTATTTCTGTATTCAATGGACTGTAGAGGCTTTGTTCATAGATAAAAAAGGACCCTACAGCTGATACGTGACGAAAGGTGCTGGTTGTTATGCTGAAAGGAAACAGAAAGCTGCTGCGCAGAACGGATATTAAGACAAGGCTGACACTGGCCTTTATCTTTGTGCCGCTTTGTTTGATGATTGTGTTTTTTCTGATCTATTATTCCTTCAGTACCAATATCATCAAGGATAAAAACGAACAGGCTTCTGCACAGATGATTGCTATGTCTGAGGAAATTTTTCATTTGAATGCAAATACATTGAATGAACAAATTGATAATCTGGCAGCATCCACCTATGTACGGAATTATCTATACTATCCCGCAGATACAGCGATGCGTCGTGCGTTCTCTCATAATCTGCATGGCAATGACCTGCTTACTGACAGAAAGGGGCTGCAGCTGTATGATGAAACAGGGAAGCTGCTCTATGAAGAGGGCTCCCTCTTTCCCGTTGACTTAAAAACCTATAAAAAGGAGATTCAGGCACAGAAGCAGGGTGGTTACTGGCTGTATGATCAAAAATCACAAATGATAATGCTGACAAGAGAAATCCGTGATTTGTATGACCAACCTCTGGGATATGTATTTTGCAGCTTTGCGCGGGAAGCCTTTAATGCATCTCTATCACAATCTACACAGGCAGGAAGTCGTATGCTGGTTGTTGATACAAGCGGACAGGTTTTATTTGGAAGCAATCCGGAGAAAATAGAGGAATTCATCGATTTGAAGGCATCCACCATAGATCTCAATCAGCATTCCTATTATATGACCGCAAAAAAAATTGAAGGCACCCCATGGTATGTGGTCTATCTGAGTGATGAAAACTATGTGCTGGAAGAAATTCATAATTTTCGCAACATGCTGGTGGCATATGGGGTTGTCTTCATTGTCCTTTTAGCTGCCATTGCCTACTTCGTATATCACAGCATCTATGACCCGGTTCATAACATTCTGTATTCCATGCGGACACTGGACGAGAATAATCTGGCGATGAATCGTGTGGAGGATGACGGCCGTGATGAGATTCATGAATTGAGTATGAATTTCAACGATCTGCTGGACCGTGTTCAGGAACTGCTGCATACCGTTCATCAGGAACAGGAACAGAAAAGAGAAACCCAGTTTCAGCTGCTGCAGGCACAGATTAACCCGCACTTCCTGTTCAACACACTGAATACGCTGCATTATCTTGCTATTCTGAATGAGGATAAGCCGGTCAGTGAGGGCATCACCGCCCTTGCCAGACTGCTGCGCAACACGATTGTGGACAGTAAGGAAGTTGTTACGGTGGAGGAGGAAATCGAAAATCTGAAAAACTATATCATAATTCAGAAGCTTCGCTATGGTGATGTGTTTGAAACGGTATATAATATAGATGAAAATGTACGCAGCTGTGCAATCTTGAAGTTTCTGCTGCAGCCGATTGCAGAAAATAGCATTCTGCATGCCTTTGAAGAGGATAAGGAGCATCAGCTTCTGACGATTCGCGCCAAGGCAGAGGGAAAATATCTGAAAATTGAAATTGGTGACAATGGTAAGGGCTTCGCTTTGGATATGCAGGAAAGCCGCAATAAAAAGCTGAGCGGTATCGGCATTGGAAATATTCAGGAGCGTATTCGTCTCATGTATGGAGAAGACTATTCCATGGAGATACAAAGCGTGGTAGGCACCGGTACGATTGTGACACTGCTGCTGCCGTTTAAAAAAACAGAGGGGAGGTAGGCCTCATGTACAAGGTACTGATTGCGGATGATGAACGTCTGATTCGTATCACGTTAAAGAACATGATTGACTGGAAGGCACTTGACTGTGAGGTGATTGCTACAGCAAAGGATGGGGAAGAAGCATTTAATATCTTTATGGATATGCAGCCGGAAATCGTTATTACGGATTTGAAAATGCCGGGAATGGATGGAATTGAGCTGATAACCAAAATCAAGGATATCAATAAAAACACACAGGTGATTGCGCTCAGCAATTACTCGGATTTTGAATATGTGCGGGATGCCATGAAGGCCGGCGCATTTGATTATCTTTTAAAGGTCACACTGGAAAAGAAAGAGCTGGAGCGCATTATCGTGCAGGTAAAGGAGTCCTGTGTGGAAAGCAGTATGAACGATCATGAGGAATATGAGTCTGCGCTAAAGGAGCTGCAGCAATGCTTGATTCTTACCAAGAACGAACACATTCTGAGTCGTAAGGAATTTCAGGAAACACTGTCACAGCCGGTATTTGAGCCCTATCGGAAGGGATTTCAGATGGCCTATTTCCGTGTGGATAATATCAACCATCTATATCGGACAAAGCTCAGGGATCATGCGGCACTGCATAAGCATCTGCAGGATTTGATACGGGAATCCATGCCCCTTGCCGTGCATCATCACTTGATTTTTATGAGCAACCATTCCGGTATCCTGATGTTTGAAAGCAAGGAAAAGCTTCGCATTCTGAATATATGCAACAGCATCATACGAAATATTGCGCAATATCTGGATATTCATCTGTCCATTACGCTGTCGGATGTCATTGCATCCCTGGATGAATTTTATGATCAGTTCGAGCTGCTGTTAAAATCGCATGAGCGAAGATTTTATGTGGGAGAGGGCTGTTTGATTCAAAGTGAAGGGCATGATGCATTTCAGGAGCTGGATATGAATGAGGTGACATTTCATCTGGAGCTGCTGGAGGCTGTGGCAGCTAAGGATTTTGATACGGTGCAAAGCAAGCTGAGGGAAGCTTTGGATTATATGAAGTCCCATGAGATTGAACCGCATGCTGTACTGGAGTATTTCGTATTCATTTTCCATAACATTGAGGGAAATGAAATGGCACGGGGGATTCGGCAGGCCTTTCCGTTTGACACGATTACTGCAAAGCTGCGGCTGTGTGAAACAGCAGACAAGTTAGAGGAAATCGCCTCCTCCTCGTTTGATCAAATTGAGGCATGGATGAAGGATCGCTCCAACAGACGCTATCGGCAGGAGATTCTGGATGTCATGGAGTACATCGACGCAAATCTGAACCGCAAGCTGACACTAAAGGAGATTGCGGACAGCATCGGGATGAATGAAAGCTCTTTGAGCCGGCTGTTTAAAAATGAAACCGGCGTGAATTTGAATTATTATATCAATGAGAAGAAAATGAAAAAAGCGATGGAGCTGCTGCGCAGGGAGTCCAGTATGATCAAGGATGTTGCGGCAGCGGTCGGGATGGATGACCAGCTGTACTTCAATAAGGTATTTAAGAAATACTATAATGTTTCACCAAGTGAATTTAAAAAGAAGCTGCATCCCGATACAGAGGAATAAGTACGCACACCCTTTCATACCATGTAGAGAGGGTGTGATTTTTTTGAAGATAGCTGTGAAGTTTCTCCTTGTACTCTCCATAATTCTTGTCTCTTTTTTTCTCTGGCTGAATATGGGCACATCCTCACCGATTTTATGGAATACAGGTAAAGAATCGGTGCAGGAGCAGGAAAAGAAGGTGAAGGAGAAAGCGAAGGGTAAAGAACAGACCGTACATATTACAAGACAGGATGGCACCAGCCTGAAGCTGCCGCTGGAAACATATCTGGAGGGAGTCATCGGGTCGGAGATGCCGGCTTCCTTTGAGATGGAGGCGCTGAAGGCACAGTGTGTGGCGGCCAGAACCTTTGTGACGAAGCGCGGCTTTGAGGTCGATGACACGACACGAACACAGGTATATCACGATGATAAACAGATGCGTCAGATTTGGGGGAGCTCCTATGATAAGATGCATGCCAGAGTTGTGAAGGCACTGAAGGAGACAGAAGGGGAAATCATGACCTATCAGGGCGAACCGATTTCTGCCGTGTTCTTCAGCGGATCATGCGGAAAGACTGCCAACAGCGAGGAATACTGGGACAGCAGGACACCCTATTTGCGCAGTGTGGATTCACATTGGGATAAAGAGGAGGACGGCTATCAGAAAACAGCTGTTTTCTCAGCGGCTGACTTCCATACGATGCTCGGCTTTGAAAATCCGGTAAAGGAAGTGGGAAAGCCTGCCTATTATGCCTCCGGCTATGTAAAATCCATAACGATTGACCGCATCACCTTCAGCGGCAGGGAAATCCGTGAGAAGCTGAAGCTTCGCTCCTCCTGCTTTTCCATAAAGAAAACAAGCAGCGGCTATGCGGTGACAACCAAAGGCTTTGGTCACGGTCTTGGTATGAGTCAGTACGGGGCACAGGGAATGGCACTGGAGAAAAAGAGTTACAAGGAAATCCTGAAGCATTATTATACCGGTGTACAGATTGTAAAAGAATGATGTATAAAGAAAAAAGGGGCGGGCATAATCATCACTAGAGGTGATGAAATGTATAGCTATACAAAGGAAAAGAAATTTCCAAAACGCAGACTGATTGTTTCCTTAAGCTGCCTGCTGATTGCCGCAGCTGCCTTTCTGACTTATGAATATTCCATGAAGAATCCTGCAAAGGACACTTCCGTGTTCAAGGAAGATACAACGCCGGTGCTCTCGCTTCCCAGCTCAGCTGAGGAAGAAAAAGGCATCCAGCCGTTTGCCGTCAAGGCAGAGGTCGTCCTTGATTATTTCGATGGAAAGGACAGCAAGGTTGACAGTATGACAAAGTTTGAAGGTGTCTATCGTGCCAATCAGGGCATGGATTATGCCTTCAACAAGGAGGCTTTCGACGTGCTTGCAAGCTTCAGCGGTGAAGTGAGTGATGTGAAGGAAGATAATATCTTCGGCAAGAGTGTTACAATCACCAGCAAGGATTTGAGCATAACCTATCAGAGCCTGTCCGATATCACAGTGAAAAAGGGCGATAAGGTCAATCAGAAGGATCCCATTGCAAAGGCCGGAAGCAATATTTACAACAAGGAGCTGGGCAATCATCTGCACATTGTCGTAGAGAAAAACGGCAAGATCATAGATCCGGAGCTGATGTACGGCAAAACGAACGCTGAGATCAAATAGTACCCTTGCGGTACTATTTTCATATGTGAAAGCCCATCCATACATATTACGGAATTTTAAGAAAAGGAAAGGCATATTAACACTTTTACATTTCGGATTTTGTGTTATAATGGTAATTGCTTGAAATTGAGTATAAATAGCGCATGGAGTGTCTGAAACAGGATATTTCTTATCGATGTCAGAATCTGTGCAGACTACTGTAAAAAATGCGGATCAAATTCTTATGGAAGAAACATGAACGCACGAAAGGAATGAAGGACTATGTTTTCAAAAGAAGTAGGAATCGACTTAGGAACAGCAAACTTACTAATGTATGTAAAAGGTGAAGGCATCGTAATTGACGAGCCTAGTGTAGTTGCGATAGATGCAGAAACAAAGAAATGTCTGGCTGCGGGACAGGATGCAAAGGATATGCTTGGAAGAACACCGGGCAGAGTGCTGGCAATTCGTCCGCTGAAGGATGGGGTTATTGCGGATTTCGAGGTAACGGAAATCATGCTGAACTTCTTTTTCAAGAAGCTGGCAATCAAGGGGATGTTCAAGCGTCCTACGATTCTGATCTGCTGTCCAAGCAACATCACCAGTGTGGAAAGAAATGCCATTCGTGATGCGGCTTATCGTGCAGGTGCGAAAAAAGTGTACATCGAGGAGGAGCCGAAGGTGGCTGCTGTCGGTGCCGGACTGGATATCGGAAAGCCAAGCGGATGCATGGTTCTGGATATCGGTGGTGGTACGACAGACGTTGCTGTAATCTCTTTAGGTGAAATCGTAAGCAGTACCTCTTTGAAGATTGCAGGGGATACGCTGGATCGTGATATTATCAAATTTGTTAAGGAAAATAAAAAGCTGCTGATCGGTGATCGTACAGCAGAGGAAGTGAAAAAGCAGATCGGTACTGCATGGAAGGGTAGCATGCATGAAACGATTGAAGTAAGCGGACGTGACCTGGTAACGGGTCTGCCGACTACCATTACGCTGTCCAGTGAGGAAATTCAGGGCAGCATGGCGGAGAGTCTGCAGGATGTTGTGCGTGCCTGCAAAACTGTTCTGGAACAGACACCTCCTGAGCTTGCAAGTGATATTGTGACAAGAGGTATCGTACTGACCGGTGGTGGTGCACTGCTGCACGGTATCGATGAGCTGCTGCGTAATGAATTGCACATTCCGGTTTATGTTGCGGAAAATGCGCTTCGCTGTGTAGCGGAGGGTACAGGAATTCTGCTGGAAAACCTGCATCTTGTTCAATAGAAAATAAAAGCGAGGTATCTATATGGATTGGCTGAAATATCTGATTATTCCATTGGCCTTATCCGCACTGATTACTCCTTTTCTGAAAATCGTTGCCTACCGGCTGGATATTTATGCACAAGTGAATGAGCGAACCGTACATAAGGGAAAAATTGCCCGCATTGGCGGTGTTGCCATCTATATATCATTTGTCGTGTGCATGGCGGTTTTTATGAAGACGGATATGACCATCAACGGTATTCTGATTGGTGGGACAATCATGTTCATAGGCGGTCTGATCGATGATATGGTCAATCTGAAACCAAAGTATAAGCTTGCATTTGAAGTAGCTGCCGCCATCGTTTTGATGACAGTAGGAAAGGTTTCGCTCGATGTGATCCGCCTGCCGATGGGGATTTCCATCGATATGGGACTGGTATCCTTTATTGTAACCTTTGTGTGGATTATCGGTATCACCAATGCAGTGAACCTGATCGACGGACTAGATGGTCTTGCGGGAGGAATCTCTGCGATTATTCTGGTTGTCATTGCATGTCTTTCTGTGATTGAGGGACGTCTGGATATTCAGACGATGTCTTTGATTCTGGCAGGGGCAACCATGGGATTTCTGCTGTATAATGCACATCCGGCAAGTATTTTTATGGGAGACTGTGGAGCCTTGTTTCTGGGCTTTATTATATCCGCAATCTCATTGCTGGGGTTTAAAAGCTCTACGATTATGACACTCGCGCTTCCAATCTTGCTGCTGGCGGTACCCATTGTGGATACCATCGGGGCAATTTTGCGAAGAAAGCTGAGTGGCCATAAATTTTCAGAGGCGGATAAAAACCATCTGCACCATCTGCTGATGCAGCGGTTTGGGCATCGCAATACAGTTATTATTTTGTATGTGGTAACTGCCTTGTTCGGCTTTACAGCGTACATCTATTTGGTGAATAAAGCGACAGGCTTTCTTGTTCTGTTTCTGATAGCGCTGGTTGTCGAGCTGTTTATCGAGTTTTCCGGGATGATTTCCAAGCAGTATCACCCGCTGCTGTCGATAGCGAATTCCATTCAGAAGCGTGCCAGAAAGCTGTATCGAAGATTTTCAAAGAAAAGTCCAAATACAAAACAGGAAAAATAGGAAATCAGCTGCTGCAGGAAATCCTTGCGCATACATGATGAAAATATGAAATAAGAGAATTCAGGACTGCGGTCATACCGGCAGTGTCTGGATTCTCTTTTGTTTGCATTTTGTATTTGATGGGCGTTTTTGATGCTCTTCTCTTTTTTAATCATAGCAGTAAAGCAATACAGATTCCATAGCTGTATTGTCAGCCATATCTGTGTTTTTTTTCTATAGATAACGCCGTTGCTGCGGGTGTTGTAATTTTATGTACTTTCTGCAATTTACTTTTCTTTTGTCAGGATTCAGCAATTAAATGCTGTTTTAATGACTTCATTTTGTAAGAGTTGCCACAAAGCTTTTTAATTGAAGATAAGCGGTTTTTATCCTCATTATGAAAACTTTGTGGATTTAAGTATAAAAAATATCCGCATTTTCAGGATTTTTTAGGAATCGGCCCATTTTCTATCGTATGTATATAGTGAGGTGAGAAAAATGGAAGTTAAAAAATTATATGAAATGGTCGATGAGGATCAGAAGGAGGGTTCCCTTGGAGAGAAGGCGTATTGGAAGGATCTGTGGGAATGCTATATTGAGGAGAAGAGCATGGATTATGCATCCTTGAGTGTGAAGGAGGCAATACCGCGGCTGGTGTCTGAACAGAACCTGAGAGAGCGCCGTCATGCGGGCAGCTGTGGTGAGCTTGGAGTGGACATTCGCGTCGGTGATATCTGTTATATAGATTTTGGCGAAGCATACATAGCAGAAATCGGTTATCAGCATTTTGGACTGATTATAACGATTTTTCATAACAAGGCATTCGTTGTGCCGATGAGTGGCAATCATGCGGCTTATCTGCAGGCCTACAGCAAGGAAAATCCGAAAGGAAAGCGTCATTTGATGCGTTTGGGAAGAATCAAGGGGATGAATAAGGAATCGGTTTTGTTTATCAATGATGCGAAATGGATCAATACTGCCAGAATCATCGATGTCAAAGCACATCTAAGGCGCGACAGTGATCTGTTCTGTGAAATTAAGGACCGTGTAAAGAACTGTCTGGACTAGCGCAGAAGAAACCACATGTGTCGATTAGGGGGATGCAGTAGGTGGCAGGATAACAGAGATGGCGAAGGGAAAAGCCGGCAAATTTGTGGAACAGACAAAATATGACAGAATCCATGCGAAATGTCTTCTACAATAACGCATGAAAGAGGTGGTTTTGTTTGGAAAAGGTGATGAACAAGAGACTGAAGGGGAAATTTTCCATTCATGCGGAAGATTTAGCCTGTGCCGGAATTTCTATCATTCTTGGGACACTGGCTTCTCCGCTTAGTTATACACTTGCATTTCTGTATGTATCCTATTCCTATATGCGTACGATCCGGGAAGCGATGATCAGCGTATTTTTTATTCTTCTATGCTCGTTATCCAGAGGAATTCTGCCTGCATACAGCTATGCACTTGGCTTTGCCTGTTACTTTGTAATTATTCATATGGTAAAGGTGATGAATCAGAATTTATATCAGTGGATGCCATATCTGACAACGCTGTTAAGCGCAGCGTTCAGCGTGCAGCAGTATGGCCTGCACAATACGGCAGTGATTCTGCCGGTGCTGAGCTTCTTGTTGATGCAGGAGCTGTTTACGGATTATCAGTGGATTCAGAAGGGAATGCTGCACAATGCCTGCATGCGTGGAATTCTGCTGTTTACCATCGGCTTATTGGGGGTAGAGCTGTTACCAGTATATGCACAGGAGGTCATTATGATTACCATGCTGCTGATTGCTTTATCAAGCAATGCATGGATTACGGTAACTGTGGCGCTGATGGTGTACTTCCTTCTGGACATTCGCGTACTGCCTGCACTTGTACTTACGGTACTGCTGAGTGTGCTGAAAACGGATCGCAAAAGTGCCATGCTGCTATTGCTGGGGGCCTGCTTTCTATACCCGGATAATACAGAGGATATGATTTATCTGCTGCTGTGTATGAGTGGTGTACTGCTTGTACCGACGAATGCGGCTTCCCTGCATATGAGTACGGAGCTTCAAAATGAACAGGAGTACCGACTTTCTCAGACGAGTATGCTAAAGCGGCAGATGCAGAATTATGCCAATATCTTTCAATCCCTGTCGGAATATTATGCACAGATTAGTGATGTACAGGCGGAGCTGCTTGCCAATATGTCGAATGCCCTGCAGTACAATGCGGATGCCATACGGAAAATAGACGGCTACGAAAAGGATACGGTGCGTGTCGCCAAGGCACTGGAAGGTTATCAGTATGATGTGCGGGAGCTGAGCATTGAAGAGCCGAAGGAGGGCTGTATACAGGTTTGTGTGGAAATAGCAAACATCAAACGCGGAGAAATACGTTCTACGCTGCTTCCGCTGCTTGAAGTCCTGCTTCACCGCAATCTACAGATCGCGGACATCCGCAATCGAAAATTTATGCGTGGCTATCATTCCATCACCGTCTGTGATGACATTCCCTTTGTCATTGATGCCTATGCCGATAGTGTGAAAAATTCCTATACATCCAGCGGCGATACCTTTTCCATCTTTAAATTCCGTCAGAGTCTGGTGTGTATGATATCTGACGGTATGGGAAACGGGGAGCGTGCCGCACAGAGCTCACGGCTGATAACCAATATTTTTCAGCGTATGATGGTCAGTGGAATTCCACAGGACAGCGCAATCAAATGCATCAACAAGCTGATTCAAAGCGATACCTATGCAACGCTGGATGTTATCTGCTTTAACCGTTCTCAGGGGGTTGCCTACATATCAAAATCCGCAGCCTGTCCGACCTTCCTGCTGCGAAATGATCAAATCTATGAAATCAACGGCAGTGCATTGCCTGTTGGTATCATCAGTCAGATGCAGCCGGACTGCTTTCAGGTTGATTTAAAGGCGGGGGATGAATATTTGATGATATCCGATGGCATTTATATGAATGAGATTTATAAATGGCTCAATCAGAGAACTCAGACAAGCGTGAAGGAGGATGTGGAAAGCTTTACGGAGCTGTTAAAAAAGACAAGACGAAAGGATGATTCTACGATTGTACTTGTGAAAGTGGATGAGGTATAATCAAATATAGCATCGTTTAGAAGCCTTGCAAGATGCAGGTTATATCCCATAAACTGATGTTTCAATTCATGGAGATTATTTTCAATCATGAAATCCGCTTTGTATTTACAGAGGTGATAATCGTATAAAGCTGATGAAAAGTGAGTGCCGCCTGTTTACCATAATCGAAAGCCTAGCTAAATAGGAATGCTTTCAAAAGCATTCCTATTCTTTTCATATTCATAAAATCCAAAATTATAAGGGAGTGTATTTCTGCTTATTTGCTTCTGTAGGACATTTGATTAAATTCTGATGGTAAGGTGTCTACATTGGACTGGCGCGTGTGAAATAACTCCAACTTACTTATTTCTATGTTGCCTAATTATCGTAATTACCGTATAATAGCCGCATGAAACATATGAAGAAATTAGAAAAGGAAACCTATATCATCGGCGTCAGTGGAGGCCCGGACTCTATGGCATTGCTGGATATGTGCAGAAAAGAAGGATTCCAGCTGGTTGTTGCGCATATGAATTATAAGAAGCGTGATACAGCGGATCGGGATATGGAACTGGTGCGCAGCTATTGTGCGCGTTTTCATATACCCTTTGAAGCGAGGCTGCAGACAAAGCCCTGTGTAGGCAATTTTCAGGCATTTGCCAGAGAAGAGCGCTATCGTCTGTATCGTGAGCTTTTACAGGAGTATCAGGCGGCTGCTGTATTGCTGGCACATCATTTGGATGACCATCTGGAAACCTATCTGATGGCAAAAGAGCGGGGAAGCATGAAGGAATATCTCGGCATACAGGAGGAAACATGTATCATGGGATGCAGGATCATCCGTCCGCTAATGGCGTATAGCAAACGCGAACTGGAAGCATACTGTAGAGAGAATGCCGTGCCTTTTGGGATTGATGAAAGCAACCTCACGGATCATTATGCGAGAAACAGAATACGGCATGAGGTTGTGGAAAGAATGTCGGAAAAGGAAAAAGAAGCGCTGATGGAAACCATTTCCCGGGAAAACATGCGTATGCGGCAGCTGCGTGCAGATTGCCGTGCATTTTTAAACAGCTGGGATGGCAGTCTGAAACATCTGCGGGTACTGGACAGCTATTTTCTGGAACAGGTGCTGATTACCTGGATTCATGATACATGTGACTGTTATCTGTCCATGCATGAGATTCAGGTGCTGCGTGAGCTGATCATGAACAATGCAAACTATTGGACACGCGATATCGCCAGCGGGTATGATATATACAGCGAATACGGAAAGCTGGTCATTGATACCAGTGAGGACATCAGCTATTCCTATGTATACGATCATGCGGTATTTGAGAAAACACCCTACTTTGAAACAGCTCCTCACGGGACAGGGGTTGAGGCGGTTACCCTGCAGGAAGCAGACTGGCCGATCACCATAAGAAATGCACAGCCACAGGACGCCATACAGCTTCGATTCGGCGTAAAAAAGCTGAATCGCTGGTTCATCGACCGCAAAATTCCCAAAAAGGAACGCAAATTATGGCCGGTTGTTGTGAATGCTGCGGGAAATGTGATTCTGGTGCCTAAAATTGGCTGTGATATTGCACATTTTTCTAACAATCCTACGCTATTTGTGTTAAAATAGTAGATAGCTGTATTAGGAGGATTTTGCATGCACGACGTAGTTGAAAAAGTATTGGTGTCCGAGGAAGACATCGTAAAAAGAAGTATGGAATTAGGAAAACAGATCAGTGATGATTACCGTAAAACAGGGAAGGCACCGCTGCTGGTAGCCTTACTGAAGGGAAGTGTTCCTTTCCTTGCGGAGCTGATTAAGCATATAGATTTGGATATCCAGTTTGACTTCATGGATGTATCAAGCTATGAAGGAACAGAGTCCATCGGAGATATTAAAATTGTGAAGGACCTGGATTGTTCAGTAAAGGGCGTACCGATTCTGCTTGTAGAGGATATCGTTGATACCGGACGCACGCTGAAGGAAGTGACGCGTCTGTTGAAAAACAAAGGGGCAAGCGATGTAAAAGTCGTTTCTCTGCTAGATAAACCGGATCGTCGTGTTGTAGATATAACTGCAGATTATGTAGGTTTTGAGATTCCCAACGAATTTGTTGTGGGCTTCGGTCTTGATTACGACCAGCATTACCGCAATCTGCCTTATATAGGAGTACTGAAACCTGAAGTATACAAATAAAACGTTAGGAGGACGATCGAATGAACAATAAAAAGTTTATAAGCTTTCTACCTTATATCTTAGTCCTTGGTATTATGCTGCTTCTGATTTCCTATGGAACAGACAGCAGTACAAAAAACTTTAACTATAACGAATTTATGACAAAGGCAAATACCATGACATTCACCAAAGCGGAAATGTCAATGGGAACTACCGTTATTGATGTAAAAGGGTCGTATAGTGAGAAAGGCAAAGATGTAAACTTCACCGTTCGTGTGCCAAATACGGAAAAAAATGTTTCCTATCTGACAGACGTATTCAAAAAAAGCAAGAGCACCAATTTGACAGTAAGTGATCCTAACAGGGAAAGCCTGCTGATGAAATTCCTGATGAATGTGTTCCCGTTCCTGCTGATTGCAGGTGTGGCGTTCTTTATGTTCTCAAAAATGAACGCAGGAGGAAACAACAAGGCATTTGAATTCAGTAAGTCCCGTGCAAAGATCGAAGGAAATATCAAGGTTCGTTTCAAGGATGTTGCGGGCTGTGATGAAGAAAAAGAAGAGGTTAAGGAAATCATCGACTATCTGAAGGACCCGAAGCGGTTCACGGATATGGGTGCCCGTATTCCGAAGGGCATGCTGATGGTAGGTCCTCCGGGTACCGGTAAGACACTGCTTGCCAAGGCAGTAGCAGGAGAGGCAGATGTACCGTTCTTCTCTATTTCCGGTTCTGATTTTGTTGAAATGTTTGTCGGTACCGGTGCGAGCCGTGTCCGTGACATGTTTAAAAAAGCACAGCAGACTGCACCGTGTATCGTCTTTATTGATGAGATCGACGCCGTCGGAAGACAGCGTGGAGCCGGCATGGGCGGTGGAAACGATGAGCGTGAACAAACCCTGAACCAGCTGCTTGTTGAAATGGATGGTATGGGTGAGAATAAGGGAATTGTAATCATCGCAGCAACCAATCGTCCGGATGTTCTGGACCCTGCATTGCTGCGAAGCGGACGATTTGATCGTCAGATTACGGTGAACCTGCCGGATAAGCGCGGACGTTATGAAATTTTGAAGGTTCATGCGAGAAACAAAAAGCTGGCACCGAATGCAAATCTGGAGGGTCTGGCAAAACGGACACCGGGCTTCTCAGGTGCCGATTTGGAAAACGTGTTGAACGAGGGTGCTATATTAGCCGTGCGTGATAAACGTAAGGTAATTACAATGGAGGATCTTGACGAAGCCATCGACCGTGTTATGATGGGGCCTGCCAAGAAATCCAAAAAATATACGGACAGAGAAAAACGTCTGGTTGCCTTCCATGAGGCAGGGCACGCTGTTATCGGCTTAAAGCTGGATGACGCAGACAAGGTAGAGAAGGTAACAATTATTCCACGTGGTGAAGCAGGCGGCTATAACCTGATGACACCGAAGGAAGAAAAAATGATGCCGACAAAGGCAGACTTCATGGCACAGATCACCGGCTTAATGGGTGGACGTGTTGCCGAAGAGGTCATGTTTGATGAAGTATCTGCCGGAGCAAGCAATGATATTCAGAAGGCTACTAAAATTGCAAAGGCCATGGTCAGAAGCTGGGGTATGTCCTCTCTGGGACCGATTCAGTATGATGATGGTACCGGAAATGTATTCCTGGGCAGAGATTATGGCAGCGGAAGTAATTATTCCGGTGAGATTGCATATGAAATCGATAAGGAAATCCGTAAGATTATCAATGAATGCTACGATCGTGCAAAACAGATCATTGAGGATAACAAGGATCTGCTGACACTGATTGCAGAAACGCTGATTGAGGAAGAAACTATCACCAGCGAACAGATTTACAATCTGATGAATTACGGTAAACTGATTTCTCCGGAGGATGAAGTACGTGCAGCGGAAGCGAAAGCGGCAGAGCAGAAGCTGAAGAATCTGGAAGCAGGTATTACACAGGAGGATACTGCTGAAGAAGTACAGGAAGACGTACAGGCTTCCAAGGAGCCGGATATTGATTTTGACGCAGCCTTGAAAGAGCTGACGAAAAACGATTACGACGAGCATAAGGAATAGTTAAACAGAGTCATGAGAGCGGTAAACGTTCCATGACTTTTTCAATGGATCGATGCTATATCCGACATTATATGTAACCCCATGATCATTTAGATAGCTATTATATGTATCCAAAATCGCAGGCATGAAAATTGGAATCGTCAACAGTACGGAGAATAATGAAACAGGCTATGCTTCAGGCTGTATGCATGGCCTTTTCTTATAAAAATGAAAATGAACATAATAGAAATAAATGGATAAAAATTTCATAATATTTTTCAAATAAGCAAAATAACTGATATATTAGATGAAAAATACCAAAATACAACCGTTTACAGTGAAATTAGTTTCATTGATTTAGGAAAAAAGGGTACTGCACCCTGAATAGTCTGTAAGTGTTTACATTGAAAAAGGGACAGGCTATACTATACGAGAACTTGATAGGAGGAAAACTTATGAGTAAGCATATTGTAGCAATTACAGCCTGTGCAGCAGGGATTGCGCATACGTACATGGCTGCGGAATCTCTGGAGCAGGCAGGGAAAAAACGCGGGGATTCTGTACGTGTAGAAACACAGGGGTCCATTGGAGCGGAAAACGTTCTGAGCGAACAGGAAATCAAACAGGCAGATGTTGTCATCGTGGCAGCTGATATTGATATTGATTGTGCCCGCTTTGCCGGAAAGCGTGTCATGAAGGTAAGAAGCGTTGATGCAATCAAAGATGCCAACGCATTGATTGAGCGTGCATTAAATGAGGCAACGCTGTATGGCGAAAAAGGAAGCAAGGCAGGAAACATCACACTGGGGAAAACAGAAAATCCGATCATCAAACATATTATGAGCGGTATCTCCTACATGGTGCCGATGTGTATTGCCGCAGGTCTGCTGCTGGCGATTGCAAATGTATTTGCATTTCAGAAGGACGATCTGGGGAGAATTGTAAACTGGGGCTTTGATAATAAAACAGCGATGGGCTACTTTATGCAGAAGCTGTTCATGGTGGGACAGACAGGCTTCAAGCTGATGATTCCACTGTTCGCAGGCTTCGTTGCGAAGTCCATCGCAGACAAACCGGCGATTGCACCGGCTATGATTGGTGCCTATATTGCCAACGATCCTGAATTTCTGGGAACACAGACAGGCGGTGGTTTCCTGTCAGCGATTCTGGTTGCGTTCATCGTAGGATATTTTGTAAAGGGGATGAAGCGGATCCCATGGCCGAAAATCGTACAGCCACTTACCGGTATTATGATTATTCCGTTCGTATCCACTCTGGTGATTATGATTATCGTTCTGTTTTTGATCGGTCAGCCGATTGCATTCGCAATGGATGCGTTATACAGCGGACTGACAACACTGAATGAACAGTATGCGGCAGCTCCCTTCATTATTGGAGCCATCATCGGGGCAATGGTCGGCTTTGACTTCGGCGGTCCGGTAAATAAGACCGCATTGATTTTCGGAACAGCCGTATTTACGGATACGATGACCAAATATGGTGTACAGGGTGCCAACTTCGTACCGCAGAGTGCCACACAGGCAGCGATTTCCGTTGCACCGCTTGGTATCTGGCTGGCATCTGTCATATTCAAAAACAAATTCTCTAAAACAGAAAAGATTTCTGCGACAAGTGCCTTCGGTATGGGAATGGTTGGAGTAACAGAAGGGGCAATTCCTTTCGCTGCTGCCAATCCACTTCAGATGATTACCGCAAGTGTTGCAGGCTCTGCACTGGCAGGCGGTCTGGTAGCATTGACAGGCTGTAAATTCTATGGCGGTATCGGATCACCGCTGGGAACCTTTATCGGATATATCGAGCAGCCGATTCCCTTTATCACCTGGATTCTCTGTGTACTGGCAGGGATTGTTGTAACGGCATTGATTATCGGCTTCTGGCGAAAACCGGTTGTAGAAGAAAACGAGTAACAGGAGGCAGTTATGGATAAGAGTGTATTTGACAGGCATCATATTCAGTTTGATACAGAAGCAAAAACGCAAAAGGAAGCCTTTCGTGTGATTGCCCATGCAGCATATGAGGCAGGCTTCGTAAAGGATGAGAATGCTTATTTTGAAGGCATGTGTGAGCGTGAGAAAGAGGCGACAACCGGCTTTCAGGATGGGATTGCTATTCCCCACAGCAAGCATGCGACCTGCATAAAGCCGGGAATCTTCCTTGTGAAATTTGAACACCCGATTGCATGGAACGCGCTGGATGGTAAGCCTGTACAGGTGGCGCTGGGGCTTACGATTCCAGAGGATGGCGGGGATGTGCATCTGCGCATTCTGAGCAAACTGGCACGTAAAATGATCAGCGAGGAATTCCGCACAGCGCTGAAAACCGGAACTGATGTTGATGCGTTGTATGAGGTGATCGCTGCAGTGGAGCTGTAAGCGGAGGAAGCTATGAAGAAAATGCATGTGTATTCTCATACACATTGGGATTATGAATGGTATTTTACCGCAAGTGAATCCATCGTACAGCTGATTTATCACATGGATGAGGTGATTTCCGCGCTGGAAAGCGGAACGCTGAAGACCTATTTGCTGGATTCTCAGGTGAGTATTCTGGAGGAATATCTACATATGATGCCTGAAAAAGAGCCTGTGATACGCAAGCTGGTAGAAGAAGGAAAGCTGATGATCGGCCCCTGGTACACCCAGAGCGATGAACTGATTATCAGTGGAGAAAGTCTTGCGAGAAATCTGTGGTATGGGATAAGCTATGCAAGAGAACTGGGTAACTGTATGATGATCGGTTATCTGCCGGACTCCTTTGGACAGAGTAAGGATATGCCCAAGCTGTATAACGGCTTCAATATCAAAGAAGCTCTGTTCTGGAGAGGGGTTCCCAATGATGTATGTAAGAAAAGAGAATTTTACTGGCACAATACAGATGGAAGTGAAGTGCTGTGCTATCATATCCGGGATGGATATTTCTACGGTGGTAATCTGATTTACACCGATGATGTGGATAAGGTGGAAACCCGTGTTTTACATGGTGCGTCCACAACCCATCAGCTGCTTCCTCTGGGAGGGGACCAGCGTTATGTGGATTTCAATCTGCAGGAGCGGCTCAGCTTTTATAATGAACGCTCCACACATGATATTCAATATTTTGAAAGCGATTTGGAAAGCTTCTTTAAAGAGCTGCGAAAAGAGGAGGGACTGCCGCAGATTACGGGGGAATTCATCGATGCCTCTGTTTCCAAAATTCATCACTCCATTTATTCCTCGCGCTATGATCATAAACAGCTGAATGATGAAATTGAACGACGCATCATCTATCAGCTGGAGCCATTTATGGTACTGCAGATGCAGATGGGGATCAAGCCGAAAACCTCTGTTCTGAGGAAGCTGTGGAAGAAGGTGCTTCTAAACCATGCGCATGACAGCGCCTGCGGCTGTAACAGTGATGCTACCAACGATGCGATTCTGCAAAGGCTGAAGGACTGTGATCAGATGAGCTCGATGCTTTTGGATTATCAGGTACGCAAGCTGAGTGAATCCATCGAGGGAATCCGGGAACAGGATCTGGTGTTTTATAATACGCTGCCATATACAAGAGATGATGTATTCCATGTATCTGTATCCACGAAAGCAAAACACTTCCGTATTGTGGATGAAGCCGGCTGCGAGGTCGTCTACGACTGTCTTAAAATACAGCGTGTATACAGCGGGAGCATACGCAGAGACCCATCTGTATATGATGAGGATTTGTATTATTATCAGAGTGATATACGAATTGCCATATCTATGAAGCCGATGAGTATGCGTATACTGCATCTGGAAGCATGTGAGCACACAGGACAGCTGCAGGAATGCAGCGCTCTTGAAAATGCGTTTTATAGGATTACCATGGAAAACGGCAGCCTGTTCCTGCTGGATAAGCAAAGCGGAAAAGTCGTTGAGGATTTTCTGTATGTAGAGGACAGCGGAGACGAGGGAGATACCTATGATTACTCCTGGCCAACGCATGATCATATCTATAAGCTTCACTTTCAGGATGCACAGGCAGAATGGAAGCACGGAGCACTTGCGGATACACTGGTATTGCATGGCGCATGGCGGCTCCCTGAGAATTTACAGGAGCGTTCCGATGGGAAATGCAGTCAGGATATCGCATATACGCTCTGTTTACAGCTGAATCAAGCCGCAGATGTAGTACAATGTGAAATGACCATAGACAACACGGCGATGGAGCATCGCATGCGTGTGATTTTACGTGGATTCAGCAGCTCATCCTGCAGTATTGCGGACACGCCGTTCGGTACCATGCAAAGAGCACATGATCCAAAGCATATGGAGGACTGGAAGGATGCTGGCTATCGTGAGGAGCCTACGCCGATTTATCCGATGCTGCACCATGTATCGAATGGAACAGAACAGGTGCTGACTTGTTTCTGTAAGGGAATAAAGGAATATGAAATCCTGAAGCATACCGATATTGCACTGACGCTGTTTCGCAGTGTACCATTGCTAGGACGTCCGGATTTAAACCGCCGCCCCGGAATTGCGAGTGGAAACGAATTCAAATATATACCAACACCGAAATCAGAGCTGCGTCAGACCATGAGCTTCTCCTTTGCCTTGTGCTTGCGAAAAGAATACAATGCAATGGAAGTGCAGAAAACATGGCTGCGCTATGCGAATGCTGTCCTGTTTTATCAGCTGCAGGAAATGAACCGCTTTGTGAATACGCAGAAATATTTTGTGACACATCCGTATCCTACTGTGGTAAAACCGCCGCAAGCTTCGATTCTCGATATGGACGAGAGTGACTGCCTGCAGTTCTCTTCCCTGTATCCGCTGGATGAAGCACATGCTGTTCTGCGAGTGTACAACAGCCGCGATGAGCTTGTAAAGAATGATGTGCTGAGCTGCACAGGGGAAGACATACAGCAGACGAATATGCTGCATGAGCCAGTTGCTGCCTGTGAAGCAGAGCAACACCTTGTGACGCTGTCAAATATACAGCCGGAGGAAATCAGAACCTATAAAATCATCGTGAAATAGAGTATAATACCGGTAGCGATGGAGGGATGCATATGGAAAAGGAAATTCTTTTGAGAATCAATCTGGCAAAGGTTAATTTCACCTACGTGGAAGAAACGATTGCACAATATTTCACAGACGGAAGAGAACCGCTCACGATTCACGAGCTCGCAAGAGAGCTTTCTATTTCCAGCTCCTCCATTACACGCTTCTGTAAGAAAATCGGATTAAACAATTTTAAGGAGCTGATGTTTCTGTATGAGCAGCATCTGAATATGCAGAATGCGCCGCAGATTTCTAATATCTCATTGGATTTACAGAGTGAATATTTCCGCATCTTTCGTCTGGTGGATCAAAACTTTGATGCAAAGGCGATGGAACAGGTATGCAGATATATTTATGAGCACCGCATTATCAATATCTTTGCATTCGGACTGAGTGCAACTGCAGCAGAGGATTTTCGTTTCCAGTTCTCACGTCTCGGTAAATTTATCGAGGTGATTCACGATAAGGATGCTATCAAGATGAGCTCGCGGGTATTGCAGAAGCAGGACTTGGTTTTTATCTTCACCCTGCGCGGCAATACCTATCTGGAGGAGCTTGCCGCAGAGCTGACAACACGGGGAATTCTTGTGGTAAGCATTTTGGGTAATCAGAATAGTCGCCTGAAAAAGCTCAGTGATGTTGTTCTGTATACCTCATCGTTATCCGGAGAGGAGTCTACGGGTATGATTTCCGGACAGATACCGATTTTAATCATGATCGATATGCTGTATTATCACTATGTGAGAACGTATAGCGATGCACTGACAAACTGGGCGAGTACAGAGGAGATTTTAAAGGATCGAAAGGAATAGACATAGTAAAGCTGCAGATAGGCAGCTGTTACAGCTTCACATAAAAAGGCTCTCTCCTATGGAGAGGGCCTTCGATGCAGATTGTCTTCTGCATACAGCAAAACTGTATACCACAAGATATAAATGCATCAGGGAATAGGCGCATGTTTGATGCAGAAGGGCATCGCTTTTACATTACAAAGCTGTTGTATACATACAATATATGAAGCTGCAGAACGTCGTGCTTTATGGAAATAACGATATAAGGAGGAAGCTTATGCTACAATTTCCGGAAGGATTTTATTTTGGAAGTGCCACCAGCGCAACACAGAGCGAGGGTGCCGCAGCCATTGATGGTAAAGGAAAAAATATATGGGATATCTGGTTTGAACAGGAGCCTGAGAAATTTTATGAGGGAATCGGACCGAAGGAGGCTTCCGGATTCTATACGCACTATCGCAAAGATATTCGACTGTTGAAGGAAACAGGACACAATTCCTGCCGAATTTCCATCAGCTGGAGCCGTATGTTTCCACAGGGAGATGGTGCGCTGAATCCGCTTGCCGCATCGCATTATCATCGTGTTATTGATGCCTTTCATGAGGAGGGGATCGAGGTTATGATCAATCTGTTTCATTTTGATATGCCGGCGGCATTGCAAAAGCAGGGTGGCTGGGAAAGCGATCATGTTGTGGATGCCTATGTGGAATATGCACGTACCTGCTTTTCTCTCTATGGGAAAAAGGTACAGCGCTGGTTCACCTTCAATGAACCAATCGTTCATGTGGAGTGCGGGTATCTGAACGGCTTTCATTATCCATGCCGCCATGATATGAAGGCTGCTGTACAGGTGGCGTATCACACGGCGCTTGCCAGTGCCAGAGCAGTGCAGGCCTTCCATGCGATGTGTGATGGGAAAATTGGCATTATCTTGAATCTGACACCCAATTATCCACGCAGTCAGAGCACGGAGGATGTAGCGGCATCCCGTATTGCAGAGCTGTTTTCTGCACGAAGCTTTCTCGATCCTGCTGTACTTGGCGTATATCCCAAGGAGCTGGTGGAGCTGTTGACGGAACATGCGCTTTTGCCGGACTATGAGGAACAGGAGCTTGCTGTCATAAAGGAAAATACCGTGGATTTTCTCGGTGTGAATTATTATCAGCCAATCCGTGTCAAGGCGAAGGAAACACCGGTGGACCCTACCGCGATGATAACACCGGAGAGCTTCTATGATTACTATGAAATGCCAAATCGAAAAATCAATCCCTATCGTGGATGGGAAATCTATCCAAAGGGAATGTATGATATTGCGACCAATATTCGCACCAACTATCATAATATCGAATGGATGATTACGGAAAACGGAATGGGCGTTGAGAATGAAGCACGTTTTCTGCAGAATGGCAGAATAGAGGATGACTACCGTATTGATTTCTATAAGGAGCACCTTACCTGGCTGCATAAGGGAATCGAGGAAGGCAGCAACTGTATCGGTTATCATGTGTGGACGGGAATTGACTGCTGGAGCTGGCTGAATGCATATAAAAACCGCTATGGACTGATTTCCATTGATTTGAATACCCAGAAGCGTACAATAAAGAAGAGTGGCTACTGGTTCCGTGAACTGGCAGAGAAACGGGGGTTCTAATGGAAAGGTATCTTTGCTTTGACATTGGTGGAAGCTCCTTAAAATGTGCAGCGGCAGATGAGGAAGGAAAGCTTTTCCATATTAGATCCTATCCGATGAGTGCAGACATAGAGGGACTGCTCGCACATATGAAAGCATATCAGAAGGATATCACCATGCAGGGGATTACGTTGCTTGGGGCGGCGATCAGCTCCTGCGGGGCTGTGGATTGTGACAGCGGTATGATCGGGGGAAGCAGTGCAGTACCCTTTATCCACGGCTTTTCGTGGAAGGAAAGGATCCAGAGGGAGCTGGGCATGGACTGTGAAATTGAGAACGATGCGAATTGTGCTGCATTATCGGAGCTGTTTTTCGGTAAGGCGAAGAACATACAGGATATGGCGTTTCTGGTGATTGGGACCGGTGTGGGCGGTGCAATCGTAAGAAATCGGAAAATTTGCCATGGAGCGCATCGCTATGGCGGTGAATTTGGCATGATGTTGGTAAAGCAGGCGGATGGCAGTGTCCAAAATTTCAGTCTGTGTGCCTCTACCTCGAGTATGGTGCGAAAAATGCAGGCTTTGACTGCGGAAGAATGGAATGGCGTGCGAATTTTTGAAGAAGCACAGCAGGGAAATGCAATGTGCAGGGAGGTTATTCAAACCTTCTATGAGGAACTTGCCTTTGGTGTTTTCAATGTACAGCATATGCTGGATCCGGAAATGATCCTGTTTGGTGGTGCAATCAGCGCACGAAGGGATTTCACACAGCGGATCATGGAAGCGTATGAGAAGCTGCAGAAGGAATTGGATTTTGAAACACTGACTCCGCGTTTGGAATGCTGTACCTATCGACAGGATGCCAATCTGCTGGGGGCACTTGCACATTACCTGCAGCGTAGGGAACTGACAAAATTATGACACAGAAGAAGGAGATTATCAGAATTTCCTTCTTTTCAGTAGTGTGCCGGGCATGGCATAAATTCAGTTGGAGACAAGCCAACCAC
>QULU01000043.1 GCA_003481775.1 Clostridiaceae bacterium OM02-2AC
AAGGGGGCTCTAAATTATCGTGGGGTTGAGTAGAAATGAGCTCTAAATTATTATGGGGTTTTAGCAAGTGAACGCTAGGCTCTAAATTATCATGGGGTTTCAAAAAGGAGTAATAAAGTTCAAAAAATGAACAAATTACTCCTTTTCTGTATGTCAAGCATTATTCATAAAGCTATCTATTTTTTATATGATCCCCGTTTTTTGCCTTTCATTTTGATCGGTATCTGTGCATCTGATAAAGAAGGCAGGGCATCTTTATTCATACAGTACATACATCGATTACGAAAGCGAGCGAAGTTGACATAACCATTTCCTGTTTTCTTGATCAGTTTAACGATGGAATTTCGGGATTCCATTATGCCATTTGATAGCCTTCTCCCATTAACTATGATAAATGAATTGATGATCTCATCTTTCCAGTTGTTCAGCATTTTATAAATGTCAACCATTTCCTGAATATGTGTTCTCCGTATTGAAATCATAACGTCATTAAAGTCTTTTTCAGCATTCGCGAAATCGCTGCATGTATTAAATATCAAATAAAGGTCTTTAATATGATAAGCTTCCCTCAATTCAGAAGATATGGAAAGGACACGATCCAACAACTGAGGATAGTTGATATATTGATTCAAGCGTTTGTTATACTTACGTTTACCTTCACGAACTTCCTTTTCAAGCAAGAGCCAATTAAAGTTCTTCAAGAGATAGTATTCGATGGATTTTGAATCATAACCTTTCATAATACGTATTCTGACAGCATTAAGGGCATCATTGATGTTCTTGACGACATGAAAAGAATCAACAGCAATATTCGCTCTGGGAAATCGAAAATGAACAACATCTCTGTAAACAGCGTACATATCCATGATGAAATAACGTACATTTGATTTTTCGGATACAGGAATTTTTTCAAAATAACTAAGGAGAGAATATTTTTTTCTTTCAGGCAGCATATCAATGAGCTCATGTGTTTTGAAATCCAGAAGCAAGCAAACATATTTACTATGATTATCCTTCATTGCGTAAACTTCATCAATACATATAATTTCAGGAAAAGATTTACGTTTGATTCGTACATATAGGTCGAAAATCTCTTGGACCTTCGTAGGTGAAATATAATTGTGACGTGCCACACTGGCGAAAGTTGAATTGGATTCTTTCAGTTCTTTCAGGACATTCAATAACGTAAGATTACTGACTATATTACCGACAGGAGTAAAGGGATTAGATTCAAAAAAAGTTTTACCGCAAACAGTACAGACATAGCGTCTTGCACGATAATGGATAATACAAGAGTTATGGTTAAGAGCAGAATGTTTAATAGACTTAATCTTATAATCTTTTACATGTGAAGTGCAACAAGAGCAAGCGGGACAGGGTAGCTGCTTGGGAACAAGGGTAACATTGATAACTAATGTGCCATCTTCATCACGATATGATGACGAGGATAAGATATCCTCTTGAGGAATGTTTAATAATTCTGATATAATATCCATAGTGGAAAACCACTCCTTTCGTTTGAATAATTGCCTGACAACAATATTTTACAACGAAAGGTTTTTTTATAGAAATGAACAAATTGAACAAAAAGAAACACCCCACAATAATTTAGAGGGAACCAATCAATAAACCCCACGATAATTTAAAGCACCCTTTCCTCCCCACGATAATTTAGATATCCGAAAGAAGCATCCCTTTTATTTGCTTCTTCGCTGACAGCTATAGCTGAATTGGTAAAGCTGCATTATGCTGTTCCTATTTGGGTTTGTCAATTCTATATGAACCCTGAAGAAACGCAGCTTATCAGGTGAAAACAGATAATTATCCCTGTATTGCAAGGGAAAATAAACAGGAAGGACTACATGCAAAAGTGGTATGAGAAGCCTCCGGTTTCAAGGCTGCTTACAATGAAAATCACTTTTTCTATTGCAGTTTCATACTGCCATGTCCATACTATAGGCAGGAGGTGATTACATGGAGGATTTTCTGCATGCGACGGCATGGACAATGACTGAGCCACAGCCCTATGGACTATTTCATATCGTTATATTGCTTGGTGGTATTCCTCTGTCTGTTATGCTGGCATGGAAGCTTAGAAAGGTGAATGAGCGCTGCTATCATCGTATACTGTTTGTAATAGCAGTGATTTTACTGCTATCTGAATTATATAAACAGCTGTTTCATTTTTATGTCATGGATAACAAAACCTACGACTGGTGGATCTTTCCTTTTCAGCTATGCAGTCTTCCCATGTATCTTTGCGCACTTCTTCCCATTATGAAAAAAAGCAGATGGCTGATTCCTCTGGAAACCTTCCTGATGGATTTCAATCTGCTTGGTGGACTGATGGCGCTGCTGGTACCGGATGGTCTCATGCATCCTTACATCACTTTGACTCTGCACGCCTTTATCTGGCACCTTCTTCTTCTCTTTGTTGGCTTTTTCATCGGTTTTTCAAGACACGGTGATACATCTTTTTCAGGCTATATAAAAACTCTTCCCATTTTATTTGTCTGCATAGGAATCGCCACACTGCTCAATGTTTTATTTCACTCCTATGGAGATATCAATATGTTCTATATCAGTCCTTATAAAATCACAACCCAGCCTGTATTCTCTCAGATTATGAAGCATACAGGCATATGGATCGGCAATATCATTTATATTACGGCAATGTGTATCGCTGCCTTTCTCATTCACAGAATGTTTGCCACGCTTCGTCAAAGCTGCGAGAAATAAGCTGATATCCTCCATCTGTACAAAGCTTCCACACCTCATCACTGCTCAAACCCTTCTGTAAGACACGCTGTACATTGCAGCGATCGCTTTTTTCATAAAAAACCTCTGCCTGCTCTTTGCTTAGACCACCGCGGCTTTTTCTGTCAATGAGTCTGTCGCGCAGCAGATTTTCCTCTGCCTGTATAAATACACAATAGTCACATAGTGTAGAAAGAGAGCGATAGGGTTCCTCATCCAACAGAAGATAATTTCCTTCCACAAGAAGGATACTGCCTGTAACGTGCAGCTTATGCTTTAGCGGCTCATGAAGATTACGATCATATACCGGCCACCAGGTATCGCTTCTTTTTGTTTCCTTTATCAACGCATACATTGCTTCTGCATCAAATGTTTCCGGAGCACCTTTTATTTCCTTTAGTTTTTTTCCATTAAGCAAATGAGAATCCAACCAGGCATTCGTATAATGAAATCCATCCATACCGGCATACTGCATATCCTCACAGCCCAATTCTCTGGCAAACTGACAGAGTGCTATAGCAAGTGTGGATTTTCCTGTAGCAGGAGGAGCGGCCAAAAAGACAATGAGTCTTTTTCCTGATTCTTTTTGCAGCTGTATGATATGTTGAAGAAACGGCACAAATATTGTTTTGATATCCGCTTCCCTGTATTTTGCCTGTACTTCATATCCATTTACCTGGATTGCTAACGTTCGTATACCCATTGTATCACCCTTTTTTTCATTATAAGTGGTTTTTAGTTATTTTCAAAGTATATAATTTAGATTTTTTACATTCTGTTGCATAGCAGCTCTCATTTGATTTTAGCAGACAGACAAACAATCTTAATAATGCTTAAATCCAGTACAATCCCTACTGACAGTATGCTATGATGATTACTGTTAAAATGATTACTGATAAACACACGGCTGTATGCTACAGCTTTTCAGAAGCTGTAGATTGCAGTCCAGTACTCACAGAAAGGAAACTCATGAATATAGAGAAGAAATACCGTATTGTTAAAATCTCTTTCATCCTCGTATCCTGCTTATTATGTATTGTATCGTATGCCATAGGAACCTATATCAGTGAACGTAAGGAAGAACAGCGATTCGCAAAAAGCATCCGTGGAACCTATGTCAGTGCCGATAGCTTTACGAATATCAGTCTGGATGATGAGGAGCAGCTTTATTATTTGTCTGGTACTCGTGTCTCTCACGGTAAATATAAGAAGCTTAATGAACAGGTTTTTAAGCTGCTTTCCGGATCTTTGAAGGGCGCCTACATCGTTAAGGATTCCAATGGTGATATTATTTTTATCGAGCAGGATACGTATGCCGATCGGTTTAAAAAATACGATAATCAGATTACCATTGTATCGGAATGAGAATCTTAAACTGCATGTTTTCATGCGTATGTTTCCACAGGCCGCATTCAGGAAGGAATATATCCTTTTTTTTGCTTTCCGCTATTTTCTATACATTGGGAATCAGTGGATATGAATTGTAAGCCGCTTCTAATTCGTGTATAATAATGCAGTATGCGAAATGGAGGGATTTTTGAGTGGAAGTTATGAAGAAATTTATAAGCTACTATAAGCCATATAAGACTGTATTCTTTCTTGATATGTTCTGTGCACTTGTGATCAGTGCAGTGGATCTTGCATTTCCACAGATTCTGAGCTATCTGAATACTACATTTTATATTCAACCGAAGGATATGATTATGGACAGTCTGCTTCTGCTTGGTGCAGGACTGCTTGTAATGTATATCGTTCGTGCAATCTGCCGGTATTATGTAACAGCACAGGGACATATTATGGGAGCACGTATGGAGAGCGATATGCGTCAGGATCTGTTTGATCAGTTTGAGCGGCTGTCCTTCTCCTACTATGACCGGAACAATACCGGTGAAATGATGAGCAAGCTGGTTTCTGATTTGTTTGATATTTCAGAGTTTGCGCATCACGGACCGGAAAATGTATTTATCTCGCTATTGAAAATTATCGGTTCCTTTCTATTACTGCTGTACATCCATGTACCGCTGACCCTGATTCTGATTGCAGTAACGCTAGTTATGCTGATATTCAGTATGCTGCAAAATAAGAAAATGCAGGCAACCTTTATGGATAACCGCCGTAAGATTGCCGGTGTCAATGCAAGCCTGCAGGATTCTCTTGCCGGTATCCGTGTTGTGAAATCCTTCGCCAATGAAGATATTGAGCGTGATAAATTTTCTCACAGCAATCAGCTGTTTCTACAGTCCAAGACGAATAACTATTACCGTATGGGACTGTTCCATGCCGGGAATAATTTCTTTCAGGGAATGCTGTATCTGACAATTCTAGTTGCCGGCGGTTATTTTATCGCCAATGGAACACTCGATCCAATTTCTCTTGCGACCTATGCACTGTATATCAACATCTTTGTGGCACCAATTGAGGTTCTGGTTGAATTTACAGAGATGTTTCAAAAGGGCTATTCCGGCTTCAAGCGATTTCTGGAAGTCATTGAAACAGAACCGGATATTCAGGATGCACCGGATGCGCAGGAGCTGAAGGATGTTCAGGGTGTCATCGATTATGATCATGTGACTTTCTCCTATAATGATGAAGAGCATGTTTTGGATGATGTTTCTATACATATCGAAGCAGGCCGTTCCATTGCTCTGGTTGGACCAAGTGGCGGAGGAAAAACGACAATCTGTTCCCTGCTTCCAAGGTTTTATGATGTAAAAAACGGAGCTGTGCGTGTGGATGGACAGGATATTCGATCGCTGACACTGGAAAGTCTTCGTAAGGCAATCGGTATCGTTCAGCAGGATGTTTATCTGTTTACCGGAAGCGTAAAAGAGAATATTGCATATGGAAAACCGGGATGTACAGATGAGGAAATTATTGAGGCCGCAAAAAAAGCAAATATTCATGATTTCATCATGGGACTGCCGGATGCCTATGATACCTATGTCGGTGAGCGAGGTACACGACTTTCCGGAGGTCAGAAGCAGCGTATCAGTATTGCCCGCGTCTTCCTGAAGGATCCGAAAATATTGATTCTGGATGAGGCCACAAGTGCACTGGATAATGAAAGTGAACGGCATATTCAGAAAAGTCTGGAAGAGCTGGCAAAGAACAGAACCTGTATTACGATTGCACATCGTCTTTCCACCATACGCAATGCAGATGAAATTATTGTTATCTCTGAAAATGGTATGGAGGAAAGAGGAACACACAATGAGCTGCTTGCGAAGGGCGGCACCTATGCCAAATATTATCATATGCAGTTTGAAGGTCTTGATTTTGATGAACAGACACGTGAGACCCTTCATTCCAGACAATAGACTAAAAGCACGGTTATGCACCGTGCTTTTTTGTTACACTTCCTGTAATGACGATATCCTTCCTTCTGATGCTCAGCAGGCTATAAACACGATCTGTGTTACGGCAGTCTTGAATAATGCACATGCACCAGCTTCTTACCTTGCGGATAGCTGCGATAAATTTGTGTTTCTCTGCCCTTATTCACAATGCATTCCCCACTTTCCTTCATCGTCGCATGCAGCGTCCAATAAAAGCGTACAATCGTGATATCACAGAACTCCTGAATTTTGACATCATCCTGTCGCAGATCACGCGTTTCATACTGTGCCATCGCTCCGTGATAGAAGGATGTGAGAATAGCCTCGAGTCCTTCCACTTCACCCTTGGGGAAAATCATGGAGCACTCATCCTGATCACTCCATACCTCACGAATGAGCGAATCGCTACAGGTATTCACTGACTGTATATAGTTTTCCAGTTCTTTCATACGTTACCACCTCAATATAATCGTACGCACAGCTGGAAGGATTGCAAGAACAAATTTAAAAAGCTTATGCTTTTTGTTCGGTATCGAACAGATATTTTCTGATTTCCTCAAGACTGTTGCAGCTTTTCAACATATGCGTCTGTTCATCATCAGAAACAATCCGAACAATGCGACGAAATATTTTACTGTATTCCGTACTGATATCCTCACCAATCGCAGCAAAGAATACAAGGTCAACAAGCTGATCATCCCATGCTATTGTATGGTCGAGCTTAATAATCAGTATCACGGAATTCTTTACTGCTTTTTTTGTACCATGCGGTACGGCAACACCACGTCCGATTGCAGTTGATGAATACTGTATTCTATCATAGACGGACTCTTCAAATGATGCTGTAACATATCCGTTATTCAACAAATAGGTACAATATTTATGGATGAGAGATTTGCGATTTTCACAGCTGTCCTGAAAATAACAGAGATAGCTGTCAAACATGGTACGCAGCTCCAGGGTATGCTTGATTTCTCTGGCAAAAATCCAGTGCCGAATTTGGGCGCTTGATGTTTCTGTAAACAGGTGATCGATATTTATGATATTGGATGCATGCAGCCGATGGGTGGTAGCATTCAGTATGAGATCATGTTGATTCTCCAGCTCTTTTGATATTTCATCACTACGTATGATTTTTACGATTTCTATTTCACCAAATGATGATTCCACCATACTTTTTATATAGGATTCAAATGTAATACCGGCATCACAAATCAATAAGCAGCGTATGGAACGGATATTTTTGGAGCGATTCAAGGCTCCGACAATATGAAGACAGATAAATCCAAGCTCATTGGCATCGAAATAAATGTGCTCCTTCTCTTCAATTTTGTCAATCGTTGTCATAATCGCTACATAGACCTCTGTATACTTCGTTTTGATTGCTTCCAGCAGAGGATTCTCACTAGAAATACCATACTTCATTCTCCGTATAGCTGGCTTCATATGGTTGCAAAGATTTTGTTTGAGCTGTTTATCCTCCGACAGGTCGACATTCAGACGTTCTGAGACCAAATATATAAATTTTTCCAGCATGACATTATCCAAATCCTGAAACTGTTCCTGATTTTGCTGCTTACGGGTTGAAAGTATCACTCGTTCCAGATAATATATTTCCTCCTCGGGAAGAGATACATGAAAGGCCTGCTCCAATTTCAGTTTCATGATCGTTGCTACATAGTATTCCTGTAGATCCGTGCTGATGGTTGTCTGTTTTTGTACAGACCTATCAATGCGACAGCGTGTCAGCAATATACAGCATTTGAGAATAAGCATACCGAAATCATAATCACAGTAATGGGTATTTAGATTGATTTCCGATGATTTGACAATCGGAATTATCATACGAATCATCTGTGCATCAAATATAGCTTTCATTTTCTGATATACTTCATCCGGAAGTCGAACATCCAGATCATTGTGCTGATATTCCTGAATCGGCAGGGTTTCCACATAACGATAAAAAAGATTTCGGATTTGCTCCTCCGGTCCCTCCAGTGATAATCCAAAGCTTGCTCGCTTTTGAAGCTTACAATCATATTTCTCTGCAATCTGTTCTACTTCTTCTAAAACAGGCATGAGTGATGATTTTGAACGATATATCGCATCCGCAATTTCCTCCATACGAATTGCATTTCTATAAGTTAAAAGCATATGCAAAACAGTATGTAAATCACTTCCCTTTTCCAATGGTGCAGAGGCTTCAAAGCGATTTAATTGCAGCTGTCGATAAATCGCCTCTCTCTGTTTTTGTGTGCAGTGAAGACATATGCCGATATTCGGTTTTTTTATCAGCGAGGCTCCATGAAGAAGCGGCAGAAAATTCATGTCCTGAAGGTCACTGTGTATCGTGCGCGGAGATACCGAAACCTGTTTGGCAAGCTCTGCTACAGTTAGAAATTTCTGTTCTTCTAATAGGATACTCAAAAGTTCCATCCACCTTTGTGTTTTTTTCATGATAAGCCTCCAGTTCACTGTCTTTCTCTATATGTTATCACCCATTGATAATACGCCAGGAGCCGGCAGCACGCAGGTTATTTGTAATCCTTGTAATAATGATACAGGCTTTGTATATTTCAAATATCCTGCAATCCCTGCAAGGAGCACATACGGAGGTGAGTGCTGTCAGTCAGTAAATAACAGCACCTGGTTTTAGCTTTCTTCCATAGAAATTATATCATAGTTTCCAAATATAGCTGTCTGGAAAAAATTGCAGGAATTCCTGCGAATGTTGAAAAAAGGTAATGACTTTCTCTGTTGAATGTTGAAGATACCAGTTGATATAGTAGAGATGCAAGGAGGAACAGCAATGAAGAAAACAGCACATTGTATTCATCATACACATTGGGATCTGATCTGGTATTTCACAGCACAGGATGCAACCGTTCAGCTGTGCTATAATATCAAGGAGATGCTGGAAGGCTTTCGTAGCGGAAGAATAACGGATTTCTTCTTTGACGGACAAAGTGCCCCGATTGATGAATACAGAAAGCTTCACCCGGAGGACGAGGCATACATACGATCTCTGGTTAAGGAAAAAAAGCTGATGATTGGCCCTTTTCACTCACAGCTTGACTGCTTTATCTGCAATGGTGAATCAGTAATCAATAATCTGCGACTTGGCATTCAGTCGGCAAAAGATCTCGGTCATATCTCCAGAGTAGCCTATCTGCCAGATTCCTTTGGTCATTCCTGGGATTTTCCCAAGATATTTCATCAGTTTGGAATAGAGGATTTTGTTATAACGCGCGGTGTAGGAGATGATTACAACCTTGGCAGTGAATTTTATATGAAATCAAATGATGGCAGTGAGCTGCTGGTATGCACGATGATTGCAGGCTACGGATATGGCTGCTACGCATTCCGCAACGGCACATTATTCGATGAGTCTGCTCTTGATTACAACAAAATCAGTGTACAGCATTTGATTGAGCGGCTCTTATCCTACTCTACTCTTGATCAGGAATTTGTATTTCCGCTGGGCTTTGATCAAAATCCGGCGATGTTGGATATACCCAAACGGATTGCGGACTATAACGCACAGCAAACAGATATTGAATTTGTATCAACAACTTGGCAGGAGTTTTGTAATCATGTAAGAGAGCATGGTCAGAATTTAAAATGCCATGAGCATGAATTATTTTCAACGCAGTATCATCGTGTGCATCGCTCCATTTTTTCAGCGCGCTCCGATATCAAAGCATTGCAGGATGCCTGTGAGCGGAAAATCACTTATGGTCTTCAGCCGCTGATGGCAATGCTTGATGCACAGGGGATACCGTATGACCATGGTCTCATTGATGAGATATGGAATCGACTGTTGCGCTGTCAGACACATTCCTCTGCGACACTGACGGATGAAACGAATGATTATATTCAGCAGGAAACACAGAATGCCTACAATTTGATCACTTCCAATACGATATATCTAATGAAGCTATTATCCCTGTCCCTACAAAGGACAGAGGAGGGCTATCCACTGCTTGTATGCAACACACTCCCCTATACAAGAACACAGACCGTACATACAACCGTACAGACAGGTAAGCCTGACTTCCGAATTCTACAGGATGGAAAAGAACTGCCGTATACACATATAGCGACAGTAAAAAAGAATTGTGGTGTTTTACGAAAGGATATCCGAAATATGGATCCTAAGGGCTATTATTATGAAACTGAAATTATATTGCAGATTGATGATATGAAGGGGTTTTCCTATCAAACACTATATGTTCAGGATATTGATCAGCCATCTGCCTGTTATGAACTGGCGCAGGTTCCATTTATTGAAAATACCCGATTCCGTATCCATAAGGATGCAGAGGGTGTACATGTCTTTGATTATTGGAGTAATAAGGAACATCGTAGAGCTATCTATCTGGAGGAGTCGGGTGATGAAGGAGACAGCTTTGATTATTCTCCTCCAGAATATGACTGGATTCTTACGGATGCGTTTGAATATGCAGAAGTTTCCTGCGTACAAAACATGACCTACAGCTGCATGACCTTGACAGGTACTATGGAGATACCCCAAAATCTAAAAAATAGAAAAGATAGAATCCTAACTTCCGGTATGCATTATAAAATCAAGCTTGAGCTGATCGATACGGCTACTATCCGTGTTTCAGGAACCATAGATAATTCCGCAGTAGATCATCGTGTACGGCTGGTTTTCACCGGAAAAGCACCGCACTCTTACTCACTTGCAGGAACACAATACAGCTACATAAAACGCGAAAGCGCCCCGGCAGCTTTACATACCTGGAAAGCGGATGGCTGGTTTGAAGAGCCTAGTCCGACATGGCCCTTATTAAATCATGTATCTGTAGAAGATGATGAAGTCATGAGTGTTATGACGAAAAGCAGTAAGGAATATGAATTGATAGACGAAGGAAAAAAGGACATCGCAGTCGTATTATTCCGGTCATACGGTGCTATGGGATATCCGGATCTGCATCGTCGTCCGGGTAGACCCAGCGGTTTGGACTACATGATCTTTCAAACACCGAAATGTCAGATGCTGAAGGAAAACAGTTTTGATCTGGCTTTGACGTGGTATGAAAGCTATGACGGTAATCGTATATGCCAGGATTACATTCACTATGCCTGCCCGCAAATCTGTTTTGAAGGACAGCATTTTGATAAATCAGTACATCCAATATCCTATTTTCCTACCAATCCACTAGAGCATAGGCTTCCGGATTCCTGGAGCTTTCTGAATATGGATGAGCTTCAGGGCTGCTTCGGTTCCCTGGTCAAGGAAAAAGATCACTGGCTTCTTCGCCTGTATAACAATGAAATAGAGCCGGTATCCTGCGGTATAATACATAGTGATGAACCACTTGTATTCACACAGACTACACTGGATCATGCAATACACAAACCACTATCCAATGAGCTGGAACCTCTGCGTAAGGGAGAGCTCAGAATGATACAGATAGAAAGAAAATAAAGGAGGATTTGTTTATGAAACGCATTATTGGAGTATGTGCCTGCCCGGCAGGAATTGCCCACACGTATATGGCCGCCGAGAATCTGGAACGGCAGGGAAAAAAGCTGGGCTTTCAGGTAAAAATTGAAACAAATGGTTCCGGAGGGGTAGAGAACCGATTGAGTGAGGAAGATATCAAGGAAGCAGACTATGTGATCATTGCGGCAGATACCCGTGTGGAAATGGAGCGATTCAGAGGGAAAAAGCTCCTGGAGGTTTCTGTGACAGATGCCGTAAGAAAAGTAGAAAGTGTATATGAAAAATTGAATGATTCATTAAAAGAATATTAAATGAGAAAGAGGAGAAAATTATGAATTGGAAAAAAAGCTATAATCATCTGATGTCCGGTGTTTCTTACTTCCTGCCATTTGTTGTAGGTGGTGGAATTATGCTGGCATGTGCATATCTGTTTGATTTTCAGAATGCCAACACGGCAACCTTCGGATCATCCAATGTTTTCGTTTCCTGGCTAAATCAGATTGGCGGATTGGCAATGGGATATATGTTTCCAATTATGGGAGCTTATATTGCTTATTCCATAGCTGACCGTCCGGGGCTTCTGACCGGTATGGTTGCCGGTGCATTGGCAGCAAACGGAGGCTCCAGTTTTCTTGGCGCAGTCATCGGTGGCTTCGCAGCCGGTTATATTATTCTCGGTTTGAAAAAAATGACTGCCGGGATTCCCCGATCTCTGGAAGGAATAAAAACACTGCTGATATTCCCAATACTGGGTCTTGCATTAACAAGTCTTGCCATGCTGGCAATCAATTCCGTCGTTGCCCCAGTCAGTAATGCACTGACAGATTTCCTTTCCAGTCTCAGTGGTACGAATGCTGCACTGCTCGGGGCAGTAATCGGTGCTATGCTGGCACTTGATCTGGGCGGTCCCATCAACAAAACTGCATATTTATTCTCTGTTGCAACACTGACAGCAGCAGATGGAGGAACAGTTCCATCGGTTGTCATGGCTTCCTGTGGCTGCAGTGCAATGGTCATTGCGACAAGCTGTGCTGTCGCCTGCACCCTGTTTCCTAAAAAGTTCAGTGAAAATTTGCGAGGGGCAAAAATCGCCGCATATATCATGGGACTCAGTTTCTTTGTAGAAGGAGCCATTCCCTTTGTAGCAGACCGGCCTAAGAAAATTCTTCCTTCCTTATGTGTTGGTGCAGCAGTAACGGGAGCTCTGGTAGCCATGTTTGGAATTACACTTTCTGCACCAATTGGTGGTCTGGAAACATTGCTTCTTGTCAGCAATATCCCGTTGTATCTGTTATCCTTTGCGGCAGGAACAGCTGTCGCAGTCTGTATGATTTATCTCTTCATCAGAAATGAACCGGATCAGGAGTAAGACATGGAGTTGATCAATGAGAATCTGATTCTCCTTGATATGAATCTGCAGTCTAAGGATGATATTATATCCTGCATTGCGGATACACTGGAGAATAATCAGCGGCTGTGTGATAAGCAGCAATACATTCGTGATGTTTATACACGAGAGGATGAAATATCTACAGCTATGGGCTCCAGCATTGCTATACCGCATGCATTGTCACTGGGCGTTAAACATACGTCTCTGGTCTTTCTTCGTCTTCAAAATCCGGTTCAATGGGATGATGATCAGGTTCAGATGGTATTCGGGATAGCTGTACGCAAGGAAAACAGTGGGAATGAGCATCTTAGAATTCTTTCTAATCTGGCAAGGAAGCTGATGAATACGGGATTTACAAATGAGCTTCTACAGGCAGTCAATCAAAGCTGCTGTCTAAATCTGCTAAAGGAATGCAGTATCGGCTGAAGGTAGGGTACTTTCAACATTTCCCTTAAAAGAAACATAAAGCTTTGTAAATATCAGGAACAGGATGCAGATACCTGTTCCTTTTTCTCGTTGGATGGTTCCTTTTATATAAAAAACGCATAAACAAAAGAAAATAAAAGGGATCGTCAATCGTAACGATTCCTTTATTTAAAAAGTAGGCATTCATTAGAAACCCCTTGCTCTATAGCTGGCGGTAGTTCACAATGTTATCTGTACAACTTGCCCGTCTGCCGTTTCTACATCAACAATGGTCAATCCCTTGTATTCCTTACTGAAATGCTTTAGAAGTCTCATAACCTCCTTGGCGGTTTCTTTATCCATAGACCATGCTATGTCTGTATTCTCCTGCATCGTCTTCTCAATAACTGTACAGGTGAGTGTATTGTAAAGCAGTGTATCAGGGATACGCAAATGTAAGCGGCAGGAGTCTGCACGTATTCTGATTTTCATGTTATTCAACAATCACTTCGACATGATCCCCATTCGCAGAATCGACTTCTACAAGCTTTCCGATTACACCACTCTCTATCAGCTGCATAATCATCCCCAGATCAATTTTCTGCATCATTGGATTGTCTGTCATCTGCGGGATGTCCAGCCCCATATCTCTTGCCATTTTTACCAGAGCCAGCGGCAGGTTGACACGTACTCTGTCTCCGTTTTCTGAATCCACATATATTCTCAGAAACATCTGTTCGATATCCTTGCGTTTTTCTTTCGGAATCAGCTCGACTGTCGGCTCCTTCTCCTTTAGAAGATCATCCAGTGAAATGTGGAAGAAATCTGATAGCTCTATCAAGATTGGAAGATCCGGCATGGAAAGATCATTCTCCCATTTTGATACAGCCTGAGGTGATACTCCCATTTTTTCCGCAAGCTCATCCTGTGTCATACCTCTCGTTTTCCTCAATTCACTTATTTTTGTACCTAATGTTTTCATATAGCGTTCCGCCTTTCTTTACACTCTTATTATAGAAATTAACACTCCCTAAAGGAAGATAGGGCTGGTTGAATGTCACAACCAAACGTTGTATTATTCTCAACCAGTAGTAGAATTCCCAAAAAATCTGTTTACACCCTTCCTTTTAAACTATTTCGTCATGATTTGTTTTGCAATCTGCTCATGTAAATGATAGCTTATGATAAGAAAAATCTATAGTTTAATTACTATAGAATACATCCAATTTACGTGATACCCTCCTGTACTTATAATCAAGATACAACTCTTCTAATAGCTTTCCTGTTTCCATACTGATAGTTGTAGTAGAAAGGAGCTATCAAATTTAGCTGTTCATTTTTACTATAGTATAGAGGAATAAAAAAGGATACGATTACGCATTGACCATATCCTCTTCCTTCAGCTTCTGATTCTGTTCATCCTTTTCTGACAGGATGACACTGCCGCTTTGCAGTGATTTTTGTACATCGATGATTCTCTGATTTCGGCTTCCCTTAAAGACAAGACGATAATCCTTTAAATCATTCAAAAACTTACCGTCAACCAGCACATCAAGCTCTACAAGCAGTCTTTTCTTATCTTCATCTGCAAGAAGCTCCTCATAGGTGAAGCCACTGTATGCCCAGATATTCAGCTGTTTTTCCTTTGCTGTTTTTACAATATCCAGCAACGGCTCCACCTGCAGAAACGGTTCTCCTCCTGAAAGTGTCAAGCCGCTTTGCAGCTGTGCGTCACGAATCTGCTGCTGCAGCTGATCCACAGGAAACAGCGTACCGCCTTCCGTATCCCAGGTCTGCGGATTGTGACAGTTGAAACAATGATGTCTGCACCCCTGCGTCCAGATGACCATACGAACACCGGGACCATCTACAAAGCTGTCCTCCTGCATAGGAGAAGCCAGTCGGATGGTTTTCTTATCCATGCTTTACACGATCCCGTTCTTCTGATGCCTTTGCATCATTGAAACGGTCCACCGTACCTACCAGATATCCGGTAATACGACGTATTTTTTCAAATTTATATTCTTCCTCGCGTTCATCTCTGCCGCATTTTGGACAAACATGTCCTTCAATTACACCGCTGTAGCCACAGCATGGATCACGGTCTACCGGATGGTTGATGCTTCCGTAACCGATTCCCGCATCCTTCATACAGCGAACGATGGATTCAAAGGCTTCCAGATTGTTTGTCGGATCACCATCTACTTCCACATAGGAAATGTGTCCTCCGTTTGTGAATTCATGATAAGGAGCTTCTTTTTGAATCTTCTTAAATGCAGTTATGTGATAATATACCGGTACATGAAAGGAGTTTGTATAATAATCACGATCTGTAACCCCCGGAATAATACCATAGATTTTCTTATCAATTCGTGTAAATCTTCCGGACAGACCTTCTGCAGGCGTTGCAATCAGAGAGAAGTTCAGACCGTATTTTTCCGTAGCTTCATCACAGATTTCACGCATATGTCCAACGATTTTCAGACCGAGCTTCTGAGCTTCTTCACTTTCCCCGTGATGTTCTCCGATCAGAGCCTTTAAGCATTCTGCCAGACCGATGAATCCAATGGTCAGTGTTCCCTGCTTGATGATTTCCTCCAGCGTGTCCTCCCAGCTCAGATTCTCACTGCCGATCCAGACACCCTGTCCCATCAGGAACGGAAAGTTTTTCACTTTCTTTCTACCCTGGATTTCCAGACGCTCCAGCAGCTGCTGGATAACGATTTCCATTTTCTCATCCAGCTCATTGAAGAAAGCAGCCTCATTGAAATCACCGTTTACAGCAACACCGTGCTTGATACCGAGACGTGGCAGGTTGATAGAGGTAAAGGAGTTGTTTCCTCTTCCTGTCGCGATTTCCGGACCGTTGATATTTCCCATAACGCGCGTACGGCATCCCATATAGGTTGTTTCTGTTTCCGGATGTCCTTCCTTGTAATACTGCTTGTTGAATGGTGCATCCATGAAGCTGAAATTTGGAAACAGACGTTTCGCAGACACACGCATCGCCAGCTTAAACAAATCGTAGTTAGGGTCCTGCGGATTATAATTGATGCCTTCCTTAACCTTGAAAATCAGAATCGGGAATATCGGTGTTTCTCCATTTCCCAAACCTGCTTCCTGTGCCAGCATTAAGTTTTCACTGATCAGTCTTCCCTCCGGGGTCATATCCGTTCCGAAGTTGATACTGGAAAATGGCACCTGTGCACCGGCACGTGAATGCATCGTATTCAGATTATGTACAAAGGCTTCCATCGCCTGATAGGTTTTTCTTCTTGTGGCAACGTTTGCCTCTTTATAAGCGAATTTATTGATCAGCTCGATCTGTTCATCACCGAGTCCGAAGGTTTCCTTCAGCATGATATTCAGACTGTTCAGGAAGTTATCATCCATGATCATAGCAGCAGTTTTTCCTGATTCCTTTTCAACTGCCTTGAAAGCATCCCTCACATCGGCATCCAGATTGATAAACAGCTCAAGCGCTTTGTTCAGATTGCTGATGTATTCCTTGCGGAAGGTCTTTGCAACACCCTTTGCCAGATAGAAATCAAAGGCAGGGATACTTTGTCCGCCATGCTGATCATTCTGGTTACTTTGAATTGCGATTGCTGCAAGTGCTGCATAGCTGGTGATATCCTGCGGTTCACGCAAATGTCCGTGACCGGTTGAAAAACCACCGTCAAACAACTTCTCCAAATCAATCTGACAGCAGGTCAGCGTTCCCATATTCATGAAATCCATATCATGAATATGAATATCTCCGTTTTCATGAAGAGCTGCGTGCTGTGGATTCATCAGCTGACTCATACAGAATTCCTTAGATACAGCACTACCATACTGCAGCATGGTACCCATTGCCGTATTTCCGTCGATATTGGCGTTTTCACGTTTGATATCCGCATCATTGCTATCCGCAAATGTGATTTCCTCAATGGATTTCATCAGTCTTGTTTTCATGCTGCGGATTCTTGTACGCTCTGCACGATACAGAATATATGCTTCACTGGTTCTGGCATGACCGGTTTCAATCAATACCTTGATAACTGCATCCTGCACATTTTCCACGGTTGGTGTTGTACCCTGGTATGTATTATTCAGAAGATTTACGACTTTCTCCGTCAGTATTTCCGCTGTTTCATAATCTGCTTTGCTGCCTTCCTCCTGTGCTACTCTGCTTGCCGCAAGGAAAATAGCTCTTGTGATTTTTTCCGGAGAGAAATGTATTTCACGTCCGTCCCTTTTCTTAATGCTAGTGATCATAGAATCCTCCTTAACCTAGAACAACGACAATAGAAAATACACGCGGCATTTACGTGTATTCAGATTGTTTATGTTGTAGATGAACCTTCATCTCTATTTGCTCTGTCATTTATTATACCTCAATTTCAGTGTTTGTGGGACTGTAAATGCTTTTTTTTATTTACATGAAAAAGTGAAAGCATTTTTCTTGCTGTCTTTCGTCCATTTACGTGAAGTTAAATAAAAATATCTGTGATATGCGAATCAACAGATATTTTTATATTATATGAAAACTGCTTGTGATTATTATGTAACATGTATTCCAGCCTTGTACTTCCATACCTGCTGTATTCGCGTATGTCCTATGTGCTTTTGTATGCGGCATGATGTTGAAGCAGGTAGAATAGCAGCCCTTCCTTAGAAATGTTATACACATAATAGCATTCAATCCGTCGTTTCGCTTTTGCTGTAAGGCAGTGAGAACCAGAAGGTACTTCCTGTTCCTTCTTCACTTTGCACGCCGTATTCAGCCTTATGAAGCTCCAGAACAGCCTTGACAATGCTCAATCCCAGACCGCTGCCAACGCGGGAGCGTACATGTGTCTTATCCACCTTGTAATAGCGTTCCCAGATATACGGAAGCTTATCCTGTTCGATACCCGGACCGTGATCAATGATTTCTATGCGTACCCTTCCCTGCTCGAGCAGCTGCCGTACGATAACCTGATGATCCTCTCCGCTGTAATTGATGGCATTGTTGATCAGATTATAAATAACCTGATCAAGTTTGATTACGTCTCCCTGAACCATGACATCTTCCTGATACTCAAAGCGAATATCATACTCATCCTGCTTTAGAAGAGTTTCATAGCGTTGGATGATGCTGCGTATCTCCTCCGTCAGATTCATAGAAACTGCATGCAGCTCCTGTACACCTGCCTGCAGCTTGGAAAGATCCAGCATATCGTTTACCAGATTGGTCAGACGTTTTGTTTCATCGATGATGATTTGTACATTCTCCGGTGTATTTTCGCCGGGAATATCCCGCATAACCTCGCCGTATCCGCTAATCATCGTCAGCGGTGTTCGCAGGTCATGACTCATATTCGCAATCAGCTCGCGTCGCAGATTCTCCACCTTGCTAAGCTCTCTGGAAGCATAATTCAGCGTATTGCTCAGTTCCTCGATTTCCAGATACCCCTTCCCGCTGAAGGCAACATCATACTGTCCTGTCGCAAGTGTTTTCGCTCCATTGTTTATGGATATGATCGGGCGTGCTATCTTTCTTGAAAGATAAAAGGCAAGCAGGAGTGCAACGACAGTCAATATTGCCGCAATGATGATAAACTGTGTTTTGATCGTTTCAATCGTTGCATATACCGGTGTCAGCTGTGCATTGATCACACTGATTTTCATATGTGAATTACTTCCCGTAACCACACTGATGTAGGTCATATTCTGCACACCCTTGGAAATTTTCATATTCTGTTTATTCCTGCCGCCATCTTTGATATCCGATGAAAGCCGGGAAGGAAATGCCTCCGGACGCGGTATCATGAGTCCTTCCTTTGTCAAAGAAAAACGGAAGGATTCAAAGGGTACCTCCACCTTGGCAGTATCCTCGATCAATCTGGAAGCAATTCCATCCTTCTTCGACAGAGCTTCCCTCTTCAGTTCATCGATTACATCTGCATGAGCTGCATAGCTGGTAGACTTGCTGAGCATACATTTGCCGTCGCTTTCATTTCCCATGATGGGATCCTTGCTTGTATCCTCATCATAGACAATGACACAGAAGTCCCCGTTGCGGGAAATGTTTGAAATTTTCGTTTTATAGGTATCCGTATCCAGCGAGCCGTCCAACTTCTGCGTAATGACTTCATTTACTTCGTTGGCAGCCCTTTTCACGGAATTGGATTTGATAAACATATAGAAATTTTCCAGAAAAAATACCTGAAAAAACCAGAGTACCGCAATGATAATGACAATAAAGAACACCAGTGTTACAAAAATCTTCCACTTGACGCTGATTGGTTTACGCTCTTTATGGTGAACGCCTGCCATTTGCTTATTTTTCTGTTTCAAAGCGATAGCCTACTCCGCGCAGCGTAATAATCAAACGGCTGTAGTCCTGCAGACTTTTTCTCAGCAGCTTAATATGCGTATCCAGCGTCCTGTCATCCCCATAGAAGTCATACCCCCATACATCATGAATCAGCTGCTCTCTTGTCAATGCGATTCCCTCATTGCGTACCAGATAAAATAATAGAACGTATTCCTTCGGTGACATCTCCTGCTCTTTATCATCAATGAAGACCTTGCGCGCTGTAAAATCTATTTTCAGACCCTCATAGGTATAGATATCCTTTTTCTTCGCATTTACATCTCCATGATACCGTTTTAAAATGGCACTGACGCGCATCATCAGCTCCTTTGGAGAAAACGGCTTCACAACATAGTCATCGATACCGATTTCAAAGCCATGAATTCTGTCATACTCCTCTCCTCTTGCGGAAAGCATTATAACAGGGGTCTGTACCTCCTTACGGATTTCCTTTACAGCAGAAAAACCATCCAGATTCGGCATCATGATATCCATTATGATCAAATCATAATCCGCCCGCTTACATTTTTCAATAGCGTCCATGCCATCCACTGCTTCTTCGATTTCATGTCCCTCGAATTCACCGTACTTACGAATCATGCTTCTGATTCGTTCCTCATCGTCTACAACCAACAGCCTGCTCATGTTATCACCTCTACCTGTATTATAACTTGAAACACATACCCTTATGTGATGATTTTATGAATATTCAGGGAAAATACCAGTAGGTAATCCTTTCGTCGGTAATCATTCCTGCTTTTTTCTGAAGCTGGATACTGGCAATATTATCCTTTACAATTTCTCCATAGGGCAATCTGCCACGCTCCAGCTGTTTACCGATCATCACCTGCTCCAGAGCCACAGCAAGCCCTTTTCTTCGCCATTTGGGGTGAACCTCCAGAATACCTATACTCTCCTGCTCATGAACACCGATACATCCGCACAGCTCATTCCCATAAAAAGCCCCATACATTCCATCCTTTAGACATTCTCCGATATACTGTTCATTTGCCAGAGATTCCATAGAATGCCGATACAATGCAATAATATTCTGTGTATGCGATGCATCCAGTCGCTTTATCGCGAAGCCTTCCGGCAGAGCTACAGCAGGGGGCTCAGCCTTTACATAAACACAATGAACACACTCCAGCTCGCAGTGCAGTCTTCGCATTGATTTCAGCCATGGGTCCGTATAGGTATCATGAGCAACCAATATAGGAAACTGCTTTGGTAGATGCTCTACGATTTCTTTACCTGCCTGCTCATCTGCTGCGGCGCTATATAGAATCTTTGAAATTCTTCCCTGTAGAAGCAGTGCAGTTTCTGTTTCATATAATACCTTACCACCTGCATTTCTACATTGCAGCATGTCTGCATACAGGCAAGGCTTCTGTGTAAGCTTCATTATGACATCTCCTTTTAAAAAAAGAGTCGTGCTCAGACTCTTTTCAACATAAACCGTGGTATTGCTTATAAATTTCATTCTTGCTAAGTCCGCGCTCTCTTGCGACACGCTTAATAGCCTCATTGGTCGTCAGACCTTCTTCGATATAGGAATTAATCTGTTCATGAACAAGCGGCATAGCAGAAACTTCTCCCGGATCTCTGGCTTCTCTGGAACCCTCCATAACGATCACCATTTCACCCTTGAGCTCATCTGTAATCTCCATAATTTCCTCGATGGTGCCTCTTAAAAATTCCTCATGCTTTTTCGTAAGCTCACGTGCCAGACAGATATTGCGGTTGCCCAGCACCTCAAGACAGGAAGCAAGCATCTTTTTCACACGATGCGGTGCTTCATAAAAGACCATGGTAAACGGATAATATTTCAATTCGTACAATTCGCGAATCCGTTCCTTTTCACCGGACTTCAAAAAGCCGTAGAATAGAAAATGTCGGGTGTCCATACCGCTGGATACCAGAGCATTCAGCATCGCATTGCTTCCGGATATCGGCACGACATTAAAGCCTTCCTCAATCACCTTCTGTGTTACAACACAGCCCGGATCACTGATCAAAGGATAGCCGGCATCACTCACAAGAGCGATGTCCTGTCCCTGCCGCAGCAGCTCCAAAAGACCGTTTGCACTTTGAGCCTCATTATGCTGATGATGGGAAATCAGTCTGGTATGAATACCGAAATGAGTCAGCAGCTTCAGTGTATTTCTGGTATCCTCCGCTGCAATTACATCGACAGACTCCAGTATTGTCAATGCTCTTGGCGTCATTTCCTGCAGATTTCCGATTGGCGTCGCTACTACATACAGAGTTGCTTTATCGTTTTCAAAGCTCTTTTGTCGATTCATTTTATTCACCTACCGATCAGAGAAATCTATATCCGGCCACAATTCCTTAAAGGATAAAAACTGTACATCCTCTTTATTTTCAATCTTCACCTGCTGAAGCAGTACATTCATACTGGTAATGCGGTACCGGCTGCCCTTGTATTCAATCTGGGAATTCATTTTCGGCAGACCCTCACGCAGTCGCTTATACTGACTGTCTTCAAATTTCAGACAGCACATCAGCTTACCACACTGTCCGCTCAGCTTTTGAATATTCAATGCCAGCAGCTGATTCTTTGCCATATTGATGGATACAACATCAAAGTCATTCATAAATCTGGAACAGCACGTTTCCATTCCGCAGGTACCCAGACCGCCAATGATTTTTGATTTATTACGGGGACCGATTTGACGAAGCTCAATGCGGCATTTAAAAATACTTGCCAGCTCCTTGAGAAGCTCACGGAAATCCACACGCTCATCTGCAACATAAACAAAGATGATTTTACTGCAATCCAGCGTATATTCCGCCTCAATCAGATTCATATCCAATCCGAGCTTACGGATACATTCTGCACAGATTTCCATAGCCTTAGCGGCTTTTTCTACATTCTCCTGTGCCTGCTTTAAATCCCGCTCCGTTGCTTTGCGGGTAATTGGCTTAATTTCCATACCGTTGGATAAAAAGGTTTCTGTTTCCTTAACAATTTTTCCTAGCTCCAGACCACGAATCGTTTCGACAACCACATCATCGCCAACCCGATACTCATCCACATCCGTACCAAAGGTATAGATTTTTTTGGAATCCTTGAAGGATACAAATGCGATGTATTTATAAACTCTGCCCTCCGGCTTGCGTTCATTGTGATTTGGCTTTTTATGCTCAGGCTTTTGTACAGGCCTTTGTTCCTGCTTCAATTCCTTCTTTACTTCCTGTCGCGTATCTTTTGCTTCCGGCTTCATATTGGGTTTCCCATCGTGCTTTGAATGATGCTTCATATCCCGTTTCTGATCAAAGCCTCTGTCGTGATGCTTTCTTTTATCCTGCTTCTGATTCGGATTTCCTTTTGAAATCCCGTTTTTTTCTTCCGCTTGATTCATGTTGTCACCTCTTTCATTCTGTACAGCATCTGATCAACGAGCAGCTGCAGGTTGACCGAACGCAATAATGTATCTTTGGTCTGCATGAGAATTTGCAGAATTGCTACCATATCCATATTCTTTTTCTGATATTCCTTCAACATATTCTGATACCAGGTATCCGATTGCCGGCTGCTGCCGCGCAGACAGTCACGGAAAAATATAGAAAGCATATCAAGCAGATACACCATCGCCTGCTTTCCATACTTTTTCTGCTTTGCGGGAAAGCCTTCCACCTGCAGAAACAGCAAAGCATCGTAGGGGGAGGAAAGATAACGCTCCAGCATTCCCTTCATCAGAAAGCGGGCATGCTGATAATCTTCACTTTCCGCTGCTTCCAGAATTTCTGACTTCTGCCGGATCATGCTGCTTAGCAGATAGGCATCCAGCACCTCCAGCTCCTCCTGTACAGCCGCATAGCACTGTGATGCGCGCAATGGCGTAAAGGGGATATTCTGACAGCGGGATATAATGGTTGGAAGGACTCTGTCCAGCTGCTCCACTATCAAAATCGCAATCATATCACTGCCTGGTTCCTCCAGAAACTTCAACAGAGAATTCAATGCATCCGGTGTCGCATTTTCCGCATGATCCAGTACATATATTTTCTTTCCGGTTTTCTCAAGACCGGTTTTTGCGAATGCATGCTGCAGCTTCAGGATATCATCCTTCTTAATGGAAACACTTGTTCCATCCAGATATATCATATCGGCATATTCGTTGTGTGCAACACGCTCGCAGGTATCACATACCTCGCAGGCAAACCCTGATTCCTTGCATACCAGACTCTGGGCCAGCAGGTAAGCTGTTTCTTTTTTGGGTGTACCGCTGGGACCGCTGAACATATAGGCATGTGCAAGACGGTTATGCTCCAGCGCATTTCGTAAGGTGTGATATACCACCGGCTGCTGTTCTCTTAGAATATCTTTAAACATGGTTTTCTATAATCTCCATAAGACAGGCTACTGTATTATTCAAAACGGTGTCCACATCCGGATTGGCATCCACAATATGCATACGCTCTTTAAATTTTTCTTTAATCAGCTCATAGCCCTGAGCAACCAGCTTATGGAACTCCATACTTTCATTGTCCAGTCGATCTTTATTGCCGCGGCTTGTGACACGGAACAGTCCTGTTTCAAAATCAACAGAAAGAAATACCGTGGCATCCGGCATATGCCCTTCGATTGCAAACTGATTGATAGCAAAGACCTCCTCAATACCAATTCCTCTGGCAATTCCCTGATACACCAAAGAGCTGTCCACGAAACGGTCGCAGAGAACAATCTTTCCTTCCTTCAGCGCAGGCAGTACCTTTTCTATAAGATGCTGACGGCGGCTTGCGGCATACAGCAATGCCTCGCAGCGCGCATCCATTGCCGTATTGGCCGGTTCCAGTATGACACTGCGGATTTGTTCCGCGATATCAATTCCTCCCGGTTCTCTTGTATATAGTACAGGATACCCCATCGCTTTCAGCTTTTCATATGCAAGCATGCTGATGGTGGTTTTACCGCTCCCGTCATTTCCTTCAAATGTAATAAACAATCCCTTGTTCATAGCCTGACACTCCTTTAACTAGACCCTATCATTATAGCATAATCAGCTATTGCACTACAAAGAGATTTCACAAGCTATTTACTGTATTGTGTATGTATTTCACTACAAAAATATCCACTCAGACCGATTTATGAATTCATACAGAGCCATAAGCCTTCAGATTTACTTATATTTCGATTTTCCTGATTGACAAGTCTTTATATGATTACTATAAGTCGATCGTTTCTGCTGTTGTATATCTTTGCCATCTGTACAGATATCTATGTACAGACTTTTTTCAGCGGCTAATCATGGAAACAGACCAGAGTGCGCATATAAAAATAATATAGTATCCGATGCACATCTGCTATCTCATTTTTTTTAATTGAACAGAATTTTCGTATAAACCACCAATCTCTGCATAAGATAGTGATAGGGAACTTCATTCATTCCCTTCAACATACAGGCAGCATACCTGCCAGATGGACAGAGTCAATGGATTCTGTCTTTTCTGTTTTCTGCTGTTCAGCGCTTATTTTTGTCTGCACGCTCATAAAACAGTTTTTGATTTCGCTAGCATAAAATATGAAATAACCGTATTATACGGAAAGCATGTCACTTTTATAAGGAAATGCAGTATACCATATAAAATAACTGCTTTCATAAATTGAAATTTTAATTTCCATCATATGCTATAGATTCTTTACGTATCTATACAAAATAGTGCTATAATATGATACAGGTGATGCAAAATGGATAAAAAGAAACTTCAGGAAATACAGAAACAGCTTCCGGATCATGTTACGCTGATTGCGGTCAGTAAAACACATACCAAGGAGGAAGTGGACGAAGCCTATACCTGTGGTTGCCAGGTGTTCGGTGAAAACAAGGTACAGGAATTAAAAGAAAAATATGATGAACGTTATCAGTGGCATATGATTGGTCATTTACAGCGCAATAAAGTAAAGGATGTTGTACCACTAGCTGATATGATTCAAAGTCTTGATAGCTTGCGTCTGGCAGAGGAAATTGAAAAGCAGTGTGCGAAGATTGATAAAATCATGCCGGTTCTGATTGAAGTAAATATCTCCAGAGAAGCAAACAAAACAGGAGTATATATGGAAGAATGCCCAGCCTTTGTAAAGCAATGCATGCAGTATAAGCATCTGGATGTACAGGGCCTGATGTGTGTAGGACCGCTCGATGCTGATAACGATCGCATTGAGGATTGCTTTGAACGCATGAATATCCTCTTTCACAGACTGCAGAGTGAATATGGCAGTGAACAGATTCGCTATCTGTCGATGGGAATGAGTGATGATTATCCGATTGCTTTGAAGCATGGTTCCAATATGATCCGTCTGGGTACTGTAATTTTCGGTAAGCGCAATTATAATGTATAAAATACCTTCATAAAGCCAGTTGTAGAAAATGCTTTATTCATGCAAAGCAACAATAGAAAAATAAGAGCTGCAATATACAAGAAATACAGCTCAACATAAAGCCAGAGAAAATTCATAATGAATAAGCTCTGGCTTTTTTCCCTATACATAAAGGAGATGAGGATAAACGCCTTCACTGCTCTATGCGCTTTCCTGTTTCTTCTTTGCTGCATATAATTTCATTGTACATCGAATCAAAAACAGAAGCTCAAACAGCATCATACAAGAAAGTAAAGAGAATACAACTAGAAACCAAGGCTCTCTGTCAAGCATATTGACAGCCTTCCACAGGTTTGGAACAATGATTATAGAAAATATAATTGTGCAAAACACAGTAAGGTAAATGCTTCTCTTATAAATTGACGCACAATACTCCAGCCGTGTTTCACGATCACTGAAAATCTCTGAATTAGTTTCCTCTTCTTTATTTTCTTTCCTGCGGAAATAGTAAAAAGAATTAAACATCATCACATACTCCCAGCCGCAATCCTCAAACAGCTGTATATAGGCATTCAAATCCTCAACTTCATCACGGTAATCCAGCTGATAAATCCATTTTTCCGGTATGCATCGCTCAAAAATATACCCCTTAAATACCGTATAGCTTTTCAGCCTCCAGCCCTTTTCATGCAGCTCCTCCAAAAACTTCTGTTCTTCTCCGTATTCCGTAAGCGAGAAGAATCTAAATATTCTCTTTGTTTCCATGATAGCATTCTCCTTTGCTGTTGATATATAAGCGGTTGATGCGAGCCAGCTCCAGTCGCAGCACCTCCCTGCCAAGGTCTGTGATTTTGTAATATTTTCTTTTTTCCTCTTCTCTTGTGAACCTGATCAGTTGATCCTTTTCCATTTTTGAAAGACTTCCATACAAGGTCCCTGCACTGATCACGATTTCGTTTTCCGTAAGCTTTTTCACATGTTGAATCACGTGATAGCCATGACGTTCCTCCTGCAAAGAAAATAGTATATAAAATCCAGTTTCTGTCATCGGAACATAAACACGTCTTATTTTTTCATCCATAAGTCTTTCCTCTCTTATATTGTATCCCGATATATCGAATCTCTATATATACTATATCGCACCACTATATAAATGTCAATTAAAAATGACGATGCTGTAAATATGGATGTAATGGTATTTGAATATCTAAATAATCATAGGAATAAGTAACGTCTCTAAATTATCATAGGGTCATATAAAGGGTTGTTGCCATGAATTGTGAATTGCTGAGGAAAAGACTTCCATCAAAGCGAAAAAAGCCTTAACATAAAAAAGAATCAAGTCATGTATTTGATGACATTGATTCCTTTATCTGTTTTTCTATCACAACCTATTGCACATCTAGTAAAACGCTGTGTTATCATATAGTATCTGTCATGGATACAGTCCTTAGCGAAGCCGCTTTGCCATCACTATGGTATTTTCAGATAATTTCTCCGTTCTGCTGTATCCGTATTTCTCATATACCCAATAAGGATTGAATCCATCTCTCCATCCATAAATACCAATCCCCTCTATATAAGAACGATGAAATAACGAATATACCTTTTCCAGATGTTCCATCAATGTATCCAGCATTTCCACTCGTGGAATACCATATCCAACCTCATAGCAGCCAATCGTTAGGGTGCTGCTTTCTTCACCGGTTGATCCTGTCATATATCCATATTTATGTAAAATTTCTCTTGGCATTACCTCTAATAAGCCAATCACCCTATCATCCAATACTGCAAAGACACCTGCTATATCCTCCTTTTTCCACACCTCGGAAAATACCTGAGCTTTTAACGAAGTACAGCCTTCATGATATTGTTCAGGAGGATTTCCAAAGGGATAATTGGTAAGGCACATCGACATTTCTTTGAGATAATTATTTTTTGTAATGGGTATGAAGGAAATCTTCTCCTTATTTAAGAGATTTTTGAACTCCTCAGCTGTCAGCCCATTCCATTTTGAGAATACCGGCGCATCCTCTTCGGCATTTCTTTCGATTTGCAGGGCTGCATACAGTTGCTCCTTGTGTAAGGGTACCGTATCTATTTTTCTATTACAGTAGTATACGTCAATAAAGCAGTTTTCGCATCTTTTCTGACTTTTTTTATCCGATGTAAGGTGATGATATGGCAGTATATTGATTTGTACGTCCGTCCCTTCGAGCCAGGATTTCAACTTTTCAATCATCGCACCCGTAGCTTCGCAAACCGGTGAGTAAACAACATCTATTATCTTCATAATCTCTCCTCATTTCAGCTAATGAAAGCTTATTCGCAAAAAAGCTACTCCCCTGTCCAAGCCTTTAAGGCTTCTTTTACACTTCTTGTCATTTCCTTACTGAATGAGGCACCTGTTTTTCTTGCATAGAACTGCTGTGCATAATTTTTTGCTGCATACTTATTCTGGGTCAGAAACTCCCGTTCTGCGCGCTCTGCAAACATCTGCTCATACTCTTCCTTCTGCAGCTGCCGGTAGGAATCCTCAAACACCACAAACCTTCTATCAAAGCGTTTTCTGAACACCTTTTTGTGCTCACTTTTATAACGTCCGTAGCAAAGCATTGCAATCGGAAAGGTTTCATCGGGAAGCTGAAGCAGCTCCTTTACCGTTTCATAATTTTCCAGTATGTCCCCGATATAACACGAACCGATTCCCATAGATTCCGCAGCAATGACACTGTTTTGTGCAGCAGCCATAGCATCCTCCACCGCAAGCATTAAATCCCCCTCCGCAGGTGGTGTAAACGTTAATCCGTGCTTTTCCGCATACTTCTTTACACCGTTCATGCGATAGTAATCGAACCAGCGATGATGGTCTGCGACAAACACAATCACAAGCGGTGCTGCTTGTATAAACATCTGATAATCACAAAGCTTACTTAGTTTCTTTTTCTTTTCCTGATCACGTATGATGATCATGGAATACAGCATCTGGTTTCCTGCAGTAGGGGCGAGAAGAGCACTCTCGATAATAGCGTTTTCTTCCTCCTCACGCAGTGGTGCTGCATCATACGTACGCAGGGATGTACGGTTACGAATAACCTGCAGGGTTTCATTATCCATGCTGTTCTCCTTTCTCAAGCAGTTTGCGCATTGCATAGGATGCAGCCGCAAGTCCGGCTGCACTCGGAACAAACGGTGAGCTGGCCGGCGGCATTTTCTGCTTTCTGGTAATGCCGTTTTCATTTACAATCTTCGCTTGTACACTGGGCTGTTCACTGGAAAACACAACCGGAATCTTTCCTTTCACACGATGCTTTCGGATCAGATTGCGCATTATTTTCGCAACCGGATCATAGCTTGTTTTCATAAGCTCACAGCACGCAACCTTTGTCGGATCAAGGCGGTTTGCCATCCCCATACTACTGATAAAAGGAATCTTGTTTTGCAGACAGTACGTGATTAAAGAAAGCTTACTGCTCATTGTATCAATCGCGTCGATAACAAAATCAACCGGTGTATCAAAGAGGGCTGCATTTTCCTCTTCCTTATAAAACATATCCTTGCAGATAATCGTACAGTCCCTGCGATAGCCTTCGATTCGCTCCTTCATTACCTCTGTCTTCGAGCGACCGATGGTAGCATAAACAGCATGTATCTGACGATTCAGATTGCTTGGTGCAACCGTATCACCGTCAACGAGAATCAGGGTTCCGACACCACTTCTTGCCAGTGCTTCCGCGGCATAGGAGCCAACACCTCCGATTCCCACAATCATGACGGTGGCATGCTTTAGAATATTTAGATTATCTTCTCCAATCAGAAGCTCCATTCTCTGTAAAGATGTTTCCATATCAGCTCTCCATCCATGCTTTGACAGCTTCTAAAATCTGATTGCGATAATTTTCCTCTTCGACATCATACCAGTGTACCGGCATCTGGTTCCGAAACCAGGTATACTGACGCTTCGCAAAATTGCGTGAATTTTTCTTAATACTTTCTACGCAGGATGTAACAGACTCCTTATCCTCTATATAGGCTTTCCATTCCTTATAACCGATTCCCTGAAAGCTCTGCAGGCTCCAGACATCCTCCTGCATGGTGTGCAGCTGTTCTATTTCCTGTAAAAGCCCCTGTTCCATCATGGTATCGACTCTTGCATTGATTCTCTCATACAAGCGCTGACGATCCATCGTAAGCCCTATGATAAAGGCATCATAAACAGGGCGGTGTTCCTGCGCTTCAACGATTTCACTTTTTTTCTCTCCTGTATGCGCCATAGCAAGCGCACGAATGATTCTCTGTCGGTTATGCGGATGCAGATTTCCGCAGGCTTTTGGATCAATGACAGATAACATCCCCCATAATTCATCCGTACTGCGCTCTGCCAGAAATTTCATAAATTCCGTATCCTGCGGCTGATCGGTAAACTGATAATCATACAGACAGGACTTTATATACAATCCTGTTCCTCCGCATATAATCGGAAGATGCCCATGAGATGTAATCTCCGCTATGTATTCTCTGGCCTTCTCCTGAAAAAGCTTAACATTGTATTCCTCTGTAAAGGAACAGTAATCAACCAGATAATGAGGAACGCGCTGCATTTCTTCCTCTGTAATTTTTGCTGTTCCGATACTCATTTCTTTATAAACCTGCATGGAATCACCGCTGATGATTTCTCCATGACAGGCTTTTGCCAGCTCCACACTAAGGCTTGTTTTTCCTACGCCTGTGGGTCCGACAATCACCAATACCTTTTCCATAATTAACTCCGTTCTCTCATATAATACTAAGTGCACAAGGTCTATCGTTCCTTACAATAAAGCAAAGATGACCTGCAGGCTACTAAATGCTTATGATTTCAGGCTTTTTCCGGCCTACTTCCTATCCACGCTCAAATTCATGAAATAATGCCTTATCCTCCATACAAATCATCGTCGGTCTTCCATGTGGACAATGAAACGGCTGTTCACAATGTGCCAAATCCGCAATGACGCGTTTCATTTCATCCAGTGTCAAGCTGCGGTTAAAGCGTATGGAGCTGTGACAGGCCATGGTTGCGATTGCATGCTTACGCAGCTTATCTAAGCTGATTTCCTTATCCTTTTCCCACAGATCAATCATATCACAGAGAAAAGCCTCTTCCTCAACATCCTTCATCCATAATGGCAGCTGACGACATACGAAGGTATGATCACCAAAAACCTCAAGATGGATACCGAGCTGTTCCAGCACTGCATTCAGATCCTCTGCCTGAGAAACAGCAGAAATCGTAGATTCTATTGTTATCGGCAGCAACAGCGGCTGTGTGTCGTTATTACCGGCTAAAATCTGCTTTCTGATAATTTCATAATGGTAGCGTTCCTGTGCTGCATGCTGGTCAATAATGTACAAGCCTTTTTCCCCTTCTGCCAATATATAGCAGTTATGAAACTGACCAATCACACGCAGCTGTGGAAGACTTGGATTTAATGGCAGTGGCTGTTCCACCTCTGCTTTTTTCTCATAAACAAGCTCCTCTGTCTGATTGATTTCCTTAAATGCAACAGCTGCATCCAAAGGACTATCCGCATGCATTGCTTCTGTATGCGGAATAGCTTCTGTATCAGCAGCGCTCAGCACTTCTGCTGTGGCAGTGTCTTCCTGCTGAACCTCAGCAGCTGCTTCCTCTGTCACAAGCTCTACCGGTTTTGTATCCTCCGGCTTGTAGGGAGCTGCTTCTTCACAAGCTTCAGGGATGATTTCCTTTGTCAGGGGCTGTATCGGAACAGCTGTTTCCTTTCTCTGATTTTTATCTGCTTCAATTTTTCTACGCAGCTCCTCCATATCCAGAGATGGCTTTTCAATTTTTTCCGGATGCGTAAAGCTGTTGTTTACCTCCTCATGCAGCTTCTTAATGGTATCCTCACGCTCATAGGTAAACTGCAGCTCCTGTTCTTCGACCTTCTCTTTTACCGTTTCCTTTTTTACATGAACACTAGGAACCTCAAGTTGCTCCTGCAGTGCCTTACGAATTGTCTCATAAAGAAGCTTTTCCAGCTGTTTTTCCTTAGACAGACGGATTTCCCATTTGGATGGATGTACATTGACATCCACCAGCTGTGCGTCCATTTGTAAGTCGATAACAACGATTGGATATCTGTCCTTCGGCATATAGGGTGAATAGGCATCCAGAATTGCCTTCTGCAAATGGTAATTGCGAATCATACGTCCGTTGATGTACAGCAGCATATAATATTTCGTCGCACGATTGAACTGCGGCTGCATGATATAGCCTTTTATCTTATAATCCTGATCACTTCCATCCAGAGAAATCGCACTCTTCGCACTATCTCTTCCATAAATCTGCATGAGCACTTCCAAAAGATTACCGCTTCCCTTTGTTTTGAATACGGTTCTTCCATCATGAGATAAACAGAATCCGATTTCCGGATGGGAAAGAGCAAACTTCTGAACAACATCCGAGATAAGAGAGAATTCATACTGCGGACTTTTCAAATGCTTGAAGCGTGCCGGTGTTTTTTGGAACAGATTCTGAATTTCAATCATGGTACCCTTTGGTGTCCCGCATGGTCTGGCACTGATGAGCTTACCATAGCTGATTTCCACCTCGGTAGAGCTTGTGCCGTCGTTTGTTCGCAGCAGTACATGAGAAACAGATGCGATGGAAGGCAGTGCCTCCCCACGAAATCCCATGGTATGTATATTCCAGAGATCATTTACCTCTTTCAGCTTACTTGTGGCGTGCCGCTCAAAAGCCAGTGTGGCATCCTCAGGATCCATACCGACACCATCATCTATAATCGTGATGGTTGCGATTCCTCCCTGTGATATCTGTATTTCTATGTTTGATGCATGCGCATCGATACAGTTTTCAATTAATTCCTTTACAATCCCCTGCGGACGCTCCACGACCTCTCCAGCCGCAATCATATTGCTTAGATGTTCGTCCAGTCGATTGATTTTACCCATAAATACACCTTCTTTCTTATAAAACAGAAAACCTGTAATCCGGGATTACAGAGTTATCTTTTATGACAGTTTTTCCTTTAGCTCATACAGAAACTGCATGGCTTCCATCGGTGTCATTTTATTCACATCTACCTGCTTGACCTGATCGATTATCTGTACATGCTGTGGATTTTCTTTTTCTATAACGAGTGGTGCCTGTACCTCTTTTACCATATTGGGCTGCAGCTCCAGATTGTCCAGAATCTGCTTCGCACGGTCAAGCACGGAGGTAGGCAGATGCGCCAAACGGGCGACATTGATTCCGTAGGATTTATCTGCCTTGCCATCCAGCACGCGGTATAAAAACGTTACCTTGTCATCCTCTTCATGTACATCCACATGCACGTTGCGAATGCTTGCATTTTTTTCTGCCATTTCCGTCAGCTCATGGTAATGGGTAGAGAATAAAGTTTTCGCTTTGATATTTCGCATGATATACTCAATCATTGCCTGTGCCAGTGCCATGCCGTCATACGTAGAGGTGCCGCGACCAATCTCGTCAAACAGTATAAGCGAATTTGCCGTGGCATTTTGCAGTGCATTATTCGCCTCGATCATTTCAACCATAAAGGTTGACTGCCCGGACATAATATCATCACTTGCACCAATGCGTGTGAATATCTGATCAAAAATCGGCATTTCCGCTTTCTTTGCAGGAACAAAGCAGCCAATCTGTGCCATGATGACAAGAAGAACTGTCTGCCGCATATACGTGGATTTACCACCCATGTTTGGTCCGGTGATCATCAGAATGTCATTGCCTTCCGCCATATCCAGATCATTGGAAACATATCGTGTTGTTTTCATCATTCGATCCAGAATCGGATGTCTGGCTTCCTTCATGTGAATAGAATGACCGGTATGAAACTGTGGCCGTGTATATCCGTTTTCACTGGAAATCTCTGCAAGTGCATATAATGCATCAATCGTGGACAATGCATTGGAAAGGTCATGCAGCTTTGGAAGATATACCTTAATCTGATTCAGAAGATGATTGAATAGCTCTGCTTCCAAACGGATACTTCTCTCCTGCGCATGTACAATGGCATCCTCTTTTTCCTTCAGCTCCTGCGTTACAAAGCGTTCTGCGTTTGTCAGTGTCTGCTTTCTGACATAACCAAATTCATCCTTTATGGAAGTCAGATTTGTTTTTGTAACCTCAATATAGTATCCGAATACACGGTTGTATCCAATTTTCAGGGACTTCACACCGGTTCTTTCCCGCTCCTTATTTTCAAGCTCAAGAATCCAGTTCTTCCCGTTTTTACCGATTTCGCGCACCTGATCAAGCTCTTCATTATAGCCCTCCACGAACACACCGCCATCCTTAAGTGTTAGTGGCGGATTATCGATAATAGCACCTTCAATCATATCATACAGCTCACGGCATGGATCAATCGTTTGAAATTCCTCATAGGCGCTGCAGTTATGAAACAATTCAAAAATCTGCGGTGTATGCTCCAGTGTTTTAACAAGTCGCAGAATATCCCGCGGATTTGCGGAGCCATAAGCTACTCTGGCACTCAATCGCTCCAAATCATAAACAAAGCCAAGATGCTCGCGCAGCTCATCCTTTGTAATGAAGTTATCATTCAAATATTCAATCGCATCCAGACGTCGGTTGATCATAGCGGTATCAACCAGTGGATACTCAATCCATTTTTTCAATAAACGAGAGCCCATAGAGCTTCGGCATTTATCAAGAAAGCTCCACAATGTCTGTGAACGTGAATTGCTGCGCAGACTGGAAGTCAGCTCCAGATTCTGTTTCGTTGAAAAATCCATCTGAAGAAAATCATGTTCGTATACCATTTCAACAGCATTTAAATGCGCCATATTACGCTTCTGTGTTTCATCCAGGTAATTGGTAAGAACACCGAAGGCTGTTTCCACACGATCATCTTCAATCCCATTCAGCAAATGCCGATATTCCTCTTTTAATGCATTGTCATTATGATAGGAAACGGTGATCGTCTGCAGTTCTTCTACCATCTTCACAATTTTCTTATCAAACTTCTCCTGTATTACAATTTCACGGACATTATTTCCCAACAAGACCTTTTGTATCGCCATAACATGCTTATCGATCAGCTGGGCACGCAGCTCTCCGGTTGTCATTTCACAAAGTATGACGGCAAGACCGAATTGAAAGTCATGCAGAGAAGCAATATAAACGGTTGTCTTTTCATCACTTACCTCATCCATGATGGTTCCCGGTGTAACGATTTTAATGACATCTCGTTTCACCAGTCCCTTTGCCAGTGCAGGATCCTCCAGCTGTTCAACGATTGCGACTTTATATCCCTTTTGAATCAAACGCTGTATATATCCCTTTGCGGCATGATGTGGGATTCCACACATCGGTACCCGTTCCTCAACACCCGCATTCCTTCCTGTCAGTACCAGATCAAGCTCACTGGATGCAGTTCTTGCATCTTCAAAAAACATTTCATAAAAATCACCAAGACGATAAAATATGATAGCATCCTCATGCTGCTTCTTCAATTCGAGATAATGCTTCATCATCGGTGTATAGGTAGCTTTTTTTGTCATCTTATCAACTCCACTCACTGCTTATTATTATAACATGACCATCGGGTATAATCCTATATGCTTTTGTTTTTTCATTCCATCATCACAGCATTCCGTGTATGAATTTTCTCAATTCTTAATAGAAATTCAGAAAATAATTGACCGTGCTGCAACATAAGAAATATAAACCGTGTTATAATAAGTACAACCTTGCTTCAAAAAGGTTTTTGTCTGGAGTGATGCAAATGAAAGTAGGATTATCCAGGGCAAAGAGTCCGGATAAGTTCGATTTTGTTTTAGTTACATATTTGATTTTAATGATTGGTATGAGCCTTCTGTCCATCTATTCTGCTTTTGGTATTATCGGTCAGACTGCCGGTATTGACTATATGATGAAGCAGGCAATGTGGTTTATCATCGGATCGATTGCAATTGGAGTGATTATGTATCTCGGTAATGATTCTATGCTGCAGTTTGCGAAAATAGGATACTGGTTTCTTATGGTATGTCTGGTTGTACTGCTAATTGGCAAGGTATACCATATGTTGACAGGTGGCAGTCTGCTGGGGATGATTATCACAACAAATGGTGCGACATCCTGGTTTAAGATGGGACCGTTTGGTTCCTTCCAGCCCAGTGAGTTTATGAAAATCGTTTTAATTCTGATTACTGCCGGAGTGATTGACGAGCATAACAATAACAAAATCACAGAGTCCTATGAAATGGATTTCTCTTTGTTTCTAAATGTCGCAAAATGGGCATTTCCACCCATCATCCTGATTCTGGCACAGCCTGATACCGGTGTGGTATTGATTATCGCTATTTCTCTGATAGCGATGATTGTTTGTTCCGGTATTAAGAAACAGTGGTTTGTCATCATCGGAATCTTGATTGTCATTGTCCTTGTATTGTTCTTCTATATGTACTACTACCATTTCAATGTTCTGAATGAGCTGATCGGTGGTGAAAACGGCTATCGTTTAAAGCGTATTACCGCATGGCTGAATCCGGAAACGGATATCAATGGGGAGGGGCATCAGCTGTATATGGCCTTGCTTGCTCTTGGCTCGGCCGGCCTTACAGGTCATGGTATGGGAATTGAGCTGGTATCCATACCGGAAGCACAGACTGACTTTATCTTTGCTGTTATCGGGCAAAGCTGGGGTCTGATTGGAACCTTATTTATCGTTGTATTATGTCTTGGTCTTGATATCCATTTATGCCGTATTGCCAGTATGTCAAAGAATATGTTTGAAAAGTATTTCATTCTTGGTATTCTGGGTATGCTGCTGTACCAACAGATACAAAATATCGGTATGATTATCGGCTTACTGCCGATTACAGGAATCACGCTTCCTATGATATCGTATGGTGGTTCATCACTGTTATCATATCTGATTGCGTTTGGTATTATTATGAATGCTAGTGCCAAAGCAAAAAAGCTTTCTGATTACGTATATGAATAAGGGTAATGTAAACTAGAGAGTGGTTTTGTAAAATAGCGCTTTAA
>QULU01000044.1 GCA_003481775.1 Clostridiaceae bacterium OM02-2AC
GTAGTCAGCTTGGAAGGCTGAAGTTCTACCATTGAACTACACCCGCAACAGATAAATGGTGACCCGTGGGCGATTCGAACGCCCGACCCTCTGATTAAAAGTCAGATGCTCTACCAACTGAGCTAACGGGTCATTTATATGTTGAATTTAATTGGCTGGGGCAACTGGGATCGAACCAGTGGAATGCCAGAGTCAAAGTCTGGTGCCTTACCGCTTGGCTATGCCCCAATAAAAGATGGTGGGGAGGGGCAGATTCGAACTGCCGAACCAAAAGGAACTGAGTTACAGTCAGCCGCGTTTAGCCACTTCGCTACCTCCCCGACTCTTTTTAAAAGATGGTGCCGACTATAGGAATTGAACCCACAACCTACTGATTACAAGTCAGTTGCTCTACCAATTGAGCTAAGTCGGCACATTTTTATGGTGGAGGCTGAGGGACTCGAACCCCCGACCCTCTGCTTGTAAGGCAGACGCTCTCCCAGCTGAGCTAAGCCTCCACGTTTTTTGAACTTCTTTTTTTGCGCCGTTCTCATCAGCGCTCATATATAATACCATTAGACTTTTTTTATGTCAACAACTTTTTTGAATTTTTTTGAATTTTTTTATCTAATGAAATCGAACCCCTTTAAACCCTTTAAAACAAGGCCTTTTAATCAAATACACCAAAAGAAAAGGATGATCTGTCATCTATTCTGAAGCCCAAAATAAACCGACCATCGCTATGCATTAACCTTCACATAATCATTTACATCCGTAACAAATATAGAAACCTCCTCATGAAACGGATGCCTGTGTTCTGTGCCTTCCCAATCAGCTTCCGGATCGAGTATGGTTAAGATCCTATCACATTCCTGCTCATCCACCCCCAGCAGCAAAACAGTCTGTCCATATTGCAGAAAATCACCTGTACTTCCAACCTCTGTCGCCATAAATGCATGCTCTTTGAGCTTTTCCGAAATATCGGCAGCATACTCATCTCCTGCAATGATAAACATCAATTTCATGTAAGACTCACCTCAGCTACTATCATATCATATTTTTCATATTCTTTATCGTTAATCTTTTTAATTTCCAGAAATGCATAAAAAAAAGATACAGCCAGTCTGTGCCAGCTGTACCCGTTTCACCCCTCAACCGGTTTTGCAATCAGATCCTCTTTTCGTATGACCTCACCGCACTCCCTACATACATACTGTATATCAACAGCCCCCCCGCAGCCCTTATGCTTCAGACATTTATAGCTCTTATGCAGATGCCGGTCACCCCAGATCATCATCGCATTGTAAATATCATCCAGATCCCTGCTCTTATCCGTAAGCTCATACTGATAACGCGGCGGATGCTCCTGATACAGGCTGCAGCTGAGAAGCTCATCCTCGCACAAGGACTTCAATCGACTGGACAGCAGATTCGTCGGTATTCCCTCCAGCCCCTCCTGCAAATCCTTATAGGTGCGTCTTCCCTCACGCACTGCATGCAAAATGAGCAGTGTCCATCTGTCACCGATCAGATTGAGTGTCTGTGCGATATTACAATGCATATCATACTGTTTTTTCATTTCATCACCTCTTATAGATCCCTTTTCATATATAATCAATTCCTTTATACCATCAATCCCTTATTTTTTTCCTGACAATGTCTGCTGTATCATATTCTCCATCATATCTGGTGTCAGCTGCCCTTTGATATACCCAAACGGCTTCCCGTCCTTATCAATCATAAACGTCGTTGGCATACTTGTTATCTGAAAATAATAATACATGGAGCCATCATCGAATAAAACAGGCAGGGAATACTCATGTTCATCCAGAAATGCCCGAATACCTTCCTCATTCTTCTCCTGACCGCCGGGATTCACCACCGTCAAAACAGCAACCTCATCACTGTTTCGATACTTCTCATACAGCTCCTGAATATGCGGAAGCTCACGTTGGCATGGTGGGCACCAGGTTGCCCAGAAATTCAGAAAAATAACCTTTCCCCGATAATCAGTAAGGGATACCTGTTTTCCGTTTTGATCCTTCAGCACAAAATCCAGCTGCTCCGTCTCGGTCTGTGTATCCGGAGTATCCGCAGCCTTCTCTTCCTGCTTTGGTGTGGCCGTATCCGTATCCTTTTTGGCAGTTGCCTGATCGGAGGTACTCATATATGAGCTGATGGTATTCATTTTTCCAGTGAACATCATCAGACCGATTGCAATTAAAATAACAGCCCCCAGCTTCACCGCAATATTCATGATATTTTTATGATTGGATATCCAGTGCAGTACCTTTCCGGTAAACAATCCCAATATCAGGAAGGGGATCGTAAATCCCAGCGCATACACAATCATCAGGAAGGTAGACACCCAAAGACTGCCGGAGGATGACGCCAGCAGCAGTATGGAAGACAGTGCAGGGCCGATGCACGGTGTCCACGCAAAGCTGAACGTAAAGCCCATCAGAAAGGCGATGGCTGCATTTACACCGCCTTTTTTCTGAAATGGAAGCTTCCATGTGCGCTCCAGACTTTTGAATTTCCAGATTCCCAGCTGATGCAGCCCCAAAAGAACGATCAGGATACCTCCGATACGCACAAAATACACCATGTGATCCTTGAAAAAGCTGCTCAGCACATGCACCGAAATATTCATCAGCAGTATCGCGGTAAAAATTCCGATTACAAAGCTGACCGTCAGCAGGAAAATTCTACGCTGCGAATGCGGCTGCTTTTGATCCTGCCCTGCCAGATATCCCATATAAACAGGCAGCAGCGGCAATACACAGGGGGATAAAAAGGATAGTAAGCCCTCCAGAAAGACCAGCAGAAAGCTGATATGGCTTAATACGTCGTTGGGATTCAGCATTCTATTCTCCTATCTGTTCAACATTTCTTTCAATTTCGGATACGGCTGATAGCCCAGACGCTGTTCAGCCTGAACGCCGTTTTTGAATACGATCAGCGTTGGAATGGACTGCACCCCATAGCGCATCGCCAGTGCCTGCTCCTGATCGACATCCACCTTAACAATTTTCGCCTTTCCTTTGAACTCATCTGCCAGCTTTTCGATTTCCGGTGCCAGCATCTTACATGGTCCGCACCAGGTAGCGAAGAAGTCCACCAGTACCAGCTCCTCCTTCTGAATCAGTTCGTTAAATTCCGCTTCCTTTGCATGTATTACATTAGACATCGTGTTTTCCTCCTTTTATTTTATATGTTTACGATATAGGCAGGGCTGCATCGTAAGTTTTTCAACCATCGAAGAAAGCTCCAGCTTCCTGACACATTTCCTGCCTCATTGCTTGTTGATTCTCTACACCGCTTTATCAGCTGAATAAATCATTTAAGGCCTCACTCATCGTCGGATGTGTAAAGATATGATTTCCAACCTCCTGATATGTCAGTTGCTGATTCATAGCAAGCTGTACAAAGTTGATGACCTCCTCAGATTCGGCGCAGAATAATACACAGCCAAGAATCTGATCTGTTTTCGTATCAATGACAGCCTTTAAAAGTCCATCCGGCTGTGAAATGACATTTGCCCTTGGAATTGCGGCGGCAGGCATAGAAACCGTTTTTACTGCATAGCCCTGTTCCCGTGCCTCCTGTTCGCTCAGTCCCACACGGGAGAAGGTTGGTGAAATAAAGACAGAATAAGCGATATGACCGCGATTTCCTGTTGTCCGCTGTTTGTTTCCAAACAGATGATCCTTCACAATGCGATAGTCATCCAGAGAAATGTAGGTAAACTGCAATCCCCCCTTTACATCGCCCATTGCATATATATGAGGCACACTGGTTTGCAGGTACTCATTCACGATGACATTGCCACGCTGATCCAGCTTTACTCCGGTGTTTTCCAGACCGATTTGCTTCGTGTTTGCACTCCGTCCGGCCGCAAGCAGGACAGCATCAACCTTGATATGCTGCTCTGTGCCATGTGCATCATCATACGTGATCACAACCTGTTCCCCGGCATTGGAAAATTCCTTGACACTGCTTTCAAACACAAAGTCTACTCCCTGCTTCTCCAGCACCTTCTGAATCTCGTCCGCAACATCCTGATCCTCACGCTTTACCAGACGGCTCCCATGCTCAAATACAGTGACTGCGCTGCCATAGCGTGCATACATGCTGGAAAATTCCAAGCCGATGTAGCCACCGCCGATAATGGCCAGCCTTTCAGGAAGACTATGTTCCTTCATCATTTCCGCACTTGTGTAAATATGCTGTGCTTCGTGTATCCCCTTGATATTGGGAATGTTTGGAAGAGAGCCGGTATTGAGGAAGATATAGTCTGCGTAGAGTGTTTCATCCACGCCTGCTCCCTGTACATGTACCTCATGATTGCTGACAAAGGAAGCCCTTGCTGTGATGACATCGACCAGCTCCAGAGAATTCAGCTTGTCAAAATTTTTCTTTCGCAGCTTTTCAATGAGTGCTTCCTTGCGCTCTACCGCCTGCCCATAGGACTGTTTGTCTGCCTGTATGATCAAAGACTTTGAGGGAATACAGCCTTCATTGATGCAGGTACCTCCATACATCTGATCTGATTTTTCAATCATTGCCACCCGTTTTCCCTGTTTTGCCATATATCCGGCAAGGGTCTTTCCACCCTTTCCAAAGCCGATGATAATTGCGTCGTATGATTTCATAAATACCTCCTATAGCATGTGCTTCTTTGCTTTACATCCATACTATACCATAGTAACTTTATTTTTTAAAGTGATTTGCATAAAGAAAGTAAAGTTTTTTCCTGCTTATGGAAAATAACACAGAAATCTGCTTGCCCCTGCCGGATGTGCAAACAAACAAGCATAACAGGCTCCCTTACTTCATGCACCATAGTAATCATCTAATAGATACAGCTCTTTTTTATTTTCTGCAATGGCTGCTTTCTCACATTACCAGAGGCTGCTAATCCTTATTGGTGGTTTACTTTTCCCCAATAAAAAAGGGAGCACCTGATTGCTCAACAAGCAAACGGCACTCCTTATCCCAGGCTCTGCTTATGGATAACATACCTGCTGCAGGGCTGCCTATGAAAATTCAGAAGACTTCCTTATATACATTCATGCATCGTGTCCTTCGTATGGCATCCCGCTTTATGCAATTCGTATTTATTCCCCTATACGATGGTGATCACCAGCAGATCGTCTGCCTTCAAAGCTTCAAAGCAGTATGTACCAGTCTACGGATATGCAACAGGCGCTCTGCTTCAAACTGTGGATGCTCCTTCATCCAGCGTACATTGAGCGGAGATGGATGCGGCAGCACCAGAGCCGTCTTTCCGCGCAGCTGCTGATCTTGAAATACAAGCTCTTCAAAGCTTTGTCCAGGAAACAATTCCTTAGCGGCCAATGCCCCGATAATGATATACAGCTGATTATCTACAGCGTCAAGCTCACGCATGAGCCAGGTTTTGGCACAGATTCTGGGAGGCTTTTTATCTCCCTGTGCACCCTTTCCCGGATAGCAGTGTCCCATGGAGGCGATATAGAAGTTATGCTCATCATAAAACTGTGCATCGTCGATCTGATACCATTCCCTGCGCAGCTTCTTCCCGCTGGCATCATAGAATGGCAGACCGCTGTTGTGTACATGAATAGAGGGAGCCTGTGAAATCTGCATAATTTTCGCATCCTGCGCACCTTGAAAAATCGCACGGGGCTCATGGTCAAATTTTCCTTCACAGAGACGGCAGGCACACAGCTCCCTTTTCAGCTGTTCAAATAATTCCTGCTTCATTGCATCACCTAGATTCCCTTCAGCTCCTGATACAGACGTATTGCATAGCTGTCTGTCATACCGGCCACAAAATCCGCTCCCAGCAACAGACGCAGATACAGCCGCTCGCCATCTGCCTTCCCCTGTGCAGTATACTGGTAGGTGTTCAGATAGTTTCCGGATAGCAGATCGATGTACTTTTCCTGAATTTCACTCATGCGCAAACCACTGTCATAGGGCAGTAATGCGTCCATGAAGCGATCCAGCAAAAAGGTGATGATCTCATTTCCCATCAGCTCCAGCTTTAAGATTGCGGCATCGTTGTAAACCCTGTCAAAGGCGAATTGCTTCAGGCTGCGGATCAGCTTTCCTTCTCTGCTGACTGCTATCAGCTCCTGTTCAAAGCTCCCGTTCATGATGGCATCGTAATGCTTCAAAAATGCTTGGGATACACCGGAAATACTGAACAGCTGTTTCTTTGTAAGCCATGTAAAAACAGCGTGCTGATAAGGATCAAAGCCCTTCTCGCTCGTTTGCTTCAGCTGGCGTCCTTCCTCCAGTCCCTGCCGCAGCAGCTCCGCTCCCCGCTCATCCTGTGCTTCTTCGATTACATCCAGTAGCTGTTCATAGGAATACAACCCCTTCTTATAGCCATCCTCCAAATCCGCAAAGGTATAGGCCAGATCATCTGCCGCCTCCAGAATAAAGCACAGTGGATTCCGGCAGCCCAGAGTTCCGGTATTCTGTTTGATTTCCAGAAACTGATCCGTTTCGCTCTGATAGTAGCCGACCTTTTTTCTGAGCAGACTGCGCTGTGATTTCTCCTTTGTATCCTCGGCCAGCTTTTCCAGAGAGTTCACCGGATACTTGATAATCGTATCCATAACGCTGCTGGTCAGATGCATACCGCTTCGCCCTGTGAGACGGTGCAGCTTTGTAATAATACGCAGCGCCTGAGCATTGCCCTCATAATACAAAAGGTCAGCCTGCTGCTGTTCATCCAGCCATGCCTGTAAAGGCTTATTTTTATATTGTAATAGAGACAGATTTTTTTCAAACCAGTTGCGAATAGCACTCTCGCCGAAATGGCCGAATGGCGGATTGCCGATATCGTGCAGCAGACCTGCACAGTTAAGAATTTCGATAACCTTCAAGGAATCAGGCTGATCCTCAACAGGTGCCAGCTGCTGATCGAGCACCTGTATACATACCTGCTTTCCAATCAGCTTTGCGATGGAGGACACCTCCAGGGAATGTGTCAGTCTTGTGCGCACAAAATCACTATGATCGAGGGGAAAAACCTGCGTCTTATCCTGCAGTCTGCGAAAGGATGCACTGCGGATGATCCGATGGTAGTCACTCTCGATTTCACTGCGGTATTTTCCTGCGTTTGCGGATGTTTTCTGCGGAATCCGTGTTTCGCTTGTTATGCTATTCCATGATAATCGATGCATCGTCTTACCTCCTATAGAGCCGGCAGCGATTAACCAACGGGAGTTTCCCCGCATATCGCAATACGCTGCCGCCATACGCTCTTGTTCTACTTTCTATTTTATCACACTGTGCAGGCTTTTACCTCTGTCATACAAAGAAAATCCATATGTCTGCCGTTGATTTCTGTTTATGAAGATTTTCTGTTACGATACGCAAAACGAAGGTGGAAGAGGGGGGAGGCATAGGGTTGGTCGTTTCCCGCCCACATACATGAATGCCGTGTCCTTTGCTGCTCAGAAAAAGACTATGTTAAACAGCCTGCTTTCCGTGCAGATAGCAGCTGCTTGTGATTGCGGCTTTGTTTATTTGATCCTACGTTTTTTTGTTCACTTTCGGACAATCATATTCATCCTGTAGACCGCGAACGCTCTTCCAGCATTTGAATCCTGCTTCCAGTCCGTTATGCAGAGCATATTCCTACAAGGCATATCCGATTTTCTGGCAGAGCAGATGATTTTTTCCTATTTCGTTTCGCAAACGCTAAATGAACAGGGCTGCGTGAAAACGATGGTATAAAAAACACCAACAAGAGAGGCAGTACATTGCAGTATCGCCCCTTACAGCGGTGTAGTTCAGTTTATGAAAGACGCTTTGCCTGCATAGTCTTTCAGCAGAGCAGAGGAATCACACAGGCAATCGCTCATCCAATGCTCTTGTTTCCCAGTTCCCTTCGTTTTAGAATTTCATGTCTTCATCTGTGGCTTCGATTTGATAATCCCGCAGCTTCTTCAGCGGTTCTGCACCACCGCGCAGCTGCTTACGCTCAAATTCCTTTACCGAGCTGTCCTTCATACGCTGAACCTCGGCATGCAGCTGTCTGGATGACATACGGGATGCCCCCTGTCCGCTGGCAATCAGCTGTTCCATTCCGTCAGAGGTTGCCACCGTAACACGAAATTCACTCGCAAGCTGATGCGTTGCCTGTTCGATATACATATCGGCTGTCTGCGCATGCTTTGTATACACGACATGGATGGTTCCCTCCTTATGAGAGGAGCCGATTCCTGCTTTCACCCTATAGGCATCAAAAACAAGAATCAATTCACAGCCGCGGTATCCCTGATAGCTGCACATGATATCGATCAACCGATGACGTGCCGCATCCAGATGATCTTTTGCCATGGATTTTAGCTCCTCCCAGTCATGAATCACATTATATCCGTCCACCAGAAGGCATTCCGGCAGCGGCTGATAGCTGATGCTCTGTTTTTCTAAATCTATAATATTCGAGGAGGGTTTGGTTCTCTGCGGTGGTCTTCGCTTGATCGGACCGTATGTACGAACAAAGATCTCCTCCAGCTCCTTCTCATCCACAGGCTTTGCTGTATAGCTCTGATAGCTTTCCTTTTTTAGCTGTATACGACCCCAGTCACTCTGCATATGCATATGCTGCTTCACTTCATTCCATGGCACATAATAGCCGGCACCATGAGAACAGAAGATGGAGCCGCATGGATGATCCATATCCGCATCACAGTCATACGCCAGCTCCTGCAGCACCTCTTCTTCATCAGCGCACGCTTCATATCCCTTCAGCGAACAGAACAAACGGCCCCTGCCCTTTGTATATGCGTATACCTCCTGTGCATAATTCTGCAGCTTTCGCACCGGTGCGCTGCCGCTGATTACGCTCATCTCCCCACTGTCCTCCTGCAGGGTAAAGGTACCGTGAAAGCGCTCGATATCAAATACCGCACGACTGACGCAGGAAGGAGGAATCCGAAGGGTAAATTCATAATACGGCTCCAGCAGCATGCTTTGTGCACTGCGCAGTCCATGCCGCAATGCCCGATAGGTTGCCTGCCGGAAATCCCCACCCTCAGTATGCTTTTGATGGGCACGACCGCAAAGCAGGGTGATTTTCATATCGGTTATCAAAGATCCGCTTAATACGCCGACATGCTCCGTTTCCTGCAAATGACTCAGGATAAGACGCTGCCAGTGACGATCCAGCACATCCTCCTTACAGTCACTTTCAAAGAGCAGACCGCTTCCTCTTGGCAGAGGCTCTAAAAGAAGATGCACCTCGGCATAATGGCGCAGCGGCTCATAATGCCCAATTCCTTCTACGGTGTTCAATATCGTTTCCTTATATACAACACTGCCCTCATCAAATTCCACTGCTGTATGGAACCGTTCCTGAATGGTATGCTTCAAAATCTCAGTCTGAATATCCCCCATCAGCCGCACATGCAGTTCTTTTACATGAGTATCATAGCTTACATGCAGCTGCGGATCCTCCTCCGCCAGCTGACGCAGCTGCTTCAGCATGACAAAGGGATCACAACCCGTTGGAAGCTGCACCCGATAATTCATAAACGAGGTAAGCTGAACCTCCTGCCGCCTCTTTTCAAAGCCAAGACCATCCCCTGCATGAAATCCGGTCAATCCCTTTACTGCACAGACACAGCCGCTGCATGCCTCCTCGCAAAGCTGATAACGGGTTCCGGAGTACAGACGAATCTGATCGACCTTTTCATCCTCCGCAAGCTTCGTTTTTACCTTGAGACTGCCGCCGGTGATTTTCATATGCGTCAGACGGTTTCCATTCTCATCCCGACTGATTTTAAATATTCGTGCTCCAAATGCCTCCGGATATGCCGGAGCCTTTGTACAGGAATTCAAAATATCAAGAAATTCCCGAACCCCTTCCATTTTCAGTGCAGAGCCGAAGCAGCAGGGAAAGATTGTTCGCTGCACAACCGCATCCGCCAGCTGCTCATCGCTAATTCCTCCTGTTTCCATATAGCTTTCCAGCAATTCGTCGCTGCACATGGCCAACTGCTCCTGACATGCTTCATCCTGCTGTGTAACATCCACACAATGCTCATCCAGATGCCGTTTCAAATCCTCCATGATCTGTGTGCGCTCTGTATAGCTGACATCCATTTTATTTACAAATATAAGGACAGGGATATTATAATGCTGCAGCAGCTTCCAGATCGTTTCCGTATGGGATTGTACACCATCCAGTGCATTGATGATCACTACTGCATAATCCAGCACCTGCAGCACGCGCTCCATTTCTGCGGAGAAATCCACATGTCCCGGTGTATCCAGCAGAGTAATGTGTGTATCCTTCCAGTCAAAGATAGCCTGCTTGGCATAAATTGTAATACCGCGATCCTTCTCCTGTGCATCATAATCCAGAAAGGCATTTCCATGGTCCACCCGTCCCAGCTGACGAATACTTCCGGATACATACAGCATACTTTCTGACAGCGTTGTTTTACCGGCATCCACATGTGCCAGCATTCCGATATTTATATTGTTCATCATTTCACTTCTTTCATCATACATAGCATACAGCATCACGCACTGTTTTCTTTGTGAGCTGCTCTTTTCATTATAAGAGTTCTGAGGAAAAAAGAAAAGAAATTTGTCAGCTTCCTGACTGATGGCGCGTTATCCGTTTGTAGCTGCTCCCTGTCCATAGCGAACAAGCAATTTCATATTTCACTGTACGTTCTCGTCAGATATCGCATGAAGCAAAAGCCGCTGTATTCTTTGCCCTACAGCTGTATGCTACCTTGATGTTATAAAAAATCGCATATAAAAAGAACAGCGTGCCTGCATGCAGGTTCCCTGTTCCTTTCGGTTCATACAATCAAATCAATTCATTTCTGTAAAGTCTTTTCGCGCAGTATGTCCTCTTGCCCGACTTTGCAGTGTTTTTTGAAGCCGCTTGGATATAAAAGGCAAATATTCCGGACAGCTCCAATCCTGCAACTAGCGGAAAATGTCATAGCCACTATGACGCGCATACAGGCCTTCCGGTCGCAAACATCGTACGCGTGTCTCAGGCCGCCTCGAACGCATGCATCCAGTTCACCTTACGATAATATAGGAAGAAGGCGATGGAGCTTAAAGACCATGTCAGCGGATATACCCAGTATACCACGGCGATATCATTCAAAAAGTGAATCATAACCGTTAAAAAGGTCACCCGCACCACACACCAGAACAGCAGCATGACGATCATTGGTACCATGGATTTTCCGGCACCGCGCAGAATCGCGGATATGCAGTGTGAATAAGCCAGCAGGAAGAAGAACATTGCGGAGGTTCTGGCTCTCTCCGTTCCAAACATCACCACCTGCGGATCATTGTTAAAGGCAGCTGTCAATAGCGGTGCCCCCAGAAAAATGACAATTCCGATCACCTCTGCAATCGCCATGGAGCACAGCATACCGAATTTCGCGCCCTTTTTCGTACGTTCGTATTGACGTGCCCCCAGGTTCTGACCGACAAAGGTTGTCAGTGCCATGGTGAAGCTGGTTATTGGCAAAAACGCAAAGCCCTCGATTTTTGAATAGGCTCCGCATCCGGCCATTGCCATTTCCCCAAAGCCGTTGATATTGGATTGCACGACCACGTTGGCGATGGCGATGATGGAATTCTGAAGACCGCTTGGCAGACCATAGCGGATAATCAGTGCGAGCATATCCTTGTGAAAGCGGATTTTGCGCAAGGAAAGCCGATAGCTGTCCTTTGTCCGCAGCAGCCGGTTCATACACAGAAATGCACTGACGAATTGCGAAAGAATCGTCGCAAAGGCCGCAGAGCCAACCCCCATGTGAAAGACAACAATCAATACGATATCCAACACGATATTGATAATCGATGAAATGATCAGATAATTCAACGGATGTCTGCTGTCACCTACCGCCTGCAGGATTCCCACAAAGATGTTGTACATGACAAGCCCCAAAGAGCCCATGAAATAAATGCGGAAATAGGTTACCGACTGCGGTAAAACATTCGCCGGTGTATCCATCCAGATCAGAATCTGAGGTGCCAGTAGTACGCCGAGCACCGTTAGAATCAGACTGGAAACAAGACCGAAGGCAACTGTTGTATGAATCGCTCGTTGCATATTGTCAATATCTCTGGCGCCGAAATAACGGGCGATCACGACCCCTGCCCCGATTGCGATGCCGTTGAAAAAGCCGACCATCAGAAAGATGAGATTTCCCGATGAGCTGACAGCAGCAAGTGCATTGCTGCCGAGAAAATTCCCTACGATCAATGAATCTGCTGTATTATACAGCTGTTGAAACAGATTTCCCAAAAACAGGGGAAGGGCGAAGAATATGATTTTCTTCCATATCGTTCCCTCTGTCATTAAATTTTTTGATTCCTCTACCTCCATAAAATTTCTACTCTCCCTTTTTAAATGCTAGTATTTATGATACTCACACGATGCTGCTTCGTCAAGAGCAGATTTTGATAATCCAAAAATACACGGCTGTTTTATGACCTTTTGATCCTTTCAGCAGCGTTGTCCCATTCATTTGTTTCTATATTCTTCTTTCAGCGTCTTATGGAACAGTTTTTTCTTGTGTTTTCGGCAGCCGTCAAGGTCACAGTTTTCACAGGTAAGACGAGCATTGCTGCATTTGTAAAAGCGCTCCGGATGCAGTGCATGTCGAATTTCCCAAACTATCAGGGACAGCACACCGAGCAGAACCAGTGTGAGTGTGAATACATTGGGAAAGAAGATCAGAAAGCTGTATTGGAAGAAGGAGTCCCAGTTGTAGATCCTGCATTCCATGCAGCAGTCCGGTCGAATGAAGATGGAATGAAACGGGCACCAGCCGAATATAGCAAAAAATACGGAAAAATTGGAGAGAGCAAACAGGAAGAAAATCCAGATCCGATCAAGATATCCGTTCATATACAGATACCCGGGGATGGCGAGAAAGGTAAGCCAGAACAGCATTGCGCCAGCAGCACGCCGGTCATAGCAGCGTTTTTCCGTGAGAAGTGCCTGCACTGATTCCTCCCCGGCCTCATAATTTTTCTGAAACTGCCGCCCTTTATACAGGGTGGCATTGCAGAAAGACAGCATATCCTTTATCGGAAACACGCTAAAGTAAAGAAACGCGGCAGCATAAACAGGGGAAGGAAGCGAAAAGGGCAGATTTCTATCAAACAGCACACAGTAACAGGCAAATGCAAGTAGTGCGCCAGAAGTAAATACACGTATTCTATTCATCATCCGTCCATGGACGACTGCGTCCAAGCCAGTCCCGTTCCTTCCAGTATTGATAGTCCAGTTCTCCTGCCCCCATCCCGTGCTTTTGCATCTGCCGCATTGCATGAAACAGCAGCTTCTGTTTCCAGCTGATACGCTTATGGTGCTGCTTTTGTTTGATACGGCTGGCGAGCTTTGCAAGATCTGTCGATAGTCTTCGTTTGATGTTTTCGGGTACTGCTTCCCATGTAGTTGCCATGGATCGAAAGCCATAGCTGCTTATGTGGGTTATCCCCCATCCCGTCAGACTTGTGCGGATATCCTTTACGGCTTTTTTCATCCCGCTGCCTGCACCACAGGCTATGATTACCGCCTGCTTATGATACATGGAAGGCAGGGGACGATGTACAACGAAATTTAGAAAGCAGTGATCCAGAAATGCTTTCATGGAACCGCTTGTCCGCAAGCAGTAAGTAGGGGTTGTAAATATAAGTAAATCTGCTTCTTTCATTGCTTTCATAATAGGAGCCATATATGCTGTGTGCGGGCAGAAGTCCTCTCCCAGCTCCATGCAGCGATAACAACCGCAGCAGAAATGCGGCATATCCTTAGGTAAATAAAATTCATGCAGGACTTCCACCGGCAGCTGCTCCAGCAGCAGGTGTGCCGCATGCCACGAAGACTGCCTGTGATTCTGACCATGTAGTAACGTAACCTTCATATCAGTCACCCTTTGTAGAATTCAGCTTCAGAAATTGTCGAATGTGCTGCTGAAGCAGTTCGACTGCCATTGGTTCATACTGTGGGTTGGAATCGCATAGCTGAAGCAGCAGAAAGATTGGTGAATAAAACTGCAGTGCCATAATCTGCGGATCAAGCGGCTTCAGTATACTTGCTTTCATCAAGTGCTGAAAAATCACCGTCTGATATGCAATTGCATCATCGAAATACTGCTTTTGAAACAGCTCTGCAAGTCTTTGATTATGGTAGCGTTCCATATTCAGCATTTTGCGAAAGCTGCTCTCATATGCATCGTGAAGAAAATAAGAAAACATATGCACGCCCATATCAACAAGCTGGTCATCGGTAATCCGGGTGTACAGCTTTCCGTCTTCCTCTGCATCACTGCCATTGATCTGCATACCGGCAGCGTGCTGTGCATAGCGCTTTTCCATTTCCTTTATGATGGCAAGAAAAATGTCCTCCTTGCTTGCATAATGCTTGTATAAGGACGGAGCCTGTATGCCGACCGCCTTTGCGATCTGTGCGACACTGATTGCATCATATCCATACTGCGCAAACAGATGCAGCGCCTCCGTACGGATACGCTCCTTTGTGGATAACTGTTTCATGACTATTCTCCCTTCGGCTAATAGTTATTAGCCAACTACTGTTAGTATAAGCTAATGATCGTTAGCTGTCAAGCATATACGCTGTATTCTTTTTGTTTGTGAAAGCAAATGACTCTTATGTCTTACAGAAGTTATATTGCACAGAAAGCAATTGCTCCTATAATGGTTGATGCTCCTTTCACTATTCTTATTTAAGAGTACATTGGAATGCCGATCTGGCAGATATCCCTGCTTTTTTAGAAAGACATTTACAGGATACGTAAAATGATCGAGGAAACAGAGTGCAAGACAGTGAAAAGGATATAGATGCTGATGGATACCGCTGTGTATCATATAGCTTTTTCATGCGTCCAAGAGTCCTGTCATCGGATATGCTCATTTGTGCAGAAAAAGTCAATTTCTTCCAGCAGCAGTCAAAAAAGGAGATATGTATGCTTGACCTGCATCAACAGCATAGGTATCTCCTTTTCTTATTGTTTAAATATAGAAAGAATGTATCTTTGATCCTTTCTTGCTCGGATATCGGTATGAATTTCTCCAATATCCGTCTATTCTCCTTCAGAAAGCAGACGAAGCTTCTTTTCCCTACTCCTCGTCGTCTTCCTTGCCATCCCAGCAATATGTACACAGCTTGCATTTATCCAATCCAATGGATGCAATCATATCGTCCAGACGGTGATAGCGAAGGGATGTGAAGTTGGAGCGCTGACGGATTTCCTCACACATCTTCTGATAGCGCTCGCTGTCAGGATCTGCGTATTCCGCGAGGACCTCACTGGATACATCATCCCCCTCCAATTTACGGATGACTCTGCGTGTAATCAGATCCATTTCCGATTTTGAACGTGAAAAATTAAGATATTTACATCCAAAGATAATCGGCGGACAAGCCGGGCGGACATGTACTTCCTTCGCGCCGCTTTCATATAAGAATTCTGTAGTTTCCCCAAGCTGCGTTCCCCGCACAATGGAATCATCAATTAACAGCAGGCGCTTATCCCGAATCAGTTCCTGTACTGGTATCAGCTTCATCTTCGCAATCATATTACGCTGCATCTGTCCTGTTGGCATAAAGGATCTCGGCCACGTCGGTGTGTATTTGATAAACGGTCTTGCGAACGGCACACTGGAAACATTGGAATACCCTACCGCATGTGCAATTCCGGAATCCGGAACACCTGCGACACTGTCCACCTCTACATCATCACGACCGGCAAGCAGCTCACCACAGCGGTTTCGCATACATTCTACATTGACTCCCTCATAGGTGGATGTCGGATAACCGTAATACACCCACAGGAAGGAACAGATTTTCATTTTTTCCTTCGGTTTCTGCAATACCTCAATACGCTCCGGCGTAATGAAGACAATTTCTCCGGCTCCCAAATCACGGTAGTGATGATAGCCCAGATTCAAAAATGCACTGCTCTCAAAGGTTGCGCAGAAGCCCGTCTCCTTTTCTCCAAGAACGATTGGTGTTCTTCCAAGCAAATCCCTTGCCGCATAAATACCATACTGTGTCATCAGCAGAATGCTCATACTGCCCTTAACCAGACTTTGTACATACTGCAGACCCTCTACAATGGTTGCCTTGTGATTGATTAACGAAGCAATCAGCTCTGTCGGATTTACTTCTCCGGTGCTCATTTCCAGAAAGTGTGTAACACCGCGTTCAAAGCATAGACTCTGCAGCTCTTCCAGATTGTTGATACGGCCAACTGTAGTGATGGCAAAGGATCCCAGATGGGATTTTACCAGAAGCGGCTGTGCTTCGTTGTCTGAAATACATCCGATTCCAAGATTTCCATCAAATTCCTCAATATCTTTTTCAAATTTCGTACGAAACGGAGAATTCTCGATGTTATGAATGGCACGGGCAAAGCCCTTTTCTCCATGTATCGCCATTCCTCCACGTCTCGTGCCCAGATGTGAATGGTAATCTACACCAAAAAACACATCCAGTACACAGTTTTCTTTTGAAGCTACTCCAAAAAAACCGCTCATGTCTTACCTCCAATTAACTCTTTCTTTTCTTTTTGCGCATAGCACAGATTCATTTTAACGCTTTTTGCCCCGTATGAAAATAAAAAGATAGTTTTTTTTACATTTTTTCGTAAACCGTGGGAGCTGTTTCCCGTTTCAATTCTGAAAGAGCCTATTCCAATCATAAGAGATGTCATGATTGATGGCATACATAGTTGCTTCCCCTTACGATGCAGCGCCTTATGACTTTCTTTCTGATATATTGCTGATTCGTCACAGTCTATACAAGATGCTCCAGCATACGGCATGTACGCATGAGTAATCTTAGAGCAATGCATGAAATTGAATTACGAAGGAAGGTGCGCTGTCACTGTCCAGGAATTTCAGGCTAATTATTGCATATTACTGATTCCATATACGCTATGAAAATCGTCTTGACTTCGCAAAAAAAGAACCTCACAGGGAAGTTCTTCCTCTTTGCTTTGATTTATCAGCCTGCATATATAGGATGCTTGAAAGAGCAAGTCTTCGCAAATAAGATTTGCACTGTTTGCCAATATCAAGCATAAGGCGGCAGCTATTTTTCGGACTTCTCTTTTCAATACGAACGTCCTATGCCGGATAGATATTCACGTATATGAAATCGTTCCGAAACAGCGTTACTCACTGTAATACTCCGCCTGCGCATTCCAAAGCTGTGCATACACACCGTTTTCCTTTAGCAGAGTATCGTGTGTTCCCTCTTCCTCCACCTTCCCCTGTTCCATAACGATGATACGGTCGCAGAATTTACAGGAGCTCATACGATGGGAGATGTACAGGGTTGTCTTTCCTTGTACCAGCATATCAAAATGCTCATAAATTTCCGCCTCCGACAGCGGATCCAGCGCAGCGGTCGGCTCATCCAGAATCACAAAGGGAGCATCCTTATACAGGGCTCTGGCAATCGCAAGCTTCTGCGCCTCCCCACCGGACACGTTCACACCGTTCGCATAATCCGTAAACAGAAGACTATGCTCCTGATCGGTAAATGATTTGATGCGCTCCCAGATATCCAGACGCTGCAGGACAGACGCGATCCTTTTGGCGTTTGGTGCCGATGCTCCTGCGATGTTTTCATCCAGCGGATAGGAGAATAACGCAAAATCCTGAAATACGACAGAGAAGATACTTGTATATTCCGCATAATCGTACTTTTGAATATTGATTCCGTTTAATAATATTTCTCCCTCACTAGGATCATAGAGTCGGCACAGCAGTTTCACAATCGTGGTTTTCCCGGCACCGTTCATTCCTACAATCGCCAGCTTTTCCTTTAAACGAAACCGAATATTCACATCATGCAGGACATCGTTTGTCTGTTGCGGATAGCGAAAGGAAACATGGCGGAATTCAAATTCGTATTCTCCATCATCCCGCTTTTCAATGGGAAGTGTTCCGTCATAATGCATATTGGGAAGGTGCAGAAAATCATAAAATGCATTCAGATAGGAGAGCTGATGACGAAGCTGTGCATAGTCTACCTGAAATTGTGCAATCGCATCCACTGCCTTCAGGATGATGCCTGCCATATACAATACCTGCCCGATGGATATGATGGAGCGCATTGCCAGAGTAGCAACATAAATGTAGGCACTGAAGGAAAGTACCTGCCCCAAAAGATCACTTTGAAACAGCAGCTTTCCGTTATCCTTTCCAAAGCTGCGGAAAGCCGGGTCCTGCATTAGCTTTTCATTTTTCACTTCAAACAGCGTATCCATATGATACAGACGGATTTCCTTAGCAGTTTCCATCCTGTAGAACAGACTCCACAGGTAATTAACCAAAGCATTGTTATGATCATTTTCATTACACAGCTTTTCCAGCAGCGCACCGTGCTTCTTTGCGAATGCATTCTTAAATATCAGAAATACAGCTAAAACTGCCAACAGCAACAGGAGGTATATATCCCAGGTGCGAATCTGCAGCATCAAAGTGCCTAAGGCAAGCAGTGCCAGAAGAATCGTGCAGAGTGAGGAACAGCATATTGCGAAATATTCGATTGCGGAGTCAATTTTTCCGGAGCCATTGCTGGAATTCCGTGTTCTTCTAAGCGTATCCATGGTTTCCTGTGTTTCCATAAGCTCATATTCCATGCGCATCGCCTTATACAGCAGCTTCTGATCAATTCGCTGTACCGCTGTACGACAGATGACCTGAAGACGGTTATAAAACGCCTTTGCCAGCAGGGAGCAGATCAGTACCCCTGTGCACATGAGAAGTGCCGTTTGCAATGCAGCTGTATATTCTTTTACAATCAGCTGATTCAAGATTTCTGCGGAGTAATACAGGGTAATGAACGGAGACAGCGCATTTGTAATTCCATAGCCACCCCAGATCCAGACAATATGCGGATTGCTTAACCGGACAATACCGGTAAATTTTTTAATTTCCTGCCATGCGTTCACATCCATCACCCTCTTCCTCATAATATTGCGATTGTGCCTGAAACATCGCCGCATAAATTCCCTGTTTTCCCAACAGCTCCTCATGGCTTCCCCGCTCTACGATATGTCCCTGATCAAGCACGAGAATTTCATCACAGAATCTCGTGGAGCTCAGCCGATGCGAAATAAACAGACTGGAGGTTCCCTGTGTCAGCTCGTGATAGCTTTCATATAGCGCTTTTTCTGCGAGTGCATCCAGCGCCGCAGTTGGCTCATCCAGCAGTAGACATCCAAAGTCACGATACAGCGCTCTGGCCATAAACAGCTTTTGCTTCTGACCTCCGGACAGCTGAATCCCATCCTCTTCGATATCCTTGCCGATATGCGTCAGCTCCTGCTGTGGAAGTGCAGATATAAAATCCCAGAGTCCGCAGCGCTTCAGGCAATCCTTCACCCGCTGCAGATCGGTATCGGTGATATCCTGCATGCTTACATTTTCCGCAATGGAATAGCTCAGCATCACAGCGTCCTGAAAAATCCCTGTGATATGTGCGTACAGATCATCCAGATCCAGCTCACGTATATCCGTGCCGTTGATATAAATGCTTCCCGCACTTGGTGTATAAAAGCCAAGAATCAGCTTTACGATTGTGCTTTTTCCGGCTCCGTTTGCGCCGACCAGTGCAAGCTTTTGTCCCGCATGCAGAGTAAAGGAAACATCATCCAGTATGCTTCTATCCTGATTCGGATAGGAAAAGGATACATGATCAAAGGTGATCGTTATCTCTTTCTGATCCAATTTGACACCGCTGCCATGATGCATCCTGTTTTTCATTTGCAATGCCGTACGCATCCGGTTAATGAGCACATTGTTTACCGACATTCTCGCATAGCTTTCCTCCACCTTTTTAAACCAAAGAGAAAAACCGGAAATAATACCGAGATAAAACACAAACTCATCTATTGCCATTCCTGCAATCAGCCGATTGATCAAGAATGCATAGCAGGCGATATCACGCACAAAATCCAGCAGAATCCCCAGTGTATCCACCAGCATATAGGCACTGTAATCCCTTGCGCGAATACGGGCAATCAAACGGTTTACATGTTCAAATTTATCATTGATCCAGTCCTGCAGCTGATACAGGCGAATATCCTTGCCTGCCGCTGTATCGTATGCAATCTGATTCAGGTAGCGCGTTTCAATCAGATAGCCGTCCAGCTCAGGGCGGTGTGAATATTCATAATGTCTGGCGATGGAAAACAATGCATACTGCAAAACCACAAGCAGAAGCAGACCTAGGACGAACAATATACTGAGTCCAGAGCTTGCAAGTGCATACAGTATCAGTCCCAGAAGCGATGTGGCAAAGATGATGAAGTCATGAAACATCCCCTCCTGCCCGTTGTTATTGGTTTCGATTGCCTCTACCGCGTCCTCCAGTATTTTCTTGTATTGCTCATTTTCCAGTAAAGCATAATCCAGATGGGCTCTTCCCAGATATACATTACGGACAAAATACAGTCCACGGCTTTTGATAAACGCAAATGCATTGTATTCGTTCAAATAGCTGACCAGTCCCTGCAGGATCCCATACAGCAGCAACAGTCCTCCCAGCACAAGTACAAACGTTGATAATGAACGTTCCTTCAACAGCAGATTTATAATCACACTGGGAATCAATACAGAAACAAAGGGAACAATCGCACCGAGCAGAATGTGAAGCTGCATACTCCAAAAGGTACTGCGGTCGATTTTCCATAAAATTTTAAGCAGATACAGCATGTTTCCCGGTATCGTTTTTTTCATATTCTCACCTCACATCTGCAGTATAAAGCAAAAGCTCTCAAAGATAACAAAACGTGCACGAATTGCAGATTTCCGTACACGAATGGTTGTAACCCTTCTCCATAACAGGATACAGCGTAGTTTAACTGAAACCGGACTATGCCAGTACAGAGGCTGTTGCATACAGCAAGAATACCTCATCAGTGTTCTCCACAGCATTTTCCTTCAGAGTAATTCAGATTCCTGCAGCGGCAGCATAATCTCTGTAATAAATACTCCCGGTTCATTTTTTCGCTGTATAAAGCCATCATATTTTTCAACAATCAGGTTCATACGCTTTAACCCATGACCGTGATTGCCGCGTTTCCTTGTCACATAATCCGCATCCAGCTTACGCACCACTTCACTGGTGGCATTGGTACAGGAGATATACAGCTGTCCCTTGTACAAACCGATATACAGCCGTAAAAACGGCTGTTCCTTTACCTTTGCACAGGCCTCCACCGCATTATCCGCAAGATTCCCCAGCAGGGCACACATATCCGTATCCTGAAACGGTATGCTTTTCGGAACACTTGCCTTTACATTGATATCGATTCCCTGCGCCAGTGCCAGAGACAGCTTGGAGTTGAGAATTGCATCCATATTGGCATTCCCGGTTTCCACCAGCTGCCGGATATCATCCAGCTCCTGTTCCAGCTCATTCAGATAGCGAAGAGATTCCTCTACCTCACCTTTGCGCAGCTTCGCCTTGAGGTTCTGCAGATGATTATGATAGTCATGCCGCCATGCACGCATGGTGGTATACATGTGCTCCACCTCCTGCACCTGCCGGTCAAATACCTTATTCTGATATTCCTGCAGCTGCTGTTCATAGCTGCGAATCATCAGCTTATCATAGAGTACGAGCATAAGCTCCATCAGTGTCCAGACAAAGGGGGCATACGACAGCGGCCAGGTCAGCAGGATAAAAACTGGTACGATGATATGCAGGATATACTCCCCTGCGGTATCCATGATAAAAATAAGCAGAAGAAATGTGGCATACAGCTGGCGATCTCCTGTATACAGGAGTGCAGAAAAGACGATCAGGGAAGCTGCGCCTTCCCACAGCAGTCTGTTTTTCTGCTTCCGTAGCAGCCACAGGTGAACCAGCAGCGGCAGCAGTATCAGAATCTGCATAACAAATCCCGCTTGCAGCGCTTCATGATTTCCTCCTGCACCCGCTGCTTCATTCCTCTGCTTACCGGAATGCATTCCTCATTATCCAGCATACAGCCGTCCTTGCGCAGTGCATGGATATGATTCAGATTCACACAGAAGCTGCGATGGCAGTTGAGAAAGTCGCCGGAAAGTTCGGCGCATACCTTTTGGAAGCTGCCCTTCATGCGAAAGATTCCCTTACAGTGATGACAGCGTACATAATGTGCATCACTCTCCAAATAATAAATATCCTCCTCATACAGCTTGCGCAGCTCTCCATCGATGGACCATAACAGATACGCTTTTGGTGCTTCCAGCTGATCCAAAAGCTGGCAAAGCTTGTCCTCCTGTACCGGCTTCAGCCAGTAGCGGACAGCATCCACCTCATAGCCCTCAAATACAAAGGAGGGATCGTTCGTCAGAAATACAAGATAAGCATGCGTATCTTTTTTACGCAGCCTTCTTGCTGTTTCCAGCCCGTTCAGTCCCTGCATTTGAATATCCAGAAACACCAGTTCATAGGGCTGTTCCTCCCATGCGAACAGAAACTGTTCTCCGCTGGAATACAGATCAGCATGATTCCCCAGCTTCTGCAGGAGCGCATGCAGTTCCAAGGCTAAAGCTTGCTCATCCTCTACAATAGCTATCCTCATATCGTCACCCTCTCCTCTCATTTCATAATTCATGCTCAGCCTCATCAGACTGCTACAGGAGTTCCTACAGCCCTGTATGCAATTCACAGACGGTTCTATCGTCCTTTATACAAGTGGATACTCTACAGATAATTCTACTATTCTGTATGCGCAAAATCAAAGTACCGATGCTTCCTGCATACATTCCTGATGGCCTGCAAAACACTGTATTCAAGCTTCCTTGCTGAATGGCAGCACATTGGATAACACAAAGCTGATAAACTGATCAATGGGAAGCGGCTCCTCCTCTTTGACCCAGCTTGATATTGCGGCAAGCAGACCGCAGAGGTAAAATTCCTCCAGAATGCTTTCCTCCTGTTTTGTACAGGGATGCTGGATTACATACGGACGCAGTATTGGCCAGATCATATCCCGCAGCTTTCTGCTGAACTGATTGCTGGAGGGGTCCCGCAGCAATACACTTACATAGGCGGAATATTTCCTAGCCAGCTCCATAATCATGCTCATATGATTTTTTAACCCGGACAGCTCGCTTTCTCTTGCCGTTTCAAGAATCTGCTCAGACGCCTGCAACAGCTCCGTCTCAATCGATGCAAAGATATCATAGACATCCTTATAATACAAATAGAAGGTTCCACGGTTATAGCCTGCCAGATCTGTGATTTCCTTTATGGTGATTTTATCGATCGGCTTACTGGAATAAAGTGTCCAGAAGGCAGAGCGCAGCTTGTCCTTTGTCTGTTCTGTAATCTGCGGTTGTTTTTTCATAGTGGCTTTTCCCTTCTTTCTGAGAATTCATGCATAGCTGTGAAACATGGCGGTGTTTTGGATTTTTCATTATGCACTTTCTATTATGCAGCACTATCAGGAAAGCACTGGATGTTTATAGGGTGGTACACACATAGTTCCTAAGCAAAGCTGCTTTGTTCTATGCCGCTGTCAGGTTGCTTTTTGTATGGTAAGACGGCTATGCTGGCATAGAATCGGATGGAATAACGGGAATACATGCTTCTGAAAGAATCGTTAGCTGTGTAGTTTATAACACTGCAGAACATGTACGTGGAGCTGATGATTTTGCTGGTAAACGTACAGATGAGGAACGCGTATCACGGGAATAAGGGTTGTGAATGAACACCATAATCATACAAGTATTGCACATCGTCGGTTCTAATCATATAAGGCTGCCTGTCCAGCTTTTCTTTTACGCTTCACCTTGCTTTATGATACCATGCCGGCCACTGTATTTCAATCACTCAACAGTGTGTTGTATATTGTTTATTGATACGTTTTACGTTCCATTTTATAATAGTTCATAGGAATTATGGAGGACTTTATGAGTGCATATATCACATTTGACAACATCGCAAAGCATTATCATCGTGCAGATGTCACAACCAGAGCGCTGGACGGTGCCAGCTTTTGCGTAGAGCAGGGCGAGCTTGCGGTCATTCTGGGACCATCGGGTGCCGGCAAGACGACGGCATTGAATATTCTGGGCGGTATGGATACCGCTACCAGCGGACAGCTGCTTGTGGATGGCAGAGATATCACCGCCTGCAATCGCAGACAGCTGGTGGAATACCGGCGCTATGATATCGGCTTTGTGTTTCAGTTTTATAATCTGGTACCGAATCTGACCGCCCTTGAGAATATCGAGCTGGCAAATCAGATGAAGAAAGACAGCATGGATGCAGGTGAAATTCTGAAGCTCGTCGGATTGTCCCATCGAAGCAGTAATTTCCCCGGGCAGCTTTCCGGGGGAGAACAGCAGCGGGTTGCCATTGCCAGAGCCATTGCCAAAAAGCCGAAGCTGCTGCTTTGTGATGAGCCGACCGGCGCGCTGGATGATCAGAGCGGGCGGATGGTTTTGGAGCTGCTACAGAAGCTGAGCCATCAGGAAGGGATGACCGTACTCATCATTACGCACAATGCGGCCATTGCCCAGATGGCGGATCGCATCATTCGCTTTAAAAATGGTACAGTCAGCGAAATGGTACGCAATACACCGCTGCCGATTTCCGAAATTGCGTGGTGAGATGATGAAAGCATCCAATAAAGATATCCGCAGAACGATATTCCGCAATAAGAAGCGCTTTTGTTCCATCCTGATAATCACCGCGCTTGGTGTCATGATGCTGAGCGGACTGAAGGCCGCCTGTGACGATCTGCGCTACAGTGCGGATCAGTTTTACGACGAACAGCAGGTATTCGATATTCAGATTGTGTCAACGATGGGGCTGAATGAGGACGATCTTGCGGCATTGCGAAAGGCGAATGGGATCGAGCGTGCAGAAGGTGTTTATCGTGAAACGGTGTATACCTCCGTAAACGGCAGTTCACAGAATGCGGATGTGCAGACACTGGGCGGGCAGTTGAATATGCCTTATCTCCTGAAGGGGAGGCTGCCTGAAAACGAGAAAGAAATCGCTGTTTCCAAAACCTATGCAGATGACAGCGGAAAAACAATCGGTGATACGATTCGGTTTCATGAGCCATCGCAGATTAGAAGCACTTACACCATATCGGCTATCGTGCAGGACCCTTCGGATTTGAACAATAAAGACGGGGCAGCGTCCTTTCGCTCCATTTCAGCCAGCCGCTATGTTTGCTTTATCAGGGAGGACAGTATTTCTGTCCCTGCATATACGGCAGCTTATGTACAGGTAAAGGGCAGCCGCGATATGGCATCGTATTCAGATGAATATGAGGCGCTGATCAAACAGGCAAAGAAAACGCTGGAACAGGATGTAAGGAGGCAGCAGGAGGACAGACGCTATGACGAGCTGGTGGAGCAGATGAAGCTTGCGGCATATGCAGTCGATCCGCAGGCCGCTGCCTATGTGGATACCTCTTCCATCGAGCATCCGAAATGGTACATTCAGGATCGCTCCTCACTTTCCAGCTACAGCAATATTGAGAGTGATGCAGCTTCCATCGAGGCAGTTGGTACAGCCTTCCCTATTGTATTTTTTACGGTTGCGATTCTGATTGCGTTAACGACAATCACCAGAATGGTTGAGGAAGAACGTCTGTTAATCGGCACCTACAAGGCGCTGGGGTTCCGTAATATAGAAATCATGAAGAAATATCTCCTGTATGCGGGGAGTGCCTGTCTACTGGGAGGTATCATCGGGGATATCGGCGGCTTCCTTCTGCTTCCGAAGTTTGTGTTCAGTATCTTTCAGACATTATACCTGATTCCGAATTACAGTCTGCAGTTTAACGCATGGTATGGAATCGGTGGAATCGCATTGTTTACCGGCGGGATACTGATTGCCGTGTGGATTGCGGTTCACGAAGAGCTGAGGCATATGCCGGCTGTACTGATGCGGCCTAAGGCACCACGAACAGGCGCAAGAGTTCTGCTGGAGCGGATTCGTCCGTTATGGAGAAATCTGACGTTTTTGAATAAGGTTACGGCAAGGAATCTGTTTCGTTATAAGAAACGAATGCTGATGACGGTGTTTGGAATTATGGGCTGCAGTGCGCTGGTGCTGTGCGCCATGGCGATCAATGATTCCGTCAGTGCATTGATTCCGAGACAGTATGAGCATATTTACCGCTATGATCTTATGGTGATGATGGATGATGCGCATGTATATCAATCGCTTTCAAAGGATGATGAGGTGAGCGAGTGCATGGCGCTGCTGGTGGATAATGCCACAATCAAGAGCAGTGGAAATAAGGAAGAACGCGTACAGCTGATGGTCTTTTCTGAACAGGCGGATGTGGCTTCGTATCTCTCACTGGAGGATTTGAACGGTGATCCTGTTACGCTTGAGAAAGACGATGTATACGTGACGCAGAATGCATCGCAGATTCTGGATTTCTCTGTGAAGAATACGATACGTGTGCAAAACAGCGATCTGAAGGAAGTGCGTGTGAAGGTCACGGGGATCGTTCAGAATTACCTTGGAAATACCATCTATATGGGTGAAAACACCTATGAGACGCTGTTCGGCTCTTATGAGGATAATGCAGTGCTGGCGAATTATAAGGGTAAGGTCAGTGAACAGCAGAAGGATAGCTATGTGCAGAAGCTGGAGGACAGGGATGGTGTGCTGTCTGTTGTGAGCACTTCGTCGATGCAGGATGCGTTTGAAACCTCCTTTTCCCTGATAACCTCGGTTGTCTATCTGATTTTAGCCATGGCTGCCGCTCTTGCCTTCGTTGTTCTGTTCACGTTGTCGACTACGAATATTTCCGAACGGATACGGGAGCTTGCGACGATCAAGGTGCTGGGCTTTTATGATAAGGAAGTGCATTCCTACGTGAATAAGGAGACGCTGCTTCTGACATTGCTGGGTATTCTGGTCGGGCTTCCTGCCGGTACGATACTTGCGCAGAGTCTTACGTTTGTGCTGAATATGCCATCCATCCATTTTGCGGTGACCATACGCCCCATCAGTTATCTGTATACGGTGCTATTATCCTTTGGGTTTGCTGTTGTTGTGAATCTGATTACAAACCGTGTGCTGAATCATATTGATATGGTGGAGTCTTTGAAGAGCATGGAGTAAAGGAACAGCGATAGGTGTAATCAGGAAGTGTTGATTGGTATGGTATTGAATGCTGTGTGATAATAATAAGAGGAAGAAGAAAATTCGTGTAGTAAAAAAGTATCCGGCTGGCTATAGGATTTATTCCTGGTGGAAGTGAATCCCTTACGGGTACTTTTTCTATGGGCTTTATCGTGTTGTATGCAGACCGGGTTCTTGGGATATGCGTGTGTTTATATATCGTCATAAACCAGGCAATCCTACAGGTATATTATTGTTGGTATTGGGGATTGCATGCTGTGTTTCCTTGTTCACATGAAAAGACTGGCACTGCTGGGGGTTGTCAGGATTTGCATGCAGGCTGCAACAATGCAATGAAGATGTGTTCCTGTATGTGTCTATTGTGTTTCGGCTGATCATCGAGAGATATTTACCTGTATGCTTCTGTTATTTCAGAAAATGCTCTTCCATGTATCTGGCAAAGCCGTCTTCATCGTTGCTGTATTTCGTGATATCATCTGCAATCGCTTTGGTATCATCGCTACCATTGATCATACAGACACCCAGACCGCTGTATGCCAGCATGTCATTGTCATTGGTCGTATCGCCAAAGGCAACGACCTCTTCCGGTGTTATCCTGTTGCATTCACAGAATTTTTTCAGTGCATAGGCTTTTGATACCCGCTGATCTGCAAATTCAATGAGGGTCGGCTGTGTTTTGAAACCTTTATAGTAAGGAGAGGGATGTTCGTTCAAATACTGTTCGATTTCATCCACGATATCTTCTTTGACACGATACATGATTTTAGCGTTTTCCTGCTCATACATGACAGAGAGGGAGTCCACGACAACCATATGCTTGTCACTGGTTAGGGCGGATTTGCGCATCTGTGCATCATCGCGTTCACAGAGCAGGCAGTCATCGCGATAGATAAAGCAGTTGGAATCAAAGGGCTTCATCAGCTCCATTGTTTCTTTGATCCACTCCTTTTTCATTTTAAAGTAGCTGTATTCCTTTTGATGAAGGTTATCCCAAAGCTCGGAGCCGTTCATGCCGATCAGGATATCAAAGGGGTATGAGATTCCCCACAGTGCTGCTTTTTTTGCCAGTTCATCCAATGGCCGGCCCGATGCGATGCCGAAGTAAATTCCTTTTGTGTGAAGCTGATGGATGACAGCTCTCGTTCTCGGTGTCAGTTCTCTTTCAGAAGTAACGAGGGTACTGTCAATATCACATATAACCAGACGTATATTTTTTTCCATAATCGATTGCTCCTTGGCTTGTAATGTTTGCGAGAGAATTCTCCTGTCAGTTACATTATAAGACACTTTTTCTGAATTTGTTAGCATGAATTCCGGAAATGATGGTTTCTCATTAGAAACTGCACGGTTGATGTATGCTTTTTGAAAATAATTTGTCACTCAGCAGTTGGGAAAGTTCGGTCGGCAGGTTATGCGTGCCTCTGTTTGGATTTTGTTGGTGGGTCTTTTGATAGAGGTGCTTGCTTTATATCTTCCACTGACAGGCTTTGAGATCAACGTTTCCATTGGGTTTGAAGGTAACGCCCTCGTCTATGAGAAGATCCTTCTGTTCATCCCAATCCGGTGCAGTCCTTCCGGCACTGTTAACGACGCGATGGCACGGGTATTCGCCATACAGGGAGGATGCGGAAAGAATCTTGCCAACCTGCCGGGCATTTCGCTCTCTGCCGGCCAGCTTTGCAAGCTGTTTATAGGTCGCAACGTTTCCTTTGGGTATTTCCGATACGATTTCCAGTACGATATAAATAAAATGCTCATCCATATGGGGACCTCCGATTTTTATAAGAACGTAATTACAGTTTTGACTTTCCTGCTATCCTGCCTTATGGACCTGTATTTCTAAATACATGTTCCAATTCCAACAGTTTCTCTTGAAAGCATATTATCAATGCTTCGTATGCTGAGGAATCAGATTCCTTCACAGCCCGTATTGCTTCGCTTAGCATGAACATCATATCCTGTTCCTTCATGTTTGAAATTACCGCTTTTATAGATTCCGGATTCTCATTCAAATCCTTAACAATCACCATCTATACATCAGGTGATACAACGATTTTCTTTGATAAATAAATCGGCATCCGTGGCTGTTTCCATATGCCTTTCATGTCGAATTTTCTGATAGCGTAAATACAGTCATCCCTCATACGATATATCCTCATCATTTTCATCCAGTTCATACAGTTGTTGCTCAAGCTTAAAATCATCCAAATGACTAATCTCCATAGTGACCAGTCTGTTTTCGGTTTTCAATACTGGATGCGATGCTTTTTAAGATACGGTAATACAGCTACCTTGTGCTACCATTCTCCAAAACACGAACAGTTGCAAGCAATCGCAACGGCATGCTCTGTTTTCTGTAAAACCACAGTTTAGTCAATCGTTCCTTTTTACGCGGAAACAGGCTTTGGTATCATTTACAGCAAAAGCTTCCAGAATGGCATGTTTTTCATATAGCTTTTTTCCTTTCTTCCAAATGGCATTGGAGTATCTGACTTTTATATTTTACATCACTTTTCTTATTCACCATAAGCTTATCTTTTTATCATTCTCTATATTTTGCAGTTGTTCATCCTGTGCAATTTTCATAATTTCATTTACCAGATGCGGATCTTTCAGCCTTGTACTTAAACCATCTTTTTTGGCCCTTCCAAGGAAATCCATACCACTGTACCAGATAATTTCTTTATCGATCACAACAAAATGTGCTGAATGATTGGAGTACAAAATAGCTGCCCCCATTCCTTCTATCGTCCGCACAAGCATTTCCTTTTGTCTTTGCTCATCATTCAAGACGACATACAGCTGAACATTTTGATGTGCCTTTTCCTGCAGGACATCAAAATAGCTTTTGATTTTTCCTAACTCATAATGCGCGTTCATAATCAGGATTTAACTGCTGGATGCCTTTATATCTTCAAGAAATACATGTTTTTATTACATCATTCACCTTTGCATTGCTATATCAATTTTTATCATATCCACATTCTTTCTCCGTTTTGCGCTAGCAAATAATTTTTTAAACCATGTAGCATCATTTTCTCTTGTATGTAAAAGGAGAAAAATAAAGATATCTGTTAAATCATCTTTACAATTTTTTAATCCCAGCTGAGCAACACGTATTGCATCATCCTTTTGATCATGTTGATTGTAGTATGTAATTAAAGCATTATAATTCTTTTGTTCTCTTCCTAAATGATTTTCTAAATAAGTAATATACTTATCTTCTCTGCCATGTTGATTATATAATAACGCTGCTTTTTCTTTATTTTCATTGATATACAGTATATCCGCATATGCCAGGTATTCTTCATCATTTGTACATAGTTTTTCAGCAAGCTCTTCCATGATATCGGAAGCGCCAAGATAATCATAGTAATCATGTTCAACAATATCGGTAAGTACCTTTTTTCTTAACTGCCTATCATCAAACTGAATCTCATCAGATTGAACGAGTTCTTTACAAATTTCCAAAACAGTATCAATTTCCGGTTGATCATCGATATATTTTTCAAATTTCAACCATTCGACAACCTCACACACATCATTCCAGCTATCCTCTAAAAATGATTTCATTTGTTTTATCTTTTTCCTTTCTAAGCATCGCATACGGATATCTATCAGAAGTTCGTTACTTCGAGTTAATTTTTCTTTTATTTCAAAAAGTTTTGTACCTCTATTTCCGGATTTCAGAATTTCGGTCTTTTTTGTTTCCAGGTCAGCAATTGCAATTTCTGAAGCGGTTTGCATAGAAACAAACAATTTCTCAGTTCCGCCTAAATCCTTCAGAATTCTTGGTTTTAGATTCTTGCAGATGGATGTTTCTAACATTTTGATAAGCTTTTCTGCACGATCTTTATCGCTTAGTTCAGTTGTTAAATACATAAATGAGATTATCCAGTCCGCAGCTGCTTTGTCTAAATTATAAGATAACTCTTCTTTTATTTTAGAATCTGACAATTCAATAAATTCCTCTTCCGGTGCATCCTCAGAATCTTCGCCCTCCTGGATAAAGAATTTTAATTCAAAAATCCTGCTTAACAAATCGTATACCGTTTGATATTCCTCCAGCACTACAAGCTGATGGCACCCGGCAAAAATTCTCCGCAGCATTGGCAGTATTGAAAATGGATCATTATACCAGACTACCCAATCATCCATATATCTGCCATCTTCGTCAAATTCATGATAATGAGTAACATATTCAAGATAAATATCACCTGTTTCAATCCTCGTACATAAGATATCTATATCATCAAGTGTCGGCATATTGATAATTTTCTTTGTCCCGGATAGTGACAGTAAAAAATCATTTTGCTTGTAATTGGAGATCAATTTTGCCTGCGTTAATATCCATGCGTCCTTTTCTTCTAATGACATTTTCTTTAGCTGTGCTTTTACTTTATCTAAATATTCCATGGCTCATGCTCCTTCATTTTAATGGTATGATTTATAATATATATTGTGATGTAAGAAAATCCTCTTGTGTTGGATTTATGAATGATATACATATTTTACCATGCCTAGTGAAATATTAAAATGATTATCGTAAGCTGTTGAAAGAAGTACATATCAATCAGATAGGATTCACTTAAGAATAGGCAATTAACAATGTAGGACATAAAGATATGATTAAGTAATGCGACGAATTGTATACTATGATTGTTTTTATTTATATTATAGATTTTTAAGGAGTCATATCTAGAATAGTTGTGAAAATAATAGTAGTTTATTTAGTGATTTTTACAGTAGTCTACTGGTTTTTCAAGTTAAATTCAGTGCTTTGGTATGTGCATGGCGTTTCCTATTGAAGTATAAAAATCTTGCCTTATAATAAGAAGCAGAATGGAGGCGGTTTATGTTTCGAATTGGTGAGTTTTCCAAGCTAATGCAGGTTTCTGTCAGAATGCTGCGTTATTATGATGAGGTGGGACTTCTGAAGCCGGCACAGAGTGATCCATGGACAGGATATCGCATGTATGCTGTGGAGCAGATTCCTGTTTTGAACAGGATTTTATATTTACGGGATTGTGGTTTTACAGTTGCTGAGATGGAAGGTTTAGTTTTAGGAAATGACGATAGGATGATGGAGGCATTAAAGAATAAGGAAAAGGAGATTGCAGCTACGATCAAGATAGAGGAGCAGCGATTACGAAGAATCAATCACCTTCTTCAGGGAACTGCTGATCTGCATTCTAATGTTACGATAAAATCGATTCCACGCTGTCTTGTGGTATCAATAAGAGAAATTATTCCTGATTATTATGCGGAAGAAATGCTCTGGGAGAAGCTATCTGATTTTGCAAGGCAACATAGAGTTGATTGTACTCCAACTACCATTTCCATTTATCATGATGAGGATTACAGAGAAGCGAATGTGGATGTGGAATTGTGCCTGCCTGTAAAAAAAGCAATCAGGGTTTGTGATGGATTCCAATGTCGTGAGGTGGAAGAAGAGCTATTGATGGCCTCACTTATGGTATATGGAGATTTTTCAAATATATCTGCGGCCTATCAATCCTTTGCAAAATGGCTGGAGACAAACAGACAATATGAAATGAAAGGTGCAAATCGGCAGATGATACACCGTGGTCCGTGGAATGAGGAAGATGTCGGCAGTTATCTCACGGAATTGCAGATTCCTTTGCGCATGCTTAAAAAATATTGAATTTACCTCTTGACCCTCACATGGTGTGAGGGATTATCGTATTGGTACAGACGAAATGGAGGAAAAAAATTATGACAAAATTTGAAGTTCATTCTGTAGGTTCTATTCACAGTGGTAAAGAGGGAGGTACATTTATTCAGGTAGATGAGAATTATATTCCAGCGTTGCAGGCATTGGATGGTTTCAGCCATCTGCAAATTATCTGGTGGTTTGATGGCTATGATGAGGATGTGTACAGGACTGTTTTAAAGACGAAACAGCCATATAAAAAAGCTCCGGAGGAAATGGGAATCTTTGCAACAAGATCCCCGATTCGTCCGAACCCGATTGCATTGACTGCAGTTGAGATACTTTATATTGATTATGATAAGGGTGTAATACAGATTGCTTATATTGATGCGAATGATGGCTCACCTGTTCTGGATATAAAGCCTTATACGCCTAGTCTTGATCGTATTGAGGCTCCTGAAGTACCTGCGTGGTGTGCGCATTGGCCGAAAAGCCTGGAGGCATCGGGTAGTTTTGCATGGGAAGAAGAGTTCAATTTTTAGGGGTCTTATAGGCTAAATGGATGGTATCGTATAAAGACACTGTTTCATAAAGTACGCTATTACGACAGCAATAGTAGTTTAAGAGCAATAATCAATATGCAAAGCCAGGCAACCTTCTTGTAATCATATGAATATTATAGCTGTAAAAATATAACAGCGCGACTCAGCGGGAATGTAGCAAAAGATGTGTAAATAGTAAAAAACGGGTAAGAATGTAGATACGAAACATACTTACAGGAGGAAAAATACTATGAACACATCTTTTATTTCGACAAAGCAGGTTAAGGACCTTGTCAATGAACAAAAGTTTACATCAACACAGGATATCATGGAGTGCATGAAAGGCATGTTTGCGGATGTTTTAGAACAGACATTGCAGGCTGAAATGGATCAGCATTTAGGTTATGATCGTGCAGAAAGAACATCTTGCGATGGGAAGAAAAACTATCGCAATGGTACTATAAAACGCACTATGAAAACACAATTAGGTGAAGTGGACGTAAACGTACCACGTGACCGGAATGGTGAATTTGAGCCACAGATTATTGGAAAATATCAGAGAAACGCTGATGGCATTGAGGAACGCATTCTTTCCTTATACGCTACCGGAATGTCCACAAGAGATATCAAAGATCAGATCAAAGGGCTGTATGATGTAGAAATTTCAGAAGGGCTGGTAAGCAAAATCAGCGAGCGAATCTTACCGGAAGTAACAGAATGGCAGAACAGACCCTTAGAAGCCTTCTATCCGTTTATATTCATGGATGCGATTCACTATAAGATCAGGGAAGATCATCAGGTAGTGACAAAGGCTGCATATGTTGTCTTGGGCATTAATAACGAAGGAATGAAGGAAGTTCTAGGCTTATGGGGAGGTGCAAGCGAAAGTGCAAAATATTGGATGGGAGTGCTGAATGAACTAAAAAGCAGAGGAGTTAAAGAAGTTTCTCTGTTCTGTGTAGATGGCCTTACAGGCTTCAGAGAAGCCATAGGAGCGGTCTATCCAAAGGCGCGCATACAGCGCTGTATTATCCATCAAATCCGCAACAGCACACGCTTCGTAAGCTACAAACACATCAAGGAATTTATGAAGGATTTAAAAACAGTTTACCAAGCAAACAACGAGGAACAGGCTTTGAATCAGTTAGCAATTTTCAAAGATAAATGGGGTAAGCAATATCCAACCGCTGTACGTAGCTGGGAAGAAAACTGGGATATATTAAGCACATACTTTGATTATCCTGTCGAAATACGCAAAATCATCTACACGACAAATGCGATTGAAGGATTGAACAGACAGTTCAGAAAGGTCACTAAAACAAAGACAGTTTTTCCAAACGATGACAGTTTGAGAAAGATGTTTTATTTAGCAATCCAAAACCTCAGCAATAAATGGACACAAAGATGTAGAAACTGGGATCTTATTCAGAATCAACTTTCCATTATGGAAGCAGTAGAAGGATAAAGAGTAAAGATAAAAACATATAAAAAATCAGTATAACCCATGATGAATTGGGCATACTGATAATACATAAATAGATGATGATTAGACATGATTCGTCATCTACATATCTAAACCTGTCGATTTTTACTTACACATAATTCTTCACATTCCCGCATTTTTTATAATAGGGGTAGAGGAATAAATTCAAGATTTATTGCCCCTCCCATTG
>QULU01000045.1 GCA_003481775.1 Clostridiaceae bacterium OM02-2AC
AAAAGGACATCTGAAAAGAGACAGCCAGGTCTTTCGAGAAATCATGACCAGGGTCAAAGATATGATATCCTAGAGGAGCTCTCCTCTAGGGTATTTTATATACTGGCGAGCAGTTGATCAAGTAAAAAGATGCCGGATAGCTCTGCCGGCTCAGGTGCCGGCCAACTACATGGCAAGTTGCCATGTAGGTATGGAATACCGCACATGATTCCTCAGTCAAGGAGCGGGTCGTATCTTCCTGACGGAAGATCTCCACCCTGCCTTCGGCTCCTTGACTGCTCCACCTCGTGCGGTGTAAAGAAAGTGTAAGGTAAGTGGCAGCCCCACAGGAGATGGAAAATGAAAAAATTATATTACATGACGTATCATCAGCAGCTTGGTCAAGATACAAGATATCTTGCGGAAGGATTGATCGTGAGTGATGAAGATTTTCAACAAAAGACTCACTTCTCAATAGGTGAAGAATCCTACATCTGTTCGGCAGTTCCTTTGAACGATGCTGAAGATATCTATTATTTCTTACAGGATCTCATCCAGCGAGGTAAGACGACAAATATGCAGACTAAGAGATTACAGACCTTGGCATTACGTGAGTTTCTGAACGATGAAGCCGGAGATCTATATGCGATCCTTTGCGATAAAGTGCAGTACGGTATAACAAGGATACAGATGAAGAGAGAAGCCGGATACTCATTCTATGAGTTAGATGATCATTACGCAGATATCTGTAGGAAATACAACGCAAGCATGCTCGTTGAATTTGCATATCTACGACACACGGCCAACTATTGCTTTGCATTGCATGATGAGCTATTGAACATCGAAGTGATATTCAGTGACAGAGAAGCAAAGCTATCAAAAAGAAGGATATAAGGATATCATCTACAGGTGATAGTTCAAGATGTCAAACATAACAAATCTTGGAGGTGTGACGATGAATAAGGAGATTTTTGAATATGGCGGTCATCATTTTATTCCGGAAAGGCAGTTCACCAGAGAAGAAGATGATTTCTTTGTTATTTCACGCAGGCAGCGGAGAGATAAAGAACTCGGCTTTTGTAAGTCAGGCAATGGTTATGAGAGCAAGTATCCTTATTCTCCTGAGGACTTCTATGCTGTGTCACCGGAAAAGGAGTGTGACCTGTTCCGCTGTATGGAAAACGGAAAGCTATATCTGCCTTGTGAAAATGATCTACAGGAGTATGTGGAGGCAGAGAAATGTAAACTACCAAAATCAACACGACCGAAAGAGCGAATAGAGTAGAGCTGTCATACTCACAGAAACCGGATATCAGGATCCTTGCTGATCGATAGCTGCCGATGATGATGTTATCAGCAGCTTCCCTGATATGTTTAGGTCACCATATTGTAGGGTGATACTCCAAGCAGGAAGATCACTCTTTCTGTTACACGACTACATGGCAAGTTGCCATGTAGGTATGGAATACCGCACATGGTTACTCAATCAAGGAGCGGGTCGTATCTTCCTGACGGAAGATCTCCACCCTGCCTATGGCTCCTTGACTGTTCCACCTTGTGCGGTGTGAAGAAAGTGTAAGGTAGTTATCAAAAAGGAAGGAGTGCTTTTGAAAGGGTTGCGGAAAACGCCTTACGAATGTATAATTTTCTTAGATGGTATACAATAAAGAGAGGAGTAAAGAAATGGAAGAGCAGACAGCACTTGCCAATACGCTGGATCAAAACGAAAAGAACAAACAGCAGGCATACGACAGTTATTGTAAGAATATGTTGAGCAATAAGTCGATATTAGCATATATCTTGAAGAACTGTATCAAAGAATTTCAAAATATCCCCTTAGATGAGATACCAAGCTTCATAGAAAAACAGCCACGGATCGATGAAGTGATGGATGATCGGATCGTTGGAAAGAATGTAGAAGACGCGTCTATCCCCTCTGCAGTCATACGGTATGACATCCTGTTTGAGGCAACACTGCCAAATACAGGAAACACGAAGAAAGAAGAGATCGGTGTCATCATAAATCTCGAGGCACAGAATGAAACAGCGCGTCTGTCATATCCGTTATTGAGCAGAGCGATCTATTACTGCAGCAGGATCTTAGGAAAACAAAAGAACGCAGCGGATGGATTCCAGCATTCTAATTTCGGAGATATGAAAAAAGTATACTCGATATGGTTGTGTTTCCATCATCCAAAGGACATGGACAACGTGATCAACCGATACAGCATGCAGGAAAGCAGCATGATGAACGAGTATAGAGCACCGAAGGAAGATTATGATCTATTGGAAGCCATCATGGTCTACCCTGCCAAAGAATATGACTATGACGATGATGAGCATGGATTCCTGGAATTGTTGAACCTGTTGTTCATAGCCAAGCTATCGGCAGAAGAGAAAAAGAAGAAATTAAAGAATGATTACCGCATAAACATGACGAAGGAAATCGAAGAGGAGGTCGAGATCATGTGTAACCTGAGCCAAGGTATCAAAGAAGAAGGTAGAATCGAAGGACGTGCTGAAGAAAAGCTAACAAGCACGATCATGCATGTCCAGGCCATGTTAGAGAGATTCCCAGATATGACAGCTACAGAGGCGATGGATATCCTCAAGGTAGAAGAAGAACTGCGAGCAAACGTCTTAGAGATATTGAAAAAGGCATAGCATACAAGCGATAAAAGCAGAGGCACGAGCTTCTGCTTTTCTTATGCGATATAGAGCACACTGAGGATATCTTCTATAACATGGCAGATTGCCAGGTATCTTTTAGAATCCGCCTGAAGCCGTCAAGCAGCCTGCATGCGGGCTGGCTTTCTACATGGCAAGTTGCCATGTAGCTATGGAATACCGCTTGCGGCTCCTCAGTCAAGGATCGGGTCGTATCTTCCTGACGGAAGATCTCCACCCTGCCTTACGGCTCCCTGACTGTTCCACCTCCAGCGGTGCGAAGAAAGTGTATGGTAGACAGAGCTTACCAAGAGAGCGGAAGGACCGCATAGGAGGAAATGTAAATGGAAAAGCAAGAAGTGATCTCGATCGAAGAGCTAAAACAAGGTTTCTGTTCAGAAACGATGAAACAAGGATTCTTATGGTCTGGTTATTCAAAGAATCAGTTAGACGATTATTTAAAAACACGTAAGGAACGTGATCTACTTTATCTTGTATACTCTTTAATGAATCGGTGTGATCTTTATTTTAAAAAAATGGTATGTACTTATGATATGTGGATCGTCAACACCCGTCTTTATGGTGAATCATCATTTTGCCTAGTTTATACCATCTATACCATGAACAATAATCATTTAGATAAAAAAGATTCTATAGTTGCTTACTTAGAACATGAAGATGATACTTATGTCCTTGATTTCAAGGAATATAAAATGACAGTTTGTGAGGAAAGAAAAAGACAGCGTGATCATGATATGGAAGTCGGAAGATTCATATTACAGTGCTATGTCGATCTACTGAACGATCTGTTACAGGAAGTGGAGATATAGGGATCACAAACAGCTTTAGAAACATAATCGTTGTATCCCTACCATATCATGCATCCGATCACGATATAGCACTGCATGATGATCTATGACAGCTGCGCTTACAGAAGAAAGTGGTAACCCCGCAAAGGAGGACGGAATGAACTATCATAGGAACGATGAGGAAATGATGAGACAAGCAAAGGGCGATGAGCCGATAACGATCGACAAGCTGAATGACGAATTGGAAAGTCTGCTGGAGGAGCAGGCAGAAATGAGGAAGAGAAATGCATATTACATAAAAAACAAAACGATGATCGGATATGAAGGGCTGAGCGATGATGAGGCGAAAAAGTTAAAAGGCCGACCGGACAGTTACGGCTATTCAGAATTGGTATACTCCAGCCTTGATTTCGCTATCATCAGTGATAAGATAACCAATCTGAGAGTTCATATCAAACATCTGAAATGGACACAGTAGAACTGTGATTCCAAAAGAGAGCGAATCACCTGGCAAGTTGCCAGGTGATCGGATCCTCTATAAAAAGCAGCCGGCACATGAGCCGGCTTTCTACATGGCAAGTTGCCATGTAGCTATAGAATACCGCATCCGGCTCCTCAGTCAAGGACCGGGTCGTATCTTCTTGACGGAAGATCTCCACCCTGCCTTACGGCTCCCTGACTGCTCCACCTCCTGCGGTGTGGAGAAAGTGTAAGGTAAACAGAGCTTACCGAGAGAGCGGAAAGACCGCATAGGAGGAAATTCAAATGGAAACTTTCAAAATCAATATGAACGAAGAATTGAATGGAGTCGAACTGACATTCTCACAGAAACCGGATACCAGGATCCTGACCACATTGAAGGATGCCGGCTTCCGCTGGCATCGGGTCAAAAAAGTATGGTATGCGAAAAGATCAGAAACGACACTACAAGTCATTGCCGAACTGAAAGAAGGTTCCTCTGGAACAATAATAGACGATGGGCCAAAAGCAACGGATGTAGGATCAGAAAAAGAAAATCTTGACGGTGTGAAGGTCGGAGACCTATACGTTGCTTCCTGGGGATATGAACAGACGAACCTTAGCTTCTTCCAAGTCGTGAAGATATCAGCACATAATGCATGGTTCATCGAAGTCGCTCCAGAAATCAAAGAAGAAAGTGATGCAGCGTGGGGTTCTCGGACAGTCTCCTTCAGGACAGACGGAGGAATGCTTGCGCCAATCCATAAGCCGACATTCATCAAAGACCAGTTGCATGGAGACCGGAAAAGCACGAAAAACGGAACTATCAAAATGACTGAGTATGCATATGCCCATAAATATAACGGAAGCGAATTATATGAGAGCTGGTATGCATGATCAGTTAGACTCCTGACATATTCACTTTCTTCATTATTCCATAGCTGCCGATGGCAATGCCGGCGGCAGCAGCGCCCATGTGATCCATACCGACAGGAGAAAGATAAATCGAATTCTATATAACCCGGTAAGCTGCCGGGTTATGAGTTCTCTCTGCATAAAGCAAAGCCGGCATATCTGCCGGCAGGCTACATGGCAAGTTGCCATGTAGGTATGGAATACCGCTTCTGCTTCCTCACTCAAGGACCGGGTTGTATTTTCCTAGCGGAAAATCTCCACCCTGCCTTATGGCTCCTTGACTGCTCCGCCTTCAGCGGTGTGAAGAAAGTGTAAGGCAGCTACCTTACATGAAGTGAGTGGTGACCCCACGAGGAGGAATAAAAGCATGACGAATAAAGAATTGAGTATGAAGATAAGAAAATCGCTGAAAGAAGCAGGATACACACAAAAAGATATAAAAGTCTCTGTCCGTTCATCCCGATATGACACAGCCGCAAAAATCACGATCCATAATCCTCATATCGATAGACATCGAATAGAAAAGATCTTACGCCCTGCATATGAAGAGATCGATAGAGATGACATTACCGGAGAGATCCTGCAGGGAGGTAACACGATGCTATTTATCGAATATGAATATGGAATCTTTGAAGAGGTAGCACGGGAATGGATGGCGACTGCGAAAGGACTCATGCAAAGCAAAGCAGAGGTGACAAGAATTTTTGATGGTCTGTATTTGCTCGATCCAGACCACTGCGGAGCGCTGGAGATCAGGCAACAGGACGAGAATACCAGTTGCACATATAGAGTGCATAGCATCTCTCATCTGTGTGAATTCCTCTACAAATTCGCAGAATTCAAAACGATCGCAGTATGATAGAGCGAGAAAGAAAACAGAAAAGATATGTTTGAAATGAAGTCATCGGAAAGATGGCTTTTTTACTTTCTTCATGATTCCATAGCTGCCGATGGCAGTGCCAGCGGCAGCAGCGCCGGTCTGATCTACGCCGGCGGGAAAAAGAGAAAGACACTTCTCTATGACCTGGCAAGTTGCCAGGTCATAGATTCAAGAAGTGATATACAGGAATCGAAATGATGATAAGGAGGGTAAAAAGATGAGGAAGAACAATATGTATCAAGACTTCGATCATGGTAAAAAACACTTGAAGGAGTATCAGAGATGGCTGGCTCCCTCCCGGGAGCCGCCACTTCACTAAAAACGCTGTTTTTAGTGAAGCAGGATAAGGGATTTTGTCCGACAAAATCCGGCGGGACAAACGGTCAACGACCGTTTTCTAAAAACAAAAAAGATGGGAAAATGCTTTATTTATCAGCTATTTTCGTATTTTCAAATCGTAAAATTATTGTAGGACATCTGTCAGACATTTGTCGGACTTTGTAGGACGATTGTCCGACATGTAAAAACACGATAAATAAAGGAGTTTGGAAAAAACTGTAGGACATACGTCCTACGATAAAATAGGGTTGTCCTACAATCGTCCTACACATTTTTATAAGATCTTTTTCTTCATCAAATAGATACCTGGCAACTTGCCAGGTTATAAAATTGGAGGTAAGAAAGTGAAAGAAAGAAAATCATTCCGCTTTAGCTTGGATACATTTCAAAAGCTGGATACTTTACAAGAATTAGAAAAACAGCAAGCAGAAAAATTCAATATTACGCCTAAATCGATTACCGCAATAGTTGAAGATGCGATTGCAGAGTATTATGTTTTGAAGCTGGATAAAGATACCGGGACAGACTATCTCACCAGAATGAATCTGATGATTCAGGATGCTCTGAAACAACAAAACCACCAAAGAGATATGACCCTCAATCATATCCTCCGCTATGCCATGATGTCTTATGAAGCTGCTGTCACCATGCTCAAAAATTTCAGGCTCTCCGATGAGGAACGTCCAAAGGATTTTGAAGATGCCAAGAATCTCGTTCAAAATCTGGACAGTATCTTTGAAGACAGCATCTTTGAAAAAGTTGCGAAAGAGCTTGGCGAGGAGGTCGATTGATCTATGCTTCTCCTTGATGCTTTTGATAGATTGAGTGATCTGCTGGAAAAGGGATTCTCCTGTTATCGAAGGATGCGTGGTTCCGATCCGAACGGCTTCAATTATGACATGCTCGAGAATTCTCTGGACGTCACCAGACGAGCTTATATGGATTGCCTCGAAGTTCATTTCGATCACACCCTGTTGGAACGTATCGAACGACAGTGTCAGAAAAAAGGCCAACAGGTATTCAGTGCTGACTTCTTGAATGATCTCATGGAAGCCTATATGGAGGAACGATTTGCGAAGCAACGATATTTTTTCGATATGGATGGCGTCCTGTTCAAGTTCGATAACACTCTGACTACGCTTGAGCCACTATATGAGGAAGGCTACTTCAGGAACCTTCCTCCTCATCGTCTCGCTGTCCACTGCCTGCAGGAATTATTGACAGAAGCCCCTGATCAGATCTATATCCTATCTCACTATATCGACTCTCCCTTCGCTGAACGTGAGAAGCGAGAGGTATTGCAGGAACTCTTCCCCTCTCTGGATCCACACAACGTGATCCTGGTCCCTTACGGAGAAAACAAGACAGACCATGTTCCGCTAAGAGTCAAAGAGAATGATTTCCTCATAGATGACTATAACCAAAATCTTGTATGCTGGAGAGATGCCGGTGGATATGCGATCAAATTCGTGAATGATATAAACGACAGACACGGATCCTGGAAAGGAAGCAGAGTCGAATATGATGATCCTGAGCTCATCAATTCCTTGAACCATATATTTGAATACGCTGTCACAAGTGAAGATCTGGCAATGACTCTGGAGCCTTATATGCAACAGAAGCTGGAGGTGCTGCGTTCACATGCTGATATCGATCTTTGATCACATGGCAACTTGCCAGGTAGGAGATATCCGACATGAGTAAGGCTCACGTCATCAGCAAATTCCGCTTCCTGGAATGTGGGAAAGCTCCACCGAAAGGCTCTCGATTCAAAGGTACGATCTCTACTGCATCACTATTGGATTGGTACGAGTATACCGGCAGAGAAAAAGCAGCGGACGATAAGAAGGAACACAGTATGCATGAAGGTGGACTCTTAGGCTATACGAGCCAGGATGATACGACGCGTACCTTCTCCAGCGATGGCTGGCTGACGAAAGACAAGATGCCGGGATTCAAGAAGAAGATAGCCAAGGCATTCCATAAAGACGGCGATATCTGTTGGGATACTGTCATCTCTCTCAAGGACTATCAGGACTCCTTCCAAAGCAATATGTATGATGTCAACGATTATGCTGCGATCGTCTCCAAATCCCTGCCCGGATATTTCAAAAGCATCGGTCTCGACCCGGACAACATGATCTGGTGGATGAACTATCACAACAATAAGAAGAATCCCCATATGCATATCGTGTTCATGGAAAAGGTCCATACCAGAACGCGTGGTAAGCTGGCGCAGAAATACCTGGACAAATATAAAAGCACCTGGTTGAAGGAATTAGGTCTCCGTCAGGAATTCACCAAGAGATACGAAAGAGCTCCAAAGGATGTCTTCAGGGAAAAGGATGCTTTACGTAAAACGCTGATCTCCGGGATCGACATGAGATTCCATGACCAGCTGCTCCATAGCTTCTACACGACGCTTCCGAAGAAAGGAAGACTCTCCTATAACTCCAAGAACATGAAGCCATACAGAAGACAGCTCAACCTGATCATCCGCTCCTTACTGCAGGATGAAGAGATACGACCGGCGTACGAAGAGTGGCTCGGTAAGGTCGAGATGCTGGATGATCTTCAGAACACGCTTGCGAACGAGAAGATCTCCCACTTCAAAAAAACAGAGCTGGACAAGCTCTATACCAGGATCGGGAATATGATCCTGGGACATGCGAAATATAAAGAGACGGAGCATAGACAAGAACATGAGCTATGGTTCTCAAAACAGAATATCCGTTATCAGGATGAACAGATATATCGTATCAAGCTCCAGGATCGTGCTGCTTGTATCGACCTGCCATCCGATGCAGCCCTGTTCCTGGATGAACGGGGCTTTTATCATGTCGAGATCGAACAAGACAAAAGCTACACGCTCCATCGGTATGCAAAAAATCTCGATGCCTGGAAAGATATCTCTGAAACAGATACATTGCAGATCGATAGAGACACCCTCTTCCGCTATATGCATGCGAAGGACATATCGTTATCCGAAGGTGAGCCTAAGATCTTTGTAGGTCAAGATAGCCGTATATCGCTCATGGATGGGACAGATGAGACCGCTGTGCCGCTTCTTACGGACGATCCAAAAGAGATACCTCCTGATCCACAAAAATCCTTGCACGCTCGATCAGAAGGTCCCCCTGCCCGTATGGGGATGAGGAAGAAATCGAAAGTGATCTATAAGCAAAAACTGAGTGCAGTCCTGAAAAAAGGCTCCAAGCGGATCCTACATCAGGACGCGCAGGAAAAAGAAAGAGATCTGGAAAGATTCATAAGAGAATATGAAGAACAACAGATCCGGAGTGAAGAAAGGGGAAAAGAATATATATGATACGAAAACTCATGATCTCTCTGCTCGGAATAGCTCTCGCAAGGATACTCTTCATCCTTGCGGCCATCAACCTGACCAATATGCTCGTATTCGACAGACTGGAGCCATCCTTCGATCTCAGTCTACTGGATCAGATCCCGCAGACAAGGGCGGTCATCGATATACTGACGGTACTCATCGCAGTCTTCATCCTTCTGGGGATGTTTTCGAAAAGTACCAAGAAGAAGCTGGACGATGACAAGAAGAATTTTACACATCTCTCCTCTATCCATGAAGCGAAGCGCAGTCTGACCAGAGTGCAATTTCATGAAGCAGATAAAGGAAAGTCAACCAAAGAAGATATACGATGGGTATTGAACGAAACATCCTTTCTGACGAAAGCCGATCGTATCCTGAACTATCCGAAGCTTCCTTATAATGCACTCCTGACATTCTTCCGGATCGATGACTGGCACAAGCTCAATACCGTAAGACATTGGGAGATAGATGGTAAGCCTGTCACACAGCGTGCCGGCCTCCCCATCTATATGCCGAGATTCCGGAAACAGACGATCTTCGTCGATGCAAACGACAATCATTCTATTCTGATCGGTACGACGAATTCCGGTAAGACCTTCTCTGTCATCCTGCAGATGATCGAGCTCGTCTGTATGTCCGGTGAATGTGCCGTCATCAACGATCCCAAAGGAGAGCTCTACGAATATACGGCAAAGCAATTCGAAGAGGCCGGGTATGAGATCATCAAGCTGAATCTCGTCAATGCGAAGGCTTCCGATGCCTGGGCTCCCTTAGAACTGGCATGGGATACATGGAAGAAGGCCTATATGGATCATCAGGAGGCACTGAAGAAATGGAAAGCAGAAGAGACTACCTTCACACCTGCCGAGAAAGCAGAGTGGCTGGCCAGGATACCGGAGCCTGACTACTCTCAGGCGATCGAATTCCTCAAGGATCTTGCAAACAGTCTCACCTATGATCCGAATGTCAAGGATCCGTTCTGGAACGATTCCGCAAGGGACTGCATCATCGGGATGGCTGCTTTCCTGATGGAGGAAGCCGTCCGGAACGGAGATATGACAGATGGGATCATCAACTTCAAAGCGATCAAGCTGGGATTGAACTATGCAGATGTGAAGCTCACGAAGGAACAACAGAAGGCACTGCAGGTGCGCTCCGACAACATCCTGGGCGCAGTGTTGGAAAAATCAAGAAGGCTGGACGATACCAGTCATATGTATCTGATGGATTATTGTAATGCGCCGGAACAGACGCGGCAGAGCATCAAGAAGGTCCTTGCGACGAAGATCGATATCCTGACGATGAACGAACAGATCATGAGGATGACCTCCTATTCGGATTTCGATATGAAGGCTCTCGGTCAGAAGAAGATGGTGATCTATCTGATCGTGCATGATGAGAAGAAGACCTACTATCCACTCGTCACGATCTTCCTAAAGCAGCTCTATGAGGTGATCATCAACGAAGCCAGAGGGAATAAAGGAAGACTCCCCATCCCTGTGAATGTCATATTGGATGAATTCGGTAACTGTCCTCCATTAAAGGATATCCAGAGCATGCTGACCGCATCCCGTTCCCGCGGTGTACGTTTCTCACTGGTCGTACAGGATCTCTCTCAGCTAGGAGAAGTCTATGGAGACAAAGTAGCGACGACGATCCAGAACAACTGCTCCAATACCGTGTATATCTTAGGCTCTCAAATGGATACACTGAAAAGGTTCAGTGAGATGTGTGGTTCCAGACAGATATGGCTGCCATCGAAAAGCTGGTATGAGACGCGTCCTGTCATAAGCATCGATCGTCTACAAAAATTGAATCTTGGTGAAGTCGTCATCCACAGACAGAGGAAATCCCCTTTCATCGCAAGGATGATCCCTTATGACAGATGTAAGTTCTATAGAGGCAAGAATATGGATCCAAACGAAGAGAGATCACCAAAGCCGGCTGTCAGATGGATCGATATGAAGGCTCTATTATCGAATTATGGAGATGTTTTCTAACAACATGGTGATCTGCCATGTGTGTAATGACCATGAACACGATATTACCTGGCAACTTGCCAGGTAATGGAAAGGAGAAGAAAATGGAGGAAGAACAGATAAAGAGATTCGTACAAACGAATAGTGAGATATCATTGATGGATTTTTACAAAAGCTTGGAAAGACAGCAGCGAGAAGCCGGATATAGTATGCAAAAGACCAGTCTGATCTTTCCGCAGCGCCAGATCATCGAACTGGAAGGAAAGAGCTCCTGTAAGATATTCACTTCTTATTTCGAGAACTGTGAATTCATGAACCTGGAGCTAATGGATACGGCCGGATATAACCAAAGGATATTGGAGGGAAATATCTTCAAAGGCTGCACCTTCACGAACTGTAGAAACATCGCATCTATGAATGCATGTACGTTCATCGACTGTAATTTCAATGCCTGTGATCTCAGGCATACCTCATTCGTCCGCTGCAGGTTTGTAGATACGAGCGCAGGAGACTGCGATTTCCGGATGGCGAATTTCTCCCTCGCCGATCATGCAAAGTTGTATATCGCATATGAGACCTGCAAAGTAGAGGATACTCTGCTGCAGCCGCAGGTATCGGAAGAAGAGAGGAAGCAGACCGGCGATCCGATCAGAATGGATATCTTCCTCGATATGCTGGAGTGTTCCCTGAAACTGCTCCGTGATGCGATCCATCTCGACAGTGATGCGCAGATGACACTCGATCCGATCGCTCACGACCTGAATGCCTATATACAGATGACGCGAAAGGCGATGGAATCAGAAGGAATCCGGGAACGTGAGGAAACGGAGATATTGAACGATCTCGACGTGCATGAAGCATGGGCGAATCAGATCTGCCGCAAGACAGAGGAGATGCCTGTCATCGACTGGACGAAGAGCAATTACAGCAGGATGAACCTGAAGAACCGGAATCTGTCCGGTATCGACTTCACCGGTTCCCTCATGAAGAACTGTGACTTTACAGCCTGTAACCTCACCGGAGTCGATTTCACCGGCTGTAATCTCACCGGTGCCATATTTTTGAATGCGATCCTTGCGCAGAATACCTTCGATGGCGCAAAGCTGGAGGACATCAAGATCGATCAGAAGAACCTGCAGCTATTCGAAAATGCCGGCATCGCTGTGAATACGGACCAGACCGGCCCCATGAATATCTCTGTCAATCGCAGCGTCTTATCGAGGAAAGGAAATACGGCCGTCTGATGGAAGACAGATACCAACGCTATCAGAACACTGCCTTCACAAGCCAACAATGGTACATCATAAAAAAGGCGATCGATGAAGATATCGAAGTCAAGGATATCGCAGATCCAAGATTCAGCGTCGAACAGCTGACGCTACTCATAGACGCAAGGAGATCCGGTATCGACTTATCCGGATTGACAGATCCGGATATCAAGGAAGAACAGCTCAAACAGATATTGGAAAAGATAGCAAATGAGATGGGACTCTATGATGAGCATTATGAAAAGGTCAGGAGGAAGTGGCTCCGGAACATCACCTGGATGCTTCTCATCGGCTCTGTCCTCACGATCATCGTTTCTCTGCTCTATGTCACGAAGGATGAATGGCTGAAATACTTTGAAGAACTGTACCTGTCCTTCGATCGTGAGACCGTACAACTTGAGGCAGGAGAACCGTTCGAGCCAGCCTCCTACATCCGTTCTTATGATCCCGAAGCAGTGATCACCTTTCCGAATCGTGATGAGATCGATACGAAAAAGCCCGGCACCTATTGGGCAGTCTACCATATCAGCAACGGCAAGAAGGAAAAGGATATGAAGCTGCTCGTGGAAGTGAAGGACACCAAATCACCGGTGATCAGCTTGAACAGATCCAGCATAACTGTGTCTGATCGTTCCGAGCTGAAGGCGGAGGAATATATAGATTCTGTCATCGATATCGTCGATGGCGATCTTCGCAGGAAGACGACGTTCGAAATGACAGAAGACCAGATCGTTTATAAAGTGAGCGACGCACATGGGAACGAAGCACGGAAGACCTTGGATATCCATATAGAAAAGCCAAAAAGTAATGAGACAGAGAGCGTTCCAAAGACAGAAGGACCACAACCAGACACTCCACAGCAACAGGAGCAGGGGGATTCACCAATAGAAAAAGATATACCTGTTACGGCACAGGGCAGATCGTTTCCTTTCATAGAAGGCAAGACCTTCGATCAGACGTATCAGGAATGTATGGCAGCCGGTAATGCAGCAGTAAGCGCAGGCCAGGCAAATACGGCATCCTGTACCGTCTATGATGACGAGAATGGAATCCATAAAGGATACGTTTTAAATTTTGACTGATGATACCTGGCAAGTTGCCAGGTATTTTTTTAGGAGGTAAGGACACATGAAAGAAATCATCAACATCAGTATTCCAAAATCACGCTTCAAACAGAAGATCAAACAGGCGAATGGTACGAAGTACAGCCATCGCGTCATCCTTCCGAAGGAAGCAGGAGCTTATCGATATCATGTACTATTGATCAGTGAGGACTTCGTACAAGAGGATATCGACAATATAGACAACAACGTCCTGCATTTTTATGCAGATCGAGAGATCCAGCTGTCGCAGCATCATCGGACGCCGAACGGAGAGGATGTCTATGAGAAGATCAGAGTCATGCCGAAGGAATTGTACAAAAGCTTCTATGGAGAATACAAAGACAACAGCAGGAAGAGATTCACGAATGAAGAAGTAGAATATCTGAAGAAGAACATATCCGTGATGGATTTCCTACAGGATCGTGCAGGCTTCAGCTTCCAAAGACAGGGACAACATTATTATCGCTGTGATCAGCATAGTTCTCTCGTCATCGATACGAGGAACAACGCTATGTTCTGGAACACCGAGCATATCAATGGATCCGCATTGGAATATTTGAGAAAGGCAGAAGGCAAGACGTTTCCAGAGGCGATGAATATCCTGATCGAATATCATAACGGACTTGCGCCTGACAAGAAGCAGTATATCGCACCGAAATATGAGCAGATAGAATTCAAGCTTCCGGATTCACAACAGAATATCTCGAAGATCTATGAGTATCTATGTGACAAGCGAAAGATCGACCGTGACCTCATCAAGCGATTCGTCGATGACGGTAAGATCTATCTGGATGCAAAAGGAAATTGCGTCTTCGCATGTGAGAACTACAAAGGAAAGGTAGATTCCGCCTTCGTACGTTCGACCTATTCAGGCTTTCGGGGAGATGTCGGTGGAGGAAATAAGTTTACCGGATTCTTCATCGAAATGGATCCAAAGGCTACGAAGCTTGTCCTGACAGAAGCCTATATCGATGGGTTGTCTTATATCACGGCCAAGAAGCAAGCCGGTGAGAAGATAGACTTCAATGTGCTCGCATGCGACAGCTGTAATGTCATGAATGAGACGTTCCGCGTAAATTATCTTACCCGACCTGTCTTGAATCAGAATATCGATACTGTCATACTTGCATCGGATAACGATAAAGCAGGCAGAGCTGCTGCGGAAGAGTTCAAAGCATTCGTCCGACCATTTCATAGGATACAGAATGTCATCGATGATCTTCCATCCCTTGGTTCTGACTGGAATAAGGACCTGCAGAAGATATATGAGAACCCGGAAGCAGTTCCGGAAAAAGCAATCATGTTGAAATAGCTCTTATTTCTCCTAAGATATTGACCCTTATACAAAGGATCTTCAGCATTATGGCGTCGGCCTGCTTATCGTGGAGCCGCACTGGTGGGAGTTCAAAAGCCTATCTATTGTGATTTACAAATCGAGACGAAGTTCATCTGAAGGTGCAGGATAGGTCATAGGAGAAATCTGGAAGCAGATATCCTGTCGGGTCTGACGGACGGTACGGATCGTTAGAGAATAGTGATGGCTTCATCATGATCTCGTAGTCATCCTATCAAACAACGTACGCATTTTTTAATAATCTAGAATTTATATACATATGGATATGTAATATACTTTTTTTTGTTCTCTACTCCTTTCGGAATATATCCCTACAGAGAGTCAGGTAGGTATATTCCGGCTTTTTATTTGTTGTTTCAAAATGATTGCAAAATATTATTAATATGATAAAATAGCATAGGCATTGATATGCTACTGCCTAGGTATCGTACAATGCATAGCCATTTGGCAAAGTCCGGGTAAAACCGGATTTTTTATTGCTTATGACACAAAAATGTTCATAATATGTTTACAAATGTTCATATAAGCAATATAATGATTACGTTGCCGCTCATTGAAAAGAAAGGGATACCTAGGCAGTATTTCGCGGCACTTGACCACCTTAATGGTGGTCTTTTAATTAACCGTTATCAAACGTTTAATCTTTTATCAATAAGTATTATAATAAGCCTAAATAGGCATCTAATTCCTCCATATCATATATTGAGATGCGCAGATGTATCTCAATAACACGTAAGGAGGAAATATATATGTGTAACAGATGTGAATGTAATGATTATGACTTTTATGGCTTTAGCGATTATGATTTCGACAGATTCGACTGGAACAGAGGCTATAGTTGCTATAATGACTATGGCAGAAATGCATTGAATGAAGCGGAGCGAGTAGCTCGTTTTGCAATGCGTCGTGACTGTAGAGAAAATCGCTGCGCACGTCAATTTGTACGCTGCATGAGGAATGCTCGATGCGGATCTAATTGGTAACTAATTTATTATTAACTATTCGTTCACCCTCATTTAGCTTTTAACTGTGTATTTGCGATTTCATCAGTAAAATATGAGAATACTTGTAAATGAATTATCCTACTATTGACTCCTGCCATAAGGTGGGAGTCTTTTTATCTTGAACATAAAAGATAGCTGATGTGTAAATGCGAAAATCACACCCTATATAAAGATAGTTTTGTGCTCTCTGATCATTGGGAGCTTATACTATATAAAATTAACATAATCTGACAGAAAGGTGTGAATGAACGAAGCATGAAAAAGATCAATCTAGATAAAAATGTCTATGAAGCGTTGCTAGAACGTCTTCATTTTATCTTTCAGGAATTTGAAAATATCTATATCTCCTTTTCCGGAGAAAAGATAGTGGTCTTTTATTGATATCCTGTTGGATTTTAGAGACCAGTATTAAATAATAGGAGTTTTCATCAGGACTTTGAAGCACAGCACAATGCAACGACTGATTATAGAAGAGGCCTTTCGGATGCTGGAAAAGCGTTCGCATCTCGGACTTTACTGGGTCTGTCTCCCTGTGCAACACGCTCTGCCTTGAGCAGCTATGAAATGTACTGGTACCCATGGGATAATAAGAAGGAAGATATCTGGATCCGTCCAATGCCTCAGCACGATTATATCATCAACCTAGAACAAATATCATGACATCCTAACACTATAAGATGCATCAGGGGGTCTTACTAAGCAATTTTGCAGATGGTACCGGTTGTCTCATGAAAATAGGAAAACGATCTGCCGGTTGGGGATAAGGGCAGATTAATCCTTGCAGCGATACAGTGGTTTCATCAATAAGAAATATAGCTATAAGCAACGATGCTGGATCACGCAGCAAAGCCGCTTCACCGTTTCAGGACTATGCCAAAGAGGCACTCATCTTTACAGAGTCATCTGTCCTGAAATCTAGGTCAAGCTCATCGGATGTGTCAGAGGAGCATATTTTACTGCTATATATGCTAAGACGAAGGCATTCGGATACCGTCATATAACATTTTCGAAGGGACATACATGCACAGTTCATACTGGCAACATTGCCACCATAGTTGTGTCGCAACTATATCAAAAAATTTAACAATTCCATCTGATTTCGGCATACAGTCGGAGGTGGGCATGAAGCGAAGTTTGAGAGAAATCAAGAATGTGTTTATGTCTATCCTACGGGACATTAAGAAAGAGATAGACAGCGGCGAACAGCCGGGGGAAACTGTCATTGACACCATGTTTTAAAATACCCAGAACGCCGTACAGAAGCAGAAACAGGAATTACATACCGTTGATGATGTGACAGCGTTGATTACAGAGCAGATAGAAAAGGTCATGCTGCTGGAAAAGGAAACTAGCGAACAATTCCAGCAGTTTTTATGTTAGATTTCCGAATTGTTTCCGAAATATTCTCATTTTATTGCCAATTAAAAATGGTATTTCCGTTTTACGAAACGAGTGGAATTGTAGTCCATGGGCGGAGAATTGGAAAACTGATAGGTTTGCCAACGGCAAATCTGAAAGTTGAAATGGACACGGATTTGCCGGAGCCGGCTGTGTATATATCAAAGGTTTTTCTCAAAGAGAAAACGCTCTATGGAATCACGCATATAGGAGCGCGATCAACAGTTGACGATAGTCAAGAAATATCTTTTGAAACACATTTTGAATTTATTATAAGAAATATACGGACTCAAAATGAAAGTACAGTTGTTTTCCAAAATCCGGATTCCACAAAAATCCGACGAATTATCCTTTCTTATAGAGCAGATCAGAAAAGATTGTTTGATCGTACAGAAATACTGGGGAATAAAACAGCTTGCTTCCGATTTTTTATAGATATTAGGAAACACCAAGTAAAGCTATGCAACCATAAAATAATCTTGTCCGCTAAAGAATTTGATGTCCTGTATTTATCATATTCAAATCTAGATGTTGCATTTATGATAAAACAAATCTATGAAGTAGTCTGGCATGATTCGGCAAATGGTATTTATCATGCAGTAAAAAATACAGTTTTTTAAACAAGAAAACGGATTAAAGCATTTTCAGCGAATCATGATTATATAAAGACAATCGTTGGATATGGTTACAAATATAATGCGTAATAGCAAAGTCAGTCGAGTCAATCAGCACAAGATGAGCAGTGCATAAATGTGCTGCCGTTGACAGTCCTGCCCGCCTTTGCTGACAGGCGATCAAGGCAGGAAAGCCCTTAAAATGGTTTCCAACACATTTCAATTTTATAAGAAAAGTTTAAATTTTTTTCTGGATGCAAAAAACCCGCACAAAACCTGGTGTCTGTACGGGCTTAAAGCCATCTTATATTCAATGATTGAAAGGCAAACGATAAAAGAATCTACTGCTCCTCCTATTCGTTTCCCATCTTTCCTTCTTCACTTCAATGTTCATAAAATGATAATCTTTATCTCAGCTGTCAATTCATCCAGCCTGTTTATTTTCTATCTCGTCAGTATATATATCCTGCTGTTGTCTCTGCTCATCTTTCCACTGTTTTCGGATCGGATATGAATATTTATAAAATGTCGAGAGTGCCATTCCAATATTCATACAATATTCTCCCAGAGGGCGCTTGCTATCCAGACATGCCCTGATATTTACTTCAAAATCTTCCGGAATTTGTACACGTGGTCTACCGTATACACCATTTCCTTCCCGTTTCCTCTTTAGTGCATTCTGGATTCCTATTTTTTGACGCTCTTTTAGGCACTGATAATACCAGTCCATGAATTCTCTGCAGAACTGATATACCAGAACAGCATCTGCACTCTTATTCTCCTTGATAAAAACTACATCTTCCTGTGCATACTGTTTCAGTTTTTCCATGACATTATCCCCTAAGCATGTCATGGACAAAAGTTCCATTTTCCTACCTGCCATCGTTTTTTCTTCCCTCCTACTGCAATCTTTTCATTGCTTCTACGATGTTCATTCTCACAATCATTTCAAAAATTCTTTCAAACATGCTGTTAAAAAATAGAGCTGTTACAGGCGCATGATACTATCTTTGACTGTTTTACTGAGAGGTTTCATCAGCTGATACGAGTACCTTTTTGAAATTCCCTCATGCAAAGATCATGTATCTATTATGAAAGGGAAACACGATACCTTCTTCCAGTATCAAAATAACTGTATAGGGAATTGTTTATTTTGATACGAAGTGAAAGCATTGCATGAGACCTGATATAATATGGAAAACAACATGAGAGCTAACAGACGAACTGTATACCTCCCTTGTTGCTTTGTAAATAATCCTCGATTTCTTAAATGACTGGTACCATTTTTGTGACAAAAGATCAAGTATCGTTTTTTAAGTCGAAATATTATTTTATAGAATGCCATTTCTCATTTCTCGATATCAGGTCGCGTATTTCTCTTAAAAGAACTGCTTCCTCAGACGGCTCAACAGCTGCCGGTTCTGGAATGCTCTCTTCTTTCTTTCGGCAGAATTTGTTGATGATCCGGATGATCGTAAAAATCACCAGTGCAATCAGCAGAAAATTGATGATATTCTGGATGAATCTTCCGTAATAAATGGCTGCTTCCGCCATATCTCCTGATGCCGGAGTGATAACATAGCGCAAACTTGTAAAATCGATTCCTCCAAACAGGATGCCGATAGCAGGCATGACGATGTCATTCACAAGAGAGGTCACGATTGCAGTAAAAGCCCCTCCAATGATAACATCGACTGCTAAATCAATCATACTTCCACGAGAAATGAATTCCCGAAACTCGGTAAAAAATCCTTTTGTCTATTTCAAATCATTTTCCACCTTCCCTACAAAATATCTCGGCATAAATAACACGCTATGGGATTACTGTTGTTCTATTTTTTCTTTTAATGCCTTCCCTGGCTTAAATTTAGGTGAAAAGTGCCCCGGTATGATAGTTTTTTCTCCTGTTTGAGGATTTCGACTGCTTCTCTCACTGACAAATCGCGCCTCAAAAGTTCAAAATCCAGCAATCTGTATTTTTTCTCTTTGTGCCATCTTATCTCCAATGAGTTCGATAAACTGATCTATGATCCCCTTTGTAACTTCTGAAGAAATCCCCTGTTTATATGCGATTTCTCTAATAATTTCATTTTTATTCATAAATACTCCTCTTGACATTATAAAGTGTTTTTCCTATCGTTATCTTCTTTGGCTATGAAGTTTTGAATGAAATCAGCACAGCACCCTCTAAGAAGAGTACTGTGCTGAATCAAGTCGTTATGCTATACAATCGTTGTTTCTTTTACTGTTCCTCGTCAACTTTTCTGCGTTTTCTCGCAAAGAATAGTCCGGCAAGGGTCGCAATAGAGCCTATCGCTGCTGCTGTATGCACACCTAGATTTGTAAAGTCGCCAGTCTTTGGTCCAGAAGTTGTGACCTTCGTCACCTTGTTCGTCTGCGTATTCTGCTGATTGTTAACCGGAGTTACTGTACTTGCAGGTTTTTCCACTGTGACTTTCACGGTTACCGTTTCCTTGCTTCCATCAGGATATTGGATTTCTAATGTTCCCTCATATTCTCCAGGTTTATTTGGATCAATAGTTCCCTCTGGAGTGATATCTTTAATTTGGGTTCCTTCTGGAAGGTCATCAAGATTTGTTACATTATCTGTTAAATCAGGGTTTTCTCCCGGCTTTATGATTTCCGGTTTCGTCTCCGGATCGTATTTATCCGCATCTGTACGCGGATCTGTCACATTGACCTTTACTTCCACTTCTTCTGTTGTTCCATCCGGATAAGTTACTACAATGATGCCCGGTGTTTCCCCTGGCTTATCGGTGTTTACCGGTGTCTTCCATTCGTACTTCGTATCCTCTGGAAGGTCATCTTTATTTCTGATTCCATCCTCTGGATTTGGAGTTTCTCCCTTATTGACATTGACTTCCTGTCCCTCTGGAGTATATTTTTCTGCATCTGTCCGGTTGTCATTTACAATAACATCCACCGTGACCTGATCCGTAGAACCGTCTGGATATGTTACAACTACAGTTCCCGATGTCGTACCCGGTGTACTGGTATCTACTGGTGCAGTCCATCCATAGGTTGTATTTGCTGGCAAGTCTGCTTTGTTGGCAATACCATCTGCTGCATTTGGCTGACTTCCTTTGTCGACTGTGATTGCCTGTCCTGCCGGATCATATGCATCTGTTGCCAAGCCATAGTTGACCGTTACAATGACTGTATCGTTTGATCCATCTGCATAGGTCACTTTCACATTCCCTGGCTGATTCTGTCCTGTCGTTGGAATCGCATCTACTGCCACGATCGACTGTATCTTCTCGGCTGGTGCATCTGTCGTTACGACACCTATGACTTCATCATTCGTAGCTGTCTGTCCATATGGTTTGTTTACAACTCCCCCCTGTGCTGTATACAGTTCTGTATTGGTCGCATTCTCATTTACAATAACGTCCACTGTTACCTGATCCGTAGAACCGTCTGGATACGTTACTACGATTGTTCCCGAGGTTGTTCCTGGTGTGCTGGTATCCACTGGTGCAGCCCATCCATAGGTTGTATTTGCTGGCAAGTCTGCTTTGTTGGCAATACCATCTGCTGCATTTGGCTGACTTCCTTTGTCGACTGTGATTGCCTGTCCTGCCGGATCATATGCATCTGTTGCCAAGCCATAGTTGACCGTTACAATGACTGTATCGTTTGATCCATCTGCATAGGTCACTTTCACATTCACTGGCTGATTCTGTCCTGTCGTTGGAATCGCATCTACTGCCACGATCGACTGTATCTTCTCGGCTGGTGCATCTGTCGTTACGACACCTATGACTTCATCATTCGTAGCTGTCTGTCCATATGGTTTGTTTACAACTCCCCCCTGCGCCGTATACAGTTCTGTGTCAGTAGCCTGTGGTGTCGTGTCAACGACATTGACTGTAACTTCCACTTCTTCCTTGCTTCCATCTGGATAGGTTACTACAATCGTTCCTATGGTTTCTCCTGGTGTATCCGTGTCCACTGGTGTCTTCCAATCATACATTGTTCCTTCCGGAAGATCGTCTTTGTTCTTGATTCCGGCTTCTGCGCTTGGGTCTTCGCCTTTATTGACATCCACCTTCTGTCCTTCCGGAACATAGGCATCCTTTGCTTCCCCGTAAGCGATCGTTACGGTAGCATCTTCCTTGGTTCCGTCTGCGTAGGTTACTTCCACGGTCACGGTCTGGTCTGCACCATCTGCAGTAGGAGTAGGAATCTCACCTTTGATCGCTTTGGATTTCACTTTCTCTGCTGGTGCCGGAGCCTCTTGCCCATCCTTGGTTTCTGTTACTGTGACTTTGTCCAGAATGGCAGCCTCTTCCGCTTTCTTTCCGTAGTCCTGGTTCAGCGTGCCACCCTTTGCATTGTATTTGTCCGCATCTGTTGCCGGATCAACGACATTGACTGTAACTTCCACTTCTTCTTTGCTTCCATCTGGATAGGTTACTACAATCGTTCCTGTGGTTTCTCCCGGTGTATCCGTGTCCACTGGTGTCTTCCAATCATACGTTGTTCCTTCCGGAAGATCGTCTTTGTTCTTGATTCCGGCTTCTGCGCTTGGGTCTTCGCCTTTATTGACATCCACCTTCTGTCCTTCCGGAACATAGGCATCCTTTGCTTCCCCGTAAGCGATCGTTACGGTAGCATCTTCCTTGGTTCCGTCTGCGTAGGTTACTTCCACGGTCACGGTCTGGTCTGCACCATCTGCAGTAGGAGTAGGAATCTCACCTTTGATCGCTTTGGATTTCACTTTCTCTGCTGGTGCCGGAGCCTCTTGCCCATCCTTGGTTTCTGTTACTGTGACTTTGTCCAAAATTGCAGCCTCTTCCGCTTTCTTTCCGTAGTCCTGGTTCAGCGTACCACCCTTTACATTGTATTTGTCCGCATCTGGTGTAGTGAATGTAAATGGGTCTCCCATAATGGGATTGTCTGCATTTGGACTATATGCAACCAGAACAACCTCTGTACCATCTGGCACTACGTTTGCGTTAACATCCAAAGAGAAATTTCCGGCTACCAGATCCTTATATGGAATCTTGACTGTACCATATTCATCAGTGGTGTATGTTTTCGTATTTTTATCATAGCCTTGAAGCTTGACGATTACATTTCCAGCATTTTCATTTGTGATTTGGATCAGTCTTGCCGGGTCTGCTGGATCAGCAATCAATGTCTTTGGAACAGTTCCTTCGATCGTTGTCTTTTTAGTGGAATCGAATGTTGTCGTTGTAGTAGTTGGTTTTGATACTAGATAATCGGCAGCGTTGTTTGGTTCTGTCAGATCTATCATAAATTCCTGTCCATCAGGTACACCATCACCATCTGTATCTACCTTAGTAGTATCGGTACCAATCTTCCATTCAACAAAATCAAATAGACCATCTTTGTCCGTATCATTCGCATCCAGATAAGCATTTGCATACGAATTATTCAACTGCTTTGGAGCATCTCCATTATCATTTGTTGATACACCTTGTTTAGTGTTCAGATAGTCTGCTTCCATCCAGCTATCAAATAAGAAGGATTGTTGATTTTTCTTAATATATTCATTAGCTGCTCTTGCAAAATCGGAAAGAGTTACGCTATCTTTTAGTTTATAGGAAATCGTATAGCTACGGCTTTGTCCAAGCGTTCCAAAAAAGATTCGGTCGATATTCTTTCTTGCTGCATCTAACTGCGCCTTTGTATCATTGCCGATGATGCTTAGTTCTGGAACCTGGCTTGTGTCCACTAAGCCTTGGTCGTTAATTGGAACCGTGAATTCTTCATGATTTTTGTTAATCTTTACGCCATCCAGATCAGAGCAATATATTTTAATATTATCTGTATCAATATATGGAAGCAACTCTGGTGCTATCTGTTCTTTCACATACACAACCCAGCTATAATCTGTCTGTAGGAAATTCTCATCAGGTTTGAAGGTGTGTATAGAACGAATGGTCATATCATCAATATTAAATTTAATTCTTTGATTCGCTTTACCTTTTGTAAACCCTGATTCCTTTTCATTCTCATTCTTCTTATTATTCAGCAAGATATAACCATTAGAAATACTGTTCGAGGCTATAGCTCCTTTATTGGTCGTCAAAACGGAATTAAATCCAATTGGAGTATCTTGTAAATTAAGACTTTCCAATGTCTGTCCATTTTTCAGCGTGATTTTAACAGGCTGGTTACGTGATAAACCTATCAAAGCATAGTTAGGCAGCTTTGTAACTGGCAGAGACCACATTGCGCCATCGTTATGCTTTTCCAGACTAATATCAGCTAAAATAACTTTATCGATCTGTTTATAAAAGGTATTGTTGGTAAAACTCAAAAGATATTTCCCAGCATATTTGTTCGCAGGGTCTGTCCCCCATCCTGCGCTTCCACTAAACCAATATGTAAATGTCATAGATAAACTGTCGTCATCCTCAACTTTATTGAAAACAGTAGAGCTATAACGTAGGTTGGCATTGTTATCAATTCCGGTTGCCGTATAATGTGTTGTAGTATCCAGTCCTCTATTTTCCTGTGCATAGACGGTACCCAAAGACGGCACCATCAACATGACGCCCAGTAATACAGAGCACACGCCAATACTCAATTTTCGTATCGCCCATCTTTGCTGTCTTTTTGCACAGGAAAGAAAACTCGGCTTATTTTTCTCCATAAACGATTTCTCCTTTCTTTTCGTTTCTTTCTAAAATAATTAGAACCAGTTTGGTACCCTCATATTTCCCTTCATTCCATTTCTAGAAGCTCCTGTATGCTTGTTGATAGCAGCATGTGATCCAGATACGACTGTATCTTTTCATAAAAATGACGGACCTGGCAAAAGGAACCGGCATCTCGACTGCAGTAGCGGTCTTTTTCAAGGCACCGGTTGATCTGCATGGTCGTCTCCATTGCTCGAATCACATCATAGATGGGGATGTCTCTTGGATGCTTTACGAGTCGAAAACCGCCATCGATACCAGTAACTGCTTCCAGGATCTGTGCTTCTTTCAAGATACTGGCAACTTTTAAAACATAGCCCTGTGGAATATGCAGCTGTTCCGATAATTCCTTTGACTGAACAAGCTGCCTTTTTTTCGCAAGATAGAGAACGATTCGTACTGCATAATCGGTCGATATTTTTAAATGCATACATCACCCCCTCCTTTTTAATTCTGGATAAATCAGGTTTATAGTATGACTGTACCAGAATATGGACTTATCCTTTTCAAGAAACTGCATAACAATATCATCCATAGAAACCTTGACTAGTGCTGCTTTTTTAGATAACGAAGATCTTTTATATTCACGAATTGCAAACGGCACAGCAATTTATGCATTATCCACCTAAATCAGCACATGATGCTTTTTGATAAATATTAAATTCAGTATATAGTCACATTCTTATCTTTGCGCATGACCGAATATCCATTTCCTTTCTCACATAAGGGTACTATCCTGCTGGTTCATAAACAGAATATACGCATTTATAATAGAAGTCTATTGATATTCTATACTGTAATAAAATAAGATTGTTTAATTAAAATTTTATATCTGATTTTTGATTATCCGCATAAACACTATACTTTCAAACATTTTGAAGTATAGAAAACTATTCATTTTACCACGAATTTACCACGATTGAATGAGCCTTGATATGACACAAAAACAACATGGGAGATAGCACAAATATCTGTGTATCTCCCGTTTTTCATTCATGTAGTATGATTATTTTACTCTGATTTCAAATTTCAAGATTGCTTTCATCATTTCTGTATGGATTTGACCTTTTAATTCTTCATCAACCTGCATAATGATTTTACCACTTTCAGAGTGGTAAAACGGACGCAAGCATAATTTACATATATAAGCGTCATAAAACTTCAAAATCTCTCTTATGGCAGTTTCATTTCCAGCAGACGCTTGACATATTACTTTTAATGTAGGGTAGCCATATTCTTTTTTCATTGGTTCAATTCCTTTCTTTCAATACTGTTTTTAGTTTCTTCAATCCGTTACTTCTTCTGCGATAAATAGCAGAACGTGATACATGATATAATTCGGCTATTTCTTGGTCGCTCATACTTTGAAAATAGCGTAATAGAATTACATCACGCTCTTTATTCGATAACTTATATAAAGCAACAGCAAGTTTCTCATTTGATATTTGAATTGTAAAATTCAAGACTTCAAACGAAATGTAATCACAAGAATAGTTATCCTTAGTTACACATTCAACATTTTTCGTATCTGATAATTCACAGAATAAAACTTCACGCTTAGAACGTCTTGCAAACTGTCTGTTTCTGTTTTTTACTGTGCATTTAATAACAGTCATCATCAAAGCATTAAACTGTATTCTAACGATATGCTCGAAAGAAGATGGGTTCATAATCTCACCTCCTTTCCGCATACGCTGAAATATATAAACGGAGATACCGTCTATATCTTTGGAAAATACAAAAAGAAGAACAAGAAAAAAGTCCGTACAAAATATACCGTCTGTACGAACTTTTAATATTGTAAAATATTTAGTTGTTGATAAAATGCTGTTAGGTAGTGCATAATCGTATAAGATTATTCCTAAAACTTTCCACAGCAGTTACTTTCAATGCTTTTATATCTTGCTTTTTTAGTCCTATCATAAAGTTTTCCATATAACCGCTTAATAATTTGATTACTTGTTAAAATAGTTATAATGCAGGCGACTATGTGACTGATTAAAATCGCTATCCAAACACCATTTAAATTTTCTGCCAGCCAAGATAATAGATAGGCAAAAGGAATACGAATAATAATATAGTAGAATATCATTAGTATCATACTTTTTGTTGGTTTTCCTATACCATTTAAAGTACCTAAGTAGCAACTAGTAATAGTGTAAAGAACATAACCGATACTAACAATTAAAAAATAATGGCTGACAACATTTGTTACAGCTACGTTGGAAACAAACAATTTTGCCAACTGTTTAGAGAAGAAAATAACAACTGCTGATAATACACTTGAAACAACAATACCATATTTTAACGCCAATTTCAGATAATTCTTTGCTCTGTCGATACGTTGTGCTCCAATACATTGCCCTACGATTGAAGTCAACACCATATTAAGAGCCATAGCAGGATAAAATAATATCATTTCTAATTTTCCAGCAACTCCGTAGCCAGCAATAGCAGAAATACTATAAGTACTAACAATAGCAGTTAAAAATGTTGTACTAATAGCAGGAATACTTTGTTGAATGACAGACGGCACAGCATTTTTTACAAACGGCATAATCTCTTTTGTATCAAAATCAGATAGTGAAAGGTTAAATAATTTTTTACGATAAATATAAATGCACATAAACGCCAAACAAATAATCTGTGATATTAAGGTTGCGATTGCCGCTCCGTGAAATCCAATTATGTTAATGAAAATAGGATCTAAAATAGCATTCAATAAAGTAGACACAAGCATTGCAACTGCTTGAAACATAGTATTGCCAAAACTTCTTAAAATGGCTGTAAAGTATAAATACAAATAAACTGCTACATATCCCAAAGCATATATAGATAAGTAATTTTTTGCCATATCAAAAATTTCAGTCGGTGTATTTAAAACTATCAAAATAGGCTCTAAAAAAATCTCCAACACAATTGTCATAAACACTGAAAGAATTATAGATACAAAAAAAGAAGTAACTATAATATTCTTTTTCTTTTGCTCATTTTTCGCACCAATTACCTGTGATAATAGAATGGCTAACCCGTTTGTTGCTCCCATACCAATTGAAGTTAAGATTAAAATAATAGGTGTCGAGTTTGTTAACGCTGCGTATGCCTGCTCACCTAACAAATTTCCAATCCAAAGACTGTCTACGAGATTATATGCCATATTTAAAAACATAGCTATTATCATAGGAACAGTCATTTCAAGTAAACATTTTTTTGTGTTTCCGTTTACAAAATCAATATTTTTGTTCATTTTAATTCCTCCTATTGAATGAAAATTATTCATTTAATTTATTTAAATATTCCCTGCCTTTTGGCAGGGGAAGATTTAAAGCCTAAACAAGTCCCTAAAAAATGCCTTTATCCGTGAACTCTTTTCTTTAATTGATATATCGGTATTTAAAATAATTCCTAGTTGTCCATATATGCAAAAACTGGCATACATTTCAACATCATTGACTTGTATTTCATTTGTGTAATTTGCTCTTTCAATAATTTCAGATACAATAGGAAAAAGTTTTTCACATACATTCAATGTTAATAAATTATGGAAATTTTTATTTTGGTTATTATGAAAAACTGGATAATATGTATCATCTTCTTGTTCTGCAAAAAGTATCATCTTCCGCAAAATATCTTTTAAACTATCCTTTTTTATATTTATATTTTTTGTCATATTGGCGACTAAAATATTTGAATATTCATTGATAGCAGACTGAAAAAGTACATCTTTTGATGGGAAATATCTATAACATAATCCTTGTGCTATTCCAATTTCTTTTGCTATGTCTGATATTGAAGTTTTTTCAAACCCATTTACACTAAATAATTTAATGGCTGTTTCTAAAATTTCTTGTTTACGTTCCTCTGGTTCTTTTGAAATACGCATTGTTTTCTTTCCTTTCTTGCGGTTTAATTATTGTATGCTATAATTAAACAAGATCTTGTGCCAAAAGATTTCCATTCAATTTCGTGGAAGTCTTTTGATAATAATAACAACATTTCCTTTTTTGAATAAATCTTTACATCTCCACTATTGCTGTGTTTCATATAGTAATTCATTATCTGTCTTGCTCCGATTGGTTGCCAACAATCACCGATAATGAAAACTCCATTTTGCTTTAAACACCTAGACACTTCTTTCTCTACAATATCTGGTTGTGGATAATGATGAAATGAGTCATTACATACAATGGCGTCAAAAGAACTATCTTCAAAAGGTAATCTCTCAGAGTCGCCTAAGATAAGTGTTGCATCATTTCCTAGTTTATTTTTTGCAATTTCAAGCATATTGGGAGATATATCTATTCCAAATAGTTGTTCTGCTATATTTAATTCTTTTATTTCTTTAAGTAACGCACCCGTTCCACAACCTAAATCTAATATAGAATGTATATTCTTATTTTTTAAATTTTCTATAATCGGCTTATAGAGTTTTCGAGCATGTTCCCCCTGAATATTTGTATCATAATCGGCAGCTTGCTTATCAAAAGTCTTTTGTGATTTTTGTTTCGTAATATTCATGTAATCAACTCCTTTCACTAAAATTATATCTCGTGAATGAACGATTGTCAATGAATAAAATTCATTGAATTTCATTCATTTCAAAGACGTGTATCTCTGATTTAAAATACACGCCTTTTTGATTACCCTACAATCTTCCAGTTACTATTCCTTATATAGCCCAAATTTGTACCGTGACAATTTCATTGATATTATCCGATTTACCACAAATCAAATTTTATCTTTTCTTCCTCTTGATTACCCTCCACAGAAAAGAAAAAGCCCTGTCAAGAGCCTTGCCACCATTGGTGGTGCTTTGCACTCTTTACTGGGCTTTTTGTTTGCTGTATCTTCTACAAAGAGGGAAAAAGTTATTCGTCCTCATCATCAAAATGGTTATTTTTCAATACTTCCCGTAATAATTCCATATCTTCTTTTGAATTGGGGTTTATCATTTTTACGACTTGATAAGGTGTCCTATATTTATGTCCCTCTATGCTTTCCCCGAACATATCCATGCTGTATAAATCATCATAGCGGTCTAACAGTTTTTGAAACTTCAAATGCTGGATAAATTCTTTGATTGGATAAAGGTCGGACGCTACAATACTTTTCCCGTTGATGTAGTCGGTAATATATTCCCGTAACTTTTCCAACTCATATTCCAGCCATTCTTCCTCGCTGTCAAAGAAGTTGTCATAATGTCCATGTTTTAGTTCTGCATTTAATCGTTCTTCAATTCTTAAAAACTGGCAGACTTCCTTTTCGGATTGATTAACATACTTCCATTCTCCCGATAATAATTCATTGGGCATTACACCCAGCACGTCCATTATCTTTTCTAATGTATCGAAGGTAGGAAAATTCACACCTCGTTCAATCTTGGAAAGGCTCTGCATATTGATACCGATTTTATCCGCAAGTTCCTGTTGTTTCATTCCTCTGTGTTTTCTTATGGTCTGTATGTTCTCTCCTAAGAAACTGATTTTCTTTTCGTAATGCTCCATAACTTAGTATAACCGCTCCTTCCGTTGCTTTTCTTGGTATTTATAAGCATATCATACTTAATCTACATCTAAAAGTCAACAAAAACTTCTTGACAAGTAATTCTAATGGCGTTATTATCGTATCAGATAGAGTGATTAAGCACGATAAGGTCAATCACACGCTTGAGTAAGCATAGAGAAGATACATTTTCACTTTGATAGCATGAATAAGCATGGACTATCAGACCGAAAATAGTGGTTTCCAAAAGGGGCTGGCTGGACGGGGCACGTCCCCCAGACGTGTTCGGACAGACAGTTCCTTTTGGAAAAGGAACGCCTAAAGGCGTTCGCAGAGGGCGTATATGTAACACCGCCCTGCGCATACATGTCATAGTACCTAGAAACTGTGATAAATAAAGGACAAAACACGATTTTTACCCCGCAAAAAAACGGGAAGTACGAAAGGAGTAATGCACTATAACTACACACAAAAATTTATCCGTTAAGATTGATTACATCAGTATTGTATTCGATACTGCAACCGCCGAAGATGTCATCATGCACATTTTAGGTTTACCGACTGATATTTTCAATATCTATCCGGCAAGCGTTAAATACAAAACCTATCAAGCACGCTGGCAGATTGGAGATATTTATGTATCGGGGGACGCAAGAAAAACAGAGGATAACCCACAAGGGTTAGGCTGTTATCTTGTTATGACCGGCAGAGGTTGTGATGATATTTTCCGTATTCTCGATAGTAGGAATTGTACCTTTGGAGATATGTTCCGACGTTGTGAGCGAAGATACGGACTGGATAACTTCCATTTTACAAGACTTGATATTGCCATTGATGATAAGAACGAAAAGCCATTCTT
>QULU01000046.1 GCA_003481775.1 Clostridiaceae bacterium OM02-2AC
ATACGAAACATACTTACAGGAGGAAAAATACTATGAACACATCTTTTGCTATATTCCCATTAATTGGGATAAAAATTTTATTTTATGTGTCTACTTGACAGGGATCAGATCAAGGACGCGGCTCTTTTCATTATCAAACAAAGTGCAAAAAGTCTTGAACTGAATATGACAAAACAGCTGATGGGAAATCAGCTCATTTTATCTTTTTCAAACATTGTATCATAACATTCAGGCATATCATTTAATATGTTTTATCATCACTAAAATCATTTAATTCAGCCAGAACCCATTGTGGAACTTCTTCTTCGCACCCGCATTTCTTGCATTTCATAGATACACTTTTTCTTTATAGTCGCTCATCCTGGTGGATATTGTGTGCAGAAGGATGATATGGAGAAGGCGGATATCATCGTCTTTGGAACATTGGTGTACTTTTATAATATGAGTGCACACTGAAAACACTGATTGATTGCACCTGTCCTCGCTATATGTCATTAGGCAATGAAGATTATATCATCATGACGGCACCAGATGAGGTTTGTACACAGATGCAGCATGTGCTGGAAAGTTTCCGTGGATTATTTGACTGTCATGATGGTATGCGCTGCAGGTGTTATTTATGGCCTGGGGGACATATGAGATGGGGAATATCGATACATGCGTAGCTATGAAGAAAGCCTTTGAAGCAGGAAAACATTATAGAGGTTATAGAAGTGATATATGAAATCATAACATGTATCACTTTTCTTAGTACCAATATTTACCTCATTTGCGAACACGTTATAACGTATTGACGGAATTTTCTATTTATTTTGTATTTTTGGGGTTCATATGCTCATTTCAGACTGTATATAAATAAATTTTAAAATATTTTATATCATCTGTCGACAGCTATGGTTATAACGTGGTATACTCAGGTTATAACAAGTGGGGTGTTAACCATGGGAAAAAAGTTCAGTCTGGACAGAGATTCAAAAGCGCCGATCCATCAGCAGCTCTATCGCTTCATCAAAGAGTGTATTGACGATGGAACATTCAAAGAAAGGGAGGCGATTCCATCCGAAAAAGATATGCAGGAACTCTTCGATGTCAGCCGGATTACGGTAAGAAGAGCCATATCAGACCTGGAACATGATGGGTATCTGCGTAAAATACGCGGTAAAGGTACCTTTGTAGAACGTATCAAGAAGGAGAAACCCTTGTCTTCTTTCACGAGTTTCAGTGGAGATGCAAAGGTGAAAGGTGACAAACCGGGTTCTATTATTCTTGCGTGTCGTAAAATGGAAGCAAGTGTTAAAGTAGCGGACAGGCTGCAGATTGAGCCAGGTGAGAGTATCACCTATCTTAAACGTCTGCGTCTGTTGAATGGTAAGATTATCGCTCTGCATGAATCCCATATCAGTTCAAGAATTGGTATTGAGATATGCGAGGATGATTTTGATACAACGACGTCTTTGTATGAATATTTGGAAGAGAATGGCATATCTCTGGGAAGTGCTGATGAGACATTGGAAGTGAAGATGGCCAGTTTTGAACTGCGCAGGGATTTGTTTTTGGAAGAAACACAGCCGCTGGTATACAAAGAGCGCGTCACCTACGACAGTGAAGGACATCCGGTTGAGTTCTCACAAAACTCGTATATAGCGGAAACTTACAAATATTACGTACATATCGTCAATGTGAAAGATGGAGGTAATCGTTCGTGAAACGATATGATTTTCACTCCCATTTGGGAAAGACAAGATCAGGGGATGCCAACAGTGCTGCACAGCTCGTAGAGGATTTGAAGGCATTCGGAATCAGCAAGGTCGGTATCTGTTCCTTATCTGGCAATGGAATGCGCGCACAGAATGATTTGGTCTATGAGGCCATGTGTGAATTTCCCGAAGTGATTGAAGGATATGCAGATATTGATCCCAAAGCACCTGATGCAATAGATGAAGTACATCGGACATTAGGTGAATGCCATATGAATGGTGTCAAATTCATGCCATGGAAACATGGTTATGCAGCCGAAAACTGCCCAAGCCTTGGTGGTGTGCTGGATGCCATTGGTGAATATGGTGTTCATGTACAAATACATGGAGGGGCAAGCCCGCTGTGTACGCCGTTTGTATGGATTGAACATGCGAAGAAACGCCCGCATATGAAATTTGTGTTCACTCATATTTGTGGCCGTGAATTTGGACACGCATGTATTGAAGCAATCAAGAACCTGGATAATTTCTGGGTGGAAACAAGCGCCAATATGGAAGCAGATATCCTGCAGGAAGCCGTAGATGTATTAGGTTCAAAGCGGATACTGTTCGGTACGGACTGGCCATATAAACCAACAAATATCGAAATACAGAAGCTGTATCATCTGGGACTTGATGAGGATGAGCTTGAAGATGTCTTCTGGCGTAATGCGCAGTTTCTATGGGAGCGATAACGAAACAGGAGGAAGTATGTTATGTCAGTTACAACTATGAGAATTGATGATCGTCTGATTCATGGACAGATCGTAACACGATGGATTGCGGATGCACAGGCAGACACGATTCTGATTGCCGATGATATGGCAGCAGGTGATGCAACACAGCAGATGCTTCTGAAACTTGTGGCACCTGCCAATATCAATCTGCTAATCAAAACGATAAATGAAGCAGCACAGCTGCTGGCATCGAGTGAACTGGATGATAAAAAAGTTCTGCTGATGCTGCGTAACCCTGCAACAGCGTTGGCACTATGCAATTTGGGATTTCATATTGATACCATCAATGTGGGAAATATCAGCAATGCACGTTCAGAAACAGGAAGAAAGAAGCTGTTGAGTTTCATCTTTGTGGAAGCACAGGATGTGGAATGTCTGAAAGCACTGGCAGCCAAAGGTATCCATCTGGATATTCGTGCCGTACCAAATGACAAGAGCATTGATGCAATGGAACTGCTGAAAAAGTATTAACAACATACACAGAACATAACAGTGAAGAAAGGGATAAAAAAATGGAAAATCTATTATTGAAAGCAATTATGGTCAGTATCTTCATGTGGATAACATTCTTTGATAAATATGTCACACAGTTTTTCACATACCGTCCTATCGTGGTAGGACCGATTGTCGGGGCAATCATGGGAGATATCAATATCGGGCTGCAGGTCGGCTGTACAATTGAGCTGATGTTTCTGGGGCAGGTATTTGTTGGTACGGCGCTGCCTCCAGAAGAGACCTTCTCAACTGGTATTGCTGCCGCATTCGCATGTATATCCGGTAATCAGCAGCTTGCACTTGCGACGGCATTACCATTAGCGATACTTGGTCAGATGGGTATGTATTTCCGTAACATGGCATTGTGTGTATGGACACAGCATCGCATGGAAGCTGCTGTTGAGCGTGGAAGTAAAATTGGTATCATCATGAATACACAGGTGTGGCCGAATATCTTCAATCTAATTTTGTTTGTCATTCCGACTTTCATGGCAATCTACTTTGGGGCTGATGCTGTACAGGCAATCATTGATGCTGTACCAAAGGTGATTATTGATGGTCTTGCTGTTGGTGGTGGTATGATCGGTGCTGTTGGACTGGCATTATTGTTACAATCCATCAATGTAAAAGGAATTTGGTATTATTTCATCATAGGATTCTTTTTCTCAAGTTTTTTGAAAATTGGAAACATCGGAATCACACTGGTTGCAGTTGTCTGTGTCGCTATGGCGTACTACAATGACAATAAGCAGGAAGCATAAGGAAAGGGGTATATGGACATGGCTGAAATTAATACAAAACTTACAAAAAAAGATTTATGGAAACTGTTCTTCTATTCTGAAGGATTTGTTACCGGCTTCAACTATGAAAAACAGGAAGCCCCTGGATTCGTCTTCTCCATGATTCCGGTGCTGGAAAAAGTATACAGCGATCCAGAAGAGAAAAAAGACGCGTATCGTAGACATACAGAACTGTTCCTTACAGAAGCGCGTCTTTCTCACTTCGTCATTGGTTTAACAGCCGCAATGGAAGAACGCAATGCCAATGAACATGACTTTGATCCTGTCAGTATCGGTGCCATTAAATCAGCACTTATGGGACCTCTCGCTGGCATTGGTGATTCCCTGTATCATGGAACACTGCGTCCGATCATGGCAGGTTTGGCTATCTCCATGGTTATCGCCAGCAATTATACAAGTGTTCTAGGGCCTGTTATCTTTGTTGCTGTTATGGCAATCGTAGGTCAGGTAATACGTTACATCGGTATTTTCAAAGGCTATGAAAAAGGAGTCGCATTTGTAGGTGCCATGCAGAGCAGTGGTATGATTTCCAAGATGACACGTTATGCAGGTATTGCTGCTTATGTTGTCATTGGTGGCTTCGTAAGTAACTTTGTTTCTATGTCAATTCCATGGTCTTATATGGCTGGTGAGACAGAGGTAAGTATTCAGACGACACTGGATAGAATGGTTCCAGGTCTTCTGCCTGTATTATATACATTGCTGATGCTATGGCTGATGAAGAAAAAGAAAGCCAATCCAATTCTGCTGATGCTGTTGACCATGGCAGTTGGTGTCATCGGTTATGCATGCGGTATCCTGGCTTCATAAGGTATTCGATATGATAATCGATTATCACGCACATCTGAAATGGAACCGTGACAGCGATACTTATGATGTCGAAAGCTGTCTCCATGATATGGATGAAAATAAAATTGATATGAGAATGATATCTGCCCTTGAAGGGTATGATATCGTTCATCAGAATAATGTGGTTGCTGAAGCAATAAAACAGCATCCTGATAAACTGATCGGCTGTGCAGTTTTGAATCCGAAGGAACGTGATGTGATGAAAGAACTGCATCGGGTGATTGATATGGGTGTGTTTTCCGCGATAGAGCTAGACTCTAATGAACACTGTTACTTTCCGGAAATTGCACCTCATATGGAAGAAATTATGACAGTCTGTGAAGAAAAAGGTATCATTGTCAACGTGTTTACGGGATGGGGTTGTCGCACCATGCCGGCACAGTGGGCATTCTATGCGGATCGTCATCCAGATCTTGTTATGGTTCTTCTGCATATGGGGACCACGGACTTTGGATATGGATGTGTGGAACTGGTAAAGAATCGCAAAAATCTGTTTGTTGAGACATCCTGCATGTATGAATTTCCTATTCTGCGCAAAGCATTTGCCAACATACCACAGGACAAGTTTTTGTTCGGCACCCATTATCCACATAAATTCAGCGATTGTTCCATTCACACATTTGATCTTCTGAAAATGGAATCATCGCTTTCAGAAGCGTTATATAACAAAAACGCACAGCGTCTTCTTCACTTATAGGACGTGTAAGCAAGGAGGATATATATGTATAGCAAAGAAGAAATGAGGGAACTGCTGCCTTCTGCTGCGGTATCAAAATTTGATGATATCGTATACAGTCGTGTGCTCGGCGCTAATGCCCATACCCGCCTGATTCAGAAGATCCTTCTGGATATTGCGGATCAGGATCTGGACAGTGAGGAAATGCTGACTCTTTTAGGGAAGTGTGCACAGTTCTTTAAGGATACCAGAGGGCAGAACAGTCGTGCCATTTACAATGCCATTATGATATTTACACGAGGATATGAACATCTTCATGGTCATGATGTAGAAGAAATACGACAGATTGTCAAAGAACAGATTACAGCGTATGATAAACAGGCAAAAAAGGATACAGAAACATTAGTATCTTATGGTGTACATCTTTGTGAAAATATGGAATCTATTATGATATTCGATTATTCAAGTACTGTAGATGCTTTTGTATCCGCACTGCCTTCTGGGCGTCACATTTATATCTGTGAAAGCAGGGCACTTGATGGCGGACGTCCGTTTGTGAAAAATGCACTTGCAAGTGGTCACCATGTCCACTTCATTCCAGATACAACAATGCTGTCTGCCATGAAAAAATGTCAGGCTGTCTTCATAGGAGCAGAAACGATCTATCCGGATGGTACGGTATTCAACACGATCGGTTCTGATATCGTTGCGATGCTTTGCGTCACCATACATAAACCACTCTATGTGTTGACTCCGCTGATCAAGCTTGATATGCGTCCGCTGGAAGGTTATGTACGCTGCTCTGCCATGCCATTTGACTATGGTGAACGACTTGCATCTCATTGGGATGAGGATGTCCGCTCAAATGTAGATTTCAGCGGATTCAAACTTTTGGAAATTGAAGCTGAAATGATTCGTGGCTATATAACTGAAAAAGGCATATTGCCTCCTTCTGGACTGTATGTGGAAGCCAGGGCGTATGCAAAAGAACTGGAGGAACGTCAATGAGTATAAAAAAAACAGATTTTCCATTAGCCCTTTGTATGATTCAGCCGGAACCATGCCCTGGAAGTTATCGCAATACTGGTATGTCTTTTCAGGAAGTTATGGATATTAGTATCAAGGAAGTGGAAATGATACAGAACACCGGTTTTGACGGCTATATCATACAGAATCGTAATGATGCACCTGTAAGGCAGATAGCATCCCCCGAAACGATTGCCTATATGAGTGTGCTTTCTTATGAACTAAAACGCCGCTTTCCCAACATGATTCAGGGAATTCTGATTGATTGGGATGGTGTAGCATCACTTGCTGTTGCAGATGCGGTACAGGCAGATTTCATACGGATAGAACATACTTATACTGGTATGGAAGTAGGATATGCAGGATTGATGCATGCACAGTGTGTGGATGTATGCATGATGCGCAAACGTCTTGGATCTCGTATTCCTGTATATGCAGATGTACAGGAAATACATTATGAACAGATTGGTGGAAAGAAGATTGTCGATGCTGCATGGGACAGTGTACAGAATGCCTTTGCGGATGGACTGTTCATCGGTGGGCGCACGACAGAGGAGAGCATGCAGATCTATCATGATGTGCGCAAACGTCTTGGTGATGATGTACCGCTGTTTCTCAGTGCTGGATCCAATGGTGATAACATCAGAGAAATACTGACCTGTTATGATGGTGTGAGCGTAGGGACATGGGTCAAGAATGGAAATATGAAAAATCCGATTGATCCTGAAAAAGCACGCATCTTCATGGACGGCGTAAAAGAAGCACGCAGACTGCGTAATAACAGATAAAAAGATGTATTCCCTTTTTATCTTCCATAAGAAAGGATAAGACATATTGCATGTGTCAGGTAACAATATGAATATGGAAATTATTATCATGGGACATGGTCACTTTGCTAGTGGGTTGTACAGTACGCTGGAACTGATTGGCGGTGAACAAGAACATGTGGCATGGATCGATTTTACAGAAGATAAAGATATGGATGGACTGCTGGAAGAACTCAAAGAGACAGCTGACAAGATGAGTGAATGTGATAATGTGCTGATTGCGTGTGATTTAGATGGTGGTACGCCTTATAAGACCGCACTGTTATATAGTATGCAACATCAAGATGTAGAAATCGTCTCTGGTATCAGTTTTCCATTTCTGCTGGAACTCTCTCTGACAAGAGATATTGTGGATGATATGGATACATTACTGGAAACGACCATGAACAGTGCTAGAACTGCCATGAAGCGATTTGATCTTTCACAGATGGGCATGTGATATGAAAACATGTATTCATCAGGGTATCATACTGCTGGAAAATGGTGAATTTACTGGCGATATTGTATTTGAAGACGAAAAAATCTTAGCTCTTGGAGAGAATCTTGTGGATATGGCAGATTATGTTGTTGATGTATCCGGCTGTTATGTGTTTGCTGGAGGCATCGATGAACATACACATTTTGGTTCCTTTAACAGCTGTTCTTTTGAGACATCAGAAGCAGCTGCCCTTGGTGGTACGACAACAGTTGTTGATTTCGTCGATCAGGAAAAAGGACAGTCGCTGAAAGAGGCGCTGATGTCACAGCAGGAAAAGGCAGCGCGTTATCCTTATATTGATGTTGCTTTTCACAGCATGTTGATGGATATACGCGAGGAAGTCATCGAAGAAATTCAGGAACTGCCTGGATATGGCGTTTCTGCGTTAAAGGTATTTACGGCCTATAAAGGGACACCATACTATGCAGATGATGCATCTATACTGCGTGTTATGCAGAAGATTCGAAACAGTGGACTGTTGCTGATGGTACATGCGGAGAATGCGGATATGATTGCCTGCAGAACAGAAGATCTACTTAAAGAAGGTTGTATTGCGCCAAAATATCATGCTGATGCTCGAGATGTACAGAGTGAGGCAGAAATGGTAGAGCGAATGATTGCTTATGCAAAATGGTGTGATATTCCAATCTTTTTTGTGCATATTTCCACAAAAGAGGCTCTTTTAAAAATCATGAATGCAAAACGCGAGGGGCAGCCTGTATTTTGTGAAACATGTACCCATTATTTGATATTGAATGAAGATGATCTTGCAAAAGAGGGACTTCTGGGTGCACGTTATATATGCTCACCTCCACTGCGTAAAGAACAAGATCAAGATGCATTGTGGCATGGAATTCATGAACATATGATTGAGGCTGTAAGTTCTGATCATTGTGCAGTTAGCGGCGGATATAAAAAGAAGATCGAAGCGTATCATGATTTCTCTAAAGTACCTAATGGTGCGCCAGGTGTGCAACATCGTCTACAGATGTTGTGGAGTGAAGGGGTCTGTAAACAGCGCATCAGCAAACAAGAGTTTGTACAGATGTTCTCTTCTGGACCAGCTGATGTATGCGGAATTACAAAGAAAGGAAGACTTCAGCCCGGTTACGATGCAGATATCGTTATTTATGACCCTGAAGGCCATCAAACTCTGCAAGACAGTGATGCACATGAAGGCATCGATTATGCAACTTTTGCCGGACATGAAGTCTTTGGCAAGATACGTGCAGTCTATCTGAGAGGTATACAGATTGTGAACCATAATGAGTATATAGGAAAGGGAACAGGCAGAATCATAAAATTACAGTCATCCCTGTGTTATGGATATAGAGAAAAGGATAACGGTCAGTGACTGTTATTCTTTTTATAAATTGGAGGTGAGAGTTATAACGATTACTCTGAATATTATATGTAATAGCGTACAAAAGGTGCAGATGATACAACACTTGAAATTAAAGAATTATAATGATAGAACAGCGAGCGGACATCATTTTTGGCAGAGTTCGGGTAAGATCGGGCTTTTATTTTTGAGCATTCACATAATTTCACACAAAATTATTAAAAGTAAATATTGAAAATGTATCTTTATATGAATATAATATAGTTGCTTATATTCTAATCTAATCTAAGCGCTTATCGTCAGAAAGAGATACCTATCATTGATACAATGAGGGTATCTCTTTTTCTGTCTCTTTTATCCAAAAAAAGGAGGAACATAAACAAAATGCTAAATGCAGGGATTATTAGAAAGACAGAATTAAAAAGAAATTACATGATGGCTACAGATAACCAAAATAGAAAAGCCATCGTTGTCATGGAGAATACGATAAAAAAAACAAAGCTGCAATCTTATCTACAAATAAATAATTATCAGCCACATAATATATGTTTCATACAGAAGGGAAATAACTACCCTACTATTCTTATCGCGATGATCCACAGCTTCCGCCCAGATGATCTAATCGTATTACGTGCGGATGAATTATCGTCGGATCCTGCGGCTGTGCAGGACATTCTCGACATATCGTTCCGTATGAAAATAAGAGTCATTTCTATCCTAGATCGCATTACGGTCAAGGCTCAAGGTGCTTATCTACGAAAGATGGAACATATGACTTTCACAAGTGTTGTCAGACAGAGGACCGGCAATTTCTGGAGAGCCGACATTTATGATAAATTAGGGATAGAAAATAAAGAGATAAAAAAGAAAAAGCGAATCGGCATATATTGTCGTGTATCCACCAGAGAACAGACGCTCGGCTACTCCATAGATAATCAAAAAAATAAATGCCAGGACTATATGCATTTATTTAATGATGATTATACTGAGGCGGTGTTGTATATAGATGAAGGACATTCTGCTTCGACACTTGAGCGTCCTAGCATCAAACAAATGCTGCAGGATGTCAGGGATCGAAAGCTGGATGAGATTATCATTTACAAACTAGATCGTTTGACCAGGAATGTGATCGATACATATGAACTCCTGAATATGTTTGCAAATAATGATGTGAACCTTGTAGCAGTCATGGATAATCTGGATATCACTACAGCGAATGGAAAACTAGTCGTCGGCATCCTTGCTATCTTTGCCCAATGGGAAAGAGAAACGATTGTCGAGAGAACAAATGACGGTCTGTTGCAGATGGCAATGGAAGGAAAATATCCGAAAAGTGGGGTCCTTCTTGGTTATTCTAAAGATAAAGAAAAATATCTAACCATCAATGAAGAGACGGCCCCTATCATAAAAAGCATATTCATGTATGCCAAAGCCGGCTATCCACTGTCTGATATACGAATAAAGATCAAGGAAATATACGATTACAAATTACGCACGGATCGAATAAAAAGAATTATTTTTGAAAATGGATATTATGGTGAATTTACCTATAAAGACTATGTCTTCCCCGATGTGATGCAAGCAATCGTTAGTAAAGAGGATGCAATGGAAGCTAAAAAAGTAGTCGGAAAAAGAAGCGTTGCATACGGTAAAGAACAAAATAAATTTTATTATAGAAATAAAATAACGTGTAAGAACTGCGGAAATATCTTAGGCGGTATTCCAACATATAAGAGGAATAAAAAATATTATTACTATTATTGTAAAAAGTGCAATCAGAGGATCAACCAGGATGTGATTTGTCATCAGGCAATACATGATATGATCACGCATATAGATAAAGCAGATTATACAAGAGAAGCAGAAGATATTCTAAGAGATATCAATAGACTGCAGCGTAAGCTTAAAACGGTCTCCAGACAATATGCAGAAGATTTCCTCTCGGATGAAGCATACGATACTATCGTAAAATCCATCAATTTAAAATTAAATAAAGAGAAAGCAAGGTTCGGAAAAATAAAGATCGTAAATGGTTATAATTGGAATGAGCTGTCAGACAGTGAAAAACGAGGATTTATCGAACAGACTATATTAACGATGTATGTTGATTTAAGTAAAAAAGAAATCATTAAAATCGAATATCATGAGAATGATAATGAGAAAAAGTGACTATTTTGAAAAAAAGTATGGTAAATTGACATGAATCATGGTATAGTATTCATGACGATAAGCCAAGGGTTAGAAAAGAATATAGGTAGATACAAAAGAGTCAGAAATATAAAAATACTATATATGGTTCGTATATGTAACACATGTGGCACCATTTAACACATATCTCACACATATATTTGTGTGAGTTTTTATTTATTGTATGTAAAATACACACTCTGTTTGGATATTTTATATTCATCTTTGCGGAGTGTGCTTTTTTCATGTGTTTGCGTACAGGTTGGGGAAATACATGATTTCCGTACTTTACTTTCTTAAACATACAAAACAAGCCTTATGATGTTACTAAGGCTCACTCTACCTGTTGTTGGCGAAACATTAGTTTATTAAGGTGTTCCTTGTATTTGATTACAAGGTCATGATTGAATGGCACCACAATGCCCTCAACTTCATAGGTAAGCTAAATGCATCTTTACTATAATTATTAAAAAAATAAGCATTGTAATCACTGTATAATATCGATATAATTTATGTATAATCATGACATATGAAGGAGCGTGATTTTATGTATATAAAAGCATCCGCATCATTGAGAAATGATTACTCTGCGATTTCAAACCCTGCAAAAGAAACAAAAGAACCAGTTTATATCACGAAAAATGGTGAAGGTGATCTTGTGGTAATGAGCATTGAAGCCTTTGAAAAGAGAGAACAAATGCTTGCACTTCGAGATCGTGTACGACAGGCAGAACAAGAGAGGTTAACTGGTAAAAATAGTAAGAGTATAGCTGAAGCAAGGGCGATTTTAAGGAATCGTATGAATGAAATATAAAATAGAGATTCTGCCTGCCGCATTAGAGGATTTAAAGCAAATTGAGGATTATTATGCTTTACAATTTGATATGGATACTGCAATTATAATCTAAATCTATAGTAGTGGAATGAGGTGATTACATGATAAGCTATGAGCCACTGTGGAATACACTAAAAGAAAAGCAAATATCTCAATATACCTTAATAAATAAGTATCATATAAGCACTGGAACATTAGATGCATTTCGTAAAGGAAGCAATGTGACATTAAATACGTTACATGATCTATGTATGATACTGGATTGTGATATACAGGATGTAGTAACCTTTAGACCAGAAAAATGACCTCGCTAGCCAAGGGCATTTTTATTTTATCAAATTGCTAATGTAATCGTGTAATTTGCTCTTCCTTACCGTTGAATCCATACACTCTCGAAACAGTCAGGCTGTCACACTGCTGTTTATGTATATGAGCAATGCTGATATGCAATATGTGCTGACAGGGAGAACTACAATGCGTGCTTTACATATATGCTTAATACCTGATCATCAAGAACCCATGATTGCACTAGAAAGCTGTATTGCTTTAAAGGAGTAAGACTACGCAGAGAAAAAAGGCTATGAAGCTGGCAGATGGAATAAAAGTTTGACTTGGGAATAGTGAGATTTGGTGGTAATCTGACAGAAGTATATGGGGGATAAGCTTGTATTAGGAAATGAATTGTAAAAGCAAACATTGTAAGAATATGGAAGGTAGTATGTCTTCTCTTATATTGGACTATCATATCCCTGCTTATGGTAACAAGCACACCGTAAAAGCTGCACAAGACTGTTCGATGGCAATTCATCCATGAAGAAATGGTGTATAATAACAGAAATAAGCATTTAGATGCGTAAGGGAGATGACGTTGTGAAAATTACAAATAAGGAAATTGATGCGGGTAACGCATTTGATTGGGGGCGGACATCAAAGGATTATGCAAAGTATCGGGATATTTATCCCGCTGTGTTTTATGAAAAAATTGCAGAACGGGGATTGTGTGTCGCAAATCAGCGGGTGCTTGATTTGGGAACAGGAACCGGTGTTTTGCCAAGGAACATGTATGCCTATGGCGCCAACTGGACAGGAACGGATATTTCCCGGCAGCAGATTGAAGAGGCGAAGGCACTGGCACAGCAAATGAACCAGAATATATCCTATATCTGTGTACCTGCTGAGGATATCAGCTTTTCCAGCCATAGCTTTGACGTCATTACAGCATGTCAGTGCTTTTGGTATTTTGATTATGAAAAGCTGCTGCCAAAGCTGCTTCAGTTTCTGAAACCAGATGGGAGACTTCTCTTTTTGTATATGGCCTGGCTTCCTCAAGAGGATGCGATAGCAGGGGCAAGTGAGCAGCTGGTTTTAAAATACAGTCCGAACTGGTCAGGAGCCAGAGAGTATATGCACCCCATTTCATTGCCTGCGTGTGTATATGAAGCATTTGAGACGGTAGCACATGAGGAATATGTACTTGATATCCCCTTTACCAAAGAATCCTGGAATGGAAGAATGAAGGCCTGTCGGGGTGTGGGTGCCTCTCTTTCTGATCAAGCGATAAAAGCTTGGGAACAGGAACATCTGCAGCTATTAAAGCAGAATGCCCCTGCAGCATTCTATGTGAAGCATTATGCGGCAATGCTGGAGATGAAGCGGCGAACATAATGCCTGCGCCCCCTGCAGCGTCAGAAAGAAATAACAGTGTCGCTGGCAGTGTGTTATCAATGCTGTTCTTTTCCCGGCTGGTTTCGATTCTGATCATCTGGGAATATTCTGACCTGTAGATGCAAGAAACGCAGCGGCTATTCGCTGATTGTAAGAAAAAGTCGGAGTTGTTCATCCCGGCTTTTTTTGTATATACAGAATGCTGCGGATATAGCCTGTCCCCTTTATTTAATCTTTCCTATGATATTTGATTGCATTACAATATTATATGACGTATAATATTGTTGAAGAAAGGTGATGTATATGACATTTCAGCTAGGCTCTGCATTGCTGGATGCCTGTGTGCTGGCGACTCTGCACAAGGAGGATACCTATGGATATCGGCTTACACAGGAGGTAAAGGTTGTGATGAGTGTGAGTGAATCCACACTGTATCCGGTTCTGCGCAGACTTATGAGAGAAGGATATCTGGAAACTTATGACCAGCAGCACATGGGCAGAAATCGAAGATATTACCGATTGACAGATACAGGAAGAAATAAATACAGAGAGTATGTTGAGGAATGGAAGGCATTCTCAACAAAAATCAGTGGCATTCTGGAGGGAGGAAAAGAACATGAAGAAGGCTGAGTATATAGCGGAATTGAAGCGAAGGCTTGCGAATTTTTCACCATCTGAGGTGGAGGATGCAGTTTCGTATTGTGAAGAATATTTTGAAGAAGCAGGAGATGGGAATGACCAGCAGGTCATTGATGATTTAGGAACACCGGCACAGTTTGCGGCACAGCTAAAGGCGGAGAAGTCCATTCGTCAGGAACAGCAGCATCGCGGCTATCGCAGAGGGAATAATCCGAACAGCTCATTGAAAAATGCAGGTATGATCATTCTTGGTATTTGTGCATTGCCCATCGCACTGCCGCTGCTGATTGCGGCCATTGCCGTTATGTTTGCACTTGTGATTACCGTTTTTGCATTGGGAGTAGCCGGAGTTATCTCCTTTGCCTCTATCCTGCTTACTGGGATTCCGCTGATGGCAAGTGCAGTTACAAACTATCATACACCATCCAATGCATGGATAGCAGCAGGCGGCGGCTTGCTGTGTATCGGATTGGGAATACTGCTCTCCATCCTGTTTTTTTCACTGATTCGTACCGTGCTGCCTGCATTTACCAATGCACTGACGCGGCTCTATCATAAGGCACAGGGAGGTAGACGACATGAAAAAGCATAGAGGGATACGCGCACTGGTTCTGGTGTCTATCGCTTTGATGATACTGGGTTCTCTGTGTATCGGCGTGGGCATTGCAAAGGGGGGCGACTTGCGATATCTGCATGTCGGCAAGGATACGGTGGACTGGTGGCCGTTTAAGGGAAGCTTTGGAATTCAGCTGGACAATACCCTGAGCTTTACATCCTGGGAGGATGAAGAGTACAGCTATAAAGAGCGCTGGGATCAGCCGCTGCAGGAAGTGAAATCGCTATCGCTGGATATCCGTCTTGGGGATGTCAGAGTAGAGCGAGGAAAGGAAAATAAGATCACCTTCCTTGATATCCGCAAGGAGACTGTGAAGGTCAAACAGGAAAAGGGAGTTATCACAATTTCTGTAGATAATGCGGATGTTTTTAAAGGAAATCACCATGAAACGGTGATAATCACATTGAAGGATACACAGTATGAGCGCATTCACATCAACAATAAGCTGGGCGATGTTCAGCTTGCCAGCCTGTCCGCTAAGCATATCAGCGTAGAAGAGAAGCTGGGGGATATCACGCTGGAAAATATCGTTTCAAGGGATTTAACAATCGCGCAGTCGGCCGGAGATATTGAGGTGGATGGACAGCTTTATGGAAACAGTGTTGTGAAGAACAGCATGGGAGATATCGTGATTCATGTTCGTGGGTCACAGAAGGATTATCGCTACAGGGTGAAAAATACAATGGGAGATACACAGATCCAAAACCGTGAATGGGAGCTGCAATGTGATACTGAAGAAGGCAACCGGTCCAGTAACAACTATCTTCAGCTGTATAGCAGCATGGGAGATATCGATCTGCAGTTTGAAAGATGACGGGCTTTGAGGAGCTAGTTAAGGGCTGTGACAGGCTGTGGCTTAACTGTCGCTGTACCAGACTGCGGCTTCCCGCTGTGCAAAAACAGGAGCAAAGAGAAAATCAGGAGAAGGCAGCCGCATTAAAAAAAGATTGGGAAGCGTTCCTGTGGCATGCCGCAGAAAATCTGGAGGAAGCAGGGTGGAAGAAGGAAATGGACAGGCGTGTCCTTGCTTTGCTGCGAAGTGAATCTGTTCTGAATTTCGCAGTATTAAAGCCTGCGGTTCAGGAGGAATTTCTATCCATCACGAAGCAGTTTGTCCAGGATGCCATGTGCTTTGATCATACCCTTCAGCTAAAGGATATCATGCAGGCGATGCGCAATGTCTGGATCATATTGCTGCTGGAATGCATGCTGGAGCGTAAGCTGTGCTATCACAGAGCAATTTTCGCTTACAGTATGCTGTATCCGTATACCGATAATTTTCTGGATGACCCTGTAATTGACAGACAGCAGAAAAAAGCGTTCAACAGCTGGCTGAGCAAACGCCTGAGGGGGGAGCTAAGATCGGTGGATTCTGCCTTATATCACAAGGTGGATGCCCTTGTTTGCATGATTGAGGATACTTATCCTCGCCATAAGTTTCCCGCTGTATATGAGGCACTGCTGCGCATACAGGAGGGGCAGGTGTTGTCTGTGCAGCAGGACAGCAGGCTTTGCGAAGCGGAAATACGAAGGATATCCATATACAAGGGAGGAGCCTCTGTTTTGGCTGACGGCTACCTGATGGATGGAGAGCTCACTGAAAAAGAAGCATTTTTCTGTGTTGCTTACGGCTTTCTTTTGCAGGTGGCGGATGATATTCAGGATATGGAGGAGGATCGTGCCCTGTGTCAGCATACGCTGGCAAGTATGCTGCATGGAAAAAGGCAGCGCCTGCGTCTTGCGCAATGGCTGCACACCTACCTGCATGAGGTATTGTATTATCATTATCCCACACAAGCCAGTGCTATGCAGGCCTTTGTGGAACAGAATTGCCGGTTTCTTCTCATCGGCTCGATTGCAAAGCAGCTGCATCTGTTTCCAAAGCTGTTTGCATACCGGATGCGGCGCAGTCTTCCCTTAGAGCTGGATGCTATGTCCACTCTGATGAAGGAAAGCACGGCTTGGCTGCAATCAAAGCAGATTCACGCTGTTATACAGGCCTATGTACAGGCACTGTAAGATTTTCTGTACCGGCATCGGTGTAAAGAAGCAATGCAGCTGCCGTAGCATGCAAGAATCATAAAAGACTTATCCTGAATTGTCGCTGTATGCGAAGTGGCAGCACAGAGCTGCCAGCTGTTCTCAGGATAAGTCTTTTTTCTTTAACAAGCTTTGTTATTTTCCAATATAGGTGAACCGCGGTGTCAGCACACCGTCAACCAGAATGCTTTCACAAAACATATCAAGAGGGCGTATCCACACCTCCTCATTGCCATATAGCTGTCGGTACACTACATAGCGCTCCAACGTTTCACTATGGGTTGCCACATACAGCACGCTGTAGCATTTCCCTTTAAAATGACGGTATTTTCCGGGCTTTACTTCCATACTCTCCACCGGAATCCCTTCGGCTTCCTTTAAAGGCTTTACAAAAATCGGTACAGCGTATACCGCTTCCTCCAGCCATGCTTCCTCTTCCTTATTTGAAGCATGCACTTCCTCGCTTACAGCCTGTTCATCCTCACGTTCCTTATACAGAATGCAGGCACCCTTTGCGGGAATGGTAAGCTGCAGACTGCCGTCTTCACTCCGATACGTCGTAGCGTGCAGCAAATCCTTCCAGCAGCCCGGTGGAATCGGCAGCTCTGCTTCATAATCCGTATCCGCTACATTGCATGCGATATACAGGCTATCCTGCTCATAGCTTCGACAGAATACAAACTGTTCATTCCGAAGCAGCACCTGTTCATAGCTGCCATGACTACAGGCTTTCAGCTTGTGCACGCAAGAAAGCTGTGCAATGTGTCCGCAAAGCTCCTCTGAATCAAACTCACACAGCTGCAGGCAGGGACGAATATCGGCATCGCTGCCGTTGTGTTTACTGCCCTCGATTGCATATTCACTGCCATAATATATGCTAGGAATCCCCGGCATGGTAAAGAGAATCGTATAAATATTAAACAGGTCCTCTTTGTTTTTTACGGTACTTGCCAGACGGTTCACATCATGATTGTCGACAAAATTATAAAGGTCAAGTGCATGATAGATTCCGCCATTGCCAAACTGACGGTTTAAGGAATATCCGATTTCAAAATAATTCTTTTCATTATGGGAGGAATACAGTCCCTTATAGCATTCGTAATTGGTAACGGAATCCAGCATTTCGGGATTCGCCCAACGGTTGTAATCACCGTGTATGATTTCCCCCATCAGCCAGAAGTCCGGATTTTTCTCTTTGCAGAACGCCTTCAGCCTGCGGAAAAATTCCGGGCGGATACAGTCGGCGGCATCCAGACGCAGTCCGTCAATATGAAATTCATCCATCCACATGGCAACACTGTCCAGCAGATAGCGAACGACCTCTTCATTCTCCAGATTGAGCTTTACCAGATTGTAGTGCCCTTCCCATGCATCATAGGTAAAATCATCATGCAGCGGACTGCGTGCATGAAAGTGCAGATTGGAAAACCAGCTGCAATACCTTGATGCCTCCTTCTTTTCCTGAACATCGCGAAACGCCCAGAAATCTCGTCCGACATGATTGAACACCCCATCCAGTACGATACGGATATCCGCGGCATGCAGCGCATCGCATACCTTTTTGAAATCTTCGTTTGTTCCCAGGCGATGATCCAGTATGCGGTAATCGCTTGTATCATAGCCATGCTCATGGCTTTCAAAGACCGGTCCCAGATACAGGGCATTGATTCCCAGCGTTTTCATATGGGGAATCCAGTCAGCCACCTTGTGTATGGAATGTGTGATCTTTTCCTCATGATACTGTGCTGCGCCAACAAAGCCCAGCGGATAAATGTGATAAAATACTGCTTCTTTGATCCAGCTTGTCATAACTTCACCTCTGCTAATAGTATACCACGGAAGCGGGAAGGCAAAAAGAAAAAGGATGCTTTTTACGCATCCTTGACACATTTATTCTATTGGAATAAAGCGTTTTTCTTCAACCTTGCGGCTTTCCTCCTTCGGGAAGGTGATTTTCAGCTCACCGTTCTCAAAGCTTGCGCGGATATCCTCTTCACGGATTGCATTTCCTACATAGAAGCTTCTTGCGCAGGAACCGCTGTAGCGCTCCTGACGGATAATGTTTCCTTTGTCATCCTTCTCTTCATTGGAACTGTTTTTTGCGGCTGTAATGTTGAGGTATCCATCCTTTAACTCCAGATGGATGTCTTCCTTCTTATAACCAGGCAGCTCCATGTCCAGCAGATAGTTACCGTCTAGCTCACGAACATCTGTTTTCATGCAGCTGTTGCTCTTTGTGAAAAACGGATCCTTCCACATGTCTTCAAATGTGTCTGTAAATACGTCTGGTAAAAATCTCATCATAAAGTCCACCTCTTTCTATCATATTGTATGAATCAGATTTTTCAGATGTGTACAAATATCTGCGGGATGCAACTCAGTATCCATCGCCTCGATTCCGAAAACCATGTCCTGCAGGTATCCTACCTCATCTTCACTGTTATTATATCACATAATTTAGCACTGTCAAGCGCCGAGTGCTAAAAAGATGATTTTTTTCTATCGTATCCTGTGCTTTTTTATCACAGTCTGTTGGATGCACCAGCGGGATTACGGCGCTGTTCTGTTTTATGCTTTACAGGGGCTTGCGGAATGTGGATGCATTGTATATAATGATGAAAAAGAAGGGAAGAAAACGTTATGGCAGCTGTTCTATTTCTGGCGTTAAGCATAGGGATGTTTTATATTGCAGTGGAGCTGGGCGTACGGAAACGCAGGACATTTCTGCATGATTATCATTATCAGAATCTGAAGGAAGAGGATAGCGCCGCCTATCTGCAGCTGATGGGAGTCGGGTTCGCTGTGCTGGGGGTGTGCTTTGTCAGCTTTGCTGTGCTCCTGTACCTGAATGTGCTCTCCCTGCCGGTATTGCTTAGCGGTCTGTCTTTGGGAATCGGTATTATGTTCTATGCCCAGTATCGCTATAATGGAGGAATCTTCAGCTAAAGTAACATAATGGATGTGCTATGGCAAAAATGACAGGGAAAGCGGTTTTACATAGTGATTGAAACTGCGAGAGCCTTGCATGAAACAGCTGCACGCTGTCATGCCTGCACCCTATGCGAAACTATCATAAAAAACAGACGTGCTGTCTGTTTTTTACATCGTTTTTTTCGGTTTCGTTTACTCTACGCTTTATGCGATACTGCTAATTTTCCCTTGTATAAATGGTACGTCCCTCTTTGATGGTTTTCATAACCTGAATATCACGAAGCTTCATTGGGTCAGCCTGCAATGGGTCTTCACTCAGAATCACCAGATCTGCCAGCTTCCCGGCCTCCAGTGTACCCTTGCGATCCTCTTCAAAATACTGGTAGGCTGCGTTAATGGTCACAGCCTTCAATGCTTCCAGAACACTGATGCGCTGCTGTTCACCAAGCACGATTCCATTCTTTGTAATACGATTGACCGCTGTCCATACACTTTCCAGCATATCCGGCAGAATTACCGGGGTATCCTGATGGAAGGTGAAGGGAATGTGATTTTGCAGGGCACTGGCGGTACAGGAAATGTTTTCTGCCCGCTGCTTTCCAAAATTAACAAGGTGTACATCCCCCCAGTGATATACATGGGCAACGAAATAGCTCGGCATGACACCAGTTTCCTTTAGCTGCGGCAGCTGATCCGGACGCAGGGTCTGAGAATGTACCATGACCGGACGGGTATCTGTGGTTTTCTGTCTGCTGTGATGAAAGCCATTCAGCATCTGCTGGCTGGCGGCATCTCCATTGCAGTGCACCAGCAGCTGGCGGTGTTCATCCAGCGCCTGCTGCACGTAGCCGTCAACCTGCTCATCGGTATAAATCGGATAGCCGCAATACTCGCCACTGTTTTCATATGGCTTGCTCATCCATGCCGTCTTGCCCTGTGGAGAGCCATCCAGAAACAGCTTATAGCCGCCGATGCGGAAGTGATTCCTGTATTCCTTGAGGTCCTCTCTTTTCTGTACAACATCGCTGTCCTCCACGATATCCACGTATGCTACCATATCCAGCAGCATCTTATCGTCGCGGCCAAGGCGCTCATAGATATCCACCTCACTCTTATGTGCAAAGCCCTCCTGTGCTGTCGTAATACCTAAGCTGGCATATATTTTCTGTGCCTCTACTGCATATGCATCGATATTCTCCAGACTCATGACACGTTCACCGGGACCGCGCATGAAGGTGACCTCTTCCATATACCCGTTCAGGTGTCCCTGCTCATCACGGCCATAGCTTCCACCCTCCGGATTCTTCACGCTGTCATCCAGACCATAAGCCTGCAAAGCCATGGTATTTAAAACTCCCATGTGAAAGGAGGAGTGCGCAAGAATGATGGGATGCGTACTGCTTGCGGCATCCAGCTCGTGGCAGTTTGGATGCCGATGCTCGGCCAGTGCATTGTGATCATAGCCAAAGCCCATCACCCATTCTCCATCCGCTACCTGCTTCTCCTTGATATAGCGTTTGATTTCCTCCTGAATATCCGCAACACAGGTACAGCTCTTTAATGGAACAAACTTCAGAGTATTCGCAAACTGCAGCATGTGGGAATGCGCATCTATAAAAGAGGGCATCAGGCAGGCTCCCTGCAAATCGATTCGCTCACAAGCTGCCTCGCATAGAGGCTCCAGCTCCTTTTTTGAACCGACTGCCTGAATACGGCCGTCCCTGATCAGCAGTGCCTCACTGTATAATTCGTTTTCCTTCATCGTAAGGATGGTACCATTTGTATATAATTTCTGCATCTTTCCTCATCTCCTTATCATCGATGCATGAATCTAAGCCTGTTCTTTTTTTGTAATCGTTATGCCGCCGGTACTGAAAATACATACAAGGGAAAGGATTCCCAGGACATACAGGGCATACTGTGTGGAATGCATACGGGCCTGGGCATTCAGATGGACAAGCTCCTGCTGCTCCTGTGGCTTCATCGTAAGATCAGACAGTGAAGCGATAAAGGCCTCATCCGACATAAAGCTTACATTTTTTGCTTCCTCCTGCTGTACAAGAGAAGCGCAGAGCAAGGTATCCTTTTCCATACTGCTACCCAGATTGGCATTGATGGTGAAGATCATAACCATGCCAAGCACGGCAACACCGATTGCCTGTCCGACATTTCTTGCGGTAGCCTGTATGCCGCCGGATTGCTGGGCATCTCGTTCATTGACAGCCAGTGCCACCACGTTACTCGCCTGTGCGCTCAGCATTCCCTGACCGATACCGGCAATGATCAGCCCGATATACATACCGATGGATACCCCATGCTCCTGCAAAGAGAATGCCATGGGAATTACGGATGCGGCAAGCAGAATATAGCCGATGCGAAGAATCGTTTTCGGATGTACCTGCGCCGCATATTTGGGAACCCCCATGGATGCTACAAACATCGGAGCACCGACACAGATCATCGCAACTCCTGTTTGAACGGCATTGAACCCGCCGACAACCTGCAGGTAGGGATTTACCAGCATAACGGTACCTCCCAGATACAGGAATACGATGGCACTGGCGAACAGTCCTGCGCGCACCTGTGCGGATTTCAGAAAGGAAGAAGGAAGCAGGGCGCAACCGTTCTTCTGTTCAATGCTTTTTTCCATGACGACCAGAAATGCCAGAATGACGATACCAAGCAGAGCCAGTGGCAGAGAAGGGGATATTCCGAAAAGCGTAAACGGTGCCTGCAGCGGTGTGATAAGACCCCATACGGATATCTTGGAAATTCCGATCAGGAACAGGAAGAGACCGATGGCCGCAACAATCGTCCCGCGTACATCCATTTTCAGCTTCTTGGCGGAGCGCTCAACCTCGGGGATTGCCATCGAACCGATGAGAATCAGGAAAAAGTAAACGGCAAGTGCACCAAAGGCAATCCGAAATCCAAAAGCATCCAGCAGAAAGCCGGCTACGATCGGACCGGCAGCTGCCGCAATTCCGGTAGCGGCACCGATGGCACCAAATGCGAAGACACGCTCCTTTCCGCTATAGATACCCGGAATCAGACCGAGTACAGAAGGAATCATAAAGCTTGCGCCCAGACCGACCAGCAAACGGCCGCCCCAGGTAAACATAACAACATTGGTGGAGATAGCCAGCATGACCTCTCCGATGATGGCAAGGATCACACCGATGCGAAAGTTCTTCTTCCATCCGATGATGATTCCCAGCATACCACCGGCAACCATAAAGGCTCCGGCACATAGCGAATATACCATATTGGCAAGCTGAATATCGTTCATACTTGCATGCAGTGCAGAGATCAGCGCGTTCGTTGCGACACTGAGTACCGCATTATCCCCTGAGGTTCCAATCTGTGTGAACATCAGAACAATCAGCGGGAGATATAACATCTGTTTCTTTTGTTTTTGTACAGTTTCCATAGCTATTGCCTCCTCAAATACTTACTTTCTATACCATAGACCATTATAGGCCTGTCCAGGACGTTGTTAAGTAGCAAAATTACCGTAACTGTGGTAAAATTCTTACAAAGAGGAAAGCGGGAGATGTATGAACCAGCGACAGCGAAAACTGCTTCTGTATCTGCTGTCACAGAAGCATTATCAGCCAATTCAGGAATTATGTGAGGAATTCGGCTTCAGTGAGAAAACGATACGCAATGATATTAAGACAATCAACACATATCTGCATATGAATAAGGTAACATCCCGGATTCAGACCAAGCGGGGAAGCGGTGTGCGAATGTATCTGGAGGAGCAGGAGGAGGAATATGTCCGCTATCTGCTGGAATCCAGAGTGCTGGAAATCAAGCCAGATCTGGACAGGTTTTATCACGGTATGATATATCTGCTGTTTCATCAGGAGTCGTATACGATGGATACGCTTGCCGATGAATTGTACACCAACCGTCTTCAGCTCAAGGAGGATTTGCTTTGCTGGGAGAGTATGCTGCGAATATTTCATTTGAACATCACGAGGGGAGCGCATCTGCATGTCGCAGGGGAGGAGCGTCAAATCCGGTTGTTTGTGTTGTATTATTTTTATCAGCGTGCGGATAAGGCGATGATGATGAGCATTGAGCCGGTATTTTTGCAGGAGCATCAGTCGCTGTTTCGCACGATTCTTCGGCTGTATGAGGATGCCTATGGGTATCGCTTTACGGCGAATGCGCTGCATCACTTCAGCATTTATCTCGGTATAATGATGAAACGTATACAGATGGGCTGCGGTCTGCAGGAGCAGCAGCCTTATGCGGGAAACAGACGGGTGCATACCCTGCTTCAGGATTATTTCCATGTGGATGTAAACGGCGGGGAAATGCGGTTTCTGGAACAGCTGATTGAAAGTGGAGCACGACAGTGGAATAGAAGCATGCTGCATCAATTTGAACTGCATGAGGAAACCAGACAGCTGAGTGCGCGTTTCTTTGCTTTGCTGAAGCAGGAATATCACGGGGAGCTGGACGAGGAGCTTCCGGTTCTCTTTTCCATTCTGTTACAGACAGCGATGATACGAAAGCGTCATGCGATGCGGGTACTGCATTATAATGACACACAGGTAAAATATGATTCCATGGCGGAGTTCCTCAGTGTTATGCGGCTGTTTCATAAGGATGAGAAGCTTCGAGGGCTACAGCTGTATGAGAGTGAGTATACACGCTTATCCATGCTTTTGCTGCCGTATTTTCATCAGCTGGATAAACAGGTGCGCTTTCGTGCGGGACTGATTGTCAACTGCTCCTTGGAGCTGGCATATTATGGACGTATGCGAATCAGTGAAGCACTGCCGAATATTGATATTGTGCGGATACTGACGGAGGATGAAATTGATGCAGCTCGTTTTGAGGTTGATTTTTTCATAACGTTTGATTATCTACATAAGCAGGTGCCCAATGTGGAAATCAGCAGTATCATACAGGACAGTGATATTCAAAAGCTTCAGCTTTATCTGAAGCAGCTGCGTCAGCAGCGATCTGCACTGCAGCCGATTCCCTTATCTGCTCATGTTCATCATGCCGTTGATGAGGATGCTCTTGTTTCCTATCTGTTTCAGCGCTTTCATGAACACTGCAGGACTGTTTCGTATGAGGAATTTACCGCCATGCTTCCCATGCATCGGCTTCTGCTTCGTGACTGTATGCTGGTGGTGTTGTATGATGAGCGGATCAGCGAATCCTTTGTGTCCATGCTTGAGCTGAAAAACCAGCTGTATATTGAGGGAAAGGGAATCCGTCAGGCTTGTCTGGCAGGCTTTGTTCATACCTCCTATGAGCACTTGCAGGAACAGCTGATGCAGCTGAAGGAGCATCTGCGCAAACAGCTGCCGCATCTGACATAATAAAACAGAGAGGCCAAATGCTGCATTCTGTTCACCGCCGTATGCATCCGCTGCTTCCCATATTGTATACACAAAAGGCACAGGATCTTTGAGCTCTTGCTTACCATAGGGTAGCTGTAAAAAAAGATTTCAAATCTATTGGAGATACAATAGGTTTTGAAATCTTTTATTTTCTTATTCGCCAAAAATCGAGTTAGCACCTCTTTGGGATGCTGTGCTTTTATGATTGCAGGATAACTTTTGAAGTATCCCTGTCCTTCTGTATCATCGCATTGCCGCTTTTTCCTGCTTAGCAAAGTTGCAACAGCGATGCTATACATCACTGAGCTTTTTGCGTATGTCCGCTTCACAGATGTCACTTATATGAAGTGCCGGCTTTCCAAGATAGTAGCCCTGTACAAAGTCGACCTCCATGTGAATCAGCTGCTGCAGCTCTTCCTTGGTTTCCACACCCTCTGCGATTACACGGATATGCTGGCGATGGGCAAAGGTGATCATGTTTTCAACCAGCCGCTGTCTGTTTTCATCCTTATGAATATCGCGAACAAACATCATATCAATTTTGATATAATTTGCTGCGACATTTAAAAGTGTGGAATCATTGCTGTAGCCGCTTCCGAAATCATCAATCGCAATATGGGCATCCCAGCGCTTCGCAAACTGCTGCTTGGTTTCCAGATAATGCTGTTCGATTTCATCTGTTTCAATCATTTCGATGACCAGCAGCGGCAGATACTCTCTGTATTGCTGTTCCAGATTTTGTGTCAGATCATCCAGCATCGGAATACTTGGAATGGAGTTGATGAACAGGCGGGCCTTTGGAAAGGAGGTGTGGAAGGCTGCAAATTGAGCAATCGACTGCGTCCAGGTCATGAATTCCACACGGTAGAGCTGGCTCTGTGATCTGGCAACACGCAGAATATCCACCGGGGATGTGATAATGGTACTACGCGGACGCATCAGTGCTTCAAAGGCGTATATCGTTTTTGATTTCAAATGGACGATTGGCTGATATGCATAGCTGACCAGATTATGATCCAGTATTTCATTCAGTTCATTGCGGCCGCTGAGCAGCAGCTTGTCCTTATGATAGGTGCTTGGCTGGAATTCCTCGATACCGCCCTTCTGTGTACTCTTGATGGAATACATGGCAAAGTCGGCATATTTACTGAGCGTATCAAAATCCTGTGCATTCTTTGGATACCAGGCGATGCCTGCGGATAGGCGGATGCGGATATCCTCCTCACCGGTGAAGGTAAGGCTACCGGCATTGATTTGCCGATGCATCCCCTCAACAATGGTACGAATTTCACTTTCCTTTTGATAATGATGGAAGAAGACGAGGAATTCATCCCCTGCCATACGCGATACGATACAGCGGGAGGAGGAGAGCTTTTGCAGGTAACGGGCAGTGGCGCAGATGAGCTGATCACCGGCATCGTGTCCATAGGTGTCATTGATCACCTTCAGGTTATCAAGATCCCATAAAATCATTGCACAAATACCGCAGGTATCCTGACTCAGCACAGCTTCCACACGGCTGCGGAAGGCTCTTCTGTTAAAGAGCTGTGTGAGAACATCATGATCGCGTTCATAGGTCAGCTTGCGTTTTTCGCGGATTTCGTCACTGACATCCATAACGACTATGACATGGGTTCCCTCATGTCGGGAAAGGATGAAGCGCAGCCATGTTTCCTGTTCATCCAGCTGATGAGATACCACATAGGTGTGTACCTGTCTGTCATCCTGCCATTCCTCTTTTTCTTCAAAAATCTCAATTCGTTTTTTAAAGACTTCGATTTCCTTTCTGAATTCCTTACGTGTATAGGACGTTCGTTTTCTGTTTTGAAAGCAGAGCAGATGCGGAATTTCCTCTGTACAGTAAATGAGTCCGGAATCATAGACCTCAATGGCGCCGATTGGCATATCCAGCGCATGAATGACCTGAGAGAGTCTGGATTCCGCAGTGGATAGATTTCGGCTTAGCTCCTCAATGGAGGACGCAAGCTCATCAACCTCCAGTATTTTCACTCTTGGCAGATGCATTTCATCATTCGGATCGAAATTTTTCAATACCTTGGCAAGCTGTGCAATCGGATGTGAGAATTTCATGCTCGTAAAAAATGCGATGATGAAGGCGAGCAGTATCGAGCCCAGCATTGTCCAGAGAATGGTTTTCTGAAGACGAATCGCACTGCTGTACAGTGCATCGTATTCCAGCGTACCGATCAGATACCATTCCTGCTCGACAAAGGGCGTGTTGCTTTCATAAAGATGCAGCTGTTCCTGCTGCATGACAAGCTTTTGATCGCCTATCGTCAACGTGGAGCCGCGTTCTCCTGCGGCATCCTTCAGCCTGAATTTCTTTCCGATCGGAAACAGACTGCGATAGGTGGGACCATTGCTGTATACCACCTCGTAGGTGTCGGTATCCTTTTGTTTGCATGCCAGCAGATAGGCGTTGCTGGAATCATCGTTTAATTCTTCATAGGGAAGATACTTCTTTAGAAAATCGAGGGATATTTCCACACCTGCAACACCGTACACCTCATGGTCAGCGCTGATCAGAGGAAAGGAATAGGTGATGAACTCGGTTTCATTATCCTGCATACGAATGCTCGTTCCCCAATAGCCGTAGCTTTTTATATCTTCCGTTGGATCGTCTTGTGCCGCCTGATAGGGGCGGAAGTAAAAGCTGTCGTTCAAATCCTGTTCTGACAGCTTCATGGAGGTTTTCCACTCAGAATGCAGGGAATAGCCTGCTTTTTTCAGAGCTGCCGCATTGCCAAAGCGTGCGATGATATCACTTTTATCGTTATAGGTGTCACCCGGGGTTCCATCCGTCAGATAATAGGCAGGATAATAATCTGTATGAAAGACATCCCTATCAAATATAACATAGGAGCCTGTGATGTATTTCAGCGTGGAAAAGGCGTCCATTTGCTTCAGTATGGATGAGGGCAGCTCCTCGCTGTGCTGCTTGGCAGAAGCCGCTTGGTATACCTTGTTACATTCCTGTAAAAGCTCCTTGTAAGTATCCTGCTGATACAGATCGGTAGCCATGATTTCCTGCAAATCCGATACCCTGAATTTCACCCGCTGATGAAAGAGGTGATAAGAGATATCCTTCAGATTGCGGATGGTACCACCGGCAAAAACCGTTCCCATGAAGATCAGACAGATCGCGGCACCGGTCAGCGTGAGCGTGATCAGCAGCCTGCGAAACAGGGAATTCTTCTGCATTATGCATCACTGTCCTTCATCTTCTCGTTAATATCCTTTGTAATCTGTTCAAACCATGTATTGAAATTTTCATCGCTGAGATACGGCTTCCAGGCTTTTTCGCGGCTGTCACCGTTCTTTACTGCATGTTGAATCTGACGGGCATCTGCGGCGCATTTTTCGTTCAGTGCCGTTTCCAGATAATTGCGGATTTCAAAGCTTCCGTTAAATGATTTCTGCGAGGTCAGGGTACTCTTTGAGACCGTTTCCATCGAGGTTTTGACGATATCTCTTACAAGCTGATTCGCAGTAACCTTTTCTGCTTCCGTAATGGAATTCCAGGAGTCAAAGGAGTTTGCTTCCTTTTTCACCGGCAGATAAGAGGATTCCGCGGAGAACAGCGTATTTCTTTCCTTTTCCGTAAACCATTTTAAAAACTGAATGGACGCATATTCGTGCGCTTCATCACTTTTACTGACAGCCATACCTGCGCCCTGTGTGATAGCATAGCTCTTTTTTCCGTCAAAGTTGGGAACCTGGCGTACGATATATTCTACTGCATAGCTTGTTCCATCATCGCTGACGATTTCCTTCGGGAAGAAGGTTGCCCCTGCTGAGGAGGCAACACAGGCGATGACATCCTCGGTTTTCATATCATCACTGGCAAACCGCCCGTTTTTGGTATAGTAGCCCTTTACAAACGGAACATAATACTGATCCCAAAGCTTGCGCATCGTTTCTTTGCTGACTGTGAAGGAGCCGGTGTGCCCGGTTATGGAAAACAGTGGTGTACCCAGCTGCTCACTGCCGGCATTGAGATAATTCATGAGGGCATCCCTTGCGAAGAAGGCTTTCCCTTTGCTGTATGTATAGTATTTCTCACTGACCTGAGCAAGCCCCTCCCACGTATCCAGATCGGAAAGCTTTACGTGCTCCTTTTTCGCAAAGTCATCCCATATATTTTTATTGATAACCATGACCTCCGTTGCCTTGGCTATCGGGAAGATATTGACATCATCATGATTGTGCAGAATGCCGTCCTTCATATAATCATCGACATATTCCGCCATTTCCTTATCCGACATATAGTCATTGATGGAAACGAGCTTTTCCGCCTTCTCCATATCCTCCGCCGTATCTCCATAGGAGGCAAAAATATTCGGGAGCTCCGGAGCATTTACCTTTTTCTCCAGAGAGCTTTTTAAATCTGCGGAAATGTTGGAAATGCTTCCCTTTGCGACAGCGTCCACACTGATTCCCTGCTTTTTCCCCTGTGTTTCATTAAATTCATCGACAAGCTCATCAAACGCCTGCTTTTGTGAACCACTGTAATAATGCCAGAGTGTCAGCGTGAGCGGCTTATCCGGATTCAGTCCGTGATCGTTACCGGAACATCCCTGTAACACAGCAGCAGATGACAGGAGCAGACATGCGGCTGCGAGTCTGAGTTTTTTCATGAAGATATCCTCCCTTGTTATGATTTATATCCACTCCATTATACCACATAATATCTTTATAATGCTTTCTACATAAGGAAAAGCTGACATTTATGAAAAAAGTTGTTCCTAAACGGACAAGGTTAGGGACAATGGGGGGATGAGAAAGCAGGGGATGGGACGTTTGTGCTACGAATCAGCAGCCAAATTCAAAGAGCATCTGCACAAATATAGGAGATTTCATAGCTGGATTTCTCTTTACAATACTACCGTTTTCTGATTCTCATTATGCTAATCCTTGCATAGGAATACGCTTGTTGATTTTTTTTCTGGAAAATTTCAGAGAAGGGATTGCAATTATCACAGGATATGTTATAATATTAAAGCATTTGCGGGCGTGGTGAAATTGGCAGACACGCTAGACTTAGGATCTAGTGCTTCGCGCGTGCAGGTTCAAGTCCTGTCGCCCGCACCATGTACAAAGTACTCTTAAACCTTTAGCATAAGGCTTTAAGAGTTTTTTTGTGCTTACACCTTAGGAAATCATAATTCTGTCCGAAACGCTCCACAGCCTTTTGAATGCATGCAGAATTGTACGAATAACAAGATATATTCATACCTTCATACTGCTTTGTATATGCAGGGCAGATACAGGCATGAGGTGGATTCACGGCGATTGCTGATAAGGTGGAATGAGGAGCGCATGAAGAACATAAAAAAGGGCTGTTCATGTCCAGCCCAATGGCATCAACCTAAGGAAATTTGGTTGATGCTATTTTTT
>QULU01000047.1 GCA_003481775.1 Clostridiaceae bacterium OM02-2AC
GCAGTAACGACAGTTGCAAGAGCTAAGAAGCCCGTACACAATCGTTTCCATGTCTTTTTCATAAATCTAATGCTCCTTTCATTTTAGGTAATAAAATAGCCGTCCAATAAGAACGGCTGGAAATAGAAAAGGAACGTCATTTTAGGCGTTCCATAGTCTATGAAATATTCAATTTTTTGTTGTTTCAATACGGATGTGCTGTACCATATCTTTGCATATCTAAGAAAACTTGCGTATCAAGGCTCATTCTTTAGTAGTAAATAAGTAGTAAATTGATGTGTTTGTTTTCTTGAAAATGCTGATAGATACTGTGTTTTAGCGGATAATCAGATTTTTATTGTGTTTTTATATAAAAAACCATGCATAGGGCTGTTAAGCATAAGGGATTATGAGAAGCTATGAAATAACATACTTCTCATATTAAAGCACGTTATTTCATATATTATCGTCTTGAATAATCGACGAATATCTATCAAAGTTATATTTATGTTTATATAGCAAATCTAATACTTGACTCAGCAAAGAAATAGACTAACTTCTTTGCACCAATAAAGATATGAAAACAACAGTAATCTATAATCTTGAATAATCATCCTGGCTAAATACCACAGAAAAACAAGAGCTCTTTAATAATTTTTTTAAAATTAAGAAATCTCTTGTTTTATTTTCATTAAGTTAAATATTTTAAAGTGATTTTTTGAAAATCCTCTAACTTTCTTTTAATTGACTTTTAATCATAATATTCCTCTTAATACTCTATTTTTAGAACAATCCTTCGATATGCCCCTTTTCATCGATATCCATGTTATTTGCCGCAGGCACCTTTGGAAGCCCTGGCATCGTCAGTATCTTACCCGTTAATGCAACCAGGAAACCGGCGCCAAGACTCGGACGCAGCTCACGAACTGTAATTGTAAAATCCTTCGGAGCCCCATATACCTTTGCATCATCGGACAGTGACATCTGTGTTTTAGCCATACAGATCGGCATCTTATCCCAGCCAAGGGAAGTATACAGCGCAATTTGTTCCTTCGCCTCTTCTGTGAATGCTACTTCTTTTGCGCCATACACCTTGGTCGCAATTGCTGTAATCTTTTCCTCGATGCTCTGTTCCACAGCATACAGCGGAGCATAGCTGTTTTCCTCTGCACAAAGCTCCACCAGCTGGTTAGCAAGATCAAGCGCACCTTCTCCGCCCTTTGCCCATACCTGAGAAAGGCTCATTGGATGACAATGCTCTTTGCACCAGCCCTGCAGTGCTTCCACCTCTGCAGGAGTATCGCTCGCAAATTCATTGATTGCTACAATATAAGGCAGTCCAAACTGCTTCACGGTATCAATATGCTTTGCAAGATTTTCACATCCTGCCAGCATCGCCTCTACATTTTCATCCTTTAAATCCTCATACGCTACATTGCCATGCTGCTTCAAGGCACGAATTGTTGCGACAATTACCACAGCATTTGGCTTCAAGCCGCCGAAACGACACTTGATATCCAGAAATTTCTCAGCTCCAAGATCCGCACCAAAGCCTGCCTCTGTAACAGTATAATCCGCAAGCTTCAGACATGTTCTTGTCGCAAGAATGGAATTACAGCCATGCGCGATATTGGCAAACGGACCGCCGTGAATCAGTACAGGATTATGTTCCAGTGTCTGTACCATATTCGGCTTGATTGCATCCTTCATAACCATTGCCAGAGCCCCCTCGATACCAAGGTCCTTTACATAGATCGGCTCCTTCTTTGAATTAAATGCTACCAGCATATTGCCAAGGCGTTCCTTTAAATCCATTAAAGATGTGGACAGACAAAGAACCGCCATTACCTCACTGGCCACCGTGATATTGAAGCCATCCACACGTTCCACACCATTCGCCTTTGGTCCCTGTCCAATCGTAATGTGACGCAGCGTACGATCATTCATATCCAAGCAGCGTTTCCATGTGATGTTCTCTATATCGATATCCAGCTCATTTCCCTGATGAATATGGTTATCCAGACATGCGGAAATCAAATTGTTTGCTGTTGTAATCGCATGCATATCCCCGGTGAAATGCAGGTTGATATCCTCCATTGGTACAACCTGAGCGTAACCGCCGCCGGCAGCGCCTCCCTTCAGACCGAATACCGGTCCCAGACTCGGCTCACGAAGTGCGATCATCGTCTTTTTCCCCAGCCGGTTCAATGCATCCCCCAAACCGACGGTCGTTGTGGATTTTCCTTCCCCGGCCTTTGTCGGATTGATTGCGGTTACCAGAATCAGCTTACCGTCTTCCTTGTCTTCATTTCTGTGCAGCAAATCGAGAGACACCTTTGCCTTATAGTTTCCATAGTATTCCAGATCCTCTTCTCCTACACCGATTTTTGCCGCAATATCACGGATATGCTCCATTTTACATTCCTGTGCAATTTCTAAGTCTGTTTTAAACATAGCTTCCTCCTTGTAAATTTCTCTTATCCTTATTCAGTAAGCTTCATCAAGCCCCACAGATCATTCTGCTTCGCAAATACAACCCTCTGACTTGGTGCTGTGATACTTTCGATGCCTTCATACAAATATTCTTTCTGGTCCTTCGTATATAGTCCAATATACGGCTTTTTCTCTACCTTCACATAGGTATCATTCAAAACATCTGCCGCAGCATACGCAAAATCGCTTATCAGCTTCCCTGTTTTATCCATGATAGCCCATTTTCCATCCTTTTTTACAGCATTTAAAGCTTCCAATGCCATATGGGGACGATAAACACGCTCCTTCATATGTACAGCTTCATATACGGTTTCCGAATGCAGCTTTCCCTTTGTGACAAGTACAAAGCCTTCCTCTGTTCTACTATCCGCTCCGTCTTCCTCACCTGTTATTTTCAGATTAACCGGCAGGAAGAAGGCATCTGCCTTTATATCAGCACAGATCGTTTCCAAATCCGTTTTTTCCTCTACATATGCGGATGTATTCATATCATAGCGAATAGCATAAACATTTTCACCTTGATCATCAACATAGTAGCTGGTCTGCGGCCCAATAATTCCTGTCCAGCAGCCCTGATCATAGCCCTCAACATAGAGCAGCTGTGAGAGATATTTCAAATCTCCATCACCGCCTTCCATGACACCATAAGCATCATCCATGAAGCAGGCCTGAAACTTATACTTCATAGCAAGCAGAAGATCGCCCTTAGCATTTATGAAGCCTTCTTTGTTTCCATCATTCACAAGAAAGCCCTTGTCGTACAAAGCGATTGGGTCCGTTTCATATGCAGCAAACGGTTCTTTCACCCAGCTAATCTGCTGTATCTCCCCCTCAGATTCCTGCTCTGCTTCCTTCTTTGGCATCTCCTTTGATGTGCATCCAAGGAGTGCCATGCCTATGCACACAGATGCAAAAAGCGGCTTCCAGTTTCTCATAGCTACATATCTTTCTTTCCGATATCATTTCTGTAAAAGAGCTTATCACAGTGAATTCTACGCACATCCGCATATGCTTTCTCATATGCTTCCTCCAGTGTATCCGCTGCAGCACACACGCACAGAACACGACCGCCGTCCGTTACCAGACTGCCGTCCTTTTCTGCCGTTCCCATGTGAAATACCATCGAATTCACATTCTCAAGGTTTTCAATGACAGCGCCCTTTGTACTGGAAGCAGGATATCCCTCACTGGCCATAACAACACCAAGCGTAACCCTGTCGTCCCATTCCAGCTCTGTCTTGGAATGATTCATGATATTCTCAATCACATCACAGAAATCCGTTTTCAGCCTTGGCAGAATAACCTCTGCCTCCGGATCACCAAAGCGTGCATTGAATTCAATCGTTTTGATACCGTGCTTTGTCAGCATCAGTCCGCCATACAGGAATCCGGTGAATGGATGCCCTTCCTTCACCATTGCCTTTGCCATCGGTATCATAACAGAATTCATCGTTTCCTCTATAATGTCCGGTGTTATCTTCTTAACAGGAGAGTAGACGCCCATACCACCGGTATTTGGCCCTTTATCTCCATCATACGCCGCCTTATGATCCTGTGCAATTTCCATTGGAAGCACCAGCTCATCGCATACAAAGCAGATCAGTGAGAATTCAAAGCCCTCCAGGCATTCCTCAATGACAACACGGTTACCCGGTATACTGAACGCGATTTCGATTGCATCCAGTGCTTCCTTTAATTCATAGGCAACCGTAACACCCTTTCCTGCCTTCAAGCCGTCTTCCTTTATCACGATGGGCACACCCTGATGCTCCACATAGCCAATCGCATCCGCTTTATTGTCAAAGGTCTGGTAGCTTGCGGTCGGTATGCCATACTTCGCCATGATTTTCTTCGCAAAGTCCTTGCTGGACTCCACCTGTGCCGCATCCTTTGTCGGTCCGAAAATCTTTAGTCCCTCTGCCTGAAACGCATCCACGATACCCAGTGACAGCGTTGCCTCCGGTCCGACAATCGTTAAATCTATTTCCTGTTCCTTTGCAAATGCGGTTAAGCCCTTTACATCACTGTCCGCAATGTTGACACACTCCGCAAGCTCTGCCATTCCGGGATTTCCCGGAGCTGCATAAATCTTCTTTACCCGGCCGCTTCTGCTGACCGCATGTACCAGTGCATGCTCTCTTCCGCCTTTACCGATTACCAATACTTTCATCAAACAATCGCTCCTTCCGAAACATAAAAAGCATGAAAAGTCACAGTAAACCTTCCATGCATTGAGCCAAAAAGTTTACTTGTAGTTCGCCAATTTACGGTTGGCGAGTAGAGACGAATCATCCAATCATGTTTCTATACAAGTAATATTTCCACTCTTATTTTACTTTATTTCGTACAACATTACAATTCCATTTCAGGAAAGTTTCAGGATTCAAATATCACATTTAACTGCATTCCGAACTCTTTATGAATTGGCAGCACCTGTTCTCCATAATATATTTCCTCCTTACCGGCCTTTTCAAATGTATATTTCAGACTGGTATAAGTATAGTCATATTCAGAAAATGGCTTATAACGGATATTGATCTGATAGTTTTTCTGATCCTCGCTTATATTTACAGACTCCAGCTGTAAATCACGATTTACAGCTTCTACCTTCTTCAGCTTTCCATATGCTTGTTTATGAATCCGTATATTTATGCACCGCTCATCCTGCGCACTGCCTGATATTTCTGACTCCTGCAATGCATTTCCTTTCTTAGATCGTATATCATACCGTCCGATATCTGCCGTCTTCTCTTTGCCGTTCTCTGTATACCTCAGTGTATGAAATTGTACCCGACTCCCTGTTTTCAAAGGAACATATGCCGTTAATGTTACATCGGTGGAAAACCACACCGCAGGGTCAAGAGGCTGTATTACTTTGAAATCTTCCAGCTTTGGATTATCAACTGCTTTTGTGGAAGAATCCTTCCTTTCAAAGAAAACACTTTCGACTGCATACTCTGTTGTTTTGATATACTCCACACTATTGCGCTGAAATGCTATTGTAGAGAATACTGGTTGTATATTGTACCAGAGAAGAAACAGGACAACTATGATGACAGACAGAAGCAAAACCACTTTCTTATTTATTTTCACTGTGGATTCCTCCGTTTTCTACCGTGAAGCGAATTTCCTCATGCACAGGATTTCTATTTTTCCCTTCTGTGACATTGCGCAGATCCAGCTTTAATTCAGAAGCATCACAGGATTCCTGCATAGTTCCGCGAACCATGACAGATAGGTTTTTATCTTTGGGATTCATTATAATATTCGTTGCATATTTACCACCGAAAATATCCTGCAGCTCTACATAGTAATACTCCTTTACATCTGTAGCGGTACGTTCATAACTGATGATATAAACATAATCCTTTTTATTTTTAATTACATACTGCATCCGGATTCCGGACTTCAGCTCCTGCTCATGGTAAGAGACAGACTCCCTGCTTTTTAACTTCTCCATTTGCTGTATTTCTTCCTTGATTGTCTCTTCATTTGCATTTAAATTCAGATAACTGTCCATGGTGTAACAGCTTTTTACTTTCGCTTCCTTCGGCTGTGTGTTCATAGCAAATAAAACCAGAATAAGCGCTCCTGATAATACTGCATAGATGGATAAAACGGATGCAGGGGCAGGGAGGTTTCTCACGGTTTTTCCAAGCAGAGCAGCATTCAGATTTTTATCATAGCGATATCGATATAGAACATAAAGGAAAGCTCCGCCAAGAACTGATAGAAGTAAAACCCATGGCCATTGCGTATAGGAGGCTGTAACTTTCTGTGCAAACGTATCCATGTGCGTACCTGTCACACAGCAAGGCGCTGAAAGCCTCTGCCCGCCGTTGGATTTCCATTTCTATAAAGCTCAACTACACCTCGTCCATACCGCTGTATCCTTCTGCCGTTTTTTTCAAAGGTATAGCAGAAATTTGTAGCTGTCATATCATATTCCTTTGGCAGCTCATAGCGAAGAATAACTCTTGTGTCTGTATCAAAATCGCCATATTTATTTCTCTGAATTTCAATCTTTACCGGAACATCCGGATTAACAGCCTCAACGTGAATAAGTCTTCCTGTCTCCTTTGTATATACGTCGATGTATAGCTCTTTTTCTTCTGAATCCCAGTTCTTTGAAATGGAGGCTTCTTCTATTCCCATTCCGTTTTTTTCTATTTCATATATACCAATATCCGCTGTTTTCCCCTCCTGATCCTTTTGATAGGTGATTTTGGAAAAGCTTACCTTCATTCCTTTAAACATGGGAAGCTGAATTCCATACGCATAGAAATCCTCATCCTCCATAGGAGTTTCCTCATCGATTACATAACGAGGATCAACTACAGTATCCGCCTTGTAATCTGCAATTCCCGTTACTCTGACACCATCACCGCCTTCTTTTTTAAACCGGACGATAAGACTTTCTTCCATGTCCTCTTCCGGGAAATGAAATCGATTGCTTGCTTTCAGAAATGTCGCTTCCTTCTGTACCGGAGCACATCCTCCTATACAGCAGAGAATAAGCAGCCCTGTAATTCCTGCGATTCTTTTCATCGATGGATACCTCCCTTTTCAATCGTATAGCTGTCATAATAATCGACACGATTCTTATTTTTCCCCCGGGTATAATTATATATGTGAATGCTGCGCTTCTGTGCTGCACACGAATCCTTGATCGTTCCTGTGGTCATGGATATGATTTTCCGCGAATCCGCCTTGATTTCCCCACTTGTCCAGCCACTATCCGTACGATTACGGATAATAATCTGTTCATCCTTTTGCGGTGCTCGAAGCAGATCATACATAACGACATATACATATTCCTTCCGATTATTTACAGCATAGGTAACGGTTACATGCTTATTGGGCTTTTCCTTCTGCATACTGAGAGAGGTACTATCCTTCCTCAGCGCAGCCAGCTGTTCCTGCACTAGCTCTTCGTCCACACCAGCATACTGTTGTGTATCATACATATCACATGTCGTTTCACCTTGCTTTGATTCACGCAGATAATAATAGCCCATATACCAGGATAGCGTCAGGATTGAGAGAATCCCCCAAATGCATACCACTGTCCGGACTGTTAATAAATGAATCTGCTTTTCCGGTGCTTTCAAATGTTGATTGACCCGCAGCTCATAGTAATGCTTATAAAGGACATAAATCACCAGACCTGCCACTAAAAGAAGCATGATAAGCAGAAGCAAACCGGCGGATGATTGTCTGTCAAACAAAGTCTGTAGCATACGCATCCCTCCTTAAAATCCCATTTCTTCCTTGAACCGGTAATAATAGCTTCTGGATACCTCAATTTGATCCTCGTTTGTGAGGATAAGCGTAAATTTTGAATTCAGACTGCTGCGGATTCGCCGTATATCCTTTTTATTTACAATAAATGCCTTATGAACTCTCAGAAATCCCCTTTCATACAGATTGGCCTCCAGCTGATACATCGTTTCTTTTACGCGGTAACAGCCATCCATCGTATGTATCCATATTTCCTGGGAAATGCTTTCTATATAGATGATATCTTCAACAGCAAGACGCATGTATTCCTCCCGATCCCTGACAAGCAGATAGCGGTAATCATAATTGGCCTCGTATAGTACATAATCGGCATCCTCACAAACAGTAACCTGCCCCTTTTGAAGATCATCCAACAGCTGTTCTCTCATCTCTTTTCTGCATAATAGCTTAAGTTTCATACTTTCACCCTTTTCACCTATAGTTTATCGGAATTCAAGGGAAACACAAGCGATATTATACAAGATACAAATATAAGCAGTAACCTGCACAAGAAAAGCAAATATATGTAAAGCATACTTCACATTTTAACCATACGGTGGTATACTAAAGATGTAAAGGAGGCTTCACATTCATGAAGAATAGAATCCGGGAGCTTCGGCAGGAATTACAAATGACACAGGAAGATCTGGCACAGCGGTGCAGAGTCAGCCGGCAGACAATTATTTCGCTGGAGAAGGGCAAATATGATCCTTCCATCCACCTCGCACACCGTATAGCAACAATTTTTCATCATCGTATCGAAGAGGTATTTCTGTTTACAGAAGGAGTGGATGAATTATGAAAGAACAGAATATTATAAGGATGAAATGCATTATGATTCTACTGTTTATCATTCTATCCGTCGTGCTGATTGTTGTCGGCTTCTCAGAGGAATATCGCGGTTCCTCCCTGTTCAGCGGCGGTGTCGGCGGTCTTGTCGCCTCCCTGTGCATGCTAAAAACGGTATGGTCTGCCAGAGTATCACAAAAGAATCGTGAGCAGCTAATCATCAGTGAAATAGATGAACGCAATCTCCTAATTAAGAAAAATAGCGGAGCTCAGGCGTTTCACATATCCCTTATCACAACCCTTGCAGCCTCTATCCTTGCTTCCTTATATCATGAAGAGATCATCTGCAGCTATTTTCAAATTCTTCTGGGCATTCAGCTATTGGCTTATTTTCTGATTCAGATTTATTACAAAAAGAGACTGTAAATTTTCATATAAACTTGATGAATGAAGCCGGCAATAGCGCAGCAATGATTGACTGCCGCATGCTATTGGGTACCTGCAAGGCTGCTTTAAAAATACTGCCTGTGTATGAACTTGCGGACGCTTGTATTCAGGAGATCTGTCAGGCTTCGCAAACAGTATGCTCACCAAATGAAGGCGATATTGTAATATAAGTAAAGGAGATGCTGTCTATGCAGCTTGTATGGGTTCTGCTCATTGCGGCAGCCATTACAGTTTTTGAGATTCTCATCTATCGTTATCATTTTCCAAGATTTTTTCTGTTTATCTTTCCGCTCATCAATATTTGTCTGGAAATATGCATTGTTTTTTACATTCTGCGCCAGCAGGCACTGGTTACCAGCTATTATCCGCTATGGGTTCGGATCGGCATCTACCTTCTGCCGCTTCTGCTATCCCTGTTTATCATGACCGGGCTTCTTGTGCACCGATATGTAAATATGGAATATACAAAACCATTCCGCCATATCGTCTGCCGTCTGTTTGCATTTCTTCTGATCAGTATGCTTTTCATCTTTCTCACAACCATCTATTTTGCACAGGAATATGTTATCTTTTATCCAAATGCAAGTCCTCAGGAACGAGATAAGCTCATGACGGATAAAACCTATGAACGCATCAGCTTAGATTCTCAATATGTCGGGTGGCTGAAAAAAGCAGAAAATGCGGACAGCATCCTCGTATATTTCGGAGGAAATGCACAAAACACCAGCGCCTTATGCAGAGAGTATGATGAAAGTGGAATTTTTTCTTATATGAAAAACACATACTTTCTCAGTGTTGACTACCCTTCCTATGGAGACAGCAGGGGCTCCCTGTCACAGGTTGAATTATTCAAAATGGCAGATGCCGTGCTGCACTATGCCCGTCACAGGTTTCCGGATAAAAAGCTGATTCTTGTCGGCTACAGCATTGGTACGGGAATTGCAAGCTATGCAGCCTCTATATCACAGCCGGATGCACTGATTTTACTTTCTCCATACAATAACGGCAGGGATTTATTCAACTCCTATTTCCCCGTTTTCTATGGACCCTTGCAGTACCTGATTCGCTATCCCCTAACCAGTGATAGGTATGTTAGCACAGTGACCTGTCCTGCTCTGGTCATACTGAGTGATCGGGATACCATTGTTTCTCCTGGCCTCTCAAGGCGTCTGATACAAAGCTTTCCCAAACCGGTAAAGGTCATGCATTTTGATACCCTGCAGCATGGTGATATCGCTATGAACAATGAGGTATGGCAAGCTATTGTGAGCTTTCTCAATGGGCTTCATGAATGAAGCTGCACCGTGATTATGCTTAACCGGCAGCCATTGTCAAAATGTGATAGCTCGATTTTCTGAGTATTTTGAATGTCGAAAACATAGCGATGAAACCTGCTTTGTTCTCTGGTTACGAGCGCTCTTTGAAGCAATAAACATTTCGTTTATTGCTCTTTTATGTTTAGAAGGAAGTGGTCGTATGTATGAAACCATCATGTTCACATTTCTATGCTGGCCTATGCCAAAGCTCCACGTAAAGAAATAAAAAACATGGAAATCACACCATGTCTTTATCCTCTATCATATATTTTTTCTTCCAGCTCATCAAATTTACGATACAAATCAACAAATTCATCACATAAAATCTTAAAGGATTCCGCACTCATCAGTAAATCCTGCGCATGTGTGAGAAGAAGATTCAAATCCACCGGATTTCCACCAGCTTCCTCCTGCACGAGACGCTGATGTATACGATGCCCCTTGGCATATAGTTCATTGCCCTTTCTTACAAGCTCGTTGCACTGTCCGTAGTTTTTGCTTTTGACCTCCTGAATCGCTTCGATATAAAGACTTCTAGCCTGTCCCACGGAAGAAATGATTTCTAGTATCTCGAGTTCTGAACTACCCATCGTATCCATCTCCTGACCTTTTCTGTTCTACTATTGTATCATACCCATACCGTGATTTCACTAGGAATTTCAAGAAAATGATATCTCTTACAAAAGCTGCCAAATTCATGATGGGAAGAAGAAGCCTCTTTATGTTTTCATAGATAGTGAAGATGCAGCGCTATTTTTATTATGCCTTTAGATTTCCTGATGAATTCACTGTCTAATGCATAGAATAATACGTTGATATCCTGTCTTCTTTTTGCAAAAGAATACTGCGCGGAAAATGTATACGACAGAATTATCCTTTACACTGTATTTTAAGAAAACGGTTTACCTAGAATAAGCAGACCTCATACAGCGCAGATTGATTTCCCTGCGTATAATCTCCTCTGCCGTTTTCAGTGCTTCCTCCTGAGAATCTATAATTTTATATGCAAACATGTTGCTCAGCCCCATAACCAGGCTCCACATAAAGAGGATTTCTTTCTGATACTCCGCCTTCGGACAATCATGTTTTTTCAAAAAAGCAAGGGCGGTGCAGCGGAAAATTTCATAAGATTCCACAGATTTCTCCTTTAGGTCGTGCAGCTGAAACATTTGGGATTTCATGGTGTTGGTATGATATTTCAAAAAATCAGGGTGCTGTACCATAAAGCTCACATAGCCTGTACCAATCTGAATGATAGCTTCATCCACATCACCACCTGCAATTTCGCAGGACTTTTGCAATGCCGCGGTGAACTGATCCTCTATATAAGCAGAAATGGCATTCATAAATTCTTCCTTATTTTGAAAATGCTTATACAATGCAGTATGTGATACATGGCAAAGCGCGGCAAGCTTTCGCATAGACAAGCTCTGCTCTCCATTCGCATTGATATAACGAATGCCTTCCTTAATCAGTGTATTTTTTAAATCCTTATGATGGTAGCTTTGTTCCCGCATGCAGATCAATCCCCTTTCTATGTATCTGTATTTTATCACACGATGTTGACAGTGTAAACATTCTATGATAATCTATCAATGTAAACAGCGTTCACTTAGCTGAGAAAGGATGAATCATGAAGACCATACTATCCGATATTCCCTTATCACCTCTGCATTTTTCTGAACATGTCTTTGTATTTGACATTCATAAGCTCAAACAAACAGCACCTTGCGCAGGATGCTTTTCCTGCTGGGTAAAAACCCCGGAAGCCTGCATTTTTCAAGACGATATTTCTTCCTTTACAGCTTCAATGAAACAAAGTGATATGCTTTATATCCTTACAAGGAATGTATATGGCTCCTATAGTCCATTTGTGAAATGTGCAATCGATCGCTCCCTTTCCTATGTGCAGCCGTATTTTACGATCCGTAATCATGAAATGCACCATGTGTTGACCTCCTCTACTCACCTGCAGCTAATTGTTATTGCATATGGCAGTGAGGATGTGCAGGAACAAAACGCTCTTCAAGCACTTGTTCAGGCAAATGGAGTCAATATGGACTGCAGAAATGTACAATGCCATCTCTGCAAAGACAGCGAAAAGGCCCTTGCCCTCTTACAAACAATGGAAGGAGTGACAAGTAGATGAACTGTGCAATCGTATGCGGCTCACCAAAATCATCGAACAGCTGCAGTGAAATGCTGGCAAAGCGTCTTTTTTCGGGCATGGAGGATATCACTGTTTTTCAGAGTATAAATATCCATAAAAATCCTCAGCTCCTTCAGCAGCTGCAATCCTATGATACCGTTGTGCTTACTTTTCCTCTTTATTTTGATGCACTGCCTTCCCATCTTCTCAGCTTTCTTGTGCAGTGGGAAAAAGAGCAAAAGAGCGTTCCTGTAAAGGGAAAGCTGTATGCCATCGTGAATTGCGGCTTTTTCGAGGGAAAGCAAAACCGTTGTGCCCTTCAGATTGTGGAAAACTGGTGCAAAAAAACCGGTATGTGTTTCATGGGGGGAATCGGTATCGGTGCAGGCCCCATGCTGAATGAAATACAAGCTATGGCGTGGGAGCATGGTCCAAAGGCACCTGTTGATAAAGCCCTGCGGTGCATGAGAGAAGCAATTTTGACGGATACTGCAATCGAAAATAGTTATGTTCAACCGGCGTTTCCACGCAGTCTTTATATGAAAATGGCGCATCATTCCTGGAATAAGCAATTAAAAAGGAATGGCTATCGTCCTAGAACGGTATATCCGCGAAAATAATCTTTATCAGTGCTGTACTTCCTATTCGTGCAGTTCCCTCTTTTCATATCGGATTGCTGGGATAAAACGTCGTGATAAGCCAGCCTGTCATAAAAACCGTCATAGGACGGCTCTCCCTTCAAAATGAAAATCGTTATCAATATAACGGCTTCCCATTGGATAGGAGTAGTCTTATGACGGTTATTTTATATGCAGTTTTTCTTCAGGGAAGTAAATCTTAGATTCCTCTTTCAAATCAGCTCTTGTCAATGCACGAACAATATCGCTGGCCTTTGACAGCTCCTTAACCTTGCCGCTTTCCTCGAGAACCCAGATATTATGTCCGCTTTCATTGCTCTTATAAGGAGAGTACGGCTTTTGAGAGACAACATCCTGATACACATAGTAATCCGGATCGTATCCCAATGCCTGTACATGAAGCTGAATGCGTTTTAAATCCTCCGGATATTTCAGGGTCACATATTCAAACAGCTTTCGATTCAAAAGCCGATAGGCTATATCACGCAGAATTTCATCCCTGCAGGACACCAGCTCGGAGAATCCATACAGGGCTGCGGATTCATCCAGACGATACAAAGCATCAATCCCTGCATCCGCACCACAAAGGAATGGATGAAACATTTTTACATCGCTCAGATATTCAGGATGCAGTACAAACACCTCTTTCATCCTGCGAAACAGTATAGAAAGCAAGGTCTCATAGCTGCGGGCTACCGGATGAAGATATACCTGCCAATACATATGATAGCGGGCCATGATATAATCCTCCACGCTGTGTATTCCACTGGCCTTCACAACAATCCTTCCATTCTTTACACGTATTGTTCTTAAAATTCGTTCCAGATCAAATTTTCCATAGCTGGTCCCTGTAAAATAGGCATCCCGCAGAAGATAATCCATACGATCCGCATCCAGTTGACCGCTTACCAGCTGATTCATACATTCCTTCGGATGGCGATATTGAATAATGCTTGCGACATCCTCCGGCAGCCGTGCGTCACAGGCAGCCAGAATTTGGTGTATCTCACTGTTCTCTGTTATGATTTTCACAGTGTATTCTTCATGCTTATACATACTTATGCCTTCAAAGGCATGGGAAAACGGTCCATGACCGATATCATGAAGCAACCCTGCAAGCATTGCTACCGCTTTTTCATAATCACTTAATGCTTCTCGCAGCTGATCAATTTCATAAACCATGCGCCGTACGATTTCATAAACACCCAGAGAGTGGGAGAACCGTGAATGCTCCGCTGTATGATATACCTGAAAATCTCCACCCAGCTGATGGATCCGCCTCAGGCGCTGCATCTCCTTTGCATTGATGCAATCCCATACAACCTGCAAATCCACATGGATATAACCGTGAATCGGATCGCGCAGGACTTTTGTTTCATCTGTTTTTAGCATAATCTCTCACCCTCTTTTCTATTTCCATTATACTATAAAGCGCTGCGTAATTATAACAAATTATGGAATTTACAAAGCATACCAATCATCAACCATAATAGAATATCGGCGAGTATTTACAAATACAAAGAAAACCGGAGCCACTTTCCGATTCTCTTTACTATACATGCTATGAGCCTGCCACATATCCTGTTTTCTCAATCAGCTCTTTCCCTTCCTTCGATTGTATCCAGTTTAGAAATGGCTGCAGATTCTTATTCGTATTTCCTTTCACATAAATTGCATAAAACGGACTGCTGATTGGATATGTATCCATGCGTATATTTTCAACACTCGGTTCAATGCCATCCACCTTGAGCAGGCGGATTCCTTTGTTTTTTACCATCCCCTGCGTGTAATAGCGAAAGGAATAACCGATTGCATTTTCTCTATTTTCATATTCTGCAGTTTCCGTCACGATATCGCCCATACCGCTTGCCACATCCTTTTGCGGTGGCGACATCAGTTTCTTTCCCTTCATAAAGCGCAGCAAAGCAGATTGCGAACCGCTTCCCTCCGGACGCTGGAAGGCTCGAATTCGTCTATTACTACCACCGACATCCTTCCAATTTGTGATGTTACCGCTGTAAATATCCTGAATCTGCTTTGTCGTTAATGATTCCACCGGATTCTCAGAATTCACAAAGAATACGAAGGCCTCCATACCGAGGGGAACCATGACAAGCTCCTTCTCCTCTTTTTCAAACATTTCCTTTTGCTTATCGCTGGGAGCTGCCGCAAAAATGAGATCAGTATCGCCGTTCATTAGACTTTCATATGCAAACGGTGTTGTTGTACATCGCACAGTATCTGCACTATAATCAGCATAGCCTTCCTCAGGATACACTGCCTGCACGAAGGAAGCATATACTGGGTATAATGCTGTTGCGCCGTCAAGCCTTAAAAGTGGTTCTTGCATGGAATAAGAGCTTTTTTTATCGAGAATTGCCAGCTTATCGCTATGAAACGGTTCATATTCAAACAAATCAACCTCACTGCGCATCACCTCAAACCGGCTCTGCCATGCATCATACGCAAAGGTTCCCCCCAGTATACAGCCTCCCAAAGCAATCGGAAGAATCAGCAAAAGCTGCATCTTTTTTTTCAGCCATCGCTGATACCGATGCTTCGTAATCAGCATACTCCAGAGGTAGATAAATACCATAATCACCGTAAGAATAAAAACCGGTGACATATATCTATGTGCGGTTGCCCATACAAGCATAAACGCAGTCATCGAAACAAGCGGTAGTGCTATAATCGTTATCAGCGTCAGCAGTACAATGAAAAATGCCCACATCATAAGCTGTAGCCCTGAAGCATATCCAGAATGGGATGATCCGCTGCTTCAAATTGATAGCTGTAAAGCTCACGCGGAGTTACCAATGCATATTCATGATGCGCATGCAGGCGAATATCACCACATATATATTTGCAAAGATAGGCGTGTACGAGCAAGGTGCAATCCTCTCTGTTATCACGGATCGTTGTAAGATACCTGTCGATATCCACACACAGCTCCAGCTCTTCCTGTATTTCCCGAACTACTGCCTGTTCCCTTGTTTCCCCCGGCTCTACCTTACCGCCTGGAAACTCCCAGATGTTTTCATGTACACTGCTGCTTCGTTTCGCAATGAGCAGACGCTGATCCATGCATATAACTGCACATACGATATCCTTTGTTTTCATCTCTATTCCCTCCAGTCTGTAAAATCCTCCGGGTTCACATCCTCCTTCTGTCTGACATCGTCCAGATAAAAGGAATTCCCAATTCTTTGCAGCTTCCAGTATTCCACAAAGGTAGATTTTTTGCGTGAACCTTCCGTCACTGTGTGCGTCTGTGAATTCACGGTATAATCAACCATGCTTCCTTCGATGTACAGCCAGCAGGAATCCTGACTGTCATCGCTATAATCCTGAACGCCGACTACCGCACTTCGCAGCAGCTTGATGTGATCCAAAACATTGTGCTCATTACGCAGCTCCATCCAGGTAAGGCGCATCTTCCATTGCTCATACAAATGCTCTGTAAGATAAGGCTTCAGGTCTTCAACTTTTGCATTCGTCCATGCCTCCTGTACATGATAGTAAATATCCTCAACGCGCCGTTTGATTTGTTTTTCATTCCAAATGGAATCCATATCATCTATCCTTTGCAGCAGCGCAGCACTTTGCTTTGCTTTCTTTTTCACTCTTCTTCGATAGGCAAGCATTGGCATGGCAGGTATCAATACAAGCAGACCTCCCATAGCGATTGTAGAGAACATACTGCCAATCGGATCATTGTATCCGCGACCATGATAATGATTGGAATTTGTACTTCCCGATGATGTGCTGCCCCCGGAGCTGCCACCACTGCCGCCGGAACCACCCCCTCCTGCTCTCGCCTGTACGGATAGCGGTAATAGAAGCGGTAGGACAAATAATAAAAGAAGGTATTTCTTTTTCATGATATCACCCTTTACATGTTCATTATACAGGAAAAACCCCAGATAACAATTCATGAAAAACCAACAGTTTTTTAAGAATTGAATATTGTAAAAGGCATTCTCTTTCTCTGTTCACAAACAAGCATATGTGCTATATTTAAGATAAGAATGGAGGGATCATCATGAAAGTAGCAACCATAGGAACAGGCTTTATCGTAGACTGGTTTTTAACAGCCGTACAGGAAAGCGCCGGCATCAGCTGTGTTGCCATGTATTCCCGTAAGGAATCCTCTGCCCGTACATTGGCAGACAAATATGGAATCGATAAAATCTATACAAAGATGGATGAGATGCTGAAGGATGAGGACATCAATTTCGTTTATGTCGCATCACCGAATAGTCTGCATTTTGAGCATGCATTAAAAGCATTAAAGGCAGGAAAGAACGTCATCTGTGAAAAGCCGTTTACATCCACTGTGAAGGAATTCGATTGTCTGGTAAAAGAAGCACAGGCGCGCCATCTGTATCTATTTGAAGCAATCGTAACTGCACATATGCCAAATTATCTCCGTATGAAGGAAGAGCTTCCAAGGCTTGGCACCATTCGTATGGTTCAGTGTAACTTCTCTCAATACTCCAGTCGCTATGACAAATTTCTACAGGGAGAAACACCGAATGTATTCAATCCGGAATTCTCCGGTGGTGCATTGGCTGACATCAATATTTATAATCTGCATTATGTTATCGGCATGTTTGGAAAGCCGAAAAAGGTGCATTACTATGCCAATCTACATGACAACGGCATTGACACAAGTGGTGTCGTATTACTGCAATATGACGGCTTTCAGGCGGTATGTGTCGGCTGTAAGGACACACGAAGTGAATGCATTGCACAGATTCAGGGAGAAAAGGGATTTATCACCATGCGTTCGGAGACAAGCAGATGCGCAGAGTTTACCATACAGATCGGCAGAGAAAACATCGAGCATCCTTCCATTGTGCAGAATGATGTAGCTTTGTATTATGAATTACAGGATTTCCGTGACATCTTTAAGCTGGATGATTATGAGCGCTGCACACGGCTGCTCGCTTATTCAAGAACTGTTATGGAAGTGTATGAGACAGCCAGAAAGGATGCCGGAATCGTGTTTGCGGCAGACAGGAAATAAGATATGAGTGTATTTGAAAACGACTGGATCATGCGCCAGATTGAAGGTATGACCGACATGCTGGGCAAGGTGCTTTTACATCGTGAGAAAAGTGAAATCAGGGTGGAGGATGAGCTCAGTGATGAGGACGTAAAAAAATACCACAAAGAGATACAGAAGCTGTTAAAGGAAAAAAAATATTCAGAAGCTATACAGTATTTACGTGAAAATTTTGCGACCGGCAGCATGGAATATCTAAAGGTTGCACTTTCAGCGTTTGATCAATTAAATTCTTTGCGTGAACCAGAGCTTCAGGAAGGCGGATATTCACGACAGGAGCTGTATAATGATCTTGAGTTCATTACGGAGCAATACGGCATTCATCTATAAAGCACGCAGGAAGTGATCATTTACCTTCTATCCCACAAAAAAAGCAAACTATTCCTGCAAGTTATGCACAGTTTTCTATTTGGTTTATGTTGCAGTTTTCGTTTTAATTATCATCATACAGAAACACTTCCTGCATGCAGAGCATAAAGGGCGATGATGTTTTGAATTCCTTTTTCATTTCGTATGACAGTGAATTTTTAGTACAAGTGGATGATAAAATCAGATAAGAACAATTTCTAATGTGGATCATGAAAAGGATGCATTCACTTTCAATCCAGATAATACCCATAATGGGATGTTGATAGATTTAAACATTAAGTAAAAACAAAAAATAAATGCCGTTTTCTTAAGAAGAAAGCATGCAGATTTACAACATAAGACGCAAGCCTCAACTTGCGTCTTTCTTTATCCTGAATAATAAAAGCAGAATAGATAGCAATATTCCAGCATTAACGAACTATGTAACAAAAGGATTTATTCACTATCAGGATATCACAGTGTTGCAAGGACTATTCCAAAGCAAGGAACATCTCAAACAGCTTCCTGCCATATGCTGTGCCGCACCATAAATCCTGCAGCTTCTGATGTACCCTATCGTCTGTAAGCCCTTCTTTTTCAGCCTCAGTATTTACAATTTCCCGAATAACCGAAAGTCCATCACGAATATCAATATCTAAAGCAATCAATTCTACAAGCGGACAGATAAAGCGTTCACTAAGTGTCATTTTATTCCATAGACTGCGTGCAACCGTATGCAGCTCTCTTGGAATTTGCGGATTGGAAAGTCGTTTTCGATAAAGCTGAAACCATTGCTTACTTTCTTTGAAGCCTATTCCATATTTACTCTCCAAAAGCTGCATCAAGAGACAAATATACGGGTGTAGACTATTCTGAATTTCTTCATCCATCGCTGCTTCATATAAATAGGTATGATTTTTATCTAGGGCAAGAAACGCCATTGCATCTGCATAGGTATTTAGCAAATAACGCTTTCGATAGAAGTGGGAGCGAATATTTGATATCGACGGTATACAGGCAATTCCTGTATCTTCTATTACTGCAGCATCAACACTGCACTCATGAAAGGATTCACTTGTTATTTCCATGATAGATGCTCCTGTTGCACAAATGCGGTCTACAATCGTATCCGGTACACGAATTGCAGAAAGGTTTTCCCTCTGGCATTTATTTGTTGCACAATCTGTAAGCAAAGAATGAAAGTAAGCGCCGACGCCCTCCACATTTTCACAGCACAGAACCATACGCTGTGTATTCCTTTCCGTTCCCCATGCCTTGGATAGAACTTTAGCGACATGAATCAGATTTTCTCTGCGGACAGATGTGGTTACTATATCGCAGATATGTAAATATGCAAGAAGCACCTTTTCATCTGTCACAGGCGACACGATATCGTCTATTTTGATTGTATGCAGTCTCTGTTGTTCATCATCTGAAACATCCAGTGTGTAGGCTTTTGTAGCTCTCATCCCGTCAATCAGCTGCACATTGGTATCCGCAAGCACGATGCGGCAGCCGCTTTCATACAACATAGGTACGACCAGACCTCTTCCTAATGCACCAGCACCGAAATGGACAACCAGCTTCCCCTGTTTCATGGACGATACTCCTTCCATTGCTCTTCGGCCTCCTGTGGATGCGTTACAAAGCGGAAGAGATCCGGATTATTTTCATATTGCGTATAGATTGGTATACCCTGCTGCAGGTGAAATTCCGGATATGCACTTGCTTTCAGAATCTCCAAATGTGCAGGATGATATTTTGGATTCTGCACAAAGGTGATAATACCATCCTTTACTTTTGGAAAGAATGCTACTCCCTTATGTGCACGAACCTGCACATAATCGAATCCATAATCACGGACACACCATGCACCAAACAGCATGGCTCTGGAAGGATCTGCATTGATAGTACAATGTGCCCAACCAGGCGGTACAATCACGACGTCTCCGGTTTTTGCATGAACTGCAAAGCAACGCCCCGGATCATCCTCAGCATACTCCTGCATATAGATATAGGCCTCTCCTGCCCAGATTTCATATACCTCGCAGGTAGAGGCATTACATGACACCGAAACTGCATGGATATGCCCCTGTGAGCGAATAGGCTCCTCTCCAATTATTCCCTTCTCAAAAATCATTGCACCATACAGTAAATTTCGATTAATCAAATCCTGTACATGCTTCTTTTTTGCCACATCCATCGCAACTGCATATACAATGGAAGGGCCATCTGCATTCGGATCACGCAAGCTTACACGGATTTCATCCAGCCTACGCTTCTCTGTAAGTGGACCTGTTGTGTCTTCACCATATATAAATTCTAGTTTATCTAAATCTGCAGATAGATTCATTCCTGTATTCAATTTCATGATCATATCCTCCTATGCATGCATACCTGCTTTCATTACGGCGATTGGTTTCTCCTGTGATACACCGTACAGTTTCATTACTATTTTTCATATCCTGTCATATGCTGCTGTATATCCTTCAATCTCATGTTTGACATTCCTTACTGGTTTATGAAAAACCTGTGGCATGCCGCCTATGCTAAGCCTACAGGTTTCATCGTTATAAATAAATCGCAATTTTGCTGTGATGGCGGCCATCCAATGCCTGTTCAAATGCTGTCTGTGCTGCTTCAATCGGATAGCTGCCTGTTATGATGTCGCACACATGCAGGCGCTGTTCCCGAAATAGCTTCAAAAGCTTGGGATAGGTGTTTGTATAGCGGTAAGAGCCTATGATGCGAAGCCCCTGATATACAATTTCCTTAAAGCTAATATCCAATGGATGATCACTAACACCGATTTCCAGAAGTACGGCTCCCAATATACTGTGCTGTAGAAACCGTTTCACTACCTTACTGTTTCCTGTTGTATCGATAATATGGGTAAATGGCTTCATAAGCTGCAAATCATACGTATCTCCTATCAGAAACTGTTCCTTTTTCATATGAAGGCGCTCTCCCATATCCCGCTTGCTCTCATAAATATCCACAAGATGAACGTTCACCTCAGGATACAACACCTGCATCAGTACTCCCATAAGCAGACCAATGGATCCAGCTCCTAAAATCACAAGCCTGCTGTCCTTGTGAAAGTCCAATTTATCTATTGCACTGTATGCAACAGATAATGGTTCCAGCAGTGCACCTTCTTCAAATGACATGGAATTCTCCAATTTGTAAACGGAGCCTTGTGGCCATTTCACATATTGCTTTAATGCTCCGCTGATTCCCTTACTAGCCATGAATTTCAGTGATTCACAGAAGTTATAATCCCCTCTGATGCAGGCATGGCAATGCCCGCAATAGCTCTGAGGCTCCACTGCTACACCATCTCCCTTTTGAATAGAGGCTACAGCAGTACCGGTTTCTTTTACGATTCCAGCCATCTCATGCCCCAGAATCAGTGGATACTGTAAATGATGCGGCAGCTTCTCAGCCTGAAAGTAGCTGAGGTCTGATCCGCAGATGGTAACAGCCTTTACTTCAATAAGCACCTCATTTGCACGCAGGGAGAGATCTTCCTCTATATCCGAAATGGCGAGCACACCCTGCTGTTTTAATAACGCCTGTTTCATAATATCTCCTTCTCCTAGTGTATGCAGGCATAGCTTTATTGTTATGTTGCTAAATACTTCAAGAATTTTATACCTTATCCGCCAAATCCAAACAACTGACCTGCTTTAACAAATAACCATAGAAGGATATTTCCTCCTTCATCCCAATTGGTAAACATTGCGCCGTTCGCGATCTGATCAGTGAATAATCCTGTCATGCTGCAAAGATCCGTACATATTCCCGCAAGAGATGAAGCAATCAAGGTAGCTGGTATGATCCACAATGTTGCACAAATTACCGTATGAATGATATTTCCTTTCGTATAAGGCACCATACCGCCAATCCAGTAAGGAAGAGCAGCAAGTGATGCGACCGGCAGGAAGTTACAGCCCGGAATAACCGCTGCAATCATTACAGAAATCGGATACATCAGAATCACTGTTGACATTACAGAAGGATCCCCCAGCAGGATAGCAGGGTCTACAGCGATATACAATTCTCTGCCCGGAAATTTCTCACGCATGAATTTAGACAATGCATTTGAAATAGGAATGATGCCTTCTGCAATAATGGACAACATTCTTGGCAAAATTACCAGCACTGCCGCAAGCTTGATAGCTAACTGCGCCGTATTGATAAAATCAAATCCTGCAACGATTCCCATAATGGTACCCATCAATGCACCAATGACAGACATTTCCCCAAAAATTCCGAATTTTTCTTTAATTTGTTCTGAAGATGCCTTAATATCGCGAAGTCCAGGTATCTTGTTGATTACCCACATACATCCCTGTGCCCAGGATGCTGTAAAGGTACCGGAGGTCGCAACTACAGAAATACCTTCCAAACCGTTAAACTCCTGTATTTTCTTAGCGTGATAATCCGCAAGCTTCATATTGATGACAAGCAAAATCAAGCCACTGGCAATGCCGATATAAATATTACCTGTAAATGCCCACATCATGCCGGCAACGAACTCACCATGCCAGATATTCCACATATCTACCCACAGTGTCTTCGTCCATTTTAAAACGACCATGATAAAATTGACTGCAATAATACCCAAAATCACCCAAACAACACCCGGCCACGCCCATGCCGCACTGACATTTCCATAGCCGATATCAATTACATTCAAACTCAGCCCCAGATTATTTACAAGTGCCTCCGTAACAGGTGTCATTGCTGCGACTGAATAATCAACAATCAACCCCAGTCCGACAAGTCCGACCCCCATATACAAGGCACTGCGCAGACTTTTACTTAAGCCGCCCTTAAACACCATACATAGTGTAAACATGATGAATGGCACAAACACACTGCTGCCTAAGGCGAAGAACCAGTCAAAAAAATCCTGTAGCATTTCCATAATTTTTCCTCACTTTCTTTATTTAATTCTCTTTCAGAATATCTGCCACTTTTTCCACAACACGTTCCTGTCCATCCTCATCCCCGGTCAGAAACGATATAGCATTGATAACCGGAAAATCATATTTCTGCCGGATATTCATAGAGGCGACAAGTACGGTAATACGATCAGCATAACGTCCGATATCATCCAGTCTTCCTACCTTGATTTCCACATCTGTAATACCTCTTTTCCTCAATCCCTGTTCGACTCCCTGACTGGCGATGACAGAAGTTAATGTTCCTGCACCGCATACAACCAGTACCAATGGTTTACTGTTCATGCTGTTCTTCTCCTTCCAATCGTTTTCTAACGATTTTTTCAATATCTGTTTCCTGCTCTGCCTGCATCAATTCCTCGATGAATACTTCATCCTGACACATGAGGATGATTTTGCTCAGCATTTCCATATGTGTATGCGCCTGACTTAAAGCAAGCAGCAGTACGACATCCACATCCACCAGCTCATCACATGCATCCATGCGGTGAAATGAAACTCTGTTCTTCAAAGTGGCAATTCCGATACACGGAGCTTTAACATACTGCGGTTCTGTATGTGGTATAGCGATATTGTGTTTCCCTATCAGCAGACCGGTAGGATATTTCTGTTCCCGTTTCATTACTGCTTCCTGAAAATCTGCTTCTACAAGATTTCGCTTTCTCATCCTTTTACTAAGCTCCAATATGATATCTTCCTTTCGGAATGCCTCATAATGCGGCAAAATGCATTCCCTGACGATTTGTATTTCCTGATCCAACAGCTTCACCTCCCATCGCTTTTATCCTTCACCCATAAAATAGCAAAAACCGTGCCAACTATTTGGACGGTTTTGTGCGAGTGGTTAGTAACCTTATGATTTCCTGTGGCTTATTACATGCTGAAAGTGACTGTATCAGCATGGAATCACTGCATATAGAGAATAATTCATGGGTATATGCAATACTCTCTTCTTTTAATGCTGGCATTAAAATTATATTTGTTTCAAAGTTATCCTCCCATAAAATTGCATCCTGCAAGGTCAAAATAGCAATGGCAGGTTTTGTGACATGTTCTGTAAAGCCGTGTGGTATAGCCGCCTTTCCCATAATGGTTGCTCCCATAGCCTCTCGTTTATATACATCCAGCAAATACTCCTGTGACACATATTCCTTTTTTACCAGAAGCTCTACCAGCTTCTCCAGAATATCATTTTTACATAAAGCATCCTGTACATGGCAGAGGATAATATCTTCATCAAGAAGCTCCTGCAGGCAACTAACAGCTTTCTTAGACTGCTGATAATCTTTTATGATATCCAGCAGATCCTGCTGTGCAATCCCATTGATAATATCACTTGTTGAGAAAAATGGAATTCGATGATAGTCAATCTGAAAGTTTCCCAGTATCGCAAGAATATGATAACTGCGTGCAAGGTGATCCAATTCAAATTCGATTCCATTTTCACTCATGACTCCTAGTGTCAGTATACGAATTGTCAAGTCATGCTCCTGCAGCAGTTTTTGAATTTTTGACTGAATGAGAACTGCACTGCCCTTGCCGGTCAGACAAATAGAAACAATCACTGTTTCCTTTTCCTCCAGCTCCAGATTGCCGTGGAAATTTATTTCTTTTTCCATATTCAATGCCTGTTCCAATTCATCAAGCGTTGTTTCTTCCAAAATTGCTCTGCGAATCGCCTCTATAACCATTACAGTATCTACACGGGAGATCGTGCGGGTGTCTATTCCTGTACGCTGCGTAATAATCTGTCCGAATGTTACCAGTGAACCCATATCGGTGAGGATCAGACACCCTCTTCCTTCATCAAGCTGCTCTACTGCATGCTGCGTTCGCTGCAGGGCATGACTACTTGGTTCATCCAAGGCACAGCGAAGTCCAACTGCAAAATTTACATTTAGCAGTTGATTGGCAACCTCCACCATTTCGATGCCGACATTGCCATGCGTCAAAACAATAATACCGATTTTCCTGCAGCTTTCCTCTTTCTTCTTTTTGGTAAAGGTTCTAAGATACATCGCGATAAATGCTATCTCATCCTCTGGCATATCAATCATAAAATCTTCATGATACTGCATACACATTTTACGTGCTGTCGCAAATTCCAGAGGATACTCTTTTTTTATTTTTTCAAGCTGTGGATTTATGATGCGTTTCCCGCATTTCATACGTTCACAGCTGGCGCTCACATGCAGACAAAGCGGAGAAAGAATATTGGGACTGATGTCCTGCATGCTCATTCTGGCAATATCAACCGATTTCTGTACAGATTGGATAATACGGTTTCCTACCACCTCTTCTAGATTTTTTCGATCAACCTGCTGATATTTAATTTTATTAAACAGGTTATCCATTTCTGTATCAAGCTCTTTACCGAGAATCTGGTACACTTCATTTTCTGTACATCCCTCTTTTAAAAGAAGATCATATTTCTCTTCTATAAACTGATAGATGTTCGGCCCTATATGCGAAACCTGTTCCTTATGTCGTGTGCAGGATACAAACAGGTCACTTTCACAGAGCTTGCGAGAATCTCGTGATGCTGTGTTAAGAGAGAGATTTCCAACATGCGGAGGCAAATCATCCAGTGCTATAATCAGTCGCTTATCACCATATGTAATATGCTTCAAGAAGCTTCGGGCGCAGGCCACCTGTATATCACTTCGTAGCTGCCCAATATTCCCTGGACAGGGATAATTCAGCAAAAGCATCAGTGCATCCTTTTCCAAAATAATATTTTGCTGTATACGCAGAGCTTCTTGAAACAGGAAGGTTTTAATAATCATAAGTCGTTCTAAAAGCGGGCGCTCGCTCAATGATGGAAGATCAATCAGCATAGGAATTCTTCGACGAAAGGTTGTTAGAAGATAGGAATCCAAATCCTCCGTAGTGGCAGCAATGATAAGAAGTTTTGCTGTTCTTGTACTACCTGTTTCTCCCAGTTTTCGATACATGCCCTTATCAATTAAATAAAACAGCATCTCCTGACCTTCGCTTGGCAGACGATGTACCTCATCCAGAAACAGGATACCTCCATCGGCTTTTTCCACAAGCCCTGATTTCTCACGATCTGCCCCTGTAAAGGCCCCCTTCACATAGCCGAATAGCTGTGATAGTAAAAGCTCTGAATTATCTGCATAATCCGCACAGTTAAATATCACCAGCGGACTTTCTTTCTGTATGGTACCCACATGGATAGCGAAGTGATACATGGCTTCTGCCAACTGGCTTTTTCCAACACCGCTTGGACCATGGATCAGCGTATGAAGACCTCTTGGTGGATAAAGAACAGCAGCCTGTGCCTGCGATATCTGACGCTTCATACTTCCATCATATCCAATCAGCTGTTCAAAATCACGATCTGGATCCATGTGAATCCGCTCCTCTTTATTCTCTTTTGGCTGCAGCTCATCGCGAACTGATCTTGTTATAAAACGGGATATTTGATATCCTCGTTCATTCAGTATAGCCGTCAGCTTTCGATCTGATATTTTTTCATTGCCTCGCAATATTGCTTTCACCTCGGGAAGTAATATCTGTCTTCTTCTCTCCCGGGAATCAAAAATCCCCTGTTCCTGACGCAGAAGTGTCACTTCCTCACGACTCATATTGCAAAGCTCAGCAATCTGCTCATCCGTATATGGATTTTTCCTATCCTCTTTTTCAATCAATTCCTTTATCGTGTAATTCATTATAATCTCCCTCTATTCTGTTTCCCCTTTCATTCCCCTTACTTTTATACATATTACGTGTTTCCTTTGTATTATACAACGGATATTATACAAAATATAGTACCAATACAACAATCCATGAGATAGAAAACTGTATATGGCATACCACCGTTCCATCTTTTAAATTTATCATTAAACATTTTACTTTTATGGAATTCAACGTTTTGTGCTAAGCTTTCTTCATAATTAAATATCGTGGTTGTCGTGAAGCCGTTAAAGCCATTATAAAAAGATCTGATTGCCATTATGACACATCAGACCTTTTTCATCAGATTGTTTTTGTATTTTTCCAGAATACCGGCAGCATCATCACCGCGGTAAAAAACAGAATAGCCGCAATTTCTATCGTATAGCGAAATTCATGGATTCCCAAAAACAGCAGAAGCAAAACAAGACATAGAGCCAAAGAAAGCTTCAGATGTAATTGCTGCTTCCTACGTTCCAGCATCGTCTTATAGCTAAGACAAGGACCGAAATAAATGAAAATACCAAGTCCGGCAGGAAGAAAGACCAGCAGACTGTATATATTCAGATACTCCACACAGAGTAAAACCAGCAGATAGATAATCATTGTTATCAAATAACAACGTCCATATGTTTTTGCATGATAGCCGCCAGTATAGCGTTTCAGGAACAGCAGCATACACAAATACAGCACCGTTTCCCAGAAGAACTGCAGGAAGTATCCCAGCACGAGCATACTGACAATCTGTATTCCCTGTGTTAGAAGAAGCTCAACTGCAAAGCGGATAATATCAACCTCATCCTCTTCAATCAAACCTCGTTTAGCAAGAAATATGCTCAGCCTTCTACTTATTGTTTCCATGCTTCTGTGATTTCACAGATTCCTTTTTATAGGAAAAAGGCTTTGGCGTGTAATGCCCTACGATAGAAGCATTATTTTCATTACGTACTGCATAATTGATTAGTTTTTTCTTGATATTAAATTTCATAAGTTTACCACCCTTTCTTATTTTGGAAGAGGCATCAGACAGTGTACACTTACCGTATGGCTTTCTTCATCATAATCATATTTCACCATACCTTCATATTGAGCAGCAATACGCTCAATAATTTTCATTCCATACCCATGTCCAGTTCCTTTTCTGGAATGAAAATCTGGTGCTTGTGCAGTAGAATTGATAACCTCAATAATCAGAGAATCGTTATGTATCATTAACTTTATGTCCACTTTTTTATGTTCACTACCTCTAGCGGCATCAATGGCATTATCCAGCATATTGAATACAAGAGCACACATATCCTTGTCCTCAATACCTATTTCATCATTCACAAACGCGCTTACTTCAAATTGAATATCACTATTTGAATTTATTTTCGTATTTAAGCACGCATCCAGAAACATATTACCTGTCTTAATACGTTGTCCCAGCTCATCTACATCTTTTCTTACACGATCCAGATAATTCAGAAAATCACGGTCATGATGAATACTTTCCAGTATCTCAATATGATTTCTCATATCGTGCCGAAGCTCTCTGTTTTTCTCCTGTTCCTCTTGTAAATCATGCATATACTGATTCTGTATATTTCTAGAAAGCTCCGTCAGTTCAATTTCATTCTTCTCCTGAGCAAGCTGCCAGAAACGAACAAAGATAAAGTCTACAGTAAATGTCTGAACCACAAGCATCAGAAATACAAGGAATATCGTGATATCCTTTGGGTAAACCTCCAGCTCTTTCATATACATGATAAGCACAATCATAGAAAAAATCTGTAGAAAAACAAAAGGCATCAGCTGCTTTTTTGTAAGAACCACAAAAAACTTCCGATATAAGTAAACCGGTATTTGAAATACAAGCATTGCACAGCCATTAGCAAATACAATAGATACAAAACGAAGCATTCCCGGTACGAATGTTGCATCAAAGGCTCCGTTAAATAAATGAATATGAACATTCATGAATATATCAATAAATGTAATAAAGGAAATTGTATAAAACATCAAGTAAAATAAATTGAGAAGCTTAAATTTTTTACATAATGCACATACATATAGATAATCCGGTATAATAGAAAACATATTTGATAGCATAAATAATATGTTTGAAACATCAATACTATTCGTCAAAATCATGTTTATAAAGCTATACACAATCATCAGAAAAATAGTTCGTGCATTCCATCGCACATTACTGTTCACGCGTTTAATTGAATAGGTAATACCATAAATATACATAAAACAATACACATATTCCATAATTTCATTCATAACATCACTCTTTTCCTGCACAACTATTATATAAGAAGTCCGGTATGATGTCATGTAAAATTTAATTTTTCTATTTCTCTTAATTGAGGTACCTTTTCCTTCCCCCTTCCTACCGATATTATACTACAATATAACGGATTTTCGGTATAATAATTGCATGAATGGCAGTTTTTAGGCATTTAATGGTCACTGTAATATCTCTTGATATTTATAGTGTTTCAGTAAATGATAATTCACACCTCATTTATTTCTTTCACCTATCGTATTTTTCTAGAATCATGCTCGTATAATTCCTATCTGCAAGATTATAATTATGCAATGGTGATATTATCTTTTTTCTATATCGCATATCCTAAAGTCGTTTGAAAAAACATACATATGAGTTCTCTGAAAAAGCAGACGATTTTTTATTTGAATCATCTGCTTTTTATTACCACTAGCACATGAATTGAATGAAGAAATAAGCTGTGGAACTTCTATCATTCATAACCCACATATGCCTTATGCTCTTTACTCCTATGAATTTAATTACTTATTATTCAAGCCTGATGCAGCTCGTTCAAAATAACAGACTGTAATTCTTTTTCCACTCCCAGCATTTTCATGGC